>NZ_JBFAYE010000012.1:0-289026 GCF_040681145.1 Actinoplanes sp. NPDC051861
CGAACCCGCCAGCATCCGCCACCAGACACCAGCCATGATCCGCCTGCACGCCTTCCCACAACCCGCAAGATCAACTTAAGCTACGCGGCATTGGGCTCTAGCCGAATCGTGCGGTCACACGCAGTCGATCATGGTGACTGACGGTGGAACGCTCGTGAGAATGAACATGGACGGCATTGCGGTCGACGACGCGGAAACTGACTCCTACCCAAAGAGGTTGTGGTGCGAGGACAGTGGCGAATGGGCGGTGCTGGGCGCGAACAAGCGCGCCTTCCTGTGGCGGCCGGGCGAGAGTCTTCGCGGTCTGCTGTTGGACTTCGCCGGGAACTGGACGATCGAGATCCTCGACCGCCGGCGACTCGCGGCTGTCGACGAGAACCACATCCAGATTTGGGATGTCGCAGCCGATCCGGTGCGGCTGTTCCGCTGTGACGCCCGAGTCGGGAACGTGAGCATGCTCGCGTCGCCGCTGGACGGCAGGTGGCTGGCATCGACCGGCAACGATTACCACGATGGGTGGGGGAACGTCAGCGTCTGGTCGACCTCTGACCCTTCATGGATCGCAGTATTCAGCGGGCAGGACCGGAATGTCGTCTCCGCTCTGGTCGCGGATCCGCAAGGCGAGTGGCTTGTCGCCGGCGATGTGCGGGGCTGCGTCCGGACGATCGACATGCGCACGCTGGAGGAGTCGTCGATGCCGCTTCACGGCGCCGCGATTGAATGTGCGGCGCCCCGTCCGGACGGTTCCCTGGTGGCGTTCGGGGCGGACAGCGACGTCGTGATCTGGCGTGTCGAGGACAAATCGCTGGTCAGGATGCTCAACACGAGGCAGGGCGGTCTCATCGCCGCCGTGGCCTGGTCGCCGGACGGCACCCGCGTGGCGGCGGTGCGCGCGGCGGGCTCGCTGGACATCTGGGACGTGGCGAGCGGCCGGCTCACAGCCCGGCTGCGGCTGGACTGCACCTTGCGGTCGGTGTCGTGGCGCGGCGACCTCATCACGATGAACGGGTCCCGGGGGCCGGTGCTGGTCCGGGGTGGGGCGGTAGCGGGAACCTGGACGCGGGGGTGAGGAGGTCTCGCGGCAGGTGTCCCGGCGGCCGCGCTGCGGCCTTGAGCGGCACCTGGTCGCGGGTCTAGATCGGTCAGAGCACGAGTCGCGTACCCTATCCGGCGGATGCTGACGCGGACGTGCCTCGCGGGATCAAGCGTGGGGCGACGACCACCTCGCGTTCGGTCACCGCGCCGCCCTCGATGCGGGTGACGGCGCGGCTCACCGCATGTGTGGCCATCGCGTCCACGTCCTGGGCGACCGTCGTCAGGTCGATGTGGGAGAGGCGGCTGAAGCTGCTGTCGTCGTAGCCGACCACGCTGATGTCGCCCGGGACGTCGACGCCCCGGCGGCGGAGGACGGCCAGGACACCCAGGGCGCTGAGGTCGTTGAAAACGGTCACGGCAGTGGATGGGTCGAGGCGCAGGAGCTGGCCGGCGCGGGCTCCGTCGTCCTCGCCGGGGCCGCCGGGCAGGACCTGAACGAAATCGGTCAGGCCGTGGCGCGTCATGGCGTCCATGTAGCCGGCGCGGCGTTCGGCAGAGCCGGGCTGGGAGCCGCCGTCGATGTGCGCGATGCGGCGGTGGCCCAGCGCGACCAGGTGGTCGACGGCCTGGTGGGAGCCCTTTTGCTCGTCGTTGTGGACGGCGTCGACGTTGCGGTGGCGGACGTTGCGCATCATCGCGATGAGCGGGAGCTTGGCGGCCAGGGTGCCCAGGTCGGACGTGCGCAGGCGCGGGCTGAAGAGGATGAGGGCCTCACAGCGGTCCTGGAGCAGGTCGTCGACGGCGGTGCGCTCGTCGCGGCGCGGGGTGACGGCGCTGAGGGTGAGCTGGTATCCGGCGTTGCCCGCGGCGGCGTAGAGGCCGGTGAGCAGGTCGTCGTGGAACGGGTGGCGCACGTCGAAGACGACGCCGAGCAGGCGGCTCCGGCCGCTGCGCAGGAGGCGGGCGCGGCTGTCGGGCTGGTAACCGAGGCGGTTGGCGACCGCGAGGACGCGTTCGCGGGTGGCGGCGCCGGCGCCGGGTGCGCCGCGCATGACGATGGAGACCAGCGCCACGGAGACGCCGGCCTCGGCCGCGACGTCGGCGAGGGTAGTACGCCGGTCCCCTGACTGCACCGCCGCATCGTAACCTGTGATTACTAGAACGTTCTATCGTGTCAGCAACTAGAACGTTCTAGAGTCGCAAGCCGTGGACACACTGACCGCCGGCCGCCGCTGGGCGGCCCTGCTCGCCCTCTCGCTGGGCGGGTTCGGGCTCGGGTTGACCGAGTTCCTCGCCATGGGGCTGCTGCCGGAGATCGCGCGGGACCTTCTGCCGGCGGACTATGCGAGATCGGCACCGGACGCGGTCGCCACCGCCGGCTGGATGATCACGATCTACGCGCTGGGCGTGGTGGCGGGTGCGCCCACGATCGCGGCGCTCACGGCCCGGGTGCCCCGGCGCGGACTGGTGATCGGCCTGCTCGGGCTGATGGTGGCCGGGACGGCGGCCTCGGCGGTGGCGCCGAGTTTCGAACTCGTCCTCGCGGGGCGGTTCGTGGCGGCGCTGGCGCACGGTGCGTACTTCGGGGCGGCGGGCATCCTCGCGGCGAACCTGCTCGGGCCGGGGAACCACGGCAAGGGTGTCGCCCTGGTGATCGGTGGGCTGACCGCGGCGAACCTCGTCGGGGTTCCGGTGATCACCGCGCTGGGGCAGAGCGCGGGATGGCGAATCGCGTATCTGGCGGTGGCGGCGGTCTTCGCGCTCACGCTGGTTGCTGTCTTCGTGACCGTGCCGGCGGTGGCCGCGGCACCGGGTGGATCACCGCGGGCGGAGTTGCGGGCGTTCCGGTCACCCCAGGTCTGGCTGGTCGCCGCCGTCGTGGCGATCGGGACCAGTGGGTTCTTCGCGGTGAACAGCTACGTGGCGCCGGTGACGACCGATGTGACCGGGTTGCCGGCCGGGGCCGTGCCGTGGGTGATGGCGGTGATGGGTCTCGGGATGACAGTCGGCATCGCCGTCGGCGGGGTGGCCGCCGACCGTGACCTGCGGCGCAGTGTGCTGTACGGGTTCGCGGGCCTGCTCGGTTCGGTGGCCCTGTTCGCGGTGGCGGCGGGGACTGTGGCCGGGCTGTTCGTGGGCGCGTTCCTGGTCGGGGCGGCGAGCCTGTTCATCGTGCCGGCCCTGCAGGCGCAGCTGATCGCGGCGGCACCGGGCGCCCAGCTGATGGGCGCGGCGGTCAACCAGTCGTCGCTGAACCTGGCCAACAGCCTGGGTGCAGCGCTCGGCGGGGCGGTCATCGCGGCGGGGTGGGGGTTCCTGTCGTCGGCGTGGCTCGGAGTGGGCCTGACGGTCGTGGGTCTCGGGCTGGCGGTGCTGAGCTTCCGGACGACTGCGGCGCGGGCCGAGGACTCAGTGACGGCGCCACTGGAGCATCGCAGCGGTAGCGTCGTCGCGTAGCTCCCCCTCCTCATAGGACACGATCGTCTGGATGAGCCGCCGCATCGTCTCCGGTGCCGACATCCCCAGCCGCAGAGCGTCCAGCATGAACTCGCCGAGCCGCTCCACCCCGAACAGCCCACCCGACGAATCCCGCGCCTCGATGATCCCGTCGGTGTAGAGCACCAGCGCGTCCCCGGGCTCCAGCTGCCACTCGACCACGCCGGGCGGTCGCTCGATCATGTGCCCGAGGCCGAGCGGCAGAGCGTTGGGGGTGGGCAGCTGCGGCAGGACGCGCCCGTCCCGGAGGAACAACTCGGCGGGATGACCGGCGCTGATCCGCCGGTACACCCCGGTCGCCATGTCCAGCTCGGCCAGCAGCGCGGTGACGAAGGCGCCGGGATACTGCGCGCGGATCCACTTGTCGATCGAGCGGGAGGTGTCGACCAGGGAGAGCCCGGAGCGCCGGGCATTACGGTACGTGTTGAGCGTCAACGTGGTCAGCGCACTGGCACTGATCCCGTGACCAACCGTGTCGAAGAGCGCCACATGCAGCACGTCCGCGTTGGCCGCGTAGTCGAACGCGTCCCCGCCCACGTCGTAACACGGCTCCAGCACGGCCGTCACCATCGTCCCGTCCACCGCGAACGTCAGTGGCGGGAGCTGGTTCCAAATGATCTCCGCCGCGAGTTGCATGGGCAGCCGGCGCCGGGTGTGCTCCACCGCGTCGCCGTAGAACCGCCGGCTCGCGATCAGCTCCGCCACCAGCGCGGCGATCACCTCGAGATCGCGCAGATCCGCCCCGTCCGGATGGTCCTTGAGCCGGAACTCCAGGACACCGAGCCGTTCAGCCCCGTGCAGCAGCGGCAGCCAGAGGAACCCGTCGAGCCACTGGTGCTCGGCGGTCGTGAAGGCCCGGCCGGCCGGCGAGCCCTCCACGACGACGGTGGCCGCGCCGCTTCCCCGCAGCGGGTGCAGCGCCACCTGCCCGTAATCGACCAGGAGGACGGTTATCGTCTCCGCCGCGAGCAGCGGCGCGGCCGACGTGAGCACCGCGGGCAGGTCCTCGGCCCGGCCGCGGTGCCTCAGATCCATGAGCCGGCGCACGGCCTCCATCGACGAAAGCATCCCCCTCATCTTCCAGCCACCCGGGCGCCGATGCACCAGGCTAGGGGTGACCAGCATCGAGGAGGATGTCGTGACCCATCACGTGTACCGGCTCACCGAGGTGGTCGGCAGCAGCCCGACCAGCATCGACGACGCCATCCGGACCGCCGTGAGCAAGGCCGCCCGGACCGTCCGCAACATCGAGTGGTTCGAGACCAAGGAGGTACGCGGCCAGGTCGTCGAGGGTGAGGTGGCCCACTTCCAGGTGACGCTGAAGATCGGCTTCCGGGTGGACGACTGAGATGCCGCCGGGGTGTCACCGAAGTGGCACCCCGGTCCTGGAGATGTCCAGCTAGATCCATCTATGTAACGATGGCCGTATGGGCCTACGGGGGCACCGCTTCTGGCTCTCCGCCATCTACGCCGTCATCGGTGCTGTCCTGCTGGTCGGCGCCTTCCTGCTCCTCTACCCGATCCGCCACACCGAGGATTTCGGCACGCAGCTGCGCCTGGCGATCGGCGCCAACCTCCTGGACATCGTCCTGGCCGTCATCGTCCTGCAGCCCCTGGTGCTCTTCTTCAGCCGCAACGCGGTCCGCTGGCGAAACCGCCTCGACTACACCGATGTGATCCGCCGCGTCTCGCGCTCCTCCGAGCAGGTGGACATCTGGAAACACTGGACCGGCCTCCTGGAGAACTCCCACGAGCCCCGCTTCCTGGCCGCCGTCCGCGCCGCCCTCGACCGCGGCGTGCACTTCCGCATCATGCTCACCGACCCGTCCTGCCCCGACGCCGCCGAACGCGCTCACCAGGTCGCACCGCTGGACGCCCTGGCCCTGATGCGCCAGAACGTGTCCCGCCTCGACGCCTTCATCCGCGAGTTGTCCCCGCTGCACCGGCAGCTCTTCGAGGTACGGATCAGCTCCGTCGGCCCCGCACACGCCCTCTACCGCGTGGACGACTGGATGTCCTACGGCCTGTTCCGCAACCACCGTGTCAGCGAGAGCTCCCAGCGCGAGGTCCCGGTCCGCGGCGACATCGGCGAGCTGGCCCTGGAGGCCTTCGACGCCCGCTGGAACGGCACCGGCCTGCTGGCGATAGCGGACCACTACCGCATGCCGCTCCGCTTCTCCGCGGGCGAGAAGTCCGCCGACCACGACCTGCCCTATGTGGTCGCCGACGGCGAGCACTGGGTCAACGTGAACCCGGCGGCGCTGCCCTACGCCTTCCACCCGGAACACCGGGTCTCCCGCCCGGGTGATGGCGCCGCCCGATACGTCCTGGAGGAGCCACCGGACGACGTCCGTGAGCGGGTGGCGGCGCTGTATGCCGCGAAGTACGGCCCGGACCAGGGCGCCGTCATGCTCCGGCTGGAGATGACCCGCGGAGCCGGCAACGGCTAGCCTTCACGCCCGAACAGATAAGTGATGGTCTGCCCGAACGAGCGCTCGGAAGGCTCCGTCGTCAACGAGCGGAACCGGGACCGGATCAGCTCCTGCCGCGAAGGCGGGAAGAGGATCAGCAGACCGCCGGCGGACACCGCGACACACAGACCCACCAGCGGCAGGAACCCCACATCCCCGACGATCTCCCGAGGCCCCGCCTCAACGATGGCCCCGAACAAGGCGAAAAACCCGATAAATACGAAATGTGGTGCCCGCTGCGGGCTGAACGACCAGAAGAACCGAAGAAACCTGTCCTCAGGCACCCGCGCCCGCAGCACCAGGAACACCCCGGCCGCGAACTCCGCCACACCCACGACGAACACCCACACGCCCACGACAGTGTCGCTCCGGAGGGCCGCCTCTACAGTGCCCGGACCAGCGGCGATGAGCGCCATCCCACCCAGCGTCACGACAGCGGATCGAGCATCGACCGCCGTCGACGTCACGAGGGCCGCCAGCGCCGCCACCAGGAACATCACATAGCCGCCCCAGGTCCCGAGCAGCGCCACCAGAACCAGCGCGAACGCCAGCACAGCGGCCACCGTCCCGACCACCCGGCGCAGCGACGACCCCGGATGCCAGCCACGGATCGACTCCGCGGCCCGGAACACGCCGTAGAGAACGACCGAGGCGCCGAGGACCCGCACACCGGTGGAGGCGCCCGCGGTCGCCAGGTTGACCGCAACCGCTGTCGCCACGCCCAGCCAGTACGCGCTACGCACCCGAGAGCGACACCGTCGGAGGGATGCTCATGCACTGACATGCTGCCAGCCCGGCGCTCAGAGACCCACCCGCAGCCGGCCGAGGCTGTCGATCAGGATGCCCAGGCCGATCTCGAAGGAGCGCTGCGACCGCAGCTCCGGATCCACCCGGGCGGCACGGATCGCGCCGCCCAGCGCCGAGTCCGGGTCGGGTGACTCGGCCCAGACGCCGAGCGGGGCGGCTGCGTCCAGGGCGGATCCCAGGACGAAGCAGTCCAGGATGGTCACCGCGTGCAGCAGGCCCTCGTCGGGGAAGCCGGCCGCGCGCAGCACCTTCGCCAGGGCCTCGTAGCCGGCCAGCGTGCGGGGATCGCTGACCACCTGGGCGGTGAGCATCGGGACCATGCGGGGGTGCTGGGCGAACGTACGCCGATAGGCCCGCGCCCACGCCTCGGTGAACGTCTGCCAGTCCCGGTCGTCCGGCACGGTCGGCAGGTCCGCGGCGGCGAGGTGCCCGCGGATCGCCTCGATGATCGCCTCCCGGCCGCCCGGGAAGTGGTGGTAGATCGAGGACGCGCTCACCCCCAGGACCCCGGCCAGGCCGGGCAGGGTGAACGTGCCGGTCTCGTCGACCAGCGCGAGGGCGGCGTGCGCGATCTGGTCGCGCGACAGCAGGGGCGCTGCGGGGCGGGGCACGTCTACAGCAGCGGCTGGTAGGTGTCCGGGCGGCGGGTCTGAAGGAACGGGAAGAGCGTGAGCCAGTCCCGCCGCTGGTCGAGGTCGAGCGCGGCGACCAGCACGGCGTCACCGTCGCGCGGCGCTTCGGCGAGGACACGGCCGTACGGGTCGGAGATGAACGAGCTCCCGTAGAAGGTGATCAGGCCCTCCTCGCCCCAGCGGTTGGGCACGATCATGAACGTACCGTTGGCGATGCCGTTGGCGACGATGACCTGGCGCCAGAGCGGTGCCGTGTCGAAGTCGGGGTGGTCCGGTTCCGAGCCGATCGCCGTGGGGTACGCGATGACGTCCGTCCCGTTCAGCGAGTAGGCCCGCGCCACCTCGGGAAACCACTCGTCCCAGCAGGTCGGCATCCCGATCCTGGCCCGATCGCCGAGCTCGACCGGCTGATAGGCGTCCTCGGACGCCGGGCCGGGCCGGAAGTAGTGATCCTCGTAGTAGCCCGCCGTCCTCGGGATGTGCGTCTTGCGGCGCCGCCCGACGAGCGTGCCGTCCGGCGCGACCAGGATCGCCGTGTTGAACCCGAGTCCGTCGCCGGCCGGGCTGCGCTCGAACAGCGACGCGTGCACGTGGACGCCGGACTCCGACGCCGCCGCCCGCGCGAACGTGATCGTCGGGCCGTCGGTGAGGTCCTCCGCGGTGGCGGTCGCGTCGCCGGACGGCCGGGTGTCCGCCGGGTAGCGGGAGAGGGTCAGCTCGGGCAGGAAGACGACCTCCGCACCGGCGCCGGCCGCGGTGCGGATCCCGTCGAGGAGCACGGCCGCGTGCTCGTCCGGGTCGGCGTGCCATCGGGTCTGCACGAGACCGGCGGTCAGCACACCGCGCACGGGCGGGTCGACGCGGGCGGGCGAGCCGGTGGCCGCAGCCGTGATCAACTTCATCGGTTCTCCAGGGGCTGCTGCTGGGTTTCTTCCGGCGCCGCCGGGAAAACGGGCTGCTGCTGGGTTATGCAGTGAATACCGCCGCCGAAGCGGAAGATGTCCCGGGCGTCGACCAGGACGACCTCGCGCCCGGGGTAGGCGTCCCGCAGGATCCGCAGCGCCTCCTGATCCCGGGGGTCGTCGAAGGCGCAGAGCACGACGACACCGTTCGCCACGTAGTGGTTGACGTAGGACCAGTCGACCAGTTCGCCGTCCACCTCGGTGGTCTCCGGCGCCGGCAGCGGCGTCACCTCCAGGCCCGCATCTCTGATCAAGGCGGTGACCTCCTGGCTGACCGCGAAGTCCGGATGCCCGGGATCGGTCTGGGTGTGCACGAGCACCCGGCCGGAGGGGGTGAACGCCGCGACGATGTCGACGTGGCCGCGCGTCCCGAACTCGCCGTAGTCCGCGGTGAGGCCGCGAGGGAGCCACAGGGCCCGGTGGGTGCCGAGCCGGGCGTGGACCTCACGCTCCACGGTGGTCCGGGTCCAGCCCGGATTACGGTACGGGTCCAACTGCACAGTTTCGGTCAGCAACACTGTCCCCGCGCCGTCGACGTGGAAGCCGCCGCCCTCCTGGGTCAGCGGGGACGAGACGACGCCGGCTCCGGCGTGCACGGCGACACCGCGGGCGATCTCGCTGTCCAGGTCCCACTTCGCCCAGGACTGCGCGCCCCAGCCGTTGAAGATCCAGTCGACGGCGAGGAGGCCGTCGTCGCCGTGGACGAACGTGGGCCCGCTGTCGCGCAGCCAGGCGTCGTCGAGCGGCACGGCGACGTGCTCGATCCGTGGATCCAGCAGCTCGCCGGTGACGTCGCCGGGGTTGACCAGTACGGAGACGGGCTCGTACCGGACGATGGTGTTCGCCACCACGGCCCAGGCGGTCCGGGCGGCCGCGAGCTCCTCCGGGTCCTGGAAGGTGGCGTTCGGGGTCGGCCATCCGAGATAGGTCCGGGCGTGTGGTTCCCACTCGGCCGGCATTCTGTTCGCCATCAGACCCCCTCCTCACACCAATATCACCCGATATTTGCAGAAATATCGGGGTGGTGCCGCCGTTGATGGCGTCAGGTTAACCGAATGCCATTCGGTTATGGAAGCCTCCGTGTCGCCTTGACCGCGTCGATGAGGGCGTACGCGGCCTGCACGGCGGCATCCGGGTTGTGGCTGAGGACGGCGGCGGTGAGGACGTCGTGCGCGCCGATGATGCGCGGGTCCTCGGGCAGACTCGCGGTGTCCTGGATGGACTTGGCGGCGACCTCGGCGACGGCGTCGTAGAGCCGGATCAGCAGCGGGTTGCCGCTGGCCCGGACGAGCGCGCGGTGGAACTCGGCGTCGGCGGCGACGTAGGCGGCCAGGTCACCGGCGTCGTGGGCGGTGTCGCGGTCGCGGGCGGCGGCGGCCAGGAGCGCGAGGTCGCCGGCGGAGCTGTTCTGGGCGGCCAGGCGGGCGGCGGCGGCCTCCAGACCGGCGCGGGCGTCCAGGACGTGGGTCAGGGCGTCGGGCTCGTCGCGGACGAGGACGCCGGCGATCTCGTCGGTGGCGCGTACATATGTGCCGTCGCCGACCCGCGGCTCGAGCAGGCCGGTGAGGCTCAGCGAGCGCAGCGCCTCGCGGACCGTGCCGCGACTGACGCCCAGCTCACCGGCCAGGTGGTTCTCGCCTGGGATCTTGGAGCCGACCGGCCAGGCACCGGTCGCGATCAAGCGGCGGAACTGCTCGGACACCTGCAGGACCAGGGGGACCTGGCGGACGGGCTGGGTCACGCCGTCTAGTGTAAATGTTGGACATCTGCGTGTGGGGGTGCGATGACGGCTGCGACCATCTTTCTCGTGGCGCTGTGCCTGCGGCCGGCGATCACCACGGTCGGCCCGCTGCTGCCGCAGATCGGTGCCTCGCTCGGACTCGGCGAGACCGCACAGGGTGTGCTCGGCGCACTGCCCCTGCTGGCGTTCGCCCTGGTCTCCCCGCAGGTCCACCGGGCGTCCGGCCGGTACGGCGCCGAGCGCGCGGTGTTCGGCGCACTGCTGGTGCTGGCGCTCGGCGGGGTCGTCCGGTCGTACACCGGTGACGCCGGGCTGTGGATCGGCACGCTGGTGATCGGGTGCGCGATCGCGGTCGGCAACGTGCTCGTCCCGGCGATCGTGAAACGCGACTACTCGTCGAACGTGTCCCGGGCCACCGGGGTGTACACGGCGTTCATCACCATCGGCGCCTCGGTGGCGTCGGCGGTGGCGGTGCCGATCGCGTTCGCGGTGGACTGGCGCCTGGCCCTGGCCGTCTGGTCACTGCTCGCCCTGATCGTCGCGGCGGTCTGGCTACCACGCGCCCGGCCGGCTCCGGATCCGGTCGAACCGTCGCCCGACGGCGTCACGGTGAACGTGTGGCGCCAGCCCCGTGCGTGGCTGATCACGGCTTTCATGGGCCTGCAGTCGACCTGCTTCTATCTCATGATCACTTGGCTGCCGACGATCGAGATCGCCAACGGGGTCAGCGAGCGGACCGCGGGCGTGCACCTGTTCGTCTTCCAGGGTCTCGGCATCCTCGGCGGGCTCGCGATCCCGGCCCTGCTGCGGGACCCGTCGCGGCGCCCGCTCGGCGCGGCCGTGTCGAGCGTGCCGGTGCTGATCGCGGTGCTGGGCCTGCTCGGCGCGCCGTCGCTCGCGGTGCTGTGGGCGGGGATCGGCGGGCTCGGGCAGGGTGCGGCGCTGGTCACCGCGCTCACGCTGATCAGCCTGGGCGGCCGCACCCAGGCGGAGACGACCCGCCTGTCAGGAATGGCGCAATCACTCGGCTACCTGCTAGCCGCGGCCGGCCCGATCGCAGCCGGCGTCCTCGCCGAGCTGACGGGCGACTGGACGGCGTCCCTCACCCTGATCCTCGTCCTCGGCCTCCTCCAGGTAGCCGCCGGCTACACCGCCGCCCGGTCACCAGCACCAAATCGCGTGTGAAGTTCGGGTGCGGAGCGGGGCCGAACTCCACACGGAACAGCTCTGCGGGTCCGCGCCAAGACCATTGCGTGTGAAGTTGGGGTGCGGAGCGGGGCCGAAATCAACACACGGATTGGGGTTGTGGGAGCGGGTTGTCCTCGGCGGCGGTGACCGGGGACTCGCCGGGGATGGAGGCGATGCCGCCCAGGATCAGCGCGCCACCGGCCATCTGCAGCGGCGTGAGCTGCTCCCCCACCACGACCCACGCGAAGATCGACGCGAAGACGACCTCGAGGAGCCCGACGAACGAGGCCAGCCGCGACCCGAGGCGGCTGGATCCGAAGATGCCGGACGCGTAGGCGAGCGCCGTGGCGAACACCGCCACCACCGACAGCGGCACCCACCACGGCGCCGGCGAGCCGAGCAGCGGCACGTCCCCGAACCTGACGGCGAGCGGCACCAGCCCGATCGCGCCGGCGATTCCCAGCACCATGCCGCCGAGCAGCAGCCCGGTGCCCGCCAGCGCCACCGGCGGCAGGCCGTCCGAGGGGCGCGCGGCGACCGCGAAGTAGACCGCGCAGCCGATCGCCGCCGCGAACGCCATGGCCAGGCCGAGCGGATCGACCGCCTGCAGCGCACCCGGGCCGATCACCAGCACCAGGCCGCCGATCGCGAGGACCGAGCCGAGCAGCACCATCGGCTTCGGCACGCGGCGGGTGGACGCCCACGCCCAGAGCACGAGCAGGACCGGCGCCAGGAACTCCACGAGCAGCGCGGTCGCCACCGGGATCCGGCTGATCGCGGCGAAGTAGGCCAACTGCGTGAACGCGACCGCCACCGCGCCCATCGCGGCGATCCGCCACCGGGCACGCCACAGCGCGTCCCAGCGGCCCCGCAGGGAGAACAGCACGAACGGCAGCAGCAGGAGACCACCGGCCAGCGCGCGCACGGTCACCGCGGCCGCCGGCGACCAGCCGGACTCCAGCAGCGGCTTGATGAACGCCCCGGACGTGCCGAAGCTGGCGGCCGACACCACCGCGGCGGCGAACCCGGCTGACTGCGGCGAGAACCTCACGACACACTCCCGTCATGGGCTAAAGTCTTTACAACCCTGACGCTAGGCCGCCCCGGATAAGGAGTCAAATTGCTTTTTGCCCCTGACACGGAGGAGGCGCTCGAGTTCGTGGTCGCGCTGGCCAACACCGCGCCCGGCGCCAGCCGCACCGGCCACGACGAGCTCGCCACCGTCGATCAGCTGGGTAGGCTTCTGGACCGCTACACGTATTCGGGACGCCGCGACCACGACGACGCCGAGCTGCGCGCGGTCCGCAAGGCCCGGTCTCTGCTGCGTGACGTCTGGACCCTGGACCGTGACGCCGCCGTCGAGGCCGTGAACCGCATGCTCCGCGACGCACGGGCGCTGCCCTACCTCACCCGCCACGACGGTTCCGACTGGCACATCCACGCCACCGACCCCGGCGCCCCGCTGGCCGAGCGCATCCGGGTCGAGGCCGCCCTAGCCCTGATCGACGTGATCCGCATGAACGAGACCGACCGGCTGCGGGTCTGCGCCGCCGACGACTGCACCGGGCTCTTCCTGGACCTCTCCCGCAACGGCTCCAAGCGCTTCTGCAGCGTCCGCTGCGGCAACCGGGTCAACATGGTCGCCTTCCGGGCGCGCAGGTCCGGCACCTGACGCGGTTTACTCCGTGGATGACCCTGCGACTGGATCTGACCCTCGACTGCGCCGACGCCGAGCGGCTCGCGCCGTTCTGGAAGCTCGCGCTCGGCTATGAGGACGAGCCCCCACCGGCACCGTTCGCGACGCGTGCGGAGTGGGCGGCCTCCTTCGGCGAGCCCGAGGAGGACGAGGGCGGCGGCGCCTGGCTGCGCGATCCGTCAGGGGCGGGCCCGCGGCTGGTCCTGCTCGACGTACCGGAACCCAAGACCGCCAAGAACCGCCTGCACATCGACGTCCGCGTCGGCAGCACGGCGTGGGCCGACATCACCGCGAAAGCCGACGAGCTGGTGGGCGCCGGTGGGCGGGTCCTGGCGACCTTCGACGGGCATCATGTGGTGATGGCCGATCCCGAGGGCAACGAGTTCTGCGTGGCGTCATGATCCATCATCTGAACTGCGGGACCCTGCGCCCGCCGGGGACTCCGGGCGGGCTGGTGTGCCATGTGCTGCTGGTGGAGACGCCGGGCGGCCTCGTTCTGGTCGACTCCGGCTACGGCCTGCGGGACGCCGCGGATCCCTGGCGCCGCGTCGGCATGGCCCGGCTGCTGATCCGCCCGGCGCTGGACCCGGCCGAGGCGGCGATCAACCAGATCCGGGCGTTGGGTCAAAAGCCAGAGGACGTACGCGACATCGTCCTCACCCACTTCGACGGCGACCACGCGGGTGGCCTGGCCGACTTCCCGTGGGCCCGGGTCCACGTCACCTCCGCCGAGGCGAGTGCGGTCACGGCGCCACGGACGTTCACCGAGCGCTACCGATATCTGGCTGCCGTCCGGTCGCACGGCCCCGACCTGGTCACCCACGACCCGGGCCGGGGCGACTGGTGGCGTGGCTTCGCCGCGGCGACCGAGATCCTGCCGGGAGTCGTGCTGGTCGGGCTGCCGGGGCACACGCGCGGACACGCCGCCGTGGCCGTGTCAGCGGGCTCACGCTGGGTGCTGCACGCGGGCGACGCGTTCTATCACCGAGGCGAGGTCGACGGGACCGGATCGGCCCCGAAAGCCCTGGTCCGCTCGGAGATGATGATCGCGCACTCCCGGCCCCGGGTGGCCGGCAACCATGAGCGGCTGCGCGAGCTGTGGACGGCCGGACACCCCGACCTGATGATCGTCAACGCCCACGATCCGGAGTTGTTGAGGCGAGCCCGCGAAAGTGTCGGAGGGGCTTGCTAGCGTCTCGGCCTGTTCCCGTTCCATTCGAATGCTCGGCCGAGGGAGTCCTGTGAGCATCCACGACTATCTGACGACGTTCGCCGGTCTCCCGGTGGTCAACCTCTCAGACGATCCGCGGCCGGACGATCCGGCGGCCGTCGCGTGGCGGATCGACCTGGAGTTCGAGGCCGAGGAGTCGGCGTTCGTGGAGGCGCTCGACAGCGTGCTCGACCGGGCCGGGCCGGCCGGGCCCACAGCGCTGATCGTCGGCGAGTGGGGCTCGGCCTACGACTCCGGTTTCCCCACCGACGTGCTGGTGAGCCGGGCCGAGCGGCTGAGCGGGCTGCGGGCGCTGTTCATCGGCGAGATGAGCGGCGAGCAGTGCGAGATCTCGTGGATCCAGCACGGCGACATCACCCCGATCCTGGCGGCGTTCCCGGCGCTGGAGCACCTCTGGGTGCGCGGTTCGGAGGGCCTGGAGCTGACACCGCTGCGCCACGAGGGCCTGCGCGAGCTGGTGCTCCAGTCCGGCGGCCTGCCCGCCGAGGTGATCCGCGCGGTGAGCACCTGCGACCTGCCCAACCTGACCCACCTGGAGCTGTGGCTCGGCGTCGACAACTACGGCGGCGACGCCCGCGCCGATGACCTGACCCCGATCCTCTCCGGCCGCGCGTTCCCGGCCCTGACCCACCTGGGCCTCCGCAACGCCGAAATCGCCGAGGAGGTCGCGGCAGCAGTCGCCGCGGCTCCCCTCGTCGCCCGCCTGACCTCGCTGGACCTGTCGCTGGGTGTCCTGGGCGACACCGGCGCCGAGACCCTGCTCGCCGGCCAGCCCCTGACACACCTCAAGTCCCTCGACCTCTCCCACCACTTCATGTCGACCGAGATGGCCCAGCGCGTGGTCGACGAGCTCCCGGGAGTGGCGGTCGACGTGTCGGATCAGCAGCGGGAGGAGGAGTGGGGCCGCTACACCGCGGTCTCGGAGTAGTGCGCGTCGCAGTCGTCGGCAACCCGTCGAACCGCCGGGTCGCCCGCTTCCAGGCCGCGGCCGAGCGAGTCGGCGCGGCGGAGCGGGCGGGCGCCGGCGAGAGGGCCGCCGGGCTGAGTGTCGAGGTCTGGCCCTGGCACGACGTGCTCTCCACCGGGCGCGTTCCCGGCGCCGGCCGGCTCGTGCGGATCGATTCGCCCGGTGAGGATGCCGCGGTGGACCGGCTGCTGCGTGGGCCGGGCGCCCCGGCCGCTGAGCACGGGGAGATTCTCGGGCTGGCGGCGGCGTTCGGAGGGCTCCGGGACGGGTTGGCGCGCATCGAGGCTGGTGGTGGCACGCTGCTCAACCAGCCGGCGGACATCCTCGCGATGACCGACAAAGCCCGCTGTCACGCGATGTTGGAGGCGGCCGGGATTCCGGTGCCGCCGGCGCTGACCACGCCGGTGAGCGATTACGGCTCACTGCTGGCCGGGATGCGGGAGGCCGGTTGGGGGCGGGTTTTCGTCAAGCCCGCCTACGGCTCGTCGGCGTCCGGGGTCATCGCGCTCGCCGTGCACGGGCGGCGGGTTCTGGCGATCACCTCGGTGGAGTTGAGTGGGGAGAAGATCTTCAACAGCCTGAGGGTACGCCGTTACGAGAACGCCTCCGAGGTGGCGGCCATCGTGGACCGGCTCGCGCCGGACGGGCTGCACGTCGAGCGGTGGTATCCCAAGGCCTCACTCGGCAACCGGGTGCTCGACCTGCGCGTGGTGGTGATCGCCGGGGAGCCGCGCCACACAGTGGTTCGGACGAGCCGGTCGCCGATGACGAATCTTCACCTGGGTAACGCGCGGGGGGACGTGGCGGCGGTGCGGGCGGCGGCCGGTGAGACAGCCTGGGCGCGGGCCATGCGGACCTGTGCCGAGGTTGCGCGGCTGTTTCCGCGTACCCTGCATGTCGGTGTTGACCTGATGTTCCGTGCCGGATGGCGCGGTCACGCGGTGGCCGAGGTGAACGCGTTCGGTGACCTGTTGCCGGGCGTGGTCGCGGACGGCCGGGACACCTACGAGTCGCAGGCCGCCGCGATCGTCAACGGCTGGGCGGGTGCGGCGTGCGCGACCTGATCGGGAGCCATGACCTGCTCTTCGTCACCCTGGACACGCTGCGCTACGACGTGGCGGCCGAGTGTCTGGAGCAGGGACGGACGCCGCAGCTCGCCAAGGTCCTGCCGGGCGGCTCCTGGGAGCGCCGGCACACCCCCGCCAGCTTCACCTATGCGGCGCACCACGCGTTCTTCGCCGGTTTCCTGCCGACACCGGTGACGCCGGGGCCGCACGAGAGGATGTTCGCGGCCCGGTTCGGGGGCAGCGAGACCAGCGGGCCGGGCACGTACGTCTTCGACGCCCCGGACCTCCCGGCGGGGATCACGGCCGACGGATATCACACCGTTTGTCTCGGCGGCGTGGGCTTCTTCAACCCGGCCACTCCCCTGGGCCGCGTGCTGCCGGGGCTGTTCGCCGAGGCGCACTGGGAGCCGGCGTTCGGGGTGACCGCGCCGGACTGCTTCGGCGCCCAGCTCGACCGTCTGGAACTGATCATCGGCCGGACCCGGGGGCCGCTCTTCACGTTCGTCAACGTCGCGGCGATGCACCAGCCGAACAGGCACTACGTCCCGGGGGCGGGACAGGACGACAGGGACAGCCACGCCGCCGCCCTCGAATACGTCGACAGCCGGCTGCCGAGGCTGTTCGACCTGGTCACGAGCCGGGGCCGGCCCTGCCAGGTGATCATCTGCTCGGATCACGGCACCCTCTACGGCGAGGACGGCCACATCGGTCACCGGGTCGCGCACGAGGCTGTCTGGACCGTCCCGTACGCCGATTTCATTCTGGAAGCACAGTGAACCCATATCAGGGATACCTCTACGCCTATCCCCACAAGACGGCATATCGGCGGCTGGACCCGCGACCGCTGCTCAGCGACGTGTGGGCCAAGGAGCGGCAGGACGCCCTCTTCGGTTACGTCCATCTGCCGTTCTGTGAGATGCGGTGCGGGTTCTGCAACCTGTTCACCAGGGCGAACCCGCCGGACGAGCAGGTTTCCGCGTACCTCTCCCAATTGAGACGCCAAGCCCGCGCCGTCCGCGAAAGCCTGGACCACGACGCGGTCTTCGCCCGTCTCGCGATCGGCGGCGGAACGCCGACGTATCTCACGGCGCCCGAGCTGGAGGACCTCTTCGGCATCGTCGGCGAGACGTTCGGCACCGGGCTGCCGCTGTCGGTGGAGACCTCCCCCGCCACCGCGACGCCGGACCGCCTCGCCGTCCTCGCCGCGCACGGCACCACGCGGATCAGCATGGGTGTGCAGAGCTTCCTCGACTCCGAGGCGCACGCCGCCGGACGGCCGCAGCGGCTGCCCGAGGTGCACGCCGCCCTGCGGTCCATCCGCGACGCCCGCATCCCGGTCCTCAACATCGACCTGATCTACGGCATCGACGGCCAGACCGAGCAGACCTGGCAGCACTCACTCGACGAGGCGCTGCGCTGGGATCCGGAGGAGCTCTACCTCTACCCGCTCTACGTGCGGCCGCTCACCGGGCTGGGCCGGCGCGCCCACGCCCGCGAGGACTGGGACCGGCAGCGACTGGGCCTCTACCGGCAGGCCGTCGACGTGCTCACCGCGGCCGGTTACGAACAGCACTCGATGCGCCAGTTCCGCCGGGCCGGCGCGCCGGAGCCGGACGGCCCGGACTACTGCTGCCAGGACGACGGGATGGTCGGGCTGGGCTGCGGCGCCCGGTCCTACACGACCGAGTTGCACTACTCGTTCGACTACGCGGTCGCCGTCTCCGAGGTACGCGCGGTGATCGACGACTACCTGTCGCGGGACGAGGACGACTTCCGCTACGCCGAGATCGGGTTCCACCTGGACGAGATCGAGCAGCGGCGGCGGTGGCTGCTCAAGTCTCTGCTGCGGGCCGACGGGGTGGACCCGGTCGCGTACCGGGACCGATTCGGAACATCCCACGTCCACGACTTCGCGCAGCTCGGCGAGCTCGTCGAGCGCGGCTGGCTCAACGACGACCGCACCGTCCTCACGGCGGACGGTCTCGCCCACTCCGACGCGGTCGGCCCGTGGCTGGTCTCCGGGCCGGTTCGCGAGGCGATGGGAACCTGGGTCCCGCGATGAACGACCTCTACGTGCTCTACCGCGGACCGCTCGCGAGCTGCAACTATGACTGCCCGTACTGCCCGTTCGCCAAGCGTGTGGACCCGCCGGAACTCCTGCGCGCCGACCGGGCCGATCTGGAACGGTTCGCCGGCTGGGTGCGGGAGACCACCGACCGCCGCCTGTCCGTCCTGTTCACACCGTGGGGCGAGGGCCTGACCCGCTCCTGGTACCGGGACACCATCGTCGGTCTCTCCCACCTCCCGCACGTGGCCCGGGTCGCCATCCAGACCAACCTGGCCGCCCGCACGGCCTGGCTCGCCGACGCGAATCCCCAGGTGGCGGCACTCTGGGCGACCTATCATCCCGGCCAGGTGACCCGCGAGCGCTTCCTGGAGCGCTGCCGCGAACTCGACGCCCTCGGCATCCGGTACTCCGTCGGCGTGGTCGGCCTGCCCGCGCACCACGACGAGGCGGTCGCGCTGCGCGAGGCACTCCCGGCCTCCGTCTACCTCTGGATCAACGCCGCCGACGGCCATGTCTACACCGCCGAGGAGGAACGCCGCTGGACCGCTCTTGATCCCCGCTTCGGCGACAGCGTCCGCCCGCACGCCTCCCTCGGGCTGCCTTGCCACGCCGGCGAGACCGCCATCTCGGTGCTGGGCGACGGCACCGTGCGCCGCTGCCATTTCATCCCCACCCCGATCGGCAACCTCTACGACGGCACCTGGCGCACGGCCTTACGGCCGCGGGCATGCAGCAACTCACTCTGCGACTGCCACATCGGCTACGTGCATCTCAAGCCACTTCAACTGCGCGATGTGTACGCCGACGGCCTACTCGAACGCATCCCCACAGCCTGGCCCGTCGGCTGATGCACGCCCCACGCCCGGCCTGAGATCGTGACGGGGTGCGGCGCACAGCCTGGCTGATCCCCATCCTGCTGGTGATCACCGTCGTGGCCACGAACCTGGGCGCGATCGCCATCAACGCCGCCACCGATGTGGAGTCGCCCTGGCCGCTCGGCCTCGACGTCATCCGCACCCACCCCTTCCGGTGGTCCGCCGGGCTCACCCTCCTGGCCGTCCTCCTCGGCGCGATCACCTGGTGGCTGCAGCAGCGCCATCCCGGGCCTTTGCGGGCTCCCGTGTCCCCGCCGGCCGCTCCGTCACAGCCGGCTCCGGCACGGCGGCAGCGGTCACGATGGATGGTCGAACGCCCGGCCGAGATGGATCGGATCGTCGCCGCACTGACCACACCGGAGCCGGGTGTACTCCTGCTGGCCGGCAACGGGGGTTTCGGCAAGACGACGCTGGCCCGGATGGCCTGCTCCGAACCGGCCGTCCAGCAGCACTTCGGAAACCGCGTCCTGTTTCTCACGATCGGCCGGGACGTCCCGGCAGCCGCGATCCTCGGCAAGGTCAACGACGCCATCCAGGTGATCACCGGTGAGGCGTCCACGCTGACCGACCCGGAGACCGCGGGTTGGGCGCTGGCACGGGCGCTGGACGACGGACCCGCCTGGATGCTCGTCCTCGACGACGTCTGGTATCCCGAGCAGGCCCACCCGTTCCTGCAGGGCGGCGCCCACTGTGCTCGGCTCATGACGTCACGGCTGCCGTCGGTCGCCGAGGCGTCGACGACGATCGAGATCGGACCGATGCCCGCGAGCCAGGCACGCGAGGTCATCCTCCGGGACCTGAGCCCCGCGCCGAGCGACGAGATGGTCAGCGAGCTGACCCGGGTCACCGGCAGCTGGCCGCTGCTGCTGCGCATCGCGAACGACGTCCTGCGCAACGCGGCTCGCACCGGCCAGGACGTGTCGGCGGCGGGCGCCGAGCTCTGCCGGCAGGTCCGCGCGGGCGGTCCGCACGTCGTCGACGATCTCACCGGTGCCGCCGACCGCGGACTGGACGTCAGCCGGACCAGCCTGCGAGCCGGCGCTGTCCGTGCCACGGTCGAGGCCGGCGCCGGCATGATCACCGGGTTGGACCGCAGTCGCCTACGTGAGCTGGCGGTGTTCGCCGCCGCCGAGCCGATTCCGGTCTCGCTGATCCAGACGCTCTGGCGAGCGACGGCCGGATACGACCCGCTCCGGTCGCAGCAGCTCTGCGCCCGGCTCGCCGACTTCGCCCTGGTCAGCCTCAACGGCGCCACGGTGGGCCTGCACGACGCCGTCCGCGAGGTCCTGGCCGAGGACCTCGGCGTCGACGGGGTGCGCGCCACCCACCGCGCTCTGCTGACCGCCCTGTCCGCGGAGCTCCCGGCGGCGCCTCCGATACCGGGGCCCGACCGCACGGTGGAGACGGCCTGGTGGCGGCTACCGCCGGACAGCGCGTACCTCTGGTCGCACCTGATCCAGCACCTGCTGGCCGCCGGTGACCGGACGGCCGCCGAGGCCCTCGTGGACGATCTGCGCTGGGCCGGCGCCCAACTGCGCCACGGCGGCCTCACCGGTCTGCTCGCCGACGCCGAACGGGTCGGCACGCCCTCGACGCGGTCGCTGCGGGAGCTGCTGGAGGAGAGCGGCCGCCTGCTGGCGCCCACCGACCCACCGCGGTGCGTCGTCGACGTGCTCCACTCCCGGCTCGCCGGCCATCCGGTGTGGGGCCCGCAGGTCCACGCGCTGCGGCAGGAGAGTCCGGGCCCACGACTGGTCCTCGCCTGGGGCATGCCCGGTGCCTTCGAGAGCCCGATGGAGATGGGGTTCCGCAGGAACGACGGGGTCGTGTACCTCACGGTCGGCACATCGGGCCGCACAATGCTCACCCTCTCCCCCAACGGCACCGCCCGTCTGTGGGACCTCACCGCCGGGCCGCCCGGAACCCGCCTGGCAGGCCCCCAAGGCGCGAACGAGCTCGCCGAGGTCTGGGCAGCGCTGCAAGCGGCCGTTCTCGCGCAGGGAACCGACGGTGCCGCAAGTGCGATCGCCGCGTTCGCGACGGAGCTGGATCGAACCGGCCTGGCCGGGGCCGCGGGCTACCCCGAGGAGCCGGGGTCGCCCACCGAGGCAGAGATGTATGTGCTGCTGGCCGGGGGCATGGGCTTCATCTTCGACGACATCTTCGACGGCGAGGAGCCCGCGGCGCCCGCCGATGACAGCGACCTGCTGCGGCACGCGGCAGCACCCGAACCAGAACCGGACCCGGACGACGACGCGATGCCGCCGGAGGCGACCCTGGCCGAGCAGTCGGAGTTCGGGGCCGCCTCGGCGCTCTCGTGGATGCTCGGGGGCCGGCATCCGCAGGTGACGGATGTGTCGATGAGCCCCGACGAGACGTGGCTCATCCTGGTCGAGACCACGTTCGACGAGGAGGACGACCTGGTCGCGCAGCGGCTCCTCCGGCACGATCCAGGGACCGGGGAGACGCGGACGCTTCGCGACACCACCGCCGACCCGGTCGGCGCGGTGGCGATCAGTGCCGACTCCGCCTGGCTGTTCACGGCACACCTGGACGGCGGCGTGCGGGTCGGCGATCCCGCAACCGGCGACGTCCTGCGGGTTCTCCACGGCGACGGGGAGATGGTGGTGTCGCTGGCGGTGGATCCGCGCGGCGCCTGGCTCGCGGCGAGGGACACGACGGGCGGCATCCGGTTCTGGGGCATACCCACCTGGCAGCGATGGTCGGTCCTGCGTGTACCGGTAACCGACCGGTCGCCGGTCGGCCTGACACCCGGGCCCACGGGCTCGTGGATCGCCGCCGACTCCGACTCGGGGACCACCGTCCTGCGAGTCCCCCGCGGCGCTGTGCTCGCCTCCGTCGAGGACGCCGAACAGGTCGCCTTCGACCCGGGCGGCACCCGGATGGCGGCGATCAGCGGGCGCGGCGTCGAGGTCTACGACATGCCGGACGTGCGGCGCCGGGCCAGTTTCGAGACCGGTCTGTACGCCGTCGCCCTGTCGTTCAGCCCGAAGGGTGCCTACCTCGCGGTGCTGGGCGGTATGGGCCGCGACGGGCAGCTGGAGGACGGCGAGACCGAGATCTACGTCTGGGAGGTGGGTGAGGGCCGCCGGGTCGCGATGATGCGCCTCGACGGCTACCCGGCGGCGCTGTCCTGGATCCCGGGGACCACGAGCCTCGTCGTCGGCACGTCCCGCGGAGCCCACCGCTTCGACCTGGTGCCCGGCGCCCCAAGCTAGCCTCGCCACCCTCGGCCAAGGAACGCGTCATTCATCGTGCAGTGGCGGCGCCGGTGCTCCGGAGCCAGGCACAACCGACCCGTCGGTGCAGAGCAGTGAGTCGGCCGGCTCGAACGCGGCGGCAGCCCGCTTGGCCATGCGTAAGCCCTGGCCGCCACAACGATCCTCGACAGGCACGGACACGGCTCCGCGACCCAAGCATGCCAAGCATCAACTACCCAAGGAACCGCATGACGCTCAGTTGTAGCAGTCGGCTCGAAGACGAACCCTACGAGAACACGAAACTAGCCGATGAGCGGATGGCCAGTGAGTGAGCGGCGTACTGCCAGACAGTTCGCAGCTATGACGCAGCAGGGGCGCAGCGGGCTGATGAAAAATGTCGAAATGGCAGTTCGTGTCGAGCCCAGGGAGAGCGACGTTCAGGCGCGCAGCATCTACACACTGCGCGGCGTTGGGTGCGTACTGCGCCATCCTTTTGTCTGAGCCCGCGGTGACATTGACCGAGCGGTTTCGCAGGTCGATCCCGCGGCAGTTCAACCTGCGCCGCGTATCGTTGCGCACCAAGCTGGTCGCATCCGTGCTGATCCTGGTGTTCGCGGCGCTCTCGCTGATCAGTCTGGCCAGCGCGTACGCCTTGCACGGCTACCTGATCTCGCGGATGGACGATCAACTCCGTTCGTTCGCGGCCACCTCCGTAGAGACCGCCACCACGAACAATCGTGCGCTCACCCGCTACTGGGTGGTCGTGCCACCGGACTATCTGGCCGCCGTGACCTCGGTCTCCGGTGTGGGCGACGTCTACGCCGGTGGCAAGCTGACCGCCACCGACCTGCCGAGGAGACTGTCCGACCTCGACGAGATCAACGCCCATGCGAACATGCCCTACACGGCGCGCTCGGCCAACGGCAAGTACGTGTGGAGAATGCTGGTAATCCGCCTTGGCAATGGCTCGGTGCTGCACGTCGGGCAGCGGATGACCGGCATCGACGATGCCATCGCCTGGCTGGTCCGCGCCGACGTGCTGGTCGGCGTCGGGGTGCTGATCGCGCTCGCCTCGGTCGGCGCAACCCTGGTGCGGCAGAGCCTGATCCCGCTGCGGCAGATCGAGCGCACGGCCGCCGCGATCGGCACCGGCGACCTCACCCAGCGCGTGCCCGACCCTGAGGACCACGAGGGCGTCGAGCCCAACACCGAGCTGGGCCGGTTGTCGCGGGCGCTGAACGCAATGCTCGCCCAGATCGAGGCGGCCTTCATGGCGCGGGCGCAGTCCGAGCAGGTGGCCCGGGACGCAGCCGAGGCTGCCCAGCTCTCCGAGGCGAGAGCGCTTGACTCCGAGGCGCAGGCGCTGTCCGCCAAGGCCCGGGCGCTGGCATCAGAGGCGAAGATGCGGCAGTTCGTGGCCGACGCCTCGCACGAGCTGCGCACCCCGCTGACCACCATCCGCGGCTTCGCCGAGCTCTACCGCCAAGGCGCCGTCACCGACCGCGACGACATGGCCAAGCTGGTACGCCGGATCGAGGACGAAGCCGCCCGGATGGGCCTGCTCGTGGAGGACCTACTGCTGCTCGCCCGGCTCGACCGGGAACGGCCGCTGACACTCGGTCCGGTCGAGCTGCCGGTGCTGGCGCTGGACGCGGTGCAGGCGGCCGAAGCGATAGCGCCTGATCGCCAGATCACGCTCGAGGTCCGGGACGAACCCGAACAGCTCGTCGCGTACGGTGACGATGCGCGGCTGCGGCAGGTGATCGGCAACCTGATGACCAACGCGCTCGTGCACACGCCGCCGGACGCTGCCGTCACGCTGCGGCTGTTCGCCGAGCCGGGCGACCGGGCGGTGGTGGAGATCGCCGACACCGGCCCGGGCCTGTCTGAGGAGCAGAGAGCGCACGTCTTCGAACGTTTCTACCGCGCCGACGGGGCGCGTACCCGGCATACCGACCGGGCGGCGACCGGCACCGGGCTCGGGTTGGCGATAGTGGCGGCGATCGTGCGGGCGCATCAAGGAACCGTCGAAGTGATCGGCGAACGAGGCCGTGGAGCCACCTTCCGGGTCACTTTGCCTACCTGTTCAATGCGCGATTGAAGGCCCCTTCACTACTCACCGCAGTGTCGAGATCGGCCTCTGGCAGGCACTCGCTTTGGTCACCCTTGATGGCGCAGCGGTCCAGTCCGTTGCGACGTCGGGATCGAGCCGGGTGGTTGATCGACGAGCTAACTGTTGCGCCGGCGTCTGGTGACGTACTTGACGTCGACCTCGGTGACGCGGACGGCCTCGTCCCAGCCGTCCGGCATGCGGCCCGGGCCGTTGCGTGTGCGCTCGATCTTTCCGCCGACGTGCAGGCGCATGCGGGTGTACTCCGGGGTGCCGTCGTAGACCCACCGGATCACGTCGATCTGCTTCACCTCGCGGGCGGCGAACGTGCTGCGGCTCCGGTCGTTGCGGATCAGGGTGAAGCGGTCGCCGGCCAGTTCGATGGTGATCACGGCTTTCCGGTCGCGCAGGATCGTCCAGACGGCGTACCCGATGGCGACCGGCACCAGCAGCAGCGCCAGATAGAAGGCGCCCACCACGCTGCCGGCCAGGCCGCCCGCGCAGAGGATCAGCAGCGCCGGCACGAAGGAGGCGGCCACGATGCCCGCGCCCTGCACCAGTGCGTGCTGGGGATCGTCGGTCTTCGCATACCAGACCACCGGCTCGCTGTTCGTCACGCCGCCATCATCATCACCGCGGTCAAGTCGTCGTATTCTCTGGCGGGCGCGCCCGGCACCGAGGGATCCAGCTCTGTGACGCGGCGGCTTCCCCGGCACTGCCGTGGGGTGGTTGCCGGCGTCGACCGGTGGCCCAACCGGCGGCCGGGCCACGCTGAGGGGCCATGTCGAGCCCTGTCAGTCTCCGGGCGCGCCCCTCAACCCACCACGATCCGGTCGTCGCGGAGCCAGTCCTGGACGGCGGTGAAGTCATCGTCGGTCAGGCCGGTCAGGGGGTCGACCCGGCGGACCAGCGCCGTGCCGCTGTGGTGGTCCGCGATCCACTGCTGGTCCCGCTCGGTCGGCTCGTCGTCGAGCCAGACGAACGGCCGGCCCGCCGCCCATCGTGTGAGTGCGACGGTCTTCCAGTGCAGGCCGCGCTCCACGGCGTCCTCGTCCAGCCACTCCACCACGGGCAGCTGCGGGAGCCCGAGCCGCGGCGCGATGACCCGGTTGGCCTCGGCGCCCCAGGTGGTCGCCCAGATCAGCTCGCATCCCAGCGCGAGCAACCGCCGGCCGTCCTCCGGTTGGAGCCGGTCGAGCAGCGGGTTGCCACCCGAGTCCCCGGGCGAGGATGGTCGGGGCCGGGTGTGCGGGCGCGCGCGGAACGGTATCAGCGGTCCGTCGACGTCCAGGAACAGGAGGGTGGGCGGCACGCGGGAACGGTATCCGACAATGGACAGGTGCGTGCGGCCCGCCTCATCAACCTCGTGCTCCTGCTGCAGTCCCGCGGCACCCTCACCGCCGCCGAACTCGCCGCTGAGCTGGAGGTATCCGAGCGTACGGTCTATCGCGACGTCCTGGCGCTCTCGGCCGCGGGTGTGCCCGTCTACGCCGAGCAGGGCCGCGCCGGCGGTTATCGGCTGGTCGGGGGGTACCACACCAGGCTCACCGGGCTTAGCCGCAGCGAGGCCGAGGCACTGTTTCTGGCCGGGCTGCCCGGACCGGCCCGGGACATGGGACTCGCCGAGCCGGTCCGGACGGTCCGCCGCAAGGTGCTCGCCGCGCTCCCGCCCGGCCTGCGGGAGGCGTCGGAGCGGGCCGGGCAGCGGTTCCACCTGGACGCGCCCGGCTGGTTCGCCGACACCGAACCGCCGCCCCTGCTGGCGGATCTGGCCCACGCTGTCTGGCAGGACCGCACCGTCGCCATGAGCTATCACCGGGGTCAGGACGTCACCCGGACCGTCGATCCGTACGGGCTGGTTCTGAAGAACGGTGTCTGGTACCTGGTCGGCCGGGTGGGTGCGGACCTCCGCTCGTACCGGGTGGACCGGATCACCGCCGTCGAGGAGACCGGCGGCACGTTCGACCGTGAAGCCGGCTTCGACCTGCCGGGCTTCTGGGCGGGGCGGGCCGCCGAGTTCGTCCGGCAGATGCTCCGCGAGACGATCACCCTGCGGCTCAGCCCGGCCGCACTGCGCAACCTGCGGTTCGTCGCCGAGCCGGTGGCCGTGCAGGAGGCGACCGCGGCGGCCGGCGAACCGGACGGCCACGGCTGGGTCGAGACGCGCATGCCGGTGGAGTCGATCGACGTCGCCTACACGTACGTGCTGCGACTGGGCCCGGAGGCCGAGGTGATCGACCCGCCCGAGCTGCGCGCCCGCCTCGCCGAGGCCGCCCGGCGGATGGACGGCCTCTACCGGTAACCGGTCACGTCGGCCGGTTTGCCGGCGTCCTGCACCTCGACCACGTACGGCCAGGCGTCCGGCCGGCTCCCGTCGACGTCGGTGAAGCCGTACACCTTCGCCAGTTCCCCGCTGGACACCGACTTCGCGTTCCACCGGGACCGATCCGGATCACCCGCGAGTGCCGCCACCGCGCGCCCCACGAAAGCCGGCGTCTCGGAGATGGCGAAATGCGGTTCCTTCGCCGTGGCGTCCCGCCAGTTCTCCTCGGTGACGCCGTAGTGGTCGAGCATCATCTCCGAGCGCAGCCATCCCGGAGTGAGCGCGACCGCGGTGCCGCCGTGCTCGGACAACTCCTTCGCCCAGACGAATGCGAGCCGGTTCACCGACCATTTCGCCAGGTCGTAGAAGACCGAGAGACGGTAGTTCGTGGAGTTGTACTCGGTGGTGCCGTCACCGACCTCGATGACCAGCCCGCCCGGCCGCCGGATCAGCAGCGGCAGCGCGTAGTGGCTGGTGATGATGTGCGTGTCGACCGCCTGCCGCAGAAGCTTGAACCCGGCGTCGAGCGACTGCTCCCACACCGGTTTGTTCCAGGTCGTCAGCGGATCGCCGCCCCAGACGTCGTTCACCAGGACGTCGAGCCGGCCCTGTTCCGCGTCGATCCGGTCGACCAGGGCCTTCACCCGCTCCCGGTCGGTGTGGTCGACGGCCACCGCCACCCCGTTGCCGCCGGCCGCCGTGACCAGCTCGGCCGTTTCCTCGATCGTCTCCGGCCGGTCCATCGCCGACCGCCGCTCCCGGGTGGTGCGCCCGGTCGCGTAGACCGTCGCGCCGGCCGCGCCGAGCTGCACCGCGATCTGCCGTCCCGCCCCGCGAGTGGCCCCCGCGACGAGCGCGACCTTTCCCGTCAATGGTTGTGTCATGCCGCCGATGCTGTCCCCAAAACCTGACAGGTGGTGTCTGGTTTTGGGAGAAACCCCGCGCCGTGTCCCGGCGGCCGCGCTGCGGCCGTGACCATGCGGTCAGGCCGCGCCGACTCTCGGGGGCCGTCGTTCACCCGTACGTTAAAAAGAGAGTGACGCTATTTCCGGAAAGGTCTCCACCGCGGCGGTGACGAAACGTGCGTCGAAATCGTCGAGGCGGCGGACCCCGCTCTGCAGGCATGCCACGAACCGGATGCCCGCACCGCCCGCGGCCAGCGCGTCACCGGGTGAGTCGCCCACATAGACGCATTGGTCGGGACGGAATCCGGTCTCCGCGAGAAGCTCGTCGAAAGCGCGCGGATCAGGTTTGCGGAATTGCGTGTTGCCCTGGTGATAAGCGTGGGTGACGCGGGTCGCGAGAACGTGGTCCGGCTCCAGCATGTGGCGGATCTCCGCCTCCGCCCGCGACGTCAGCAGCAGGATCGTGTGACCGGATTCGACCAGCCGGTCGAGGGCCTCGAGATTCTCCGGCGGGATGACGTCGAGGCGGCCGTCGGCCAGGTATTGCTGATGATATATCGGGAAAAGTCGTGCGAAAACGTCAAGATCGAGGCCGGGTGATCGGTGGGGCATCGCGTCCAGCAGCACCTCGCCCCAGGTCGCGAGGTGGATCTCGCGGGACATCGGCGGCCGGCCCATCCGGGCGAGGACCTCGTTCTCCAGGTCGAAGGACGCGGCCTCGGTCAGGCACAGCGTGTCATCGACGTCAACGATCACAGCCTTGAGCACGGCGTCAGCCTAAATTGTCGTACCCCGGCGGTAGCGTGCGCCCTGACCGAGACGAGTTCTGGGAGGCGAGATGTACCGGCAGGGCGATGTCCTGATCATCCCGGTTGCGCGGGCGGAGGTGCCCGCGTGCGCACCGGTGCCGCGTGACCGGCGCGGCCGGATGGTCCTGGCGCGCGGTGAGGCGACGGGTCACGCACATGTCGTCGGCGGTCCGGGTCTGCAGCTGCTCGCCGATCTGGACGATCCGGAGCGGATGTTCGTCGACGTGCCGACGCACGGCCGGGTCACCCACGAGGAGCACGGCCCGATCTCGCTGCCCGCCGGGCACTACCGCGTGGTCCGCCAGAGGGAGTACATCCCGGGCGCGTTCCGGCCGGTCGCGGACTGAGAGGGACTTCTCATGAGGCTCACTCACGCTCAGGAGGCGATGGCCGCGGCCATCGAGGATCAGTGGCTGGCCGCCGCGGTCACGACCGGCTCAGCGGATCACCAGGCCGCAGAGGAAGGGGTACGCGTCGCGTACCGCGCTACGGGCGCCCGTCCACCCGGCCGGATCTACTGGTTCGGGTCACCTCGCGCCGGCGCGGCGGCCGTCGCGCTGCTGTCCGGAGCACCGGAGCCGGGCCCGGATGCGCCGTCCTGGTTCCGCGACGTGCACGCCGGGCTGATCGCGCAGGGCTGGGAGCCGGGTTCGACAGCCGGGCCCTCGCTGCGCCGCCGGGTGCGCACCGAGCCGTGGGCCGCCGCCCGCAAGGCCGCCGCCGAGACGCTCGGCACGGACGGCTGGGCCCAGCTCAGCGCCGCCGCCGGCCGCCGGTCGTGGGCCCTCGTGATGGACCTGATCGCCGGCCGCCTCCGTCTGCGCCTGGGCGAGGACCTGGCCGCCGCCGGGGTGCCGCGGACACCGGTGCTCGACGCGGTCTACGGCCAGCACGACGGGACCTGGCTGAGCACGTTCGAGGCCGCCGACAGGCTGGTTCCCGAGGCCGGCCTGATGAACGGCCTCACCGGCCTGGCCCAGGTGGCACGACACTGCGGCTGGTGGTGGGCCAACGAGCACGCCGCCGTCCTGACCGAGCGCCCACTGCTGCTCGAACGCGACAACGTCGGCCGCCTGCACCGCGGCGAGGGCGCGGCCATGGAGTTCCCGGACGGCTACGGCCTGTGGGCCTGGCGAGGCATGCCGATCCCCACCGACCTGGTCGCCGAACTCCCCACCCTCACGGTGGACCGCATCCGCACCGAACAGAACGCCGAAATCCGCCGCGTCATGCTGGAGCACTACGGCTACGACCGCTACCTGCGCGACGCGGGCGCCCGCAGGATGGGCTCCGACGAGACCGGCACCCTGTGGTGGCTGGACCTCCCCGGTGACGAACCGCTGGTCATGGTGGAGGTGGTGAACTCCACACCGGAACCGGACGGGACAAGCCGGGTCTATTGGCTGCGGGTGCCGCCGCGGACGGGGTCGGCTCGGGAGGGGGTGGCTTGGACGTTCGGGTTGACGGCTGAGGAGTATCGGCCGGTTGTCCAGACGTGAGGGTTCGGTGGCGGGTCACGGGGTGAGCGGGGCGGGCCGGGGCGGGCGGCCGGGGGTGTGGGAGGTGCGGGCTGGGCGGGAGGTGCGGGGCCGGGGGCACGCTGCGGCTGGCGGGCCGGTGGGCCGGGCGGGCGTGGGTGCGGGTTCGGGGCACGCTGCGGGAGGCGCGGGCTGAGCGGCAGGCGCGGGCTGAGCGGCAGGCGCGGGCTGAGCGGCAGGCGCGGGCTGAGCGGCAGGCGCGGGCTGGCGCCGGTCCACCTCACCCCGGCGGCGAAGGGTGGATACCTGCCAGCCAGGTCTGCTCGGCTGGCGCTCATCCACCGACGGGAGACGGCGTCGGGTGGATCAGGGCCGCCCCGGTCTGGTTTGCGGCCTCGATCGCCGTCGGGGGCTGAGCAACCGCCGGGGCTGAGCAACCGCCGGGGCTGAGCAACCGCCGGGGTGCGCCCGGGCGAGGGCTTGCGCGGGCCGGTGTGGCGTTCGACGGTGGCTAGGCGGCCTTTTGGGCGGCCGCCTCCAAGCGTGCCCGGTGCTCGGCCCACCACTGGGGTGAGGTGGAGGCGAGGTGGTCGCCCGGGGAGCGCCAGCCCGCGTCGCCGTCGAGGAGTTCGCGGAGGATGTCGGCGTGGCCGGCGTGGCGGTTCAGTTCGGCGAGCATGTGGGTGAGGATGCGGTTCAGGGTTACCTCGTTGCCGGGGGCCCACCACGGGACGTGGCCGACCGCGTCCAGGTCCAGGGCGCCGATGGTGGCGTCGGCGTGGGACCAGACCCGGTGGTAGAGGCCGACTATGTGTTCGCGGGACTCGTCGGGGGTGGCCCACATGTCGGCGTTCGGTTCCGCGCCGGTGCCGAACCAGGGGACGGGCTCGGGGAAGGGACGGCCGAACGTGACGCCGAAGTAGCCCGAAGTGATGCCGGTGACGTGTTTGACCAGGCCCAGCAGGTTGGTGCCGGTGGGGACCAGGGGGCGGCGGACGTCATAGGAGGACAGGCCGTCCATTTTCCACACGAGGGCCTCGCGCGCCTGACGCAGGTAGGTGTGGAGGTCTTCCTTCGCGGTCATCGGGGCTCCAGGACTATCACCACCGTCGGGGTGGTGCGCTTTTGCGCGTACCCATCAAGATCTTTGTCGATTGTCGCCCAGCGTGCCCACAGCCTGGTGTGCTCCTCGCCGGTGGCGGTGCGTGCGCGCACCTGGCGTGACCCCCGCCGGAACTCGACGGTGGCCTCGGGGTTCGCGGCGAGGTTGAGTTGCCAGGCGGGCTCGCCCTCGCCCCAGCCGTTCATGGACATCAGCACGAGGTCGGGGCCCTCCTCGAAGTAGGCGAGGATGACACTGCGCGGCTGGCCGCTGCGACGACCGGTGGTGGTCAGTCGCAGCGCGCCCCAGCGGCCGGGACGCGGTGGCCACAGCCCTCTGCGGCCACCGGTCACGCGGTAGATGCCACGGTGGATCGCCCAGGCGGTGCGGACGACCCAGCGTGGTGGAACCCTCACAGATTTCGCCACGCCTCCAAAGTAGGCGGCGGAGGCTAGCTCATCAGGCGGCCCATGTGCTCCGGGGCGAAGAACTCCACCGGCGACGTCACGCCCGAGTTGAGGCGGGCGAACGCGTCCATCTTCGCCTGGTTGCCGGCGATGGCGGACACCAGCCCGACCATCTGCGGATCCGGTGGCTGCAGCGACGCGATGCCGAGGGTCATCTGGTAGACCGGCATGGCGCGATTGTCGCGGCGGGCCTGATATCCGGCGAGGGCGTCGGCGTACGGGACGCCACCGCCGAGCGTCTGGTCCAGGGCGAGCGCGAGGTTCTCCGCGTCGAGGAACGCGTCGGTGATGCCCTGCGCGGTGATGAAGTCCTTGTTGTAACCCGCGTCGCCGACCAGTGCCCAGCCGGGGCCGTACGGGACGCGGAAGTAGTTGGGTACCGACGTGCCGGCGAGACGGGTCTCCCGCTTGGCGTCGGCGATCCGGTCGGCGAACTCGGGTGACAGCGAGAACGTCTTGAGCAGCTGGGTCTCGACGTCGTTGCGGTGGGTGGCGAGTTCGGCGTACGGCCAGCCGCCGATGACCAGTGTCAGGTCGTCGTTCGTCGGGCAGACCGCCCAGCCCCGCCCCGGCCGGCTGTACGCCTCGAACGTGTCGGTCGGAAGGTTGCTCCAGTACGCGTAGTACCCCACAGTCAGCGGGTCGTGGTCCTCGTAGACCGCGGGCGAGACGGCCTTGGCGACGACGGAGTTGCGGCCGTCCGCGCCGACGACGACCGGTGCGCGGTCCACGACGGCGAGGCCGCTGCGGTCGTGGCCACGGATGCCGCTGACCTTGCCGTCGGAGAGCAGCACCTCGTCGACGGTGAAGTCCTCGCGGACCTCGGCTCCGGCGGCCGCGGCGGCGTCGACCAGGATCTTGTCGAGGAGGGTGCGGCGGGGTGCGTACGCGTACGGCGAGTCGGGAGTGCCGGGCGCACCGGCGACCGTGACCGGCCCGAAGTCGAACGAGTAACGTCCGACGGGCGGGCATCCGGTCGCGGCGATCTGGTCGAGCAGCCCCCAGCGCTGCAGGGCGGATGCGCCCGGCGGATGGATCACGTGGGTGGAGACCGTGTCACTCGGGAAGGTGGCCCGGTCCACCAGCAGTGTCCGGTAACCACGGCGGGCCAGGAGCATCGCGAGCGGGGCTCCGGCGCAGCGCGCCCCCACCACGATGACGTCGTACGTCGGATCCGTCACACGGCCATATTGGACGATCAAGGGCGCCCTGTCGATCCGCCGAACCGGGCCTACAATGCCCATCGAAGAGAAGGGAGTGCTGGATGGATCTCGGCATAGCGGGACGTACCGCCCTGGTCGTCGGTGGCAGCGGCCTGATCGGGCGGGCGGTCGCCGCCGCGCTGGTCCGGGAGAAGGCACGCGTCTTCCTGGCCGGGCGGTCGGCAGAGCGGCTCGCGGCCGCCGCCGCTGAGGTGGACGGCCAGACCGGCATACTCACCCTGGACACCCGCGACGCCGACTCGGTGAACGCGGCGATCGAGCGCCTGATCGCCACCGAGGGGCCGATCGACATCCTGGTCAACACCGCGGCACCGCCCGCCAGCAGTCTCGACCCGTCCCGCGACAGCGACCCCGAGCAGGTGCTCGACGCGTTCGACGCGAAGGCCGTCGGATACCTGCGCGCCATGAACGCGGTCCTGCCGCACATGCGCGACGCCGGCTTCGGGCGGATCGTCAACGTCAGCGGGCAGAACGCGTTCCTGACCCGGTCGGTCACCGGTTCGGTCCGCAACGCGGCCGTCATCGTGGCGTCGAAGTCGCTCGCCGACGCATATGCCGGTAGTGGCATCACGATCAACGTGGTCAACCCAGGGTTCGTGAAGCCGGACGCTAGCGAGATCGGCGAGTCCACCCCCGATCAGGTCGCCGCCCTGGTCACGTTCCTGACCTCGGCCCACGCCGCCGCGATCAGCGGGGAGTCGATCGCGGTGGGGCACCGGACTCCCGGAGCTCAATGACCTCAGGTCCCCCCGCAGTCCCGCAGGGCGCTCCAGCCGAGCATGCCGGCCACCGTCTCGATCGGGTCGCCGACGGCCACACCCTCCGCGCTGACGTGGTACGCGTGGATGGCGTGGTTGTGCGAGCTGTTGCGCATCTTGAGGATGTTGACGGCGCGGCCGATCTCGGAGCGGTGCTCGATGTACCGGATCTGGATCACGTTGTGGAACAGGAACATCAGCCCGGCCAGCGGTTCGTCCATCGGGCCGATGGTCCGCGTCTCGCTGGTCACCCAGAGCGAGGCGCCGGCGGTGCGGATCAGGCCGAGCAGGCTGCGCAGGTACGCCGGGAACCGCTCGGTCTCGCGTGCCGTGTTCGCCATCTCGGCGAGACTGTCGATCACGATCCGGATCGGCCGGTCACCGGTGAGGTTCTGGCGGGCCACCGACGCCAGCCCGTCCAGGTCGAGGTTGCCGACCGGCACGTGGGAGATGACGAGACGGCCGGCTCGGCGGGCGGAGTCGAAGTCGTGGCCGAGCGCGGCGGCCGTACCGATCAGCTCCTCCGCGGAGTCCTGGAAGCTGATGAAGAGGCAGCGCTCGCCGCCGGCCAGCCCTTCGGCGATGAACTGCAGGCAGCCGAGGGTCTTGCCGACGCCGGAGGGCCCGAGCACCAGCGTCGCGTCGCTGCGCGGCACGCCGCCGCCCATGAGCGCGTCGAGTCCCCGGATCCCGGTTTGTATCCGGCCCGGCTCCGGATGGAACGCCTCGGGCAGCAGCGACTCGATCCGCGGGTAGACCTGCACCCCGTCGCGCGTGATGTGCACGGTGTGCGTGCCCTGCAGGTGCGGGGTGCCGCGCATCTTCACCACGCGCAGCCCGCGCCGGTCGATCGGCTCGCGCGGGTGGTAGGACATCTGCAGAATGCCGTCGGCCAGGGTGAACTCCGCGTTCGTCTGCGACTCGTCGAGGGTGTACTCGCCGATCAGCAGCAACACCGTCCCGCTGTGCCCGACCCGGCTGGAGAGGTCGTAGAGGGACCGGCGCAGGTCCTGCTCGCTGACGAAGTCCCGCAGCATCTTCGTGCTGTCGATCACCACCAGTGCCGGCCGGTCGTCGAAGACCTTGCGGACCACCTCGTCGATCAGTGGGCCGAGCGCGCTCGCGTCGCTGTCGCGGAGCATGTCGCCCAGGTGCACGTACTCGACCTGCGGCCCCAGGCGCTCGGGCACGAAGAACGTGAAGTCCATCAGGTGATCGACGAGCTTGGAGTGCGGCTCGGACAGGGTGGTGTAGTAGACGGCCTTGTGCTCGTCGCTCGCGGCGGCGAAGCAGATCTGCTGCGCGAGGATGGTCTTGCCGGATCCCGGCGGCCCGGACACGACGACCATGGATCCCGGCTCGAGGCCGCCGCCGAGCACCAGGTCCAGATCCGGCTGCCCGGTCGAGAGTCGCTTCACCGCCCACCACGTCCCTTCTGCAGCAGGTCCTCGGCTGCGACGAGCAGATCCCGGCCCTGACACGGTTTGGCCAGCGCGACGTCGGCGTCGGTCACCAGCTGCCAGTCCCCGCTGACGGCCAGGACGGGGATCGCCTCGGTGGCGGGGTCGGCACGCAACCGGCGGATGAACTCCAGGCCGTCCATGAGCGGCATCATCACGTCGGTCACCACGAGGTCGGGGGGCGACGAGCGTACGGACTCCAGCGCGGCCGCACCGTCGCTCGCCTCGGTCACGTCGTGCCCGGCGCGCGTGAGGATCCGGCGATGCAGGAACCGCAGATCCGGCTCGTCGTCGACTACCAAGACCCTGGCCATCGAACCCACCCTATCGACCGTTTCGCGGTATTTCACCCACTTCGACGATCCGCTAATTTATATCGATGGACTGGGGTGTCGCGGCGGCGCTCGGCATGATCGGCGGCGGGGTCGTCGAGGTCGTCGCCGTGTGGGGAAATCTGGCGGCCTGGCAGAAGGCCCGCCACGCCGCGCGCCTGCGGGGGCGGCGGCTGCCGGCGGTCACCCGCTACATCGACCCGGCGGCGGACACGCTCGTCGCGATCACCCGGCTGGGGCTCGGTGCGGCCGCCGCCGTGATCCTGCACAGCCAGATCTCCGGCGCGCTGACAGCGATCGCGGTGGGTGCGTCGGCGCCGGCGTTGCTGGCCCAGCTGGGCGCGGTGGTCAACCCCGCCGAGAGCGAGGCGGCATCATGAGCACCGGGCGTTACCTCACGCTTCTGATCGGGTCCGGGCCGAGCAGACCCAGAGGCATTCAGGGGTACGGGCTGTGGCGCCGTTACTGGTCCGCGTTGCTCGGCATCCACCTGCCACCCCTCGACGCCCCGGATCCCGCGCGCGCCCCAGCGCCGCCGACCCGCGCGGGATTCGTGCGGCTGCCCCGGTTCGACCGGGCCGCGCTCCGGCTCGCCGCCTCCGGTGACCCCGAGCGCCTCACGACCGGCTGGACATCCGGCGATCGGGCGTACACCGTCCGCGAATCCGGCCCCGGCGAGATCGAGCTGCTGGTCCACGTCGACCACGACGCCACCGCCGAGCTCCTCCCGGCCGACGTGACCACCGATCGCGGCACCCACCCGTACCTTCTGGTCTTCGTCCCCGACGACCCGCACGGCTCGGTCGCCGCGCTGCGCCTCAGCGCCTCCTTCCTCGACGTGGCCACCGGCCCCGTGCAGCCGTCGGCCGCCCTGGACACCGCCGACCCCGCGACGATCACCCGCTCGGTCGCCGCCACCCCCGACCCCGGCATGTCCGGCTGGGCCCGGCTGGTCGCCGGCCGCCCCGCCGACGACCCGATCGCCCGGGTGATCAGAGATGCCGCCGGCTGACCCGGCGCCCGCCGCCGACCGCTACGAGCTGTGCAGCCGCCTGCTGTTCGGCCCCGGCACCTGGTTCGAACTCTGCCGCGACGCCGCCGGCTCCCCCAGCGCGATCGCCGGCCTCCGCGCCCGCCTGGCCCCGGGCGCCGACGCCGCGGAGGCGTTCGCGACCCGCAGCAGCTGGCCCGGCGAATCCCGCCTCCCGCAGACACCGCCCGCACCGGATCCCGGTTCCGCCTCCGGCGACTCCCTCCTTCTGCCGGCATCGTTTCTCCTGCCGGGACCGTCTCCCCTGCCGGAATCATCTCTTCTGCCGGAATCGCCCGCGCCGGGTGCCGGCTCGGCCTGGTCGGCGGCGAAGGCGGCCTCCGACGTTCTCGCCGCGATGGACGGTGGGCCCGGCGCCAACGATCTCCTGCGCTCCGCGGCGGCGCACTGGCGCCGGGCGAACGTGCTGCCCACGCTGCCGTTGACCGGCGCCGGCATCGGTTCGCCCACGGCTCCCATCGCGCGGCGCCTGGCGGTGCTCACCGACGATGCCGCGGCTGCGGACCGTGCGGGGCTGGGCTTTCTGGCGATTTGCGTACGCGCTTTCGCACGCGATCTCCCCCGCAAGCGACGTGAGGCGGAACTGCCGGTGCTGTTCGACCGCCGGTCGACGGGTGGGCACGGCGTACTCCGCCTGACGCTGCTCGACGACGGGCCGCCCGGGCTCTACCCGGACCCGCGTTCGATGCTGTTCCTCGTGGCCGACCGGCGGTTCGCGGAGGCGCTCGACACGGCGTGGCGCACGGCCGGACCTCGGCTCCACGACCGGTGCGTGATCTGGCGGCTCACCACGGACGGGCTGCCCTGCGACGAGATCGCGGGTGGGTCGCTCGGCGCGGCGTTCGGGGTGGGACTTGCCGACCTGGCGCCCCGGTTGCTGCGGGCACGACGCCTCGACCGGCGGTGCGCGGTCACGGCCGAACTGCAGCCGGACACGCGGCTCGCGGAGGCCGGCGGTGTCCCCAACAAGCTCGAGGAGGCGGTACGCAAACGGTGGCGGGTCGTGCTGGCTCCGGCGCGCGACCCGGACACGCTCCCCGAAGCACTGCTGCGTGCCGCCCGGGTCCGGTTCGCGGTGGACCTGGCGGCGGCGGTGCGCTCCTGCCGTACGAAAATGAACCCCGCCTTCGTGGCACTTGCCGCAGCTGTCCTCCTCGCCGCATCCGGCATCGCCGGAGGCGCCGTGGCCGCGACTCGCGAATCCCGCGCCGCCCACCAACGTGAGATCGCGGTCGGCCTGATCCCCGCGGCCGCCTCGGTCCGCCGCACCGACCCGGCGACCGCGCTCCTCCTCGAAGCCCTCGCGGTCCGGCTGGGCGCACCCGGTGCCCGGCCAGTGCTGGTCCAGAGCGTGGTGGACAACCGGTTCGCGGGCGCCTTCGACGGGTTCGCCGGCATCGAGGATCCGTGCGGCGGACGGCAGACGTGGTCGCCGGACGGGCGCCTGATCGCCTCGATACGTCCCGCCACCGACGAGGTCCGGATCTGGGACACCGCGAGCAGGTCCCTGGTGAGAACTGTCGCCATGCACGACGACGTCACCGGGTGCGCCTTCTCCCCGGACGGGCTGACCCTCGCGATCGCGGTGGGCGGGCGGCTCGCGCAGCTACCGGTTCTCGATCCCACCTCGCAGCCGGTGCTCACAACTGTGGAGGCGGTGCAGGTCCAGTTCGCGCCGAACGGGCTGCTCGCGGCGATCGGGGATCACCAGCCCCTTCGGCTGTGGTCGGTCACCGGCACTCCGCGCCTGGTGGGGTCGATCGGGGCGGACGTCAGCGAGGGTCAGCGGCAACCGCCGGTGGCGTTCCACGCGGGGATGATGGCGTTCATCGACCGGCCGAACGTCGTGATCGCCGACCTGGCGCGACTCCGAGTGCGGGCGCGGCTGCCGGTCTCCGCGGAGAGCCTGGCGTTCTCGCCGCGCGGGGTGCTCGCGATCGGGCGTACCGACAGCCTCACCGAACTCTGGGACACCGGCCGGCCTCCACGCCGGACCGATGTGCTGCGGTACCAGGCTCCGACGGGGTACGTCGCATCGTCGTTGGGCTTCGGGGCGAACGGGACGCTGGTCGTCGCCTCCCACGCCTCGAGTCACGTGTGGCAGATCGGTTCGGAGGATCCGCGGCGGTTGCGCGCGCTGGCGCCGGTGGACAGCCAGGTGGGCAGCGCCGACCTCGCACCCGACGGGCGAACCGCGCTGGTCACCTTCGGCAGCCGCCCACCGTCGCTGTGGCGGGTCGACTCGCACGGCTGGCCGCGGGCGGTGGTGACCCTCCCGGGCGGGACGGTGTCCGGGGTGCGCTTCCTGCCGGGAACCACACAGATGCTGGTGACGGCAGCCGGAGGCGCGGCGGCGCTGTGGGACGTGGCGGATCCGGCCCGTCCGGTCCACCTTCGCGCTGTCGGCCCGCGTGAGGGGCGGGGCACCCGAGGCGGATCCTCCGCGGCATCGGTCTTCAGCGGCGACAGCCGCTTCTTCGCGGCGGCCGATGACGACGGTGGTGCCGGGGTGTGGGCCGTCGAGGGGCTGCGGCGGGTGATGACTGTTCCACGGAGCGGGGACGATGAGGTAGTGCCGCTGGCGCTGTCGGCCGACGGCGGCTTGCTGGTGACCCGGAACCACGAGAGCAACGGCCTCCAGCAGGGCGAACTACGCGACGAGAGGATCCACCTCTGGGCCGTCCGGGAGGGGACGCAGCCAACGGCGACGCCACCGGCCGAGAGCCAACCGCCCGGCACGACACCAGCCGAGACCCGACCGCCCGGAACGCCACCAGCCGAGACCCGACCACCCGGAACGCCACCAGCCGAGAGCCAACCACCCGGGACACCACCAGCCGAGACCCGACCACCCGGCACGACACCAGCCGAGAGCCAACCACCCGGCACGACACCAGCCGAGAGCCGACCGGTTGCGACGCTGCCGGCTGTGAGCGATCCGGAGGTGGCGTTCGCGCCGGACGGACGCTTGGTGACGGTGGTGCGTGCGGGAACGTCCGGCGACGCCGTCGCCACCTGGTGGAACGTGGCCGATCCGCGGCGGCCTGTCACCCTGGCCTCGCGGCGGTTCGCGATCGAGGCCCCGGGGGTGATCGCGTTCTCCTCGGATGGTCGTCGCATGTTCGTGACTTCCGAGACGGGACCCGGTGTCAGCTGGGACATTTCCGACATGTCGGATCCGCGCCTTGTGCACAGTCAGGTGTCGCTCCACGACGGCCAGGCCCTCGCCACCGCGACCTCAGGCAACACCCTGGTCCTCAGCGCCACCGGCGCCATCGACGTCTGGGACATGACCGACCCGACGCTCCCCGCCGAAGTGGCCGTGTTCGCCACCGACGACAAGTCGATCTTCCACGAGCACCTGGCGATCTCCCCCACCGGCCTGCTGGCGACGGCCCAGTGGGCGGAGGGCGTCGTGGGCCAGTACACCAACGAGTCCATCATCCAACTACGCAACGTCTCCCCGATCCTCACCGCCGTCACCGACCCGGTAGCCGCCGCCTGCCACATCGCCGGCCACGACCTACCCACCACCCTCTGGCAACGCCACGCCCCAGGCATCACCCCCCACCCAATCTGCCCCTAACCCCATGCGTGTGAAGTTGAGGCGCGCAGCGGGGCCGAACTCCACACACCCCAACACACAAGAATCGGCGTGTGGAGTACGGGTGCGCAGCAGGGCCGAACTCCACACACCCCAACACACAAGAATCGGCGTGTGGAGTACGGGTGCGCAGCGGGGCCGAAATCCACACACGTCAACGCGCGAGAAACGGCGTGTGGAGTACGGGTGTGGAGCGGGGCGGAAATCCACACGCGGGGAGGGGTCAGGCGCGTGTGTAGCGGTGCTTCACGCCGGGCGGGAAGTGCTCTGGATCTCCCGCGGGGCGCAGTGTCACCAGCGGCACCTGATAGTCCGGCGGCACGTAGTGGGCGAACTCGCTGTTCAGCCGCACCAGCTCGGCGCGGATCGACTCCCCGATCGTCGCGGCCAGGGACGGTGACCCCTCCACGCCGGGTGCCAGTTCCACGACCACCGACAGCCGCCGGTCACGGTCGGCGTCCTCCACGCTGCTCACCACGAACTTGCCGGTGACCAAGCCTGCCACGTGAGGGCGCTCGAGGCCCACGGTCACGTTCTCCGGGTACACATTGGCGCCGAAGAACGACACCGTGAACAGCGAGCGCCCGAAGACGTAGACGAACGGCAGGTCCGGCCCCTCCCCCGGGTCGAAACCGTGTGCGCGGCACAGGTCGAGCATCGACGAGTGGCTGATCAGGCCGCCCTCGTCGGCGATGTGGTAGCGCATCAGGGGTAGTGCGCCGTCGGCGGTGAAGGCCAGGGTGCCGTCTACGTCCTCGAAGAAACGGGAGGCCGGGTCGTACTGGACGAGGGTGGGCAGGCGGGCGTCGCCGAACAGTGGGGTGGCAATCGCGGGTTGGTCGGCCAGGAAGCGGCGGATCCGGGCGCTCAGTGGGGTTTCGTTGCCGAGTACGCCGGCGTCGGCGGTTCCGTAGAGGGAGGCGACATCGGTCACCGGGTCGGCGATTGCGGCGCGGGCGCTGACCAGGTCGCGCCATGCCTCGCTGAAGACCTCGCCGGCGAGGACGAGTTTGATGCGGTACGCCTCCCAGCCGGAACCGGCGTCGATCACGTTCTTCACGAACGGCGGGTAGCCGAGGAGGACGACCTGGTCGAAGAGCGGGCCGAGTTCCGACACGACGCGCAGGATCTCGGCGATGTCGTTGCCGGGCGCGGCCACCGTGATCGGGTAGCCCTTGGCGGCGAGGTGGCGGCAGGCGGCCGTCGTGTACATGCCGCCGACCCAGTTGCCGAGCGCGAAACAGACCACGGCGAGAGTGCTGCGGGTGGCGGCCTGGAAACCGCCGGCGAAGACCTGTTCGAAACGGGCGGCGACGGCTCGCTCGTCGAGCACCGAGCGGGGCCAGACGGTCGGGCGGCCCGACGACCCCGACGAGACGGCCACCATGTCGCAGCCGTTCAGGGAGCCGTGCCAGCAGCGGTGCTCAAGCCCGTACGGTGAATGGTAGTTGATCTTTGTGGTGAGAGGGATCTCGGAGAGTGAGCGGACCGCCTCGGCCTGGATGCCGTTCTCGGCGAGAAAGGCGGCGTAAGCCGGCACGTCGGCGGCCATGCGCCGGAAGAGGGTGAGCGGATCGAGGCCCGGCCCCTGCCCGACGTAGAAGTCACGCATCCCGGCGCTGGTCCGCGCGCCACGCTCGCTGTCGAACATTCGACCTCCCGGATCGTCGCAGACTAGAACAGCGTGGCCACCTCGGCGAGGAAAGCCGGGTAGTCCGCCCCGTGCGAGATCGCGGCGGTGTAGGTCGCGTCCACCGCAGCCGCGAGGGGATCGGCGTTGGCGAGGGCCAGCACGGCCGGGAACGCGGCCGCCGCCTGGAGCATGTTCGACGGGCCTCCGGGGATGGCGACCGTGGCCGGAGGGAGGCGGGGGTCGGCGAGGAGGCGGTTGAAGGCGGCGTGAAAATCGGTCAGCGGCATCTCGTCGGCGTCGAGCGCCTCGGTGATCCACTCGATCCGGTCGAGGCCGGCGATGTGGACGGCGCGGCGGGCGGACCAGTACGCGATCTCGCGCTGCCGCTCCGGCGGCAGGTCGGCGAGCCGGTCCAGCAGGCGGCGGTCGAGTTTGGCGAGCGGGCGCGCCCGGGCGACCAGCGAACGGACCCGCTGGCTGGGCGGCGGTCCGCTCCACATCCGCGCCAGCCTCTCCTCGTTGCGCCGGCGGTAGTCCTCGGCGAGCGCGGTGGCCTTCGCGGCCTCGGCGATCAGCGGCGCCTCCCAGGCCGGGCGGGCCGGGTCGTCGAGCAGGTGGTCCCAGATGAGACCGAGAGTGACGGCGTGCGGGCCGGGGACGTTCTCGTGACGGAGGGTCAGCTCGCCGTCGGTGTCGCGCTGTAGCCGGATCGTCGTGGGACGGTCGTCCGGGAGCTCGATCAGCGGGTCCGGGAAGATGGGTTCCGGCGCGCGGCGCCACTCCCAGGTCCACTCGTCCTCGGCGACCGCCCGCACGTGGATCTCCAGATCGCCGGCCGGCAGGACCCGGTCGCCGAGCTCGATCACAGCGGGACGGACGACGGACACGCGCGGCGCCGAGGCGAGATCCGGCCCGGCCTCGCGCTGCCGCGTGACCAGGCCGGTCATCGCCCATTCCGCCGCCTTGCCCGGTTTCGTGACCCAGCCGCCACGGCTCCCGTCCTCGAAGATCGTCCGCAGCCCGGTCTCCTCGTCGACCGGCCAGATGTGCACCTCGTGCTGCTCGGGCGGGTCGTCGTCGGTGCGCACCGACTCGTGGATCCGGTCACGGGCGAGCACCCGCACGCGCACCAGGCCGGGGCGCGACGTGACGTCGTGCGACCGTTCGCCCATCAGCCCCATCACGAAGAGCCGGCCGTCCGGTGACCACAGTGTCGTCTCGCTGGCCGCGTCCCACTCGTCCCGGTCGGGGTCGGGCGGCGGCCCGTCGTGCACCACGACGTCGATCTCGATGTCGCCGGTGTGCACGCCGGTGAACGCGGTGCACACGGACGGCCCGCCGGGATGCACCAGGTCGTCACCGACGGTGTAGATGTCCAGGCGACTGCCGATGAACCGGGTGGTGAACACCTCGTACTGACAGTAACTGACGAACATCGGGGAAGCTTATCGATGTTCAGGCACGCGCGCGGTACAGCACGTAGTCGCCGAACCGGGCATGCCCGCGCCCGTTCTCGGCCACGTCGGTGAGCCCGCCGTCGCGCAGCGCCGCGAGCACGCGTCCGGGCAGGTCACCGACCAGATACGGGTGTTTGCGGCCGGCCCGGTGCCCCTCGGGCAGACCGGCGATGTCGAGAATGTGCACCTCGCCGCCGGGTCGCAGCACGCGCCGGATCTCGGCCACAGCGCTCGCGGTCTCCGCCGGGTCGAGGTGGTGGATCATCAGCGAGGAGAGCACCCGGTCGACGCTGCGGTCGGGGACGGGGAGGCTTCTCGCGTACGCTCGCTCGAATTTGATCTCGGCGCGCGCACGGCGGGCCTTGCGCTTTGCGCGGCGCAACGCGGCCGGATCCGGGTCAATACCCATGAGATGTACGCCGGACGCGCGCGCGGCCTGAGCCAGGAGGAGGTCTCCCGGTCCGCAGCCGATCTCAAGCACCCGGTGTCCCGGCTCGATGTTCGCGCGGTCGAGCAGTTCGGCGCGCACCTTCGGGACGCCCCAGAGGCGGGTCAGCGGCTCGTAGAGGAAGAGCAGCCATGATTTGCCCATCGCGGGCAGGTAGTCGTGGGACTTTGTTTCGGTCATACGATGAGCATCGTGGGGCATCCAGAAGGTCACCATGGCGCATTTGTGGTTCCGGTAGGACAAAATTCGGGCGTGGTCGGCTTCGACCGCCGGCCCGGGGCGCCGCCCGTCGTCGCCGCCCGCATGCGTGGCGACCAGCCCGCCGTGACCCGCGCGCACGCGCACGAGTTCCTGGTGGTGTTCTACGCCCACCGCGCCGACAGCCGGGTCGAGCTGGACGGGCGGACGTGGACGGTCAACGACGGCGACCTGTTCGTGATCGCGCCGGGCCAGGTGGTGCGCTTCACCGGCCCGGACGGCGTGGCGGTCCGCGACGGCTGGGCGGTGTGGTTCCCGGCCGACGTGATCCGGGCGGCGGAGGCGTACCCGTCGTGGCGCAGCCACCCTCTCCTCTTCCCCTTCGCCCGCGGCGCCGACCGCGCGCAGCGCCTGCACGTGCCGGAGCCGGAACGGTCCCGCTGGTTGAGCCGCTTCGCCGCCCTCGATGTCGAGTTGCGCGATCGGCACGACGGGTATCGGGAGGCCGCGCTCGCCCACCTGACCCTGCTGCTCGTGGCGGTGTCCCGGCTGACCGCCGACGTGGTGGACGCGCTGCGGGCGTCGGACGAGCCGGTGCTGGCCGCGGTGTTCGAGGTGATGGAGCGGCGGTACCAGGAGCCGGTGTCGCTGGCGGACATCGCGGCGGAGGTAGCGCTGTCGCCGGGTCATCTCACGACGGTGGTGCGGCGCAAGACCGGGCGGACGGTGCAGCAGTGGCTGACGCAGCGGCGGATGCAGCAGGCCCGGCGGTTGCTGGCGGAGACGGATCTGACGGTGGCGGCGGTGGCGCGGCGGGTGGGTTACCCGGATCCCGGGTACTTCATCCGCCGCTTCCGCATCGACCATGGCATGACGCCGACGGCTTGGCGCAGCGCGGGATGATTGTCAGACGCTTGCCGGCACCGCGGGCTGCGCGGGTGCCCCGGCGGCCGGTGCACCCACCTGGCGCCGCGCCTTCAGGCCGCCGGCGACGGTCAGGGCGAGGCCGACCACGAACCACACTGCCAGCACGATGAGCGAGTGCGTGGCGCCGCTGCCGTCGAAGAACGCGGTCGAGCGCAGCAGCGAGCCGCCCGCGCCCGGCGGGAGGGCCTGACCCAGGGCGCCCGACCAGCCCGGCAGCATCTGCGGTGCGGTGGTCATGCCCGAGAGCGGGTTGCCCAGCAGCATCATCGTCGCCGCGCCGAGGCCGAACCCGGCCATCCCGAGCAGCGACTCCAGGCCGACCAGCGTTAGTGACGTGGCGACGATGGTCAGGGCGATCGCACCCGCGTTCGCCAGGTAGGAGCCGTCGATCGAGCCGAGCCAGAACTGCAGGATTGCCGCCATCGCGAGCCCGCCGGTGACCGCGAACGCGAGCGCACCGACGACGCGGCGGGCGATGCCGCGCACCCGAGTGGTCAGCACGACGGCCGCGAGCATCCCGCCGAGGACCAGCGGGAGCGCACCCGCGGCCAGCCCGGCGCCGCGCGGGTCGTCGGCGGGCAGCGCGACGATGTCCCGGACCGCCGGCGCACTGCCGGTCTCGCCCTGTGCCATGGCGGCGGCGATGCCCTGCAGGGTCTGCGCGACCACCGGGCTGGCGGCCGAGGCGGTGATGACCTGCGGTGTGCCGTTCGTGAGGTCGATCGCGCCGTAGACCTCGCGGTCCCGGATCAGCGCCTCGGCAGCGGCCGTGTCAGCCACGACCGTCACGTCGAACCCGTCCGGCAGGCGCTGCCCCAGCGTCGCGGTCACCTGCGCCGCTGCCGGGGCCGGCCCGGCGACGGCGATCGGCACGTCGTGGACCGAGGACCGCACGGACGGCCACGCGAAGGCGGTCAGCAGAACACTGATGAGAACGGTGAGCAGGGCGACCGATCCGGCCACCACCGCCCAGGGCGACGGCTCGGTGCCGGCTGCGCTCGTGGCCATGACGACTCCTTAAAAGAACGGTTGTTCGCTTTACCGAGTCTGCGCGCGGGCGTGGCCGGTTGTCAAGAACGAGCGTTCGCTTTACTGTCGGCTCCATGCCACGCGTCAGCCCCGAGTACCTGGCCGGGCGCCGCGCCGAGATCCTCTCCGCGGCCGCCCGGCTCTTCGCCGCCAACGGCTTCCACGCCACCTCGATGGCCGACATCATCACCGAGTCGCAGCTGTCCGCCGGCGCGGTGTACCGGTACTTCCGCAGCAAGGAAGAGCTGATCGGCTCCGTGGCCGACCTGGCACTCTCCACCGCCGACGAGGTCTTCGGCAAACTCCTCGCCGGCGGCGCCACCCCCTCCCCCGCCGACGCCGTCGTCACGATGATCACGTCGGTCTCCGAACGCCTCATGAAGGACTCCGAGACGGGCGTCGACATCAGCCGGATCGCGGTACAGGTGTGGGCGGAGGCTCTGCGCAACCCCGAGGTCTCGGCCCGCGCCGACCACACATTGCGGCGCCTGCGCGCCCACTGCGCCGAGGTGGCCCGCCGGTGGCAGGCGGCCGGCAACCTCCCGGAGGCCGTGAATCCCGAGGATGTGGGCGGGGCGATGCTGAGCTTGGCGCAGGGCTACGTCCTGCAGCACCTACTGCTCAAGGACTTCAACCCGGAAGCCTATGCGGCGGGAGTCCGGGCCCTGCTCACCGCGGGCTGAGTGCCTGTCTCGCCACCCACGATCGGGTCAGGGTGCGCTCGGGGCCGGCTGTCGCCGGCACCGCAACCGTCCGGTGCGGCTCTGGCCCCGGCGGAGAAGCCGGTGCGAAAGCTGATCGACGGCCGGCAGAGGCACCTGTCCCCGAACACTTCAAGGCTCAGATCACCTGGGCAACCATCACCTTGATGACCTCGCCGGATCATCCGCGCTCGCGTCAGGCGTGCCCGTTTCTGGCCAGCCGATGCGCTCGCACCTCGGTGGTTGGTCTGGATTGACTGCATTCCCACTGTTTCTTCCCTGAGAGGTGACCAGTCATGAGCAGTGCCGGCGAAGCGGGCATGATCGCGTCGGGTTCGGGATGATCCCGACAACCCTGTACCGGGCGGCGGATTCCTGCTCTTCAGGCGCCACATCTCAAGCGCTACGCCAGCAAACTGTCGGGTTGACGACGGCTCTTGCAGTCTGAACCCCGAGTAGCCGTGCAATTACCGTGCGTACTCTCGTTATGGACCTCCGCTGTTACCGCGGCGGAGCAATCGATCGGGGGATGATCAGAGTGAATGTTCGCAAATTGGCTGTAGCGGCAGGTTTCGCCATCGCGGTCGGCACTGGCTCGACTTCAGTCGCGGTGCTAACGACGGCGAGTCCATCTTTCGCCGCACCGGCTTATGATCCCGACGACCCGGATCGCATCCAGGGCGCCCGTGAGTCTGCAGAAAGTCAGAGCCGGCACGAGCGGGACCAGCAGGCTCAGATTGACCGCGACCGGGCCGCCTGTGAATCCCGGGGAGTGACCAATTGTGAGTCGCTGAAGGAATTCGTCGCCTCTCAGGCCCCCGGGCTCGGCCCGTGGACGGAAAGGGGCTGCAGGGCAGCTTACAGCGCCGCTTGTGCGGCTGACCATCCCAGGGAGAGCTCCCGCGACTGATCGACGCATCCCACAGCCGAGCAATTAACCGGGGATTGGTACAATCAATATCAGCAGGATCAGTATCGCCGTGGCATTCGACACTGGCTCGACTTCGGTCACGGTTATGACGACCGCGAGTCCAGCCCTCGCCGCACCTATTTTGGATCCCGAGGTGCCGTGCTGATTGCCCAGTCCCGTTGATCCGGAAATTCGGGACCACGACATTGACCGGCCCGTGAAAAATTATCGTCGGAGATTGCCGGCAACCCTGGCCGACCGAGTGGCCCGGGCCGATCTCGCCACCATTCGATCCGCCTGTCCGGGCCGACGAGCGTGTGCCCTCCATCCGATCGGCCCGCGTTTGTCAAAGGCGCTCCGGTCGTATCGGCTCCTCCACCGGCTCAGGCAATCAAGCGCCGGGCGGTGATCACTTATCACACGCGGCGTGAGATCACCGCAGGTGCCGATGACGCCAACCGCCCTGCTCATGGCGATGGCAACCGCCTGCAGCACGCTGGCCGGGCACGACGCCGCCGAGCCGCATCCGAGCAGCGCGCCGCCCACGCGCTGCTCGGACCCCCATACCGACGACGGTTACCCCAGTGATCGCGGAACGTCGGTGCGCCGGCGGATTTCGCGACCAGCGTTTAGTCGGCAGGTGCCGTCCTGACAAGCGCCCGGCCGCGCACCTCACACCCCCGGACCGCTCGGCCGGCACAACGCCGGCTGCCCCGGCAGCCGACCCGTCGGCTGGCGCCGGTCCACCTCACCTGGGTGGCGGAGGGTGGCCAGGTCAGCCACAGCGGCGCCCGAGAGCCCACACGCGGCAGAAGGATCCACGACGCCCGGCGCGGAAAGCCAGGCGCGGCCCGCAGCACGTGGACAGGCACAGCGCGACGCGGACCGACGCGCGGCACGGACCTCAAGGCGCGGCACGGCCCAAGCCGCTGAGAGGGCGTCGAGTGTCCCGAAGCTGGGCCGACAACCCAGCGCCCGCACCGCCGCCCCCGAGTCATAAACCCGATCAAGCGACCGAGGCAACCCTCACCCCCGAGGCCGAACCCCTCCGCCCACGCACGGACCACCCGCCCGCCGAGAGCCCCCCGCAACCGCCGAACCCACCAACCCCGACGAACCCGTCACCAGGACTGCCCGCTCACCCCTCGACACAGAAGCGATTTCCCTCGGTGTCGGCGAGCACGACGAACGGCTTCTCCCCCGGCGTGGGTGGTGGATAGAACGGCCAGTCCACCCGCTGCGCGCCCAGCCCCACCAGCCGCGCAACCTCGGCCGCGAGGTCACCGTCGGCCGTGAGGTCCAGGTGGATCCGGGGGAACTCGGGGGCCGGGCTCTCGCTGACGTCAAGAGCGATGGGCGTCCCCCGACCCCCCGGCGGCGGCTCCACCACGAACCAGTCGTCGCCGTCCCAGCGTGGCGGGCGCCGCACCCAGCCCAGCGCCCGCATCCAGAACTCCCCCGCCCGCTGCGCATCCGCCACGCCGAGCGAGATCTGCGCCATCCCAGCCACCCGATCTCACTCTCCCGACAGATGCGCGAGCTTTCCCGAGTAGTGCGCGAGCACCGCCCCGCTGGACGTGCCCTCCACATCGACCAGCCGCCACCGCTGCGTCTCCGCCGCGTCCGGGAACAGCCGGCGTCCCCGCCCCGCCACCGTCGGCGCGATCACCAGGCGCATCTCGTCGACCAGGCCCGCGGTCAGCAGCGACCGGCTCAGGTTGATGCTCGCGTGCAGCCCGATGTCCCGCCCGGGCTGCGTCTTCAGCTCCCGGACGAACTCGACCGCGTCGGTTCCGACCACTGTCGTCTTCGCCCACGGCTCGGCCGGCGGCGTCGAGGTGAACACATACTTCTCGACGCCGTTGATGAAGTCGGCGAAAGGCTGGATCTCGCTCGTCGGCCAGAACGGCGCCCAGTCGTCGTAGCTGCCCCGCCCCAGCAGCACCGCGTCCTGCGACTCGATGACGCGGGCCAGGTGGGCGTCCATCGCGTCGTCCCAATCCAGGATGTACTGATCGGGATGTTCCGCGACGCCGTCCATGGACAGCAGCGAGTAGAGCACGACCTTGCGCATCCGCGTCACCTTCCGAAGGAGTTACGTCGAGGGTCAGACCTCGGGGCCGCCGCGAACTCATCGGTCACGCCAGCAGTTTCGCGAACTCCTCCGGGCCGATGACCGGGATGCCCAGCTGCGCCGCCTTTTTCGCCTTGGTGGTCGTGGTCTCCGCCGTCACGAGCGCCGTGGTCTTGGCCGACACGCTGCTGCTCGCCGAACCGCCCAGCGCCTCGATCCGCTCGCTCACGGTCGTCCGGGTGTAGCCCGGCACCGAGCCCGACACCACATAGGTCTTGCCGGCGAGCGGTTTCTCGCCGCCGTCGTCCTCGACCCGCATCGTCAGCCCGCTCGCCGCGAGCCGGTCGATCACGTCGCCCATCGCGGCCAGGCCGTCCACCACGTGCTGCGCCTTGATGGTGCCCATCTTGTCGATCTGCGCGATCTCCTCGACGGTCGCCGCCCGCAGCGCGTCCATCGACTTGAACCGGGCCGCCAGCCACCGGCCCACGCTGCGCCCGGTCATCCGGATCCCGAGCCCGGTCACCACGCGGTTGAAGGGCTGCCTCTTGCTCGCCTCGAGCCCCGCGATGATCCGCTCCGCGTTGGAGCGGCCCAGCGTCACCGTCCCGCCCGCCACGGTCTTGCCCACCGCCAGCTCGGCGATCCCGTCCACGGTGAGGTCGTAGAGGTCGGCCACGGTCCGCGCGATCCCCTGCTCGACCAGCACGTCGCAGAACGCGTCACCCGCGCCGTCGACGTCGAGGGCGTCGCGACTGCACCAATACGCCAGCGCGTTGGCGGCGGCGCAGGACGCGGTGTGGCAGCGCCAAAGCAGGCTCGTCCTGTCCCACGGCTCGCCGCACTGCGGGCAGACCTCGGGTGCCACCCACGGGGTCAGACCGTGCGGCTGCTCGCCGATCGGTGAGGTGACCCGCGGGATCACGTCACCGGCCCGCCACACCGCGACCGTCTGACCGATGGCCAGGCCCTGCTCCGACACCCACTGCGGGTTGTGCAGCGTGGCCCTGGTGACCGTGGTCCCGCCCACCATGACCGGGTCGATGATCGCCCGCAGGCTGATCCGCCCGGTCCGCCCGACCCGGACCTCGATGTCGCGCAGCACGGTCGACGCGGTGTCCGGCGGGTACTTGAAGGCGACCGCCCAATACGGCGTGCGGCTCGCCAGGCCCAGCCGCCGCCGGGTGCCCTCCGCGTTCGCCTTGATGACCGCGCCGTCGATCGGGAACTCCAGGTCGGACCGGTGCGCCCCGATGGTCTCGACGGCCGCGATCACCTCCTCGGCCGTGAAGCACTCGCCCGCCGCGTCCGCCACCAGCGTGCTCGCCGGCGGGAACCCCAGCGCCGCCGCCTGATCCATGGCCGCCACGTGGCTGCCGAACGTCCCGCTGATCTCGTAGACCGCGAACGTCATCGGCGCCTCGTAGTTCCGGTCGATCGCCCGGATCGCCCCCGCGACCGCTCCGCGCGAATTGACGAACGCCTTGCCGCCGGCCTCGACCCGGTTGGCACTGGCCGTCTCGAAGTCGCCCACCGTCATGTAGACCTCGCCGCGCACCTCACCGCTCCACGACGTGCCCAGCGACGCCGGCAGGCCCGCGACACCCCGTCTGACCTGCGGTGTCACGTCCTCGCCGGTGGTGCCGTCGCCGCGCAGCGCGGCCAGGGCGAGGCGGCCCTCCACGTACTCTGCGCGGATGGCCAGGCCGTCCAGTTTCACCTCGACCAGGCAGCCGTCACCGCCGAGGGTCGCCACGAACGCCGCGATCTCCTCCGGAGTCTTGATCTTGTCGAGGGACAGCATCGCCGTCGGGTGCCGCACGTCCCCACCCGCCGACGCCCCGGCCGCCACCGCGGTCGTGATGCCCTGGTCGTCCCAGTCGGGATGCGCCGCGACGGCGGCCGCGATCCGGTCGGCGAGAGCGTCGTAGTCCGCGTCGGTCATCAGCGCGTCGCCGGTGTCGTAGTAGGCCTGGGCGGCCCGGCGAGCCTCGTCGACAGCCTTGTCGAACTCCTCGCGCGTGGAGAGTGTCATGCCGGGAGACTACGACCGGGGTGCGACACTTTCACCACCAGTCAGGGGAGCGACATGGCCTTCGTAACCGCCGCGATATCCGTCTCCGCCGACGGCTACGCCGCCGGGATCAACCTGAGCGCCGACAAGCCGTTCGGTGACGGCCCGGTCGACCAGCTGCACCGATGGATGTTCGAGACTCCCGACGAGAACAAGGAGATCATCGACGAGCTGGTCGGGGCCGACGCGTTCATCATGGGCCGCAACATGTTCGGCCCGATCCGCGGCGAGTGGGACCTGTCCTGGGAGGGCTGGTGGGGACCCGAGCCGCCGTATCACAAGCCCGTCTACGTGCTGACCCACCACGCGCGTGCGGACCTGGCGATGGCCGGCGGCACCACGTTCCACTTCGTCACCGGCGGCATCCACGACGCCCTCGATCAGGCGCGCGCGGCCACCGGCGACGGGACCATCGCCATCGCCGGCGGCGCCGCGACCCTCAACCAGTTCCTCGCCGCGGGGCTCGTCGACCAGCTGACGCTCACCGTCACGGCGGTCACCCTGGGCGCCGGGCAGCGCCTGTTCGAGGGTGTCCCGTCACTGCGACTCGAGCAGATCAAGGTCCGCCCCGTGAGCCTGGCCACGCACATCACCTACCGCGTGGTGCGCTGAGATCGCGTCGAGCGCGCCCGGATAGCCGAACAGGAAGCCCTGCCCCACCGAGCAGCCCAGCTCCATCAGCATCTCCGCCTGCGCCGGGTCCTCGACACCCTCCGCCACCGCGGTCAGCCCGACGGCGGCGAACAGCTGCCACAGCGTGCCGAGGATGTGCACCGCCGCCGGGTCGCGCGCGATGTCCTGCACGTACGTCCGATCGATCTTGACAATGTCCGCCGGGAACCGGTGCAGGTGCCGCAGCGACGCGTAGCCCGTGCCGAAGTCGTCGATCGCGATCCGCACCCCGCCGGCCCGCAGCCGGACCAGGGTGGCGATCACCTCGGACTCGTCGGCGATCGCGCTCTCGGTCACCTCCAGGACCAGCTGGCGGGGGTGCAGCCGCGCCTCGGCCAGCGCCGCCGCGACCAGGCCCGGGAACTGCGGGTCGGCCAGCTGGAGCGCCGAGACGTTCACCGACAGGTACGCCTCCCGGCTCCCCGGCCACGTCGCGAACTCCGCGCAGGCCCGCCGCAGCACCAGCATGCCGAGGTCGCCGATGAGCGCCGCACGCTCGGCGACCGGGATGAACACCTCCGGAGCCACCACGCCGAGTGAAGGATGGTTCCAGCGGGCGAGCGCCTCCACACCCACCACCGCGTGGTCGCCGAGCCGGACGATCGGCTGGAACGCGACGTCCATCGCACCTTCGGCCACGGTCTGCTGCAGTGACGCCCGCAGCAGCAGCTCCCGGTCGAAGCCCTGCCGCATCGAGGGCTCGAACACCGCGTACGCGTTCTTCCCCCGCGCCTTTGCCGCGTACATCGCCAGATCGACGTTCTTGTGCAGCTCCTCCGACCGGGTCGGCCCGTCGGCGACCGCGATGCCGACACTGGCCCGCACCTGGACTGTCCGCGCGCCCACCGGGAACGGCTCGTGCAACCCGGTCAGCAGCCGGTGCGCCCGCTCGGGCAGCCCGTCGACACGGGACGTGAGCACGGCGAACTCGTCCCCGCCCAGCCGCGCAACGGTGTCCGGCTCGGCGAAGCAGGCCCGAAGCCGGCCGGCGACCGTACGCAACACCACGTCACCCGCGTCATGCCCGAGCGAGTCGTTGATCATCTTGAAGTCGTCGAGGTCGAGGTAGAGGATCGCCGCCGGCTCCCCCGAGCTCAGCGCCCCGTCCAGCCGCTCGGTGAACAGCGCCCGGTTGCCCAGCCCGGTGAGCGGGTCGTGGTACGCCTGGTGCCGCAGCCGCCGGGTGAGCGTGGAGTTGTGCAGCAGCGTCGACAGCTGCCGCAGCAGGATCAGGATCATGCCGGCCATCAGCGGCACCGCCTCGGCCGCGTCGATGTGCACGCCGGCCACCGTCAGCACGGCGATGACCGTCGCGGCCAGCCCGAACGGCACGTACGGCAGCACGATCTGCCAGACCGCCATCACACCGCTGTCGTCGAACGCCATCGGGCGCCGCGACGCCAGCCAGCCGGCCGCCGCCAGCGACGCGAACGCGATGAACCAGCCGCTGTCCGAGGGCTGGCCGGTGACGTACGTACCGGCCGACGTGTCCAGGGCGAACAGCGTGTCCGCCACCGTCATCCCCAGCACGCCCATGATCAGCAGCAGGCCGATTCCGCGCCCGCCCCGCCGGGTCCGCGCGGCCAGCAGCACCGCCACCGTCGCCAGCACGATGTCGCTGACGGGATAGGCCAGCGACACCACGAACGCCAGCTTCGAGTCGGCGCCGGCCTCCCACACCTGCCGCACCGTCAGCGCCCAGCCCACGACGAACAGCGCGCACCCGGCGACCATGCCGTCGAGCAGCACGGTCAGCCGCGAGCCCATCGACGTCCAGCCCGAGATCAGCCACAGCCCGGCCGTCGCGAGCACCGGGAACAGCAGGTAGCCGACGTCGGCCATCGAGGGGAACAGCACCTCGGCGTGGGCGACGAGTTCGTTCCAGGACCAATAGAGGTTGCCGAGACCCCAGCTCAGACTGCCTCCGGCGAGCAACGCCCAGCCAGGACGCCCGGTTCCGGCGGCGCGGCGTGCTGCCGCGAGACACGGTATCGCGGCAAGGCACGCCATCGCGCTGCTGACCAGCTGCGTGTAGGGCGCCATCGGCCCACCGGCGAGCACGACGATCGGCACACCGGTCGCGAGGCACAACGCAACCAGCGCGATCAACAGCCGCTGCTGACGTATCACCGCGGTCTCATCGGTCCGATCTTCCCGGACCTAAGGCATAAAACCCATGCAAGGGTACGCGAGATCGCGTCCCGCTCCGGAACGACTCGCGACCACCTGCCGGGTCCGGGCCGCAGCGCGGCTCACGCGCCCAGTCGGTGGTCCCGGCCGTCGTTCATCGTGGGTGGTCAAGGCCGCATCGCAGCCGCCGGCTACGTCGGCAGCTGCGGGTAGGTCACCGGCGCGGGCATACGCTGCTGGCGGGGCAGCCGCCGGTACATCCGCTGCCGTTCCAGGGCGATCCAGTCCCGCCCGTCCGCCGCGACCGCCTCCAGGATCCGCAGCGCGCTGGTCACCCCGGCCGCGTCCGACGCGAGTTCGGCGAGGCGCTCGGCGCTCTCCCGTACGTGATCGATCGGCTCGTCCCCGAAGTCGTCGAGCAGGACCCGGATCGTCTGGCCGTTCACCAGTGCCAGCTGGAACGCCTGCCGCGTCACGATCTTCTGGGGCAGCGGGCGGCCGTAGTCGTCGACCACCGGCGTCTCCCGCCCGTCGTCGAACCGCAGGCCCACCTCGGTCACCTGGACCGACCCGATCGCGTCGTAGCGGAACGTGGTGCGCCGCTCCGCGGAGAAGACACCGGTGGCGAAGTCGATGCGGGCCTGCACCTGCCGCACCCCGCCCTCGGTCAGCAGGAACAGCAGCACCGTGTACGCGGAGTGCCGGAACGGCCCGCCCACGTCGCGGGCCCGCCGGCTGCGCGGTGCCGCCTCGGTGAGCGCCAGGTGGGCCAGGATGTCGCGGTTGGTGAGCCGGTAGTCGCCCATCACCGCGCGCTTCCAGAACGCGATGTCCAGGCTCAGCCAGCGGCCCATCTCGACGTCGGTCGGGCGGTCGGCCAGCCACTGGGTCCAGCGTTCGTGTGCCGCGCACTCGCCCCGGTGGCGCTCGTCGAACTCGGCGGTGTCCAGCGCGATCCGGCGGCGCTCGCCGTAGAGCGCGATGCCGCCACGATGCGCGTACCGGCCGCCGAAGAAGAGCAGCGGGCCGGCCACCACGAGCGAGCAGACCGTCAGCGCGTTCATCGTCAGCAGCACCACGACCGCGGCGGCGCCCAGCGCGGCGAGGCCACCGAGCAGCGCGGGTGACATGCTCCCCGGCTGGTGACGCCGCCGGAAGTCGTCGAGGGTGCCCTCGCGCCACCGGCACGCGATCTCGTCGGCGTGGTGGTGCACGAGCCATCGCACCGCGTCGGCGCGGGTGCCGCGTACTCCGTACAAATCAATCATGTCGCCCTGAAGGGCGACCCGGAGTCCATGCGTGTCCCGCCAGAAAGCGTCCCGTAGATGCTGCTCGCGCGGCTGCTGGCCGGAGAAGGCCGCGTCGATCATCTCGGTGATCGAGCCGGCGAAGTCGCGGCGCAGCGAGTCGCCGCCGGGCCCGAGGAACGCCGGCCGGCTGCCCTGACCGAACTCGGCCTCCTTCGCGGCCCGGCGCCGGCTCAGGAACGCCCGCTCCAGACCGTGCCGGATCACCGCCCAGCCACCGCCGGCGAGCAGCGCGAAGACCACCATGGCGGCGATCACGCTGGTCGCCGCGGCGGCCTGGATCAGCATCGCCGCACCGGCCAGCACCATCGCGCCGCCACCCGCGAGCTGCAGCCAGGTCGACTCGGCGGCGGCCGGACGGGCGATCTTGGCGACCGGCGGCACCGGGTCGGGTTCGAAGAACTTGGGTACGCGGACCGCCCGCTCGTAGGCCATCCGCTCGACCCGCACGTGCTCGGCGTTGAGCCCCTCCACGTGGTCCTGGGCCATCCCGGACAGCGTGTGGCTCAGGTGGCGCTCGATGTCCTGCCGGTCGCTGTCCGGCAGGCCCGCGTACTCGTGCAGCGCCGCACTCAGCGCGTGTGCCGCCGGCTGACCGTCCGGCCCGACGTCGAGCAGCGCGTTCACCAGCATCCGCAGGATCGCCACGCACCGCCACCAGCGCCCGCTCGGATGCCGGTCGGCCATCGCGAACGCCTCGTCGAGCAGGCGCACGTCGCTCTCGCCGAGGCCGGTCAGCGACCGCCCGCTGAGCAGCGACAGCACCCAGTAGTACGCGATCTCGGCCGAGCTCATCCCGTCCTCGGCGACCAGCGCCTGCAGCCGGCGGCGGGCCTCACCCGGCGAGCCGCCCTGCAGGTAGTGGATCGCCACCCGCAGCTTCTGCTCGGGCGGGGCGGCCGGCGCGGCCTGATAGACGTAGGCGTTGCCGTGCAGCACGCCGACCTGCAGCCCGACGTGCGCGTCGCCGTCGGCGGAGTTGTGGTACATGTTCACGAGGACAGGCCCTCGATCGCGGCGATCACCGCGCCGGCGAGCCCGCCCAGCCCGGCGACACCGTCGAGCATCCCGCCGAGCCTGCGCATCGCCCGGACGGCCCGGCCCGCGTCGGGCTGCGCCAGCGCCTGCCGCGTCACCCCGATCTCGTGCTCGGCGTCCATGAGCGTGCCCTCGTCGACCTCGCCGCGCTGGAACGCCTCACGGATCGCCGCGGTGAGCCGCTCGATCTCCGTTGCGGCCGCGCCGCCGGGCAGTGCTCCGACGGTGACGGTGCCGGTGTTCTTTCCGATCTGCACGCCGACGTGGGCGTTGCCGGAGACGGCGTTCTGGAAGTACTCCGGCCGGATGGTGGGGACGGCGGGGCCGCCCTGAGGAGAACTGGACATCATCTGCCTTCGGGCATGTGTTCGTGGAGTCGGTCGTCACGCCGCGTGTGTTCGCGGAGTCGGTCTTCACGCCGCGTGTTCGCGGCGTCGGTCTTCACGCTGGCGTGTGTTCGCGGAGTCGGTCGTCGCGCTCGGCCGGGAGCACGGCCATTCTGTCCCGGGAAGGCCGTCCGGCAACCCGGGCGGACGTCCCAACCGGGAGCGCACCCACGCTGACCTGCGGCCCGCCGAAGTGGATTCCCCCGATCGAGGGTCCACCGTCCCCGCAGGTCTCGACCGTGTGGAGTCTGTGCCAACCCGTTTTCCCGACCCGTTCCGGGCACCGCACCGCTGCTACCTTGCCCAGCGGGGCGAGCGGGGTGTCGGTGGGAGGACCGGGTGCGGACGCGGGCGGACGTGGTGGTTCTCGTGCTGTCGGGCGCACTGTCCGCTCTGGTCGGCAACCTGCTGACCGACACGCTCAGCGTCACGCCCGGCTGGCGGGTCTGGCTCACGCTGGCGTTCTGCGCGCTCGTCGCCCTGACCGTGACCCTGGAGCTGCGCCGCGAGAACGCCACGGCCGGCCGGCACCGCTCCCCGGACGCGGAGACCACCATGGACCTCGTGGCGCCGGCTCCGGATCGGGCGCCCTCTCGCCGTTCGCGCGTGGCGGTCGCGGTGGGGGCGACGGTCGTCGTGGCTGCTGCGGCGCTGTTCACGGCTGGTCCGCAATGGTGGGCCTCGCAGGGCCAACCCCATGCCGCGCCCAGCACCCGGACAAGCGCCGCACCGCCCGGCAGCGTCCCGCCCAGCAGCCTCCAGCCCAGCACCGTCCCGCCCAGCACCGTGCCGCCGACGCTTCGCACCGCGCCGGGGCGTGCGCAGCCGGAGGCCGTCGCCTACGCGTTCGCCGCGGCGTGGGTGAACCACCGGGACATCACCGCCAAGCAGTGGCTGAGCCGGTTGAGCCCCAACGCCACCGCCGCGCTCACCGAGCAGCTCACGGGCGTGGATCCGGCCACCGTGCCGGCCGAGCGCGTGACCGGACGCCCGAGCCTGTACCCGGTGACCGAGACACAGACCGACGTGGGCATCGCGATGGACTCCGGAATGCTCACCCTGCGGCTGGTCGCGCCCGACGGCGGATGGGTGGTCGACGGCCTGGACTGGGACGCCACGTGAGAGCCCTCGCCGGCTCGGGCTGAGTCCGGAAGCCGACGTTCGGTCGGCGGCCGCCCGCTCAGCGGTCAGGATCGACAGAGCGGGAGGCCGGCAGCCACGAAGGGGGAGACGTGGCCGCGGAGGACGAGTCGGCGGAGTCGCTGTGGGAGTGCGGCTCCTGGGCCCTGGAGCACGAGGGCGACCTGACGAACGCGCGCCGCTGGTTCGACGCGTCCTACACACGGGCTGAGCGGGACGGCGATGTGCCCGCGATGGCCCGCGCGGTGCTCGGCGCGGGCGGCATCTGGGTGCACGAGCACCGTACCGCCGTGGCCGCCGGCCTGTTCGAAGCCCGCCTGGCCCACGTGAGCGCCCTGCTCGCCCCCACCAGCCACCCCGACCTGGCGCTGCGGTTGCGTGTCCGCACAGTCGGCGAGTCCGCCTACCGCTCCGGCCGCCCGGACTCGATCCTGGCGCTGCTCGCCGAGGCACGCACCTCCCCCGACCACACCGCCCGGCACGAGGCCCTGAGCATCGCCCACCACTGCCTGCTCGGTCCCGAGCACGACGCCGCCCGCCGCCGCCTGGCGAGCGAACTGATCGGGGAGGCGGCCCGCACCGGCTCCCCCGGCGCCGTGACGATGGGCCTGCTGTGGCAGGTCGTCGACCTGTTCCTGGCCGGCGACCGGCACGCCGGCCGGCGCCTGACCGAACTGCGCGAGCTGCTGGCCGAGTGCCCGCACCTGGCCGCCGGTTTCGTGGTCGAGGCCGTCGACGTCATGCTGGCCGTCCGCGCCGGCCGCCTCACCGACGCCGAGCACCTGGCGAAGCAGTGCTACGAAACCGGTCTGAAGGCCGGCGACGCCGACGCCCCGGCCTGGTACGCCGCCCAGCTGGTGGCGATACGCTGGTACCAGGGCCGCCTGCCGGAACTGCTGCCGGTGCTCACCGAGATGCTGAACTCCCCCACCCTCAGCCCGATCGACAACTCGATCCTCGGCGCCCGCGCGGCCGCCGCGGCAACGGCCGGCGACCACCGCGCGGCCGAGAACGCCATGGCCGCCCTGCGCGGACCCGGCCTGGAGCGCCTGCCGCACTCATCGAGCTGGCTGGTCATGATGTACGCCTTCGTCGAAGCCGCGAACCTCCTCGGCAACCGCCCCGCCGCCGCACGTGCCCACGAGCTGCTGCGCCCCTTCGCCCACCTGCCGATGATGGCCAGCCTCGCCGTAGCCTGCTTCGGTTCCACCGAACACGCCCTCGGCGTGGCCGCGCTGACCATGGGCGACGCCGATCTCGCCGTGACACACCTGCGCGAGGCGGTCCACCGCAACCTGGCCCTCGCCCACTGGCCCGCCGTCCACGCGTCCCGCCACCGCCTCGCCGAGGCCCTCACCCTGCGCGGCGCCCCGGGTGACGCGGCAGCCGCCCTGTCCCAGCGCGCCGCGGCCACCCGGACTGACCCCACCTCCCAGCACGCCGCAACCACCCAGGGCAACACCACAGCCGCCGCAGGTGCCGGCGCTGCCGCAGGTGCCGGCGCTGCCGCAGGTGCCGGCACTGCCGCAGGTGCCGGCGCTCCCGTAGGTGCCGGCACTGCCGCGGGTCCCGGCGCCGGCGCGAGTGCCGGCCCTGCCGCGGGTGCCGGCGCTGCCGCTGCCGCAGGTGCCGGCGCTGCCGCAGGTGCCGGCGCTGCCGCTGCCGCAGGTGCCGCGGGTTCGGCGGCGGGTGGCAGGGCCGTCTGCTCCCGCGAGGGCCGCCGCTGGCGGATCGAACTCGGACACCGCGCGGTCCTCGTCGACCACATGGTCGGCCTGCTGCACCTGGCCGTCCTCACCGCCAACCCCGGCACCGAGATCCCCGCCACGGACCTGGTCGCCGGAGTGGGCGCCGTCGCCCCGCCCCGGCCCACCTCCGCCCAGCCGCTGCTGGACGAGAGCGCGCTCCGGCGTTACCGCGCCCGGCTCGCCACCCTGCCCGCCGAGATCGACGAGGCCGGACGGCGCGGCAACCACGAGGCCGCCGCCACCCTGGAAGCCGAGCGGCGGTGGCTGCTGACCGAACTGGGTACCGCGACCGGCCTCGCCGGGCGGCGCCGCCCGTTCACCGACGACGGGGAACGCGCGCGCCTGGCCGTGGGCCGGGCCATCCGTCGTGCCACGGCCCAGATCCGCCGCGCCGACCCCGTCATCGGCGAACACCTCTCCGCCGCCGTCCACACCGGCGCCCGCTGCTGGTACCAGCCCGCCGGCCTCTAGTTCCCACCTCCGAGACGTCTTCAGGCCCCATCCGCCAGCTCGGCGGTCCCACGAGATCCGGTTTGCGGCCCAGCGCCACGGGTGTTCGCCACAGCGCGGAAACTCACTGTCACCAGCGCCGCAGTGAGTTTCCGCGATCCCGTGTTCCGGGGTTGGCGGGCCGCGCGCCAGGGTCCATGGCGAGTCCCGCGGGCGGCGGCAGAGCGGGCAGCGGCAGGGCAGGCGGCGGCAGCGCGCGGCGGCTCTGCTGATCGCCGGCGACGACTACGCGCCCTAGTACAAGCCGCCACCGCCGCCACGACTCCAGAACACGGTGTCTAGACGAACACGCCGTTCTGGTTGACCCCGGTCCAGATGCCCTGGTCACCGAAGCCCACGATGTCCGGCCGCCCGTCCCCCGTGATGTCCGCGAGGAAGCGGGGGTTCTCGACGACCTTCCACTGCCGCGACGCGCCGAACTCCGGGCTCGCCAGCCGCATCGTCTCGAACCCGCCGTTGGTACGGCCCAGAAGCGTGAACACGCCCGGGTCGCCGAATCCGACGAGGTCGCTGCGGCCGTCACCGTTGAGGTCCGCCGCCATCCGCAGGTGCCGGGCGTCGAACCACTTGTTGACGAACCCGAGGTCGCTGAGTGCGAGCACGTAGTTCGCGAACGTACCGTCACCACGGCCGCGCGCGACATAGGTGAAGTCGTTGAAGAAGATCAGGTCCGCGAAGCCGTCCCCGCTGACGTCCGTGACCAGGCTCGGTGCCACCGTGCCGCCCGACCGTGGCCAGATCCCGCCGCCGAACTCCTCGGCGTCGTACAGTCCGGCACCCGACGCCCGGAGCGTGAGGAACGTGTTCGGCGAGCCCTGTGTGCTGCTGATCGCACCCAGGATGTCCGCGCGCCCGTCACCGGAGAAGTCCGCGATCGTGAACTCCGTCGTGAAGCCCAGGCCGTCCCGCACCGGGAACACGCCGGACACGAAGATCGGTGTGCCGAACCGGCCGTCACCGCGGGCGAGCGCGACCTCGATCCGCCGGTCGCGGATGCAGAACAGGTCGCTGCGGCCGTCGCCGTCGGCGTCCGCCACCTTGCGGATCGCGCACGCCGAGGTGGTGAACGCGGTCGACACCTGAGTGATCGGGCCGAACGCGCCGCCGCCGGTGGAGACGGCCGTGAAGACGCCGTTCTCGCGGATGCCCACGATGTCCGCGCGCCCGTCACCGGTGATGTCGGTGACCACGCGGTCGTGGCCGTCCACCCGCCATCCGGTCGTGATCGCGAAGTCGTTGCTGACCTGCCGGGGTGCCGCGAACGTCCCGTCGCCGACGGCGACCGCCGTGTGCACCCCGGTGAAGAAGAATCCGACGACGTCGGCGCGCCCGTCGCCGGTGACGTCAGCGACGGCCCGCACGTGCCGGGTGCTGTCCCAGCCCTGCTCGATGCCGAAGTCCCGCATGACGAAACGCTGCGCGGCGGCCGGTGTCGCCGCGACCACCGTCACCGAGGCCACGCCCACGGCCACGGCGGTCGCCCATCGAACTGTCGCGTGCATGTGTTACCTCCCGAGTTCTCGCCGCCCCGCGAGCGGCGTCACCCGGTAGGTGTTCCATCCCGTTCCATGCCCGTTCCGGCGACGGCGGCCAGGTAGCCGTCCTCCAGGCCGGGCTCCACCGGGCGGGCGCCGGGGCTCGGCGCGGCGGGCGCGACGATCCGGTAGCGCATGCCGTTCTCGTGCGGCAGCGCGGAGACGACCGTGCCCTCGGCCGGTGCCGGGCCGTCGGTGACGACCGACCAGACACGGCCCTCGGCGCGGCGGGTCAGCTCGTCGACGGTGCCGCGGAAGATGAGCCGCCCACCGGAGAGGACCGCCACCTCGCGGCACGTCTGCGCGATGTCGTCCACGATGTGTGTGCTCAGCAGGACGGTCCGGCGGCCGGCGAACTGAGAGAGCAGCGTACGGAACCGGATCCGCTCCTCCGGGTCCAGGCCCGCGGTCGGCTCGTCGACTATCAGCAGTTGCGGGTCGGCGAGCAGCGCCTGTGCGATGCCGACCCGCTGCCGCATCCCGCCGGAGAACCCGCGCAGGCGGCGGTCCGCGTGCGAGGTCAGCGCGACCACTTCGAGCAGTTCCCCCACGCGACGGCGGCGAATCGCCCGGTCGTCCATGCCCTTGAGCAGTGCCACGTAGTCCAGGAACTGCCGTGCCGTCAGGTCGGGATAGACGCCCAGGTCCTGGGGCAGGTATCCGAGCTCGCGCTGCACGGCGGTGCGCCCGGCGGCCGTGGCGAGGTCGTGCCCGCCCACGACGACCCGCCCGGACGACGGCCGGGCGACACCGGCGAGGATGCGCATCAGCGTGGTCTTGCCGGCGCCGTTCGCCCCGAGCAGGCCGAACATGCCGGTGGGCACGACCAGGTCGAGACCGTCCAGCGCGGCCACGCCACCGCGATACGTCTTCGTCAGGCCGGTGATCTCGATCCGCATGGGGGTTGCCTCTCTCGTGTCTCTCATCGGATCCGGCGGGCGCGCACCGCGTGGCCGCCCGCGAGCGCGACGGCCGCGAGCACCACCAGCACGCCGATGGACAGCCAGGCGGCCGCCGGTGTCGGGTCCGGCCGCAGGAAGTTGAGCGTGGCGCCGGGCACCGGGCCGGCCCAGACGTCCTCGCCGTCGATGCCGTGGAAGTCCAGCAGCACGTCGAGCGGGTAACCGCCGAGCGGGTGGATCACGGTCCGCGAGAACGTCGGCATCACGTCCGGCGCGACCGCGTTGCCCCAGAGCCAGTAGCCGACGAACAGCACGCGGAACAGCGGCGCCGGCACGACCAGCGGCACGGTCAGCGCGAACGCGGCGACGAACAGCAGGCCCGGCACGATCACCACACCGAGCGCGGCGAGCGCCCACCCGAATGCCTCCGGCGCGCTGGTGTGCACCGCGTACGCTCCGGCGAAGCCGAAATAGGCGACGACGATCGGCAGTGCCGTCGCCGCGGTGGCGCCCAGATATTTGCCGGCGAGGCGGGCGCCCGGCCGGGCCGGTGTGGCGTCCAGGATCGGCGCCACCCGCAACCGGTCGTCGCGGATGAGCCGGTCGGCGAGCAGGCACCCGAAGCCGATGGTCAGCAGCGCGTGGATCTGCAGTGCCAGACCCACCACGGCGTCCCTGGCCTCGGGCGGCCGTGACGCCGGGTCGAACAGGTCGCGCAGCAGGCTGCCGCCGATCAGGACGAACAGCACCAGGGAGAGCGCCGGCACGATCCACACTGATCGTTTACGGACCTGCATGCGGAACTCGTACCGGAAGCTCGCGCCGACCGTGTTCATTCGTCCTCCTCGCCGATCAGGCGTTCCGAGTGGCCGAGAACGACCAGCGCCAGCGCGACGAACCCGGCCGCCACGGCGAGCAGGGTGAGCCGGTTCGCGGCCCAGTCGCCCGGCACCGCACCGCGGGTCGTCGCGAACAGATAGAGCAGACGGCCGGCCACGTTCTGCTGGGCCGCGTCGCCGAAGAACTGCTGCAGCGCCCAGACCGTGGTGACCAGCGCGCCGGCCGCGGCCGGGCTGCGGAACACGGCGCCCGCCGCGAAGCCCAGCCCGCTCAGCCCGAGGGTCGGCGCCAGCCAGGTGAGCTGCCCGGCGACCGGGCCGTGGTTCTCCGGCCAGCGCGCCCACCAGCCGGTCGCGATCAGGACGGCCGCGGTCAGCACGGCGATCACCGCGGTCCACGCCAGGGTCACGGCCATCCGGCGCAGCAGCGTGGCCCGGTACGACGTGGCCGCCGTCAGCTGGATCTCCACGGCCGGGTCCCGGCCGGTCAGCGAGCCGCAGGCGACACCGGCGGCGAGCGGGATCGCCATCTCCAGCGCGCCGAGCAGGATCCGGGCCGTCGTCGTCTCGCCCGGCAGCGGGTTCGCCCACGCGGCCACGACGCCGAGCGCGACGGCGAGCGGCGGGCCGAGCAGGGCGGCCCAGCCGGCCCGGCGTGCCTCGTACCGCCAGAGGGTCAGTGGTCTCACATCGGATGGGTAGCGCGCCACCCGCCGTGAGGTTCACCGCGTCCGGAAAGGATCACCGCGGCGGCTGCGGTGGCGGCGCTGACCAGCAGGATCGGGGCGCTGGTGGACCAGGCCTCCACGATGAACCGGGCCGGCCAGGCGTCGCGGACCAGCGTGCCGCCGGCCAGCACACGGACGGCCCAGAGCCCGACCGCGGCGCCGAGTGCGACGTCCGGTCCGAAGCGGACGGCGATCAGCAGGCTGAGTGCGGAGAGCAGGGCCATCGGGCCGAGCCAGGCGGCGACGAGGGCGTTCACGTTCGCCGCGCCGGGCGTGCCGGCCAGGGCCAGCACGGCGGAGGCGGCAAGGGCGAGGAGCAGATCAAAACCAAAGATCAGAGCCAGGCGTACGAGGAGAAGCAGCCGGCCGGAAACCGGCGTCGCGGCGACCAGCTCGGCCGCCGGGTCGGTCCCCGATCGGTACGTGCCCGCGACCCCGGCCGCCGCGACGACCGGCGCGGCCAGGGCGAGCACGAGCTCGGCGGCGCCACCGGGCAGGCCGGGTCCCGGCAGCAGGACGAGCGCCACGCCGAGCGCCATCACCAGCGCGGACGCGACGGGAACGACCAGCCGGATCAGCCGCGCCTCGGCCCGCACCAGCGCGAGAAGGTGCCGCAGCGGCCGCGCCCGCCGATCACCAGCCGCAGCCCCCGCAAACCCGGCATAACTCGCAAAACCAGCGGGCCCAGCGAAGCCGGCGGAAGCGGCGGGGCCGGCGGAAGCGGCGGGGCCGCCGGAAGCGGAGAGGCCGCGGGAAGCGGTGGGATCCGCAGGCCCGGCGGAGCCGTCGAGTGCGCTGCGGGTCAGGGCCGCCCGCACCGTCCGGGCCGGGTCCGGCGGTGGTCCGGGGGGTGTCGCGACGCCGGCGATCGCCTCCCAGGCCGCGAGCTCAGCCCGGCAGCGCGCGCACCCCGTGAGATGCGCGCGAACCCGCTCGCGATCCGCTTCAGGCAGAGAGCCGGCGGCATACGCCGGCAGCCAGTCCTTCATTCGGGCACCTCCTGGGTGAGCGCCGCGGCGACGGCGGCCCGCGCGTGATGGAGCCGGCTCTTCACCGTGCCGACCGGGATCGCGAGCACCTCGGCCACCTCGGCGAGCGGCAGACCGGCGACGAACACCAGCGCGATCACGTCGCGGTGGTGTTCGGGCAGCAGGTCGATGGCGGCGGCCACCGGTGTGCCACCGGCCGCCGCGATCGCCAGGTCCTCCGGGCCGGTGCTCAGGTCGGCGCGGTCCGGCAGGCCGGGCCCGGCGGGTTCCGGGGCGGCCCGGCCGCGCAGCCGGTTGTGCGCCTGGCGGCGGGCCACGCCGAACAGCCACGTCGTCACCCTGGCCCGGCCCTCGAACGCGCCGGCCGACCGCCAGACCGCGAGCATCGTGTCCTGCAGAATCTCCTCGGCGGTCATCCGGTCGCCGGCCAGCCGGTGGAGGTATCCGAAGAGCGCCCCGGCGTACCGCTCGTAGAGCCGGGCGAGCGCGGCCGCGTCACCGGCCGCGACCGATCGCAGCAACTCGTGGTCGCTGCCCGGCTCGGGCCGTCCCGCCATCCGCTCACCCCTCCCGATGAAGTAGGTAGCAGGCGACCGCCCGATCGGTTCACGCGATGCGGTAACCGATGCCCGGCGTGGTGGCGACGACCGGCGGGTCGCCGAGTTTACGGCGCAGCCGGCCCACGGTGACGGTGACCGTGTTGGTGAAACGGTCGGCGTTCTCGTCCCAGACCTGGTCGAGCAGCGACTCGGCGCTGAGGAAACCGGGGCTGGCCCGCAGCAGCGCCTCCAGGACGGCGAACTCCTTGACCGACAGGTTCACCGCGCGGCCGTCACGGACCACGGTACGGCGGACCGGGTCGAGTTCGATACCGGCCGCTCGCAGCACCCGCGGGCGGGCGTCGGGTTTGCGCCGGGCGAGGGCGCGTACGCGCAGGATGAGCTCGGGGAAGTGGAACGGCTTGCCGAGGTAGTCGTCGGCACCGAGGGTGAGCCCGCTGACCCGGTCGCCGGGCGCGCCGGCCGCGGTCAGCATCAGGACCATGGGCCGCGAGACCGAGTCGGTGATCATCTGGCAGAGCGCGTCGCCATGCAGGCCCGGCAGGTCGCGGTCGAGCACCACCACGTCGTACTCGGTGAGGTCCAGCTTGACCGCCGCGTTCAACCCGTCGTACGCGACATCGACCGCCATCCCCGCGTCGGTCAGTCCCTCGACCACCACGTCGGCGAGCGGGTGATCGTCCTCCACCACGAGGATCCTCATGCCGGCAGCTCCACCACGACGCGCAGTCCGCCCTCCGGCCGGGCGGTCAGGACGAGGCGGCCGCCGTGGGCCCGCGCGATGGCGGCCACGATGGACAGCCCGAGCCCGGACGAGCCGACGCGCTCGGCGCCGAGACGTTCGAACGGCCGCGCGAGGCGATCCACCTCGCCCTGGTCCAGGACCGGCCCGCCGGTCTCGACGGTCAGGGTCGCCCGGTCCGCCCCGGCCGAGGTGCGCACCGCGATCCAGCCGCCGGGGCGGTTGTGCGTCACCGCGTTGTCGAGCACGTTCTCCACCAGCCGGGCCAGCAGGACCGGGTTGCCCCGCACGACGCTGCCCGGGGCGACATCGGTCGTGACGGTGAGGTCCTCGGGGACGGCAAGGGTGGCGCCGATCAGCTCGCCGAGGTCGACCGGTTCGGTGTCGGCGGGCGGCCCGTGCTGGGCGCGGGCCAGCACGAGGAACCCGTCGAGCAGGTGCTCCACCCGGTCCAGCTGCAGCCGGACCCGGTCGGCGAGGGCGACCGTGCCGGGAGCCGGGTCGGGTTTGGCCACCGCGACGTCGGCGGAGGCACGCATCGTGGCCAGGGGCGTGCGCAACTCGTGCGCCGCGTTGGCCACGAACCGCCGCTGCGCGGTGAACGACGCCTCCAGCCGTTCCAGGAGCTCGTCGATCGTGTCAGCGAGGTCCTTCACCTCGTCGTCCGGGCCGCTGACGGCGAGCCGCCGGTCGAGGCTCTCCGCCGAGATCCGCCGGGTCGCGCCGGTGATGACCCGCAGCGGGCGCAGCACCCGGCGGGCCAGCATCCGGCCGAGCACCAGGGAGACGCCGGCCATGACGACCAGCGCGACGGCCGCGCCGGCCAGCAGTTGCCGGGTCTGCTGTTGGTGCGTGTCGGTGAGCTGCTGTTCGAGGACCGCGATCCGGCGCTGCGCCGCGGCCAGGCCGCTCTGCGGATTCTGACTGCCGGCCGGGACGGTCTCGCTCCGGTTGCCCTCGAAGAGCAGGAACGTCAGGACCAGCAGGGCGGCACCGGACGCGACGAAGACTGCGGCGTAGAGAAGCGTGAACCGTGCGCGGTGTGACGCGAGCATGGTCACCAGCATGCCGGGCGGGACCTAACAGCGGGGTGACAGCCTCGGTTCGGCCGCTGTTACCGCCCGGTCCGTAGAACCGGTGCCATGTCTGTGGATGTCACCTCGATCCGCCAGGAGTGGATCACGTACCGGCGGCCCGCCCGCCTGATCGCGCTCGCGGCGGCCGCCCTGAGCGTGCTCGCCCTCGGCCTGCTGTACGCCCTGGGCGCGCAGCGGGGCTGCCCCGGCACCTGCCCGGAGACCCCGCGGGCCGCCGACGGCTCGTACGTCACCGACCAGTTCTGGTTCCTGCACCGCGACCTCGGCCCCGAGGGCAGCGTGACGGCCCGGCTGACCTCGATGACCGGGACGATCACGTATCCGCCGCCGGACCACGACGAGATCGTGTCCGGCCTGGTGCCGTGGGCCAAGACCGGCATCGTCCTGAAGGACGGCCTGACGCCGGGGTCGCGGTACGCCGCGGTGATGATGACCGGCGGCAACGGCGTCCGTTTCCAGCACGACTACGAGCACGACGTGGCCGGGAACGCCGGTGGTGTCTCCGACGGCGCGCCGCGCTGGTTGCGGCTGACCCGGTCCGGCGACACCGTCACGGGAGCCGAGTCGGTCGACGGCGAGCAGTGGCACACCGTCGGGACCGCGACCCTCGACGGGTTGCCGGACGTCGTACGGATCGGCCTGTTCGCGACGTCACCGGGCGACCTCACGGTGCGCGGCACGACCCGGCAGGCCAGATTCACCCAGGCTGTCGGCGTGTTCGACAACGTCAGCGCGGAGGGGACGACCGGCGACTGGGCGGCCGACCCGATCGGCGAGTCGAACGGCACCGACTGGGAGAAGGCCCATCCGTCGGGCGCTGTGCGGGACGGTTCGACGTTCCGGCTGGCCGGCTTCGGCGACATCAGCCCGGTGTCGCACGACGGTGCGATCACCCCTGACGACATCCTGACCGGGCTTCCGTTCGCACTTCTCATCCTGGTCGTCGCGGCGGCGCGCTACGGCGCCGGGCAGGCGAGAACCACCGGCGCGGCAACGGTGGTCGTGGGCGGGGCGGCGTTCGTGACCGGGCTGCTGGCGGTCGGTGTCACGGCACCGGTCTCCGCCGCGATCCTCGGCTCGAAGGGTTTCCCGGTCGAGGTCCCGCCCCCGCTCACCGTTATCCGGGTGCTCGTCGGCGTCGCGGCCGTGCTCGGGCTCTGCGCGGCGATGGCATACCTGATCGGCGGCCGGCTGCGGCGCGGCTGGGCGGCTGTCGTGGTCGCGATCGGTGTGCTCGTCGTCCCGTACGCTATCGCGATCTTGACCCCACTGCCCGGCGCCGAATGGCTGCTGCGTCTCACCCCGGCGGCAGGTTTCGCGGTCAAGCAGACGATGGTCGAATATCCGCAGGTCACGGCGGTCTACGAACCCTGGACCGGCTACTTCCCGCTGCCCTGGTGGGCCGGATTCCTGGTGCTCTGCGGGTGGGCCGCGGTGATCGCGTGGGCGACGTCAAAGCCGGCTCATGGCCGGCCGGGGCAGGGCCTCGGCCGCGACCGCGGTCGCGACCAGGTGAGCCAGGGTCAGTAGGTCGCGGGCCCGGGCGAACGCGACGCTGTCCCGCTGGTACAGACCGTCGCGGATCCGGTCCTCCACGAGGCTCACCAGGTCCGGCAGCCCCGGCACGGGTTCGGCGCCGCGGGAGGCCACACAGGCGGCGACCGCGTCGGCCATCTCCCGGGTGCCGGGGTCGTCGGCGGCGACAAGGGCGGGCAGGCGCTTGCGGCGCCAGAACTCCAGTGCGTGCAGCGCCGCCCGCCGCTCAGCGCCGTACCACGCGGCGGGGCCGAGATTCGGGTTCAGGTCGGCGGCGGGCGGCGTCCGGTTCCCACGGCGCTTCGCCGCGCGGCGGAGCGCCGTGTACCGCCTGAGGTGCAGGTGCCAGAGCGCCCGGCTGCCGGCCAGCAGGTCGAGCGCTCGCATCAGCGCCGCCTCGTCGCGGTCGAACGGCCCGGCCACCGAGGCGAGGAAGCTGAGCGTGGCCTCGAAACCGAGCGGCCGGTAGATCTGCACGCACGAGCGCAGCGCGGACACCCGGCGCCGATGGGGATGCGCCGGGTTCCGCACGTGGTTGGCGAACGCGCTGAAACTCAGCCGTGCCTCACCGTCAGGCTGTAGAACTTCACCTTCGCTCCGTTGGTCGTGCTCTCCGACGACGACTGGTTGTACGACCCGGCCTTGAAATACTGCCGGTACGGGTTGAACGCCGACGGGATCGTGTACGTCGTCTTGACCCCGTTGATCGTCAGATTAATCTTGCTCCCGTTGACGTTGATGACATACGTCCACTTCACGCCGAGCGCCACGTTCCCCACCTTGTGCAACGTCTGGCCGCTGGCGTCCGGTGAGTTCTGCGTACCGAAGTAGATGTCGCCGTTGGGCCGGTAGTACAGCTCGGCGAGAGGCTTCGTCGACGTGCCGCCGGTGCCGAGCTTGACCTGCCCGACCGCGACGTTCTTGGTCACCGACACGATCCGCAGCTGGGCGCTGAGCGTGTGGTTGCCCGCGAGGGTCCAGTTGGCCGCGCTGCCGTCGGCGTTCATCTCGCGCAGCTCGGACCGGGCGTACTTGGAGTTCGGCGTGGTCACGCCCTTCTCCGGCGCCCAGAACGTCATCGAGCCGTCGTTCTTGTCGGTCCAGAAGAACGACGGGTTGCTGTAGCCGTTCGGGCCCTTGAGCCGGGCCGGGGAGATCGTCTCCGGGCTGCCGGGCGAGCCGACCGGGAGCTGCAGCGACCAGACCGCGAGGTCGAAATTCCCGCCGGGTGGCAGGTTGGGGTCGAGCGTGGCGGCCGAGGCCTGGGAGATCCCGAGGGCGCCGAGGGCGCCGACGGAGGCGGTGGACAGGGCAACGGAGAGCAGCGTGCGCCTCTGCATGGGGATGACCTCATTACCGTACGGGGGAATCGGTAAGACTGTTTAACAAAAACATCTCCCCCATCGATCCTCAAGGATCGGCGGTTCCGGAACTCTTAAATAACCTTAAAGACATGACCGACGCAGTCGTGCTCCCCGGCGGCAGGTACGGCCCCGCCGCCGGCATGCTCCTGTACGCGTCCACGGTGGCCGAACGACGCGGCGCGACGATCCATCGCCACGAGTGGACCGGCAAGCCCGGATGGCCGCTCACCCCCGGCACCGCCGACTGGGCCGCCGCCCAGATCACGCCGCTGCTGGACCGCCGGCCACTGCTGATCGGCAAGTCCCTCGGGGTCAGCGCGGCCGGGGTGGCGGCTGACCGGTCGCTCCCTGCGGTCTGGCTGACCCCACTGCTGACCCTGCCCTGGGTGGTCGACGCCCTGGAGCGGGCCACCGCGCCGTTCCTGCTCGTCGGCGGCACCGCGGACACCGAGTGGTGGTCCGGCGGCACCGCACATCGGCTCACCCCGCACGTCCTGGAGATTCCGAACGCCGACCACGGCCTCCTCGTCCCCGGCCCGCTGACCGATTCGATCGCCGTCCTCGCGCGTCTCGTCACCGCCGTCGAGAACTTCCTCGACGCGATCAGGTGGCCGGGGTAGTCGGGACCGGTGCGTTACGCCTGCTTCTCGGCCAGTCCCTGGTAGTAGCCCTTCATCGCCGGGTAGTAGTCGTCGAAGGACGGCTGCGGCGTCCCCTCCCGGGCGGCGACGAGATTGTCCAGGTACCACTCCCAGCCCGGCCCGAAATCGCCCGCGCCGTCCACGGCGTCGTGGTGCACCAGGCTCAGCTCGGTGCTGTCGCCCACCGGGCGCACCCGCAGCTCGATCCGCCACTGACCGACCTCGTCGGTGCTGAACAGCACCAGCCGGCGCGGCGGCTCGCAGACCTCGATGAGCATGTCGGTCCACGGCTTGCCGTCCTCGAACGCCATCTGGACCTTGACGGTGCTCCCCGGTGCCGCCTCGCCCTCCCACGTCCCGTACCACCGCGCGGTGCGCTCGGGCTCGGTCACGCTGGCCCAGACGTCCTCGACGCCGGCGCTGAACGTGCGGGTCACGACCAGGTCGGTGCCGTCGAGTCGCCCGCTGGGTGTGATGGTCACGCTGTCTCCTCCTCGCTCATGGCCCCGCCGTCGCGGCGGGCCTCTTCGCTGGTGGCCGCGCCGCCGCGGCGGGCCTCTTTACTGGTGGCCGCCTCGGCCTGGCGGCGGTCGCGGCGGGTGCGGTGGACCTCGAGCTGCAGGGCGTCGAGCCGCTGCTCCAGATAGGCGGCGCGGCGGACGGCGAACCCGTCGATCCAGTCGCGCACCTCGGACAGCCGCTCCGGGTCCACCCGGTAGACCCGCTCACGCCCGACCAGCTCGTCGCGCACCAGCCCACACTCGCGCAGCACGCGCAGGTGACGGCTGACGGCCGGCCGGCTGATCGGGAACCGCTCGGCGATCAGGCCCGCGGCCAGGGGCCTCTCGCGCAGCATCTCCAGGATGCCGCGCCGCACCGGGTCGGCGATGGCGGCCGCGACGTCGTCCACGCAGGAAGCGTAACCTATCAGTTACGGGTTTCGCGACCCCGGAACGTCCGCCGGTAGCCCTCCGGAGGGACACCGACCTGCTGGTTGAAGTGGCGCCGCAGGGTGGTCGCGGTGCCCATCCCGGTCCGCGCGGCGATCTGCTCGACGCTGAGGTCCGAGGTCTCCAGGAGCTCGCGGGCGCGGGCGACCCGCTGGGTGAGCAGCCACCGCAGCGGCGCCACCCCGGTGACCGCGGCGAAGTGCCGGGCCAGGTTGCGGGAGCTCATCCCGGCGTGCCGGGCCAGATCGGTGACGGTCAGCGGCTGGTCGAGACGTTCGAGGACCCACGGCAGCAGCCCGGCCAGGACGTGGTTGCGGCCGTGCGTCACCGCGGCCGGGATGAACTGGGCCTGGCCGCCGTCGCGGTGCGGCGGGATGACGAGCGTACGGGCGAGCGAGTTGGCGACGGCGGTGCCGTGGTCGAGGCGTACCAGATGAAGGCACAGGTCCATCCCGGCGGCCTTGCCCGCCGACGTCAGCACCCGGCCCTCGTCGATGTAGAGCACGTCCGGGTCGACGTCGATCGCGGGGAACCGGCCTCGCAGCAGATCCGTGTGCGCCCAGTGCGTGGTGGCGCGGCGCCCGTCCAGAAGACCCGCCTCCGCCAGCACGAACGCGCCGGTGCAGAGCGAGGCGACCCGGGCGCCGCTCGCGTAGGCGGCTCGGACGGCCTCGACCAGCGCGGGTGGCTGCGGGGTGTCGATGTCGCCGACCGACGGGACGATCACGGTGTCCGCGCCGGCCAGGGCGTCGAGGCCGTGATCGACACCGGCGCGCAGGAAGCCACCGACCCGGGCGTCGTCCTCGCCGCAGACGGTGAACTCGTACCACGGTTCGGCCAGTCCGCGATCGACGCCGAAGACCTCGCAGGCGGCGGCGAGCTCATACAGCGGGGTGCCGTCGGTGACAGCCAGCGCGACGCGGGTCATGTCCGAAACTGTACGGGAGTTGTCGTTGCGGACACTGTCCGGCGTCCTCCCCGGCCGGAATGCTGATCACCATGAACAAGCGAGTAGCGGTCCTGGGCGCCTCCGGTCACACCGGCACCTTCGTCGTCGCCGAGCTGCGGCGACGCGGCTTCACCCCGATCCCCTGCGGTCGCGGCACCGACCTGGACGCCGCCTTCCAGGACGCCGACGCGGTGATCAACTGCGCCGGGCCGTTCGCGTCGACCGCGGCCCCGGCGATCACGGCGGCGATCCGGGCGGGCATCCCCTACCTGGACGTCACCGCGGAACTCGAGGTGGTGCGCGACACTTTCGCCGGCTTCGCCGACGCGCCGATCCCGATCGTTCCGGCGGCGGCCTTCTACGGCGGATTGGGCGATCTTCTCGCGACGGCTGCGGCATCGTCGTGGCCGAGCCTGGATCAGATCTTCATTGCGTACGGTCTGAGCAGCTGGCATCCCACCTCGGGCACCCGGAAGACGGGCCAGGTCTCCGCCCAGCGCCGCGACGGCCGCCGCGTCATGCACACCGGCGGCACCCTGCGCTTCCGCGACGGCGACGCACCGCGCGGCTCGTGGACGTTCCCGGCCTCGTTCGGCACCCACGACGTGATCGGCGAGTTCACCATGGCCGACAGCGTCACCATCCCCACCCACCTCGACGTCCCCGAGATCGACAGCTGCATGACCGCCAACGCCGTGGCCGACCTCCACGGCTCCTCCATCACACCCTCCCCGGGCCTCTCCTCCCAACGTTTCGTGGTCGAGGTGGTCGCCCGCTCCGGCACCTCCGAGCGCCGCGCCTGGGCCGGCGGCCAGGACATCTACGCCATCACCGCACCCCTGGTCGTCGAAGCCACCCACCGCCTCCTATCCGGCGAAGGCGACAAAACCGGCGTCGCGACCCTCGGCGCCCGCTTCCACCCCGCCGACTTCCTCGACGCCCTCTCCCCCACCCACCTCACCGGCTCCTGGTGACCCCAGCCGGCACTGGCACGGACCCCCCGGGCACCGCATGACGGTAGACAGAACGCGCGTTCTTTCTCCCCTCAGCACGGTAGACAGAACGCGCGTTCTCTCTCCCCCAGCACGGTAGACAGAACGCGCGTTCTCTCTCCCCCAGCACGGTAGACAGAACGCGCGTTCTCTCTCCCCAGCACGGTAGACAGAACGCGCGTTCCCTCTCCCCCCAGCACGGTAGACAGAACGCGCGTTCTGTCTACCGGCGGCTCCTGGACTGCCGCCCCCGGCTGGCTGCCTGCCGCGTCACCCAGGCCGGCGGTGGCACACAACTTGCGAGCGCCATCGCCCGCCCGACTGCCGGCCGGGACGGGGTCAGGGGGTGCAGGTCAGGCGGGCCGCGGCCCAGTCGCCGTGGTCGGCGCCGTTGCCGTCGCCGGCGTCGGTCACGCGCAGTTCCAGCAGGGTGGCGCCGGTCACGTCGGCGGCGAGGGAGTGGGGCGCGGCTGAGCCGGTCAGGCGGCCCGACTGGGCGGTCAGGGCTCCGTCGAGCCACACCTCGAAGGTCACCGAGCCGGACGAGCCCATCTCGTCGTCCACGCCCACGTCGGCACGGAAGGCTGTGCAGCCGCGGCCGGTCAGGTCGACGGTGACGCGGGAGACGGCGTGGGCGCCGAGGCCCTTGTCGTAGACGACGCCGCCGATGGTCAGCGGGCGGCCGTCGCCGGCGGGCTGTTCGGCGTTGCTGCGGTCGCGTTCGACCGGGCCCCAGCCGTTGACGGAGTCCAGGAACGGGAGGTCGCTGACCCAGAGGGAGCCGGCGGGCAGTGGGGTGCGGACGGTCGCGGTGGCGCGGACGGTGCTGGGGAAGCCGTCGGGTGTGGAGGAGGTGACGGTCGCCGAAAGCGTGTGGGTTCCCCAGTCGGTTCCGGCGGGCACGGTGACGTCGAAGGCCACGCCGGTGCCCGGCACTCGGGTGACCTGCCAGCCGGGCGGCGCCGACAGCGACGCGGTGACGTCGCGGAGGGCGGCCGTGCAGCGCGGGCTGATCTGGACGGTGACCCGCGACGTCTCGCCGGCCCGCATCTCGGCGGGGGCCTGCAGGGCGACGTCGGGCGGGCAGGGCGCCGGGGCGGCCGAGTCGACGACGCCACCGGCCCGGACCTCGGACGCGGTCAGCGGCCGGAGCACCATCTCGTAGCTGTAGGCCCGCGTGGGTGATAGCCGGAACGGCGCGAGGACCGAGTTCGGGGTCTCGCCCATGCCGGTCTCGCCGGTCGCCGCGTGCAGCGTCACCCAGTCGGCGTTGCGGACGAGCGGGAGCTGATGGTCGTACTCGGCCCGGTCCAGGTCGTCGTGACGGGAGATGCTCACGTCGAGGGTGGAGCCGGTGGGGCTGCCGACGAGGATGCCGGAGCGGCGGCCGTCGCTGAGTGCCGCCCATGAGGTGCCGGTGTGGTTGCCGTTGGCCTGCGGGCGTGAGTAGGGGACGTACTGCTCGTCGACGGTGCTGCGCCGCACGTCGACGGTGGCGGCGCTCTGCCGGTCGTTCCAGGTCTCGTGCGGGCCGGTGCCGTACCAGCTGAAGTCGTCCATGGCGGCGGGCACCTTCAAGGCGACGCCGACGCGCGGCAGGTAGGGCAGCGTGCCGAGTCGCGCACCGGAGCCCTGGACGTCGTGGGTGAGCGTGATCGTGCCGCGGGCGTCGATGCGGTAGCGCATGGTGTGCCGGAACGTCAGGTCGTTGCCGACGGCGCGGGCGGCGACGGTGACCACGACCGCGTCGCCGTCGGCCGCGCTGGTGACGGAGTCGACCTCGTGGGACAGCCGGTCGAGAGCCGCCTCGTGCCACAGGTTGCGGTCGGCGGTGCCCCAGCCGTACGTCTCGTTGCTCGTCGGCGGGCGGTAGACGTCCAGCGCCGGTCCCGCCTTGAGCAGCTCACGCCCGGCGGACGACAGGGACGTCAGACTGCCGTTCTCGAATCGGTAACGCCAGCCGTCACCACGTACCGTGATGGTGTCGTCGTCCCGGACGAGAGCCGGCGCCGCACCGCCCGCCGGACCGGGCAGAATGCCGGGCACGACCCGGCCGCCGACCGCGAACTGCTCCTCCGCGAACGTCCAGCCGCGCCGCGCCCAGGGCAGATCGGTAACGGTCTCGGCAGCGAGGTTGAGCCAGCGCTGACGGTCGTGCGGGTTGGCCGGCGCGGCACCCAGGTCGAGGTCGAGAGTCTGGCCGGGCGCGAGGTTCAGGTCCTGTGTCCCGCCGCGAAGTCTGCGATCGACCTCGGACAACGACCATTTGAGGCGCAGGCGCAGCGCACCGGCGGGCTGTTCGTTGTGCACGCGGATCCGCCCGGCGGCGGCGTCCACGGCGGTGAACCGGAGCGGCGAGTGCGCCCAGGCCACCTCGGCGGTCTCCGGTTGCAGGAAACGGTCAGTGCCGACCATGCCGTCGGTTCCGGAGAGGCTGAGTCCCAGGCTCGGGAACTCACCGCGCGGCACGACCCGGTCGAAGTCGAGCGCCAGAATTGCCGAGGCCGAGGGGTCGGCGGAGAGCGAAGCGGGGGACAATGCATCCCCATAAATCCGGACATCGTCGATCAGGCCCCGCCCGGTCCGCACCCGCAGATCGTCCTGCTGCGTCTCCGCGTTACGCCCGACATTGACCTCGTACAGGCCGGGGTCGATCTGCCCGGAATGCGGTACGGAGGAGACGAGCACCCCGTCGATGTACAGGCTCAACGCCGACCCGTCGAACACGCCGGAGACCCGGTGCCATGATGAGTACCAGTCAGCGGGCACATCGGCGGCCACCGTCACGAACGATCCGGTGTCGACTCCGAACTCGAGGGTGTCCTGATCGCGCATCTGCAGCGCGTAGGCCCGGCCCTTGGTCACGATCGGGAAGCTGCCCGCCCACTCCCCCGGCCTGACCCAGGCGTCGAGGGTGACCGCGCCGCGCACGTCGAGCCGGCGGTCCCGGAAGACGTCCACGAAGTCGTCGAGGCTGCTCAGGCTGATCGCCTTCCCCCGGCGGCCGTCGGACAGCACCGGCTTGCCGACCAGGAAGGACTGAATGTTGTTGCCGGACGAGTCGGGAGTCAGCAGGAGCGGCTGCCGCAGGTTCTGCTCGGCCCAGTCCCAGACGAAGCCGCCCTGCATGGACGGTTCGCGGCGGGCGATCGCCCAGAACTGATCGAAATTGCCCATGCTGTTGCCCATCGCGTGGGCGTACTCGCCCATGATGATCGGCTTGGTGCCGGTGCGGGCCCGGTTCTCCACCGTCGCCGGCGTCGGGTAGCGCGGCCCGCTGACGTCGGCGAACGGCGCGTCGCCGTCCGGCGAGTTCGACTGGTGATACAGCGGGCGGGTCGGTTCGTTGGCATTCGCCCAGTCCGCCATCGCGTAGTGCGCGGTTCCGAGGCCGGCCTCGTTGCCGGTGTCCCACATGAGGACGCTCGGATGGTTCTTGTCGCGCGCAACCATCGCCTGGAAACGATCAGCGAACGCGGCCTGCCACTCCGGCTTCGACGCCAGGCACACGCTGGGGCAGTTCTCCCGCGAGTGGGTCTCGATGTCGACCTCGTCGTCGACCCAGAGTCCGTGTTTGTTCGCGAGGTCGTAGAGGTAGGGGTCGGACGGGTAGTGCGAGGTGCGCACCGCGTTGATGTGCAGCCGCTTCATCAGGAACACGTCGTCGCGCTGCGCCTCGCGGGTCACGTGCCGCCCGGTGTCAGGATCGGTCTCGGCTCGGTTGACGCCCTTGACCAGGACGCGCTTGCCGTTGACGAGCAGCTGCCTGTCGCGTACCTCGATCTCGCGGAACCCGACAGCCTGCGCGGCGATGTGCGAAATGTGCCCGTCGGGCGCCACGAGTTCGAGCCCGAGTGTGTAGAGGTTCGGTTCCTCGGCGGTCCATTTCGCGGGGTTCGCCACATCCGCACCGAGTGTCACCTGTGCGGTATGCGCGTCACCGTCGAAGGTCACGGGTTCGGTCGCGGTGAGCACGATCTGCCCGGCGGCGTCACGCAGAGTACCGCGCACCGCGTAGCCGTCACCCTGAGTGCCCGCGACGCGGGCCACGTCGACGCGGGCCGAGAGACGCGCGTCGCGGTGCGTCTCATCAAGATCATTGGAGATGTACGCGTCCCGCAGCCGAACCCGCTCCGTCCGGTACATCGTGACGTCGCGGAAGATACCGCTGTACCGCCACTGGTCGAAGTCCTCCAGGTACGCCCCGGCTCCCCAGCGGTGCACCTGCACAGCGATCGTGTTGCGTCCCGGCACCAGCAGCCCGGTCACGTCGAACTCGGCCGGCGTGTAGCCACCCTGGTCGTAACCCGCGTAGCCGCCGTTGACCCAGACGAAGTAACCGCTGGTCACGCCCTCGAAGCGGAGGAACACCCGCCCGCCGTCCCAGTCGCGCGGCACGTCGACCGTCTTCACGTAGGCGCCGGTCGGGTTGACGTCCTTCGGCACGTACGGCGGGCTGTCCGGCCAGATCTCCTCCGGGATGTTGCGGAACATCGGATGGTCGGCGAAGTCGGACTGCCAGGTGTGCGGCACCGACACCCTCGGCCACCCCGACGCGTCGAACCCGGCGGTGTGGAACTCGGCGGGCACGTCGTCGGGCCGGTCGAACAGCCGCATCCGCCAGCCCTCGCCGCCGAGGCTCCGCACGTACGGCGACGCCGCCCGGTGCTCGGTGGCGTCCCGGGTCGCGGTGGCGGTGTCGCCGTAGGGACGCAGGTCGGCGTGGTGCGGCTCCTGCCCCTCGGCCACCATCCGCGGATCCTCGAGGTAGCGGTAGACGTCCGCGATCGACTGGGGACCGCCGGTGGAGGCGGCAGCCGACGTCGCGGCAGTGGCGGACGGGCCCGAGACGAAACCGAGCAGCAGCACGGCGGCGAGTGCCGCGTGTCGGAACCGGTTGATCACTGGATACCGCCTCAGTCACCCGGAAACATCGAGCAATGCCGATGGTTACGTTACCATCGCCATCGCCCCCGGAGAGGTCGATTATCTAGCGCGAGTGCTCCCGCAGCAGCTGGACCAGGTGCTTTCCGGAGCGGCCGGCCAGGTCGGTCGCCTGGGTGCGGCAGGAGAAGCCGTCGGCCAGCAGGATGTCACCGTCCTCGGCAGCGTCCAGCGCGGGCAGGAGCTGCTGCTCGGCGACCTGCACCGAGACCTCGTAGTGGCCGCGCTCGACACCGAAGTTGCCGGCCAGGCCGCAACAGCCACCGAGGCGCTTCACCTCGGCGCCCGCCTTCTTCAGGAGAGCGGCGTCCGCCTCCCACCCCATGACGGCGTGGTGATGACAGTGCGGTTGCGCGATGACGCGTACCCCCTGAAGTGAGGGAGGCTCGTAACCCGGAGTGGCGGCAAGCAGCTCAGCCACCGTCCTGGTCGCCTTGGCGACCTCCCGTGCCGCGTCGTTGTCGACCAGCTCGACCGCGTCCTGGCGCAGCACGCCGGTGCAGGACGGCTCCAGGCCCACGATGGGAATGCCCTGCTTGACCGCCTCGTGGAGCTCGTCGACGGTGCGGCCCAGGATCCGGCGGGCGGCGTCGAGCTGACCGGTGGAGATCCAGGTGAGGCCGCAGCACGCCTTGCGGCTGGTGATGCGCGGCGCGTAACCGGCGCCGACCAGGACGTCGACGGCTGCCTGAGCGACCTCGGGCGAGAAGTGGTCGGTGAAGCTGTCGACGAACAGGATCACCGGCTTCCCGGTCTCCACGGCCCGGAAGCCGCTGCGGAACGTCTTCTCGGCGAACGTGGGGATCGAGCGGCGCGAGTCGACGCCGGCAAGGTAGAGGGCCAGGCCGCGGATGCCGGGCAGGGCGGTGGCCAGGTTGGCGAGCTTCGGCATCTTCGACGCCAGCCGGGACCAGCGCGGCAGCCAGCCGAGGGAGTAGTGCGAGCGCGGCCTCATCCGGCCCTTGAAGCTCTGGTGCAGAACCTCTGATTTGTACGCGGCCATGTCGATCCCGGTCGGGCAGTCCGAGGCGCAGCCCTTGCAGGACAGGCAGAGGTCGAGCGCGTCGTGCACCGCCTCGGAACGCCAGTCCGGGGCGAGGTCGCCGTCGAGCATCTCCTGCAGCACGCGGGCGCGGCCCCGGGTGGAGTCCTTCTCGTCCTTGGTGGCCAGGAACGACGGGCACATGACGCCGCCGAGCACGCGCGTGTCCACCCGGCACTTGCCGACGCCGGTGCAGCGGTGCACGGCCTGGTTGAAGTCGCCGCCGTCGTGGTGGTAAGCGAGCGCCAGCTTGGTGGTGACCCGGCGCGCCTGGGACACGCGGATGTTCGCGTCCACCGGGTCCGGGTCGACGATGTTGCCGGGGTTGAGCAGGTTCCGCGGGTCGAACGTGTGCTTGATCTGCCGGAACAGGTTGATCGCGTCCGGCGAGTACATCCGGGTGAGCAGTTCGCTGCGGGCGCGCCCGTCGCCGTGCTCGCCGGACAATGACCCGCCGTAGCTGACCACCAGGTCGGCGGCGTCCTCCAGGAAAGCCCGGAACTTACCGGGGCCACCCGGCCTGTCGAGCGGGAAGTCCAGGCGGACGTGGACGCAGCCGTCGCCGAGGTGCCCGTACGGCATGGCGGTCAGGTCGTGCCGCTCCACCAGCACGTCGAAGTCACGCAGGTAGGCGCCGATCCTGGCGGGCGGCACCGCGGCGTCCTCCCAGCCGGCGTGCGCGGGCAGCCCGGACGGTGCGCGACCGGCCAGGCCCGCGCCGTCCTCACGGATCTTCCAGAGCGGCACGGCCTTCGCGGTGTCCTCGACGATCACGTGGTCGACGGCGTCGGCGGCCGCGACGAGGCGGGCGACCCGGTCGCGGACCTCGCCGAGGTCGTCGCCGGCGATCTCGATCATCAGCCAGGCGGTGCCGGCGGGCAGCGGCGGGACGGCGTCCGGGCCGCGCCGGGACCGGACCACGTCGCAGATCCGGTGGTCGAGGCCCTCGCAGGCGGTCGGCTGGAATTCCAGGATCGCCGGGATGACGTCACCGGCGGTGCCGAAGTCGGGGTAGCCGAGGACGACGAGCGTGCGGTGGGCCGGGTCGGCGACCAGCTTGACGGTGGCCTCGGTGACGACGGCGAGCGTGCCCTCGCTGCCGACCAGGAACTCGGTCAGGTTGAAGCCGTTCTCGGGGAGCAGGTGCTCGACGGCGTATCCGGAGACCTGCCGGCCGAAGGTGGCGAACTCGGTCCGGCCGGTCGCCAGGTTGGCACCGATCAGCTCCCGAAGCTCCTCGACCATCTTGTCCGCGCCCGAGATCTCGGGATATGTCTTGAGTTTTTCGCTATCGGCCGTGAAGGCCGACAAGGCCAAGACATTGTCAGAGGTACGGCCATAGCCCAGCGTCCGCGCCCCGCACGAGTTGTTCCCGATCATCCCGCCGATCGTGCAGCGGGTGTGCGTCGACGGATCCGGCCCGAACCGCAGCCCGAACGGCTTCGCCGCCGCCTGCAGTGTCGCCTGCACGGTGCCCGCCTGCACCCGCGCGGTCCGCGACGCCGCGTCCACCTCGAGCACCCTGTTCATGTGCCGGCTGAAGTCGAGCACGAGCCCCGGCCCGATCGCGTTGCCCGCCACCGAGGTGCCCGCGCCGCGCGCCGTGATCGGCACCCCGGCCTCCCGGCACACCGCCAGCGCCGCCGCCACCTCGTCGTCGTTGCGCGGCCGGGCGATCGCCTGCGGAACCACCCGGTAGAGCGAGGCGTCACTCGCGTACGCCGACCGGTGTGCCGTGTCGGTGAGGACGTCGGTCACGCCCGCCCGGCGCAGGTGGGCGGCGAGGTCGGCACTGGTCAACGCGGTCTCCCGAGGGTGTACGGCAGCAGGTGCGCCCTGGCGGGGTTCGGCGGTGAACGAGCTGAAGGACGTCGCGGACATGCTAATCGCCCGCCCGGTGGCCACCGCGAGGAGCCACGGAGCCTGTGAGGTGGTCGCGCTCCCGCTAGACAGAACGAACGTTCTTTCTCCCTCCCTCGCTAGACAGAACGCGCGTTCTTTCTCCCTCCGCCCTGTGGCGATCGTGACACTCAACTGTGAGCGATCGCCGCCGATGTGAACGCCATGCAACGTGCGGCGCTGTGGCGATGGTGGGCGGCGGCGGGGGTCCTGGCCTCCGCCGGCTACTACCTGCTGCCGTCCGGCAGTCTCACGGCGAGCCTGTTCTACGCGGGCGTCGGGCTGACCTCGGCCGCGGCGATCCTGCTGGGTGTGCGCCTGCACCGGCCGCCGCACCGCGCCATGTGGTACTGGTTCGCGGCCGGGCAGGCGGCGTCCGCGTGCGGCGACCTGGTGTGGACGTACTACGTGTTCGTGCTGGACCAGGAGCCGTACCCGTCCGCCGCCGACGGCTTCTACCTGCTCTTCTACCCGCTGCTCGCGACCGGGCTCTGGTTGCTGCTGCGCAGCCGGCGCACCGGCGCGCCGATGACCGACGCCGCCATGGCCGGCATCAGCCTCGGGCTGGTCTTCTGGATCTTCGTGCTGCATCCGATCGCGGCGGAGTCGTCGGCCTCGACGTTGGAACGAATCATCAGCACGGCCTACCCCTCCGGGGACGCGCTGCTGCTGGCGATGCTGGCCCGGCTGCTGACCAACCGCAACGGCTCGGGCAGCACCCGGCTGCTCGGCACGGCCACGGTCGGGCTGCTGATCGGCGACATCGGTTTCGCGGTGGCCTCGATCTACTCCGGCAGCGACGGCGACGAGTTCTCCGCGGCCTTCCTGCTCTCCTATGTGCTGTGGGCCGCCGCAGCGCTGCACCCCTCGATGGCCGCGGAGGCCACCGGCGGGCCCACTCGCCAGGCGGCCGTGGGCATGCGGCAGCTCGGGCTGCTGAGCGGGTGCGCGCTGCTGTCGCCGGCGCTGCTGTTCATCCCCAGTGCGGGCGACGACACGATCGACCGGATGGCGATCGGCGCCGGCTCGGCCACGCTCATCGGGCTGGTCGCGGTGCGGGTCGCCAGCCTGATGCGCCAGGTACGCGGCCAGTCCGCCCAGCTCGAGCAGATCGCGATGCACGACGATCTGACCGGGCTGCCGAACCGGCGGCACTTCGAGCAGGCGCTGGGCGCGGGGGCGGGTACCGGGCCGCTGCACGTGGCTTTCCTGGGCCTGAGCGGCTTCAAGAACATCAACGACGAGCTGGGCCGGCCGGTCGGCGACGAGGTGCTCACCCAGGTGGCCGCCCGCATCGTCGAGGCCGCGCCGCCGGGCGCCGTGGTGGCCCGCATCGGCGGCGACGAGTTCGCGCTGCTGCTGCCCGGCCCGGACGCCGCCGCCCTGGTCGAGGCCCTGGCCACGCCCGTTGCGGCGGGCGGGCACCAGCTGCTCGTCGGCGCGAACATCGGCGTCGCCGGCGCGCCCGAGCCGGTCGAGGCGCTGCGCCGGGCCGAGGCGGCGATGCACGCCGCGAAGGACGCCGGGGAGCCCTGCCGGCACTGGACGGTGGTCCTCGACGAGCAGGCGGGCGAGCACGCGCGGCTCGGCGCGGAGATCCGGGCCGCGCTCGACGCCGGCCAGTTCACCGTGGCCTACCAGCCGATCGTCGCGGTGCCGGAGGGTCGCGTGGTGGCGGTGGAGGCGCTGGTCCGCTGGCAGCACCCGGACCGCGGCACGGTCAGCCCGGCACACTTCGTCCCGGTCGCGGAGCAGAACGGGCTGATCGTCGAACTCGGCGAGTGGGTCCTGCGCACCGCCTGCGAGCAGATGGCCCGCTGGCGCGTCCAGCACGGCGCGAACGCGCCGGACCGGGTCAGTGTGAACGTGTCCGCACGCCAGCTGGCCCGGCCGGAGTTCCCCAGCACCGTCGCGGCGGCACTCGCGGCCGCCGGGCTGCCGGCACAGTGCCTGGTGGTCGAGGTGACCGAGACCGCGGTCTTCGCCGGCGGCCAGGCGGTTGCCGCGCTGCACGATCTGCGGGCTTTGGGGGTACGCATAGCGCTCGACGACTTCGGCACCGGCCACTCGTCACTGGGACTTCTGCACACCGTCCCGGTGGACATCCTCAAGGTCGACAAGTCGTTCGTCGCCGGGCGGCTGGTCGTGATCGCCCGCGCGCTCATCCAGGTCTGCGAGGGGCTGGGCCTGACCGCCGTCGCCGAGGGTGTGGAGACCGCCGAGCAGGCCGAGGCCCTGTACGCCCTGGGTTACCGGCTGCTGCAGGGCTACCACTACGGGCGGCCGGTGGCGGAGCCCGAGTTCGGCGCGCTGCGGGTCCCGGCCGCGCACTAGAGACGTGCGCGACTGATTTCACCTCGGTTTTCGGGCCCCCCGAGGTGAATCGGGCCGCTCGGGCGAGTGATCCGGGCCCGAACGGGCCGGGCATTGCCCGAGAATGAGGGACGCGCCGGCCCACCGGCGGGCGCGGCGAAGGGGAAGAACCATGACCGGCCCGTTCGGGGTGAGCAAGCGCCAGGACGGCGAGGGTGCCGTACGTCTCCTTGTCAGCGGCGAGATCGACGGAGACGTCAGCGCGGCCCTGAGCCTGCTGCTCGTCAACGCCGCCGCGCAGGACGGCGTCGAGCGCCTGACGGTCGACCTGGGACGTGTACCGTTCCTGGCCGCCGCCGGTGTGCGGAGCCTGCTCTCCGGGCGCGAGGAGGCACTGCGGCGCGGATGCGACTACCGCGTCGTGAACGCGCCGGCGACGGTCGCCGACACCCTCCGGGCGGCGGGGTTGGCCGGTCTGCTGAGGCTCACCACCGCGCAGGCCGAACAACCGGCCGTTTCCCTCCGTCGCTGAACCGGCCCTCAGCGCGTAACAATGGGGCCGTCCTGGGGATGGGCAGGCCGGCCGATCCCCGGGGCCCGCGGGGTCTGATGCTGGTCGACGCGATGGTCCAGCGGTGGGGCAGCCTGCCGGCGCCCGACGGCAAGGTCGTCTGGGCGACGCTGCGCCACCACGGGCGTACGGTGAAGGACGAACGCCTTCAGCAGTGAGGGGACAGGCTCTGACGCCTTCGGACGGGAGAACTCCGTGAACTCCGACCGATCCCAGCTCGGCGACTACGCGGCTTCCCGATTGCACCTCCACGTCTCGGGTCCGGACCCGGACGGTTCCACCACGATCGTCCTGAGCGGCGAACTGGACGGCCAGGAGGCCGAGCCGCTGCACGACACGGTGATGACGGCGGCGCTCCGGTGCGCTCCCGCTCCCGTCCGGCTGGACGCCACCCGCCTCACCTTCCTCGACTCCTCCGGCATCCGCGCCCTGCTCAGCTGCCGGAGCATGGCCGCGTCGGCCGGCTCGCGGCTGCTGATGCCGCGGGTGCACCCCCACGTCTTCCAGGTCCTGGACATCACCGGCCTCCTGACGATCTTCGGAGTCACCGAACCGGTGGGCAGCCGTCTCACGCCGCATGCGGATACCTCCGGATCAACCTCTGGACATTGACAGTAAACCTTTCTAATAATTGGACGTTCATCGATCCCCTCGGAGGACGTCCATGCGCCGCACCCGTTCCCTGGTGCTCGCCGTGGCCGCCGCGGTCGCCACCGCCGGCCTGGCTCTGCACGCTGTCTCCCCCGCCTCCGCCGCCGCCACCACTGCCACCTTCAGCAAGGTGTCCCAGTGGAACGGCGGCTGGCAGGGCCAGTACACGATCACCAACGGCGGCTCGTCCGCCCTCACCTCGTGGCGCGTCGAGTTCGACCTGCCGGCCGGCACCGGCCTCGGGTCGTACTGGGACGCGCTGCTCACCTCGTCCGGACAGCACTTCACGTTCACGAACCGCACCTGGAACGGCACCGTCGCCCCCGGCGCCTCGGTGACCTTCGGGTTCATCGGCACCGGTTCGGGCAGCCCGTCGGGGTGCAGGCTGAACGGCGTGTCCTGCACCGGCGACTCCCAGCCGACCAGCTCCCCCACCGGCACGCCGTCCAGCTCACCGCCCACCGGCGCCACCCCGGTCGCCCGCAACGGGCAGCTGCGGGTCTGCGGCCGGCAGCTCTGCAACGCGGCGGGCAAGGCGATCCAGCTGCGCGGCATGAGCACCCACGGCCTGCAGTGGTACGCCAACTGCGTCAACGACGCCTCGCTGAACGTGCTGGCGAGGGAGTGGAACGCCGACGTACTGCGGATCTCGATGTACATCCAGGAGGGTGGTTACGAGACCGACCCGGCCGGCTTCACCGCCAAGGTCAACGACTACATCGAGAAGGCCACCGCCCGCGGCCTGTACGCCATCGTGGACTGGCACATGCTCTCGCCCGGCGATCCGAACTACAACCTGGCCCGGGCCAAGACGTTCTTCCAGCAGATCGCGTCGCGCCACCGGGACAAGAACAACATCATCTACGAGATCGCGAACGAGCCGAGCGAGGTGCACTGGTCCTCGATCAAGACGTACGCCGACCAGCTCATCCCGGTGATCCGCGCCCAGGACCCGGACGGCGTCGTGCTCGTCGGCACCGAGGACTGGTCCTCACTCGGCGCCTCCGGTGACGGTCAGGGCGTGTCCCGCATCCTGGCGAACCCGGTGAACGCCACCAACATCATGTACACGTTCCACTTCTACGCGGCCTCGCACGACGACTACTACCTGAACACGTTCCGCGACGCCATCGCGAAGCTGCCGATGTTCGTCACCGAGTTCGGCACGCAGCAGGCCTCGGGCGACGGTGGCAACAACTTCACGCAGGCGCAGCGCTACCTCGACCTGATGGCGCAGAACAGGGTCAGCTGGGTGAACTGGAACTACTCGGACGACATGCGTACCGGGGCGGTCTTCACCGAGGGCACGTGCGCGGCCGGGGCGTACTCCGGAACCGGCCGCCTCAAGGAGGCCGGCGTCTGGATCCGCGACCGGATCCGCACCCCGGACGACTTCTAGGGATCCACCCACCCGGCCGGGGCCCGCACGCACGTCCCCGGCCGGGCGGCTCACTCCGCCTCGAAACCACCGTGCCGCCGGGCCACCGCCAGCCACTCCAGCCAGGCCGCCCACTTGTCCTCGGCCTCCCACTCGGCTCGCAGGTGCTCCGGCGCGCGGGCGTAGGCCTCCAGCGCCTCGTCGATCTCCCGCACGGTGATCAGCCACCGGTCGTTCGACAGCAGCTTGAAGCCGGGGATGCCGGTCCGCCCCGGCACGGTCTCGGACACCCAGTCCAGATCCGCGTCGATCTCCGGACCGGGCACCCGCTCCTCCCGCTCGGCCGCGTATCCCATCCCGATGAGCTGCATCTTCTCGTTGATGTCCGCGAATCGCCGGTACCGGAACTCGTGCGGATACTGCTCACCGGGCCGATCCGCGGCGGCTTGCGCCAGCGCCCGCCGGTACTCACCCCGGCAGTCCGGCTCGTGCCCGCACGGCACACCCGCCTCCTTGCAGGCGCTCAGCCGATAACCCGCCGCCGCGCAGTCGGCCAGCTCAAGATCAATCCCCATCCGACGATGATCTCGAAGCGCCGGCTCCGGGGTCAATCTCACCGGCGGGCTCCGGCTCCCGGTTGACGAACCGGCAGCGTTCCAGGTCCGCTGTGGCCACGGCCGTTCCCACCGGCCCGAACCGGTTCCGGACGACGACCAGGCTCGCCTCCGAACCGCGGACGCGGCCCACCGGGTCCGCCTGCCGGAGGACCCGGATCGCGACGTCGGCACTCCCCCGGACGTCCTTGGGCAGCGCGTACGGGTTCCTCGTGCGTTTGCCACCACTCAGGCGATACACGGCGAGCACAGCGCAGTTCATCTGCACCGCAACCTGCTTGAGCCCGGCGAGCACCCCGGGCCGCTCGACGCTGTCCACGACCACCAGCGCGAGCTCGTGGCGGCGCCGGAGGTACTGCGAGATCAACTGGATGTCCAGCGGCCCGGAGCCCGGCGAATCCTGGACGAAGAGCGGGGCGGCGCTGATCTCACTCAGCCGGCGGGCCAGCCGCGTCCACTGATCGTCGTCGAGCTCGCCGGCGCGCATGGTCAGCAACGGCACACCGGTCTCCGCGGACAGCACCCGCATGACCAGATCGGTCTGCCGCACCTCGGTGGAGAAGTATGCCGTCGTCATCCCCTGGGCGATACTCACATGCCTCGCGACCGTGAGCGCGAGCTCCGGTGCGCCACTGCCCTCCGGCCCGGCGATCACGGTCAGCGCCCCGGGCTGCAGAGGGCCCATGATCACGTCGAGGTCGGCGACACCGCTGCGCGGGGCGGTGGCCGACCGCGATTCGCCGGCCGCGCCGGCCGCCTCGATCACGTCGAGGGTCGCCGGGATCGACTCGTCGAGCCGGACAGCGGCGGCCTCCAGCGGCCTGGTCATGTTCTCGTACAGAGTCTCCAGGGCGGTCTCGGCCAGAGCCTCCACGTCGCCCGGCTGCTCGGCCAGCGCACCGATCCGGTCACCCGCTTCGCGCAGACGGCGACGGATCGCGAGATGGGCGACGGTCCGCGCGTAATACGTGACGTTGGCCGCGGTGGGCACGGTCATCGTGACCGTGTTCAGGTAAGCGGCACCGCCGATCTGGGCAAGCTCACCGGCGTCCGCCATCGCCGCCGCCACCGTGATCGTGTCCGCGGGCTCTCCCCGTGCGTAGAGGTCGGCGATGGTGTGGAAGATCAATTCGTGGCCGGGCCGGGAGAAGTCGCGGCTGCTGACGATCTCGAACGCGTCGGCGATGGCGTCCTTCGACAGCAGCATCGCACCCAGCACACTCTGCTCGGCGGCCACGTCGACCAGCGGCCTCCGCTGCGATGCCGCGGCGTCGGCGGGCCACATCAGATCCGGCTCACCCGGCCCAGGCTCGTCGTCCGGGAACGGCGGCTCGCCGTAACCCAGCGGCTCGGCGTCGTCCACCGCATCGTCGTCATCGAAGAGATCCCCGGCATCCAGCGGCCCCGCGTCGTCCGGTGGCTCGGGCGGGGTGTCGCGGCCGGTGTCGACGAGCACCGGGGCGCCGGCGCGGCGGGCCCGGGGTCCCTCCGCCTCCAGGCCGGCGGCGAAGGTCATGCAGGCGCGTGACTCGCGGAACAGCTCGCGAGCGAGGGCGCTGTTCTCCTCCCCGGCGTCGCGGGACCGCTGCACAGCGATCTCCAGGAGACCCGCCGCCCGGTGTGCCCGGGGTGCGGAACCCTCCAGGCGGGCCAGCTCCATCTCCACCGAGGCCCAGTTGGCCCGCGCCACCAGCGTCTGCGGATGCGCGGCGCCGACACGAAGCTCCAACTCGGCCGTGCAACCAGCGAATTCATCCGCTATCGCCGGATATATCCGGATATCACCGGTGGTGCGGGCCACGAGGAAGCGGGCGCTGATCGTCGTGGCGCGGGCGACCACGCTGATCGGCGAGTCGATGCCCAGCGTCCGCTCGATCCGGTCGAGGGTCGCCGCGATGGCGGAGAGACCGGCTCGTGCCCCGCTGGTCGAGCCGGCCCGGATGTCGGCCTCCAGGGATGCCACCGCGGCGGCGAAGGAGGCCCGCACGGCGCGGAGGTCGGTAATGCCGACGGTGGCGTTCAGGAGCTGGGCCGCGATCTGCAGGACCTCGGCTACCGGGCGCAGGTCGCGCTCCGTTCGGGAGGCGGCCAGTTCGGCGTAGACCGCCTGGGTGGCGACGACCAGCGTGAGCAGAGCGTCCGGGTCGTCGGCGGAGAGTTCGCCGAGCAGGCCCGTCGCCGCGCTGCCGACCGCGATCAGCTCGTCCGAGACGCCCGGGCCGCGCAGGGCGGGGTTGGCCAGCCGGTGCCGCAGCGTGGCGACGGCCAGCCGGGCCTGGGGCGAGGACAGCAGTTCGGCACCGACCGCGGTGGCGGCCTGGCGCGCCTGCCGGTCGCGGCCGAGCCGGGTGTTGAGGGTGGCCCGGTTCAGCATGATGACCGACGCCAGGCGGCGGTCCGCGTCGTCGGCGGGTTTGCCCAGGTCGATGGCGGCGTCGACCATCGCGTTGGCGGCGCCCTCGGTGTCGCCGGTCATCTCGCGCACGACGCCCTGGAAGTTGCGCAGGCGCGCCTTCACCCCGCTCCCGTCGGCCGCCGCCACCGCGGCGGTGAGGAGCTGCCGGGCCGTGTCGGGGGCGCCCACCTCGTGCAGCATCAGCGCGAGATAGCAGTAGTCCTCGGCGTCCGTGACGGTACGCGGCGGATGCGCCTCGATGAGTTCCGGCACGTCGGGAAGCTGGACGACGCGGCCCGTCCGGACGGACCGCTCCAGCCAGGACACCGCCTCCGACATCGACGCGCCCATCAGAACCCGTCCACGAACGACCGCGCGAGGCGCACCCGGAGCTCCTGGAGTTCCACCGCGTCGATGAGACCGTCCCGGGCCCAGCGCCGCAGGGTACGGAGCTTGCGCTCGGCCGCCGCCTCCTCGTCCGCGGGCGCCGGCCGCCCGCTGACCGGCCGGGCGCGTACCGCGTCCAGGGCTCCGTCCTCCAGCAGCACCTTGAGCAGGTGGCCGACCTCGAAGTAGTCGAAGCGGCGCAGTGCGTCGCCGATGGCCGCCGCGAACAGGACGTTGGCGGCGCGACCGCGGTTCTCGCGGTCGGGGTACTGCTCCAGGAGCACGCCCAGGACGACCGGGCGGCCGTCGAAGGTGTCGCGGCGCTCGACCGGGCCGCCGGAGTACCCGTGGAAGTCGCCGAGCTCCTGTTCGGTGTCCAGTTGCAGGGCCGAGATCGTGCCGCCGCCCTCACAGCGGTAGGTCACCGCACTGCCGGAGACGGTGCCGGTGAGGTGGGGGTCGACGTCGGAGGGACGGAACGGCGCGAACCAGCGGTCGCTGCTGCCTGCGTTGTCGGTCGGCACCGGCGTCACGGGCGCGCCGTCGGCGCCGAGCAGCCGGATCAGCGCGAGGTCGAACTCGTCGAGGACCTGGTCGACGACGGCGTCCAGCTCGACCCGGTCGGCCACCAGCACCCGGACGTCCTTCACCCCGGTCGGCATCAGGCGCAGGCAGTGGCTGGCGGTGAGCACGAAGCGGCGGTTCACCAGGAAACCGCCGCCGAGGTCCGTGTCGCCGTGCAGCAGGCGAACCCAGTAGTCGGACGCGGTCACACCAGCCATAGTGGCCTATCCCGGTAGGCGTCACATCCTCCGAAAGCCCGCAACCGGATCGCTACCGTCCCGCTCCGGGTTTCGCCGCGCCGCCCGCTCATCGTCGGACTGACCGTCGACGAGTGAGGAGAGCCCGTGAACGCCTTCCTCGCGGTGCTGCTGGTGGCCGCTCCGGGTGTCGCGCCCGGCGCAGCGGGCGCGCAGACCGTGACGGGTGTGCTGGAGCGTACGGTCGCGGACTCCTTCGAAGGTGGGCACGTCACCACGACACGGGTGACCGTTCCCGGTCGCGCGCCGATCACGGTGCCGGAGCGGCTGGCCGGGCGTCTCGCCGGTGGAACACGGGTCGAGCTCACCCGGAGCGCGGGCGGCACGGTCACCGGCCTGCAGGGGACGACCGTGGTCCCGCAGGCGGCCGGGCTGCACCACCTCACGATCGTCCCGGTCTTCTGGCAGACGGACACCGCGCCGCTCAGCCCCACCGAGGACGATCTGGCCCACGCCGGCGAGCGGGTCGACGACTACTACGACCGGGCGACCGGTGGAGCGATCCGGTACACCGTCGACGAGGTCACCGGATGGACGAGGGTGCCGGCCACCGGGTGCGACACGACCGCGCTGGAGGCCGCAGCACGCCAGGCCGCCGGGGACACCGCCAAGGACCGGTACCACCACCTGGTGATCTACTTCCGGGCCACCACCGCCTGCCCGTGGACCGGCCTGGGCAACCTCGGCAGCTCCGCCGCCGGGGACAGCGTGGTGTGGCTCAACGGGAACTCGTCGCCGCTGGTCCTCGGGCACGAACTCGGCCACAACCTGGGCCTGCGGCACAGCAACGGGTACGCCTGCGAGGACGGCGGCGTCCCGGTGCCGCTGTCGGGCGATTGCGCCGTCGACGCCTACGCCGACCCGTGGGACATCATGGGCAACCGGATCCACGGGCAGCTGACCGCCGCGCACCTCGATCTGCTCGGGCTGCTCCCCGCCTCGGCGACGCGCGAGATCAGCGGCGAGGGCCGGGTGGTCCTGGCACCGGTCGGGTCCGGCGACGGCCTGCGGCAGGTCACCTACCCGGTGGGCGGGCGGACCTGGTTCCTGGAGTACCGGGACGGCTCCGGCCTCGACGAGCAGGCCGCGGGCTGGGGCGGCACCGGCCTGGCGGTCCGGTTCAGCGACGCCACGCTCCCCGGTCACGAACTGGAGCACCAGCTGATCAGTTTCCACCCTGAGGAGCCGGTCGCGGTGCTGCGGCCAGGCGAGGGCTGGTCGGCTCCGGACGGAACGTTCAGCATTCGTACGGAGACCGCGACACCCGCCGGCCTCCCGGTCACCGTGAGCCGCACCACCGACACCACGGCCCCCGCCGCGTTCGCCATCACCGCGCCGGAGCACGGCCGGAAGGTCATCACCTCCACGCCCGTCGTGACCTGGACGCCACCGTCCGACGACAGCGGGATCGCCTCGGTGACCGTGCTGGTGGACGGCTCCCCCGCGACCACCGCCGCCGGGGCCGCCACGAGCGCGCGGGTGCCGGTGCCGGACGGCAGGCACACGCTGACCGCCGTCGCGGCCGACCTCTACGGCAACACCACCGCCACCGGACCGGTCACGGTCACCGTGGACGGCACCGCCCCGGCCGGCAGCCCCGCACCGGTCGCGCGGGTGGCCGCCGGTCAGCCCGTCAGCACGACATCCGTGCCGGTCACGGTCGCCTGGGGGCTCACCGACGTGAGCGGCGTCCAGTCGCAGAGGATCGCCAAGCGGACCTCGGCGAGCGCCCCGGCCACCTACGCCGGGCTCGGCGCGAACGTCCGCGGCACGGCGGGCACCGTACGCCCGGGAACCGCGACCTCCTGGCAGCTCGCCGTCACCGACACCGTCGGCCACGCCGGCACGGTCGCCGGCGCCTGGACCACCGCGAGGGTGGACACCCGCAACAGCCGCACCGGGCACACCGGCACGTGGTCGACCGTCCGGAGCAGCAGCGCTCTCGGCGGCAGCGAGCACCGCACCACCGCGCGCAACGCCTCGGTCACGTTCACCACGACAGCCCGCTCGATCGGGCTGATCGGCACCCGCGAGCGCGGCGCCGGCGACCTGGACCTGTACGTGGACGGCCGGAAGTTCGCCACGATCAGCCAGTACAACGGCGTCACCCGTCACCGGCAGGTGTTCTACACGCTGACCTGGACCGCGAGCGGAACTCACACGATCAAACTGGTCAACCGGGCCACAAGTGGTCGCCCGCGGATGAATCTGGACGGTTACGTCACGCTTTCGTAGGAGATTCGCCAGACGCGGTACGGGTGGCCGGGACACGATTACCGCCGTGGGGACAGTCACGATCGACGAGTACAGCGACCGGAACGAAGCGGAACTCGCCCGGCAGCGGGTCAGCCGGAGGTCGCTCCTCAGGACGGTCGCCGCGGGTTACGCGTACGCTCAATTCCAGACCGCCCAGGCCGCCTTCGCCGCCGGTGGCGGGACCACCGGGCAGGCCGGCGTCGTGGTCTCCGGCCGGCACATCTCGTTCGTGCCGGCGGCCGACGGCGTGCTGAAGGCGGCGATGGCGGTGACCGCCCAGCTGGTCAGCAAGACCGGCACGCTGCCCGCCAAGCTGCGGGCGTTCGTCGACGTCGGCACCGCGCCCGGCCAGTACGGCACCGAGGTCGAGGCCGAGATCCAGCACCTGGTCGGCCGGTACGCGATCCCCGGCGGACCGATCGGCAGCCAGTTCTACGTCAAGGCGACGGTCGGCAACATGCGGCACGGCGTGGTGCACCACTACCGGATCCGGCTGTCCGACGGCACGGTCTCCGGCGACGCCCACTTCACCACGGCGCCTGCCCGGACCTCCGTGGTGCCGGCGCCGTTCACCTTCACCGCCTTCGCCGACGTCGGCACGAACACGGCACCCACCGACCCGAAGTACGCCTGGAACCAGAACCCGAAGTCGGTGACGGCCGCCGCGGGCACCTGGCCGGCCGGTGTCTTCGACAACAACTCCTACCTGCCGGACGACCCGATCGCCGGCCTGAACGGCACCGACAAGCGGCCCGCCATGACGCAGACCCTGCTGCTCGCCACCCAGCAGCCGGTGTTCACGCTGCTCGCCGGGGACATCTGCTACGCCAACCCGTCCGGCTCCGGCCTGCCCGCCGACGACACGACGGCGCTCACCCGGATCGCGCCGAAGGGCAAGAACCTCTACAACCCGTACGTCTGGGACGTGTTCCTCAACCAGATCGAGCCGCTCGCCTCGTCCACGCCGTGGATGTTCGCCACCGGCAACCACGACATGGAGCCGATCTACGGCGATCACGGGTACGGCGGGCACCGCAGCCGGCTCGACTTCCCGGACAACGGCCCGAAGGGCTGCCCGTCGGTGTACCGCTTCATCTACGGCAACGTCGGTTTCGTCTCGGCCGACGCGAACGAGCTCTCCGCCGAGCTGCGCACCAACGCCGGGTACTCCGGTGGCAAGCAGGTGAAATGGCTGGAGAAGACGTTGAAGGAGTGGCGTACCGAGAAGGCGGGGCAGATCGACTTCATCGTGGCGTTCTTCCACCAGTGCGCGTACTCGACCACCAACAACCACGCCTCCGACGGCGGGGTACGCGACGCGCTCGACCCGTTGTTCAGCAAGTACCAGGTCGACCTCGTGGTCCAGGGACACAACCACCTGCTGGAACGCACCGACCCGATCCGGTACGGGCGCAAGACGCGCTCCGCGCCGGACGGGGCGACGATCCATCCGGCGAAGGAGGGAGTCACGTACATCTGTGTCGGCTCCGGAGGCCGGCCGCGCTATCCGTTCCGGGAGGCGCCCGGCCCGAAGGCCCCCGCTCCCAAGGGTGTGAAACCGGCCGGGCCGCAGAAGCTGCCGTCGGGTGAGCGCTACCGCGGGTACAAGCCGCCCGGCGGCAAGAACTCCAAGGAGAACAACACCGAGAACATCGTCAACAGCTACGTGTGGTCGGCGGAGAAGATCGAGACCAAGCCGGCCGGGCACAAGACCGGAACCCGCGTCCCGGAGACGATCGACTGGTCGCAGGTGCGCTACGACGGGTACGCGTTCATCGCCGTCGACGTGGTGCCGGCCGCGAAGGGCGCACGGACCACGCTGACCGTCCGGAGCCTGGCCGACGCGCTGCCAGGGACGAAGCAGCCCTACAGCGAGATCGACCGGTTCACCCTCTCCCGGACCGCCGGCCACGCGGCGATCGACTAGGCGGAGACCGCGGTCGAGGCGCGGGCGTGAGCGACCAGCTGGTGCAGCGGGTGCGGCAGGTGCCGGCGGAACTGGTCGTTGAGGCGGGCCCGGTCGCGCGGGTTGATCGTGTCCAGGACCATCTCGTCGAGGCCGGTGGCGAGGATCAGCCCGGCCAGCATCAGGTCGGCGGTGTCCAGATCCTGGTTGTACGACAGATGGGTCCGGATCCGGTTGGCCGGCTCGCCCGGAGTGCGCGGGTCGGCGAAGACCAGGGACACCTCACCGCCGCCGAACAGCCGCCGTTTCGTCTCGCGGCGCAGCACCCCGGCGTTGGTGAGCCGCTGCTCGATCAGCGACGGCGCGATCACCGAGGACAGGTGCGTGATCCACTCGCGGGGCCCGAGCGGCACGGACGGGCGGCGCAGCATCCCGAGCAGTGTGGCGGTCGCCTGGTCGCCGGTGGGCCGGTCGTCGATCACGCGCAGCGCGTCGCCGGCCAGCTCGACGCGGCGCCAGAACATCAGCTCGCCGAGCAGGGCGGCACCCAGGCCGACGCCGAGCACCTGCCGTGGCAGGAGGGCGCGGCCCCCGATGCCGTCGTGCGCGGCAAGGTAGAACTCGTCGGCGGGAGGCAGCTGCTGCGGCACCGTCATGCGCGCTCATCCCCAGTGGATTGACGGATATCTTGCGGAACCCTACCGAGACATGGTTGCGGCAAGGTATCGCCACGAAACAATGCGGGCGAATGCTTGCGGCTATGCTGCCGGGGTGCCGCCCGCAGAGGAGATCTCGCCGCGCCGCCCGGCCGGCGCGCTCGAGTCCGAGGTGCTCCGCGTCCTGGTCGCGGCGGACGAGCCGCTGACACCGCGTGACGTGCTCGACCGGCTGGCGTCGCCGTTGTCGTACAGCACCGTCGTGACGATCCTGACCCGGATGCACGTCAAGCAGCGGGTGGCCCGCTATCGGGAGGGACGTTCGTTCCGGTACGCGCCGCTCACCGACGAGGCGTCGGTCGCGGCCGAGCGGATGAGCGCGGCGCTGGGCACCGGCACCGACCGGGCCACCGTGCTGCGCCGCTTCGTTGCCGGCCTCCAGCCCGGCGACGAGGAGCTGCTCAGGCAGCTGCTCGCCGACGACTAATTGGCGGCGACGTAGAGCAGCTCGCCCAGGTCCCAGACGCACTCGACGGTCCAGACCAGCGAGAACGCGGCGACGACGGCGGGGATCGCGAGGGTCAGCAGCGAGCGGTGGTGCCCGGGAGTCAGCAGCGACGCGACCCGGCGCGGAACGGCACCGGCCCGGCGCAGGTCGCCGCTGTTCGGCGCGATGCCGAGGGTTCCGGCCCGGTGCGTGCGCTGCGACACCAGGGCCGCGGCGGCGATGGCCTTGGCGACCGTGCGCCGGTCGTCGATCTGCGCCGCGGCACGCTCGTCGGCGGCGCGTTCCACCAGGTAGTCGAACTGGCGGGTGAGCAGGCGGAAGGCCGGGTGCACGGCGGCCGAGAGGCGGGCGAGCAGGACCAGGCGGTGGTGCCCGGCGTCCAGGTGGGCGCGCTCGTGGGCGAGCAGGGCCGCGTACTGGGTGTCGTCGAGAGCGGCGCGCATGCCGGTGGTGACCACGATGCGGCTGTCGGCGCCGGGGACCGCGAACGCCTCGGCGCGCTCGTCGTCGAGGACCAGTACCCGGCCCTCCGCCGTGGGCACGGTGGTGAAACGCCGGGCGTACGCGGTGTCGCGGCGGTGTACGTGCCACACCCGGGTGATCCCGGCCACCGCGGCGATCGTCATGGCCAGCGACAGCCAGGACACCCACGGTTCCTGCGCGGTGTCGGCCCGCACGTACGCGTCGGAGATGTTCAGCCGGGCCGCGATCGCCGGCACCTCGGCGAACGCCTTGAGCGCGAACGCGGCGAGCGTGATCAGGCAGGCGGCGGCGGCCGCCGCCAGCGAGGCGACCAGGAGGCGCGCGGCCCGCTCCGGGCGCAACCGCTCGGCCAGGAGACGGATGGCCAGCGCCAGCAGCAGCGGGCAGATCACGACTTCCCAGATGAAGTGGTCGAACACCACCGGAGTGTCGCACGTGACGGGTGTTGCGCCACCCCCCGGCTGGACAGTTAGGCAAGCCATCCCTAATCTACAGCCTGTAGGAGAAAGATTAGGTAAGGCTAAGGAAAGAGACGACATGCTCGCCACCTACCTCATCGGCCTGCGCGAGGGGCTGGAGGCCACCCTGGTGGTCAGCATCCTGGTCGCGTTCCTGGTCAAGGCGGATCGCAAGGACCGGCTTCCCCAGGTGTGGGCCGGCGTCGGACTCGCCGTCGCGCTCTCGGTCCTGTTCGGCTGGCTGCTGAGCTACACCTCGACAACCCTGCTGCGAGAGTACGAGCAACGCGAGCTGTTCGAGGCGATCACGTCGATCCTGGCCGTCGTGTTCGTCACCTGGATGATCTTCTGGATGCGGCGGGCGGCCCGCTCGATCGCCGGTGATCTGCGCGGCAGACTCGCCGACGCGCTCGAGGTCGGGTCGATCGCGGTGGCCGTGATGGCGTTCCTGGCGGTTGTCCGCGAGGGCCTGGAGACGTCACTGATCTTCTACTCCGCGGTGCAGGGCGCCGAGATCGACGGCGGCCCGCTCTACGCGCTCATCGGCGGCATTCTCACGGCCGTCGCGATCGGCTTTCTGATGTACGCGACAGCGGTCCGCATCAACTTGACGATCTTCTTCACCGTCACGGGCGCCCTGCTCATCCTCGTTGCCGCGGGGATTCTCAAGTACGGCGTCCACGACCTGCAGGAGGCCGGCGTACTGCCCGGCCTGAACACGCTCGCCTACGACATCAGCGGCGTGCTCGACCCGTCGGCGTGGTACACGGCCCTGTTCACGGGGATGTTCAACGTGACGCCGACGGCCAGCGTCGCCGAGGTCGTGGCGTGGGTCGCTTACGCCGTACCCGTGCTGTTGCTCTTTCTGCGGCCCAGCCGCAGGCCCGCTCCCCTTCCCGTGCCCAAGTCCTAGGAGATACCGTGCGCACCCTTCCCCTCCTCGCCGTCGCGGCGACGGCCGCCCTGCTCGCCGGCTGCGGTGCCGACGAGCCGGAGACCACCGCGGCCGGCGGGCCGATCACGGTGAAGGCGACCGACTCCTCCTGCGAGGTCGCCCGGACCACCGTGGACGCCGGGACCAGCGTTTTCGCCATCACGAACGGCGGGCAGAAGGTCACCGAGTTCTACGTCTACGCGCCCGGTGACCGGGTGATGGCCGAGGTCGAGAACATCGCTCCCGGACTGTCCCGCAACCTGCACGTGGAACTGCCCGCCGGCAGCTACGAGACCGCCTGCAAGCCCGGCATGATCGGCAAGGGCATCCGCGGTCAGCTGACCGTCTCCGGCTCGGCCGCGCCGCTCACCGACGACGCCGCGCTGCTGGCGGCGACCGAGAGCTACCAGCGCTACGTGAAGTCGCAGACCGCGGCGCTGGAGACGAAGACGACCGAGTTCGTGAAGCTCGTGAAGGACGGCGACGTGGCCGGCGCGAAGGCGATGTTCCCGATCGCCCGCACCTACTGGGAGCGGATCGAGCCGGTGGCCGAGATCTTCGGTGACCTGGACCCGCGGATCGACGGTCGCGAGGAGGTCACCGAGGAGGGCCTGAAGTTCGGCGGGTTCCACCGCATCGAGAAGGACCTGTGGGTGACCGGCTCGGTCAAGGACTCCGGCCCGATCGCGGACCAGCTCCTCACCGACGTCAAGGAGATCGTGCAGAAGGCCAACGCCGAGAAGCTCTCCCCGCTGCAGCTGGCCAACGGCGCGAAGGCCCTGCTCGACGAGGTCGCCTCCGGCAAGATCACCGGCGAGGAGGACCGCTACTCGCACACCGATCTGTGGGACTTCAACGCCAACATCGACGGCTCGAAGGCCGCGATCGCGTCGCTGCGGCCGGTCCTCGAGGAGCGGGACGCGGCACTGGTGAAGACGCTCGACACGGAGTTCGCCAACGTGGACGCGGCCCTCGGCAAGCACCGGGACGGTGACGGATGGAAGCTGCACAACACGCTGACCCAGGCGGATCTCAAGGAGCTGTCGGACGCGATCAACGCGCTCGCGGAGCCGATCAGCAAGGTGGCGGCCGTGGTCGCCAAGCAGGCATGACGCTGTCCCGCCGGCGCGCGCTCACCCTTGCCGGGGTGGGCGCGGCCGGCCTGGCCGGGGCCGCCGCGTGCTCTTCCTCTTCCGACATTTCGGAAATGTCGGTTATAGACGCCGTGCCGTTCACCGGACCGCACCAGGCCGGGATCGTCACCCCCGCGCAGGACCGCCTGCACTTCGTCGCCTTCGACGTGATCACCAAGGACCGCTCGCGGCTGATCCAGCTCCTGAAGGACTGGACCGCGGCGGCCGCCCGGATGACCGCCGGTAAGGACGCGGGTGAGATCGGCGCGGTCGGCGGCATCCCCGAGGCGCCGCCGGACGACACCGGCGAGGCGATCGGCCTGCCACCGTCGAACCTGACGATCACCGTCGGGTTCGGGCCGGGGCTGTTCGCCCGCAACCGCTTCGGGCTGGACGGCAAGCGGCCGGCCGCACTGGAACCACTGCCGAAGTTCACCGGCGACACGATCGACGACGCCATCTCGGGTGGTGACATCGCGATCCAGGCCTGCGCGAACGACCCGCAGGTGGCGGTGCACGCGATCCGCAACCTGGCCCGCATCGGCATGGGCGCGGTGAGCGTCCGCTGGTCACAGCTCGGGTTCGGGCGCACGTCGTCGACCAGCACCGGGCAGGCCACACCGCGCAACCTGTTCGGCTTCAAGGACGGCACCCGCAACCTGAAGGCCGAGGAGACCGACCTGCTCCGCGAACACCTGTGGGTGCAGCCGGGCGACGGGCCGGACTGGCTGACCGGCGGCTCCTACCTGGTCAGCCGCAAGGTCCGCATGCTGATCGAGACGTGGGACCGGTCACCGCTGGCCGAACAGGAGATGATCGTCGGCCGGACCAAGGGCACCGGCGCCCCGCTCGGCCGCACCGACGAGTTCGACGAGGTCGACTTCGACTCGGTCGGCGCCGACGGCCTCCCGCTGCTGGCCGAGGTCGCCCACGTGCGGCTCGCCCACCCCCAGACGAACAACGGCGCCCGGATGCTGCGCCGCGGCTACAACTTCGTGGACGGGTCGGACGGGCTGGGCCGGCTGAACGCGGGGCTGTTCTTCCTGGCCTACCAGCGCGACCCCCGCAAGTCGTTCATCCCGGTGCAGCGGAGCCTCGCCGCCCAGGACGAGATGAACGAATACATCCGCCACGTCTCCACGGGCATCTTCGCCTGCCCCCCGGGCGTCACCGGCGAAGGCGACTTCTGGGGCCGCGCCCTCTTCGACCTCTGACCACCGGGCGACGACGGAACGGTTCTCAGGAGAGGAACACGCGGATGCCGGGCAGGGCGGCCGCCAGCTCCGCCGGGGACTCGTCGGTGCGCGGGTTGGTGAGGAACAGGACGAGCACCGGCGTGTCGGCCAGGCCGGTCAGAGCCGCCAGCGACCGCGGCTCGTCAACCGTCAGCACGCGAACCGTCGACGCGGCCAGAACCCCCAGATCCTCCGCGGACGGCGAACCCGTGACGCCGAGGCGGAGCAGATGAGGGAGGCGGTCGAGGCCGGCGAGGCGCCGGTCCTCCGCTCGATTGGTGATGCGCAGAGCGCGGATCGGCAGGCCGTCCGGCAGCGCGTGCAGCCCATCACGCAGGGCCGGATGGCGGACAGACAACAGCCGTAACCCCGGCACCCGCAGCGTGGACAGGTCGGCCGGGGTCTGGAACAGCGACAGCCCCGTGACAGTCGTGCCGGCCAAACCGGACAGATCGCGCAGCGCGCTGCAGCGGATCAGGGAGAGTGTGCGCAGCGACTTGCGGCCCGCCAGCGGCGACAGGTCCCGGACGACATCGTTCTGCATCAGCTTCAGGCGGCGCAGGGACGGGATCGCGGCGAGCGGGTTCAGCGGCATGACGTCGCCGCGGACGGCCACCGAGGTCAGCCGGTTCAGGTATCGCAGGTCGCGGACCTCGCGCCAGCCGTTGCGGTCGAGGTAGGGCTCGCCGAAGTCGACGTCGGCGAGGACCTCACGGGCGTACTCGGCGGGGTCGTCCGACTCGCGCCAGGCCCGCAGCAGTTCCTCGATGACCCGCTGCTGCGGCACCGAGGTGAAACCCTTGATCAGCTCCCAGGCGCCGCTGCCGCCGATCAGCGCCGCGGCCCGGATCACCGCTGCCGCCTGCTCCTCGGTGAGGCCGTCCGGCCCCGGCAGCAGTTCCAGGACGAACGAGCCGGCGCGGGCCAGCAGTTCCGCCTCGTCCGGCCCGGAGGGTGGGATCAACCGCTGCGCCGCCTCGTGCACCTGTTCACGTACGTCGTCGGTGTTCGTCACCACGACGTGTTCCAGGCAGGCGGCCGCCAGGAGGTGCAGGCGGTCGCGGATCCGCGGGTCCCGGTTGCCGCGGGCGATCAGGTCGGACAGGATGCGGTCGCGTTCGCTGCGGGACGCATACGCCACCGCCATCACGACCACGTCGTACCACTCGCTGTGGTGGGCGTTGCTCAGCAGGTATCCGAAGTCGCCGACGTCGGCGATCTCCCGTCCGGCCAGGTAGTCCCGGAACGTGCGGTGCAGGAACTGGACCTGGCCGTCGTCGGGTTCGCGCAGCACGCCGGTGCGCTCCAGGATCCAGCGCAGCACCTGCTCCGGGTCGGCGTCGTGGGCCCGCAACCCGCGCATGTGGCCGGCGATGCGCCGGACGGCCTCATCCGTGCCGATCAAAAGATCCTGATTTCTGACGTACGAGTACGCGAGTCGCTGCAACAGAACCAGCTGCTCTGCCTTCTGCAACAGCGGCGGGCCGCCGATGTGTGGCTTCTTCTGCTCGTCCCATCCCTCGAGGAGCAGGTCGAGCGCCGCCTCGTAGATCCCTTTGCGATCGTGCGGCAACCGCAGGTACGGCTTCTGGGCCAGCGCGCAGATCAGCCCGCACAGCAGTGGACTCCCCGCGAGCCGCCGCAGTTCCGTGTTGCTCTCCAGGAGCGCGTCCAGCTGCTCCCGCGTCTCGGTCAGCCGCTTGCGAACCTCCACGTCGGCGCCGTTGCGGCGGCCGGCCGCGTCGTGCCAGTACGCCAGGAACTCCCCGATCCCCCGCCGGCTCATCGGCAACAGGTCGTACGGCACGAACCCGTCCCCGTCGAGCCAGGCACTCTCCACCGCGAACGGCCGGGTCGTCACCACGTAGTGCGCGTCCGGATAGGCGTCGGCCATCTCACCCAGCCACGTCTGCACCTCCGCGCGCCGCTCCGCGGGCACCTCGTCGACCCCGTCGACCAGCACCAGCGCGCGCCCCGAGCGCAGCAGCGCGTTGCCCCACCCGGACGGCATCTCCCGGGCCAGGACGTCGTCGGCGGCCAGCACCATCCGGTCCGGCTCCGGCAGAGCCCGGTCGAGGTAGCGGCGCAGCGGCAGGAAGAGCGGCACGTACCGGCGCGGCCCTCGCCGGCCGGCCTCGGTCACCGCGAGCCAGCGCAGCAATGTGGTCTTGCCTGCGCCGGCACCGCCGCGCAGCAGCACCCGCCGGTCGTCGGCGAGCGCGTCGGCCACGGCGATGCCGGAACCGGTGTAGTCCCGGTCGTGGCCCTGGACACGGGCCACCTTCATGTTCACGTACGCCTCGGTGAGCCGGTACTTCTCCCCGCCGCGGCCCATCGCCACACCGAACAGCTCGATCTCGTCGAGACGGCGCAGCAGCTGTGCCACGTACCGGTCCTCGAAGGCCCGCCCGGCGTCCTCGCGCTCCCGGCGCAGCTGCTCGGGCAGGTCGCTGACCCGCTGCTCGATCGCGTCGACCCGGTCCCGGACGCGCTCGCGGACCGCGGCCGCCCACTCCGGGCGGGTGCGGATGTAGAGCGCCAGCTCGGCACTCACGTCGGCCAGCACCCGCCGGTACGCACTCAGGCCCGCCTCGTCCAGCCCGGCCCGCGCGAGCACCGGTGCGCCCTCGGTCTCGACGAGCCGGGTCAGCTCCTCGATCCGGAGGCTGCCGTCGAGCACGCGCCGCTCGACGACCGGCGCGGCGGCCTGCAGCGAGTCACGGACCGCCAGTACGGCGGCCTGCCAGTCGTGGTCCGGCAGCGACCGCAGCTCGGTGTCCCGCAGCGCCTGCAGTCCACCGGAGGCGTGCTTCGCCACGATCGTGTGGTCGGTCTTGCCGCGCTGCGGTCTATACCGCTTCACCAGCGCGTCGATGGCCCTGCTCACCAGATGCTCGGCTGCCGCACCCACCGCGCCCAGCAGGAAGTCCATGACCCGATCCTACGTGGACGGATCACGGGGCGGTGTCGATGTTGAGCTCGCACCTGACGTCAGCGATGTAGTACTGCCCCGAGTCCCGCTCCGGATCGAAGGAGATCATTCCGCCCACCGGCTGGGGTTCGAAGGACGCGATCGACTGGCCGGACTTGACGTCGCGCACGTCGTACTCGCACAGCTTGCCGTCGACCAGTTTCATCACGCCGATGGTGATGCCCTTGGAGAACGTGAAGGCGTCGGTGTCGCCCGTTCCGGGTTTGATGGTGGCCGGCAGTGCCAGCGAACCCGCGCCGGCCCGGTAGCTGACCAGGCAGAGCGGGTGGCTGGCGGTCCAGCTGTACTGGCCCGCCTCGCGCATCTGGTAGGACTTCGTCCCGTAGTTCTCGTAGATCTCCTTCTCTCCGGTGCCGGTGTTCGTGAGGGTCACCTTGCAGCCCTTGTCCTCCGGGCCGATCCGGTCCTTGACGACGAGCCGCCACGGCGCGGTGGCGGTGAAGGCGTTGCCGGCCGAGGCGCTCGGCGGCGGAGTCGAGCCCTGATTCCCCTGGTCGCGGTTGCCGAGCAGGTCGAACATGATCACCACGAACAGCAGGAGCGCGACCAGTCCGGCGATGCCGGCGAGGCGTGGGACGGTCCAGTGCTTCCTGGGCGCCGCGGCGGGTGCGGGCTCAGGCCGCGAAGGTGCGGGAGGAGGAGGCGGCGGAGGTGGCGGGGCTGACGGAGGCGTACCCAATGCTTTTGACGCCGCCGCGGAAACCGTGCGGCTGTCGTCGGCCGCGAGTGTCTCCAAAGCCCGCCTCGCCGCGAGTGCGCGACCAGCGTGCGTGCCATGCGCGATCACCGCGAGTTCCGCGACAGCGGCGGCACGCACTCCGGCGAGCGGGCTGGCTGCGGCTTCCTGCAACTCAGGCTGCAACTGCGAGGGTACGGTGACAGCACCGCGCCGTTTCGCGAGGTACAACTCGCCCTGCATCTCGACGTCACGGCTGGGTGTCTGAAGTGGATTCTGCTCGCGGACCCGGTCGAAGACGTAGTCGTAGAGCTCGTTCAGCGACACCCAGCCGTCCTGGTCGCGGTCCGCGTCGCCGGTCGCCAGCCCCTCGACCAGCGCTGAGGTGAACACCGACGGTCGTGGCGCGTGGTCGTCGGCCAGGTGGTCGCCCTCGAACGCGTACTCCATCGCGCTCGACGCGGTGATCACCGCGCGGCCGCGGCCCCCACCCGGGCGCTCGGCCGGGAAGCTGTCCAGGACGTTGACGTTGCCGGCCGCGCGGACCGTCACGCCCGCGCTGAACGCGCCGCCGTAACAGCAGTCCAGCAGCAGGACGACGCTGCGGGCCCGGCTCGTTCGCATGCACCGCTGAACGAAATCGGCCGACGTGGCGGTGGAGGCGAGCCGGTTCGGGCGGGTGTTGCGGGCCGCGAAGAACAGCTCGCCCGACTCGCTCTTCAACCCGTGACAGGAGAAGTGCAGCAGGAGCAGATCGTCGGCCCGGCTCTCCGAGAACAGCTCCTCGATCTCGGACTGGACCACGTGCGCCGGTTCGTTGTGGACCACCCGTACGCCGAAGTCGCCGACGGCACGATCACCGAGCACACCGGCGAGCGCCTCGGCGTCGGCGGCCGGCGCCTGCAGATGACGCAGCCCGTCATGCTCGTACGTGTCGTTCGCGACGATCAGCGCCCGGCGGGCCCCGGCCATCACGCACCGTCTTCAGCGCTGTGCTTCCGGACGAACAGGTCGATGAGCCGCTGCTGCTCACCGGCGGACACCTCAGACAGTTCCAGCACGTCACCGCCGAGTTCCAACCGCACGGTCCGCGTGACACCACGGCCCCGCCCGAGCCAGCTCTGAATCGTCTGCACGACCGCGCGCAGACTCTCCGCGTTCGAGCCCAGCGAGACGAGCAGCGCACCGGCCATCGCCGGATCGAACCCGCGCGTGCCGGGCGGCGCCTCACCGCCGCGCTGCTGCCGCACGTCGTCGACGTCGAGCTGCACCAGCTCACGCCGCAGATAGCCGGTCAGCATCTCGACGCGCTCGGCGTCGGCACCGTCTTCCGACAGCCGGAGCATCAGGTCGTGGGTCATCAGCCTCACCTCACGGCCAACGTGCACCCGGGCGCGGCTTCCCGGCAATCCCCCGTGCGGCTTCCCTAATCGTCGAGTTCCCGCCACTCACCGCGGATTTCGGCGCTCGTCCGGCGTACGTCCTCTTTGGTCTTCCCCAAGGCAATCAGCTGGATGTCGCCGTCGTTGCGCACCAGGCAGTCGCCGGCGCGGAACCACCGGACCGGCGCGGCGCCCGGCTCCGCCCAGAACACGTGGTCCGGAATGCCGAGTCTTGTCAGACTTGCCGGCTGCTCCTCGAACGGGCACCAGAGCACGTGCGCGCCGGACCGCGTCATCGCCTCGCTCAGGCACCACGCCAGCAGGTCCACGGAGATCCGGTCCAGGTAGGGCCGCCACTGTCGGCCGTCCGTCCAGACAACGGCCGGGTCGGGCCGGCCGGGGCGGATCCCCCACCTGGCGCAGCCCTGATTCTCCTCACGGTAGGTGAGGACGCCGTGTCCGTCCACAGCCAACCGCGCGGGCGGGACAAGCGGATCCTGACCGACGCCGGCGACATGGACGAACACCCACCGCAGCGCGACGGGCAGGCTGAAGCCCAGGCGCCGCTCGGCAGCCGCAACCTCCTCCTCCCGCTCGCCATCGGCGACGACGACCGTGCCGCACCAGTCCTCCAGAAACCCCGCAATCAGCCCACAAACCTCACCCGGGTCGTCCGGCACAGTCCTCAGGTCCGTCATGCCCCCGCATTCTGCCGGTGAGCCACACGGCCGGCGCCGGTGTACATCCCTGTGCCGAAGGGAGCGCCGATGTTCGACGACGGCTCACTGGACGAAGCCGACCGCTGGGTCGATGACTGGCAGGGACGGATCGAGGAACGGATCGCGCGGGCACAAGCGCTCGCGGCCCGCTTCAACGAGCTCACCTGGATCGCTCACACGGGCGGTGGCCTGGTCGAGGTGGCCGTCGACAGCTCGGGCGCCATCGTCAGCCTTCATCTGGACGAGGAGGTGCGCCGGCACTCCGCACGCTGGATCGCCGAGCAGGTGATCGAAGCCGTCGGAGCGGCCCGGGCCGATCTGGCTCGGCAGAACGCATCTCTGCTCACCGAACTGACCGCAGGGTTCGAGCGATGAACGTTCCTCCCTCGGACGTTCGCCGTCACGCGGACCATCTCGATCACATAGCCGACGACCTCGACACCGTCCGGCACTCCGCCGCGACGACCCGCCCCGGCGCAGAGTCCTACGGCAGGCTCTGCACGATCGTTCCGGTGCTGCTCCAGCAGTTGCACATTTCGATGATCGAGACGGTCGGCTCCGGCACGGCGTCGCTTCGCGACACCGCCGCGATACTCCGCCGGGCCGCCGGCGACTACGAGTCGGCCGACGACGAGAGCGCCGTCGCGATCCGCACGATCGGCGGCGGCCGATGACGAGCCCTCTCGCCGGCGTGTGGATCGCCGAGGACGTCGAGCTGATCCGTCGCGGCGTCGAGGACGGCTCCTGGGTCGACGGCACGCTGGGCGTCGTCGGTGCCGGACTCGACGGTCTCGCCGCGGTCGTCGACCCGGTCGGGGTGCTTCTGCAGTCGGGTGTCGCCTGGCTGATCGAGCACGTCGAGCCGCTCAGCGAGTCCCTCGATTGGCTCGCGGGCGACCCGGCGGCCATCGCCGCGAACGCGCAGACCTGGCGCGACGTCGGCGGCGAGATCCAACGGCAGGCCGAGGAGGTCGGGCACTCGGTGCGGTTCGACCTCGCCGAGTGGACCGGACTGGCGGCCGACGGCTACCGCGATCGATCCGAACAGCAGCGGCATGCATTGGGCGCCCTGGCGACAGCCTCCGAGACGATGGCGGCGATCACCGAGGGCGCCGGCTTCCTCATCGCGGCGGTCCGGCTGCTGGTCCGCGACGCCATCGCGGCGCTCGTCTCGCGGCTCGTCGTCTACGCCGCCGAAGCCGCCGCCACGTTCGGGCTGGCTACGCCCCTCGTCGTGCACCAGGCGACCACGCTGATCGCTACGTGGACGGCCAGGATCGCGAACTGGCTTCGTGGACTGCTGTCGAGCCTTCGTAACCTCGTGCCGCTCTCGGCCCGGATCGATGACCTCATCGAGCAGATCAGGCGCCTTCTGAGGCGGCCCGCTCTGAATCGCGTACGCAGACGGGGCACCGGGCCGATCCAGCTCTTCGCCTTGGATTCGGTTCGAGGGGTGGCCGCCAAGTACGGCATCGACATCGCCGGCCTCGACATCTCGCTCGGAAACAGGTCGATCCGCGGCATCTGCGGCCAGACCCGGCCGGACGGTTCGATCGTCCTCTACCCGACCGGCTTCCGCAGTGAGGAGGACCTCGCCCGGACCATTGCCCATGAACGCTTCCACCACGACGAACTCGCGGCGGGCAGGCCGTTCCCCCGTAGTGACGAGGAGTTCAGCGCTTTCGAGGACCGGGCATACGCTCACGAGGACACCTGGTGGGAGAATCAGCCGATCCGCCCCGACCAGGAAACCCGATGATGGCGACCTACGATCAGTGGCTCGACGCCTACAGCGCCGCCTATGACGCCACTCCTGGCCCGCTGGTGCTCGCGTGCCCGAACTGCGGGCATGCCCGTCTCAACCTCGTCTTCACCGGGGACCCGGATCGGATGATCGGGTACGCGCACTTCTGGTGCGGCTACTGTCTCCAGGGCCTCGGCGTCTCTCGTACTGACATTCCTGCAGGTGCCACCCTTCAGGACAGTCGCCTTCCCCGCGACGAGCGGCGGCCGCAGGTCCCGGACTATCAGCTCGTCCAGCCATAGGGCGTCTGTGCCCGTCTCCCCGCGCCCCGGGGCCTCTTTCTCCCACCCGGCGCCTCCGCTCTCGCTGCGGCTGTGATCGCCTGGGCGTGCCAGAATCGATGTCCCCGGCTACGGAAGGTGATCATGACTAATCTCGAGGTCATCCTGAAGGCGCTGGCGACCGGTGCGGGCGGTGGCAGCCGGGCCGTCGCCGAGGCGTATGCGGTGTTGCGGGAGACGTTGCGGGATCGGCTGTCCGGTCGGGAGTCGGCGCGGCAGGCGCTGGAGGCTGTCGAGACGTCGCCCGGCGTGTGGCAGCCCGCCCTGGGCGAGGAGGTCTCCACGGCAGGGGCCGACCGGGACGAGGAGGTGGTCGCCGCCGCCCAGCGGGTTCTCGACCTGTCCTCGGCCCCGGCTCCCCCGAAGTACCGAGTGGACGTGCGGAACTCGAAGGGCGTGCAGATCGGTGACCACAACACGCAGCACAACACCTTCTGACCCCGGCGACGCCCGGTCCTACACGGCCACCGGCACGCGGGGTGGCCAGTTCGGCGACCACAACCTGCAGCAGAACGTCTTCGTCGGTGGCCGCGCACCGGTCACGTTCCCGCACCTCGTCGCTCCACTGCCCCCGCTGGCTTCCGGGCGGCTGGATCGAGCCGCCGACGCCGCGCTGGAGTCCGCGGTGGCCGGCGGTGAAGCGACAGCCGTCGTCTGCCAGGTCGTCGCCGGCATGGGTGGCGTGGGCAAGACCCAGCTGGCCGCCGGCCTGGCACACCGCTGGTGGGCCGAGCGCAAGGTCGATCTGCTCGTCTGGGCGACGGCTGTCTCGCGTACCGGAGTGCAGGCCCGTTTCGCCCAGGCCGCCGCGGATGTGACCGGCTTCGAGGACCCGGACCCCGCGCACGGCGCCGAGCGCTTCCTGGCCTGGCTGGCCACCACCGGCCACTCCTGGCTGATCGTGCTCGACGACCTGGCCGACCCGGCCGAGATGCGTGGCCTGTGGCCGCCGCTGACGGCAGCCGGGCGGACCGTCGTCACCACCCGCCGCCGCGACGCCGCCCTGGTGGACGGGCGACGGCTGGTCAACGTCGGCGTCTTCACCGAGCGCGAGGCACTCGACTACCTGTCCGGCAAGCTCGGTGCCCGCCCCGAGAGCCTCGCTGAGGACGCCCAACTGGCACGCGACCTGGGCGGGCTGCCGCTCGCTCTGGCCCAGGCGGCGGCCTACATGCTGGATCAGAACCTGTCGTGTGCGGGCTACCGGCGCAGGCTCGCCAGGCGGCCGCTGCCCCGGCTGGCACCGCACCTTCTGCCTGACGGGCAGGAACTTCAGGTGGCCAACGCCTGGGCGCTGTCCCTGGAACTAGCCGACACCGTCACGGACGGCCTCGCCACTCCCCTGCTGCGCATCGGGTCCCTTCTGGACCCGAACGGAATCCCGCTGGGGATCTTCACCACCGAAGCCGCCGGCATGTACTGCGCCGATCATGTCGGCTCGGACGTCGCGGCCGACGACATCGAGGACGCGCTGCGAGCCCTGCACCGCCTCGGCCTGATCGAGGTGGAGGACACTCCCGACGAACTGGGCCCGGGCGCGGCGCGGGTGCACGCCCTGGTCCAGCGGGTGACACGCGACGCCGGCCCGGCCGCGACACAGGGGCAACTGGTGCGGCAGGCCGCCGATGCACTCACCGAGCTGTGGCCGAAGGTGGAACGCGGTTCGAGTCACGCCCAGTCCCTGCGGTCGAACACGGCCGTTCTCGCCTCCCATCCGGGCGACCATCTGTGGAGCGAGGAGGACGGCGCGCATCTCGCGCTTTTCCGGGCGGTCGGAGTCTGGGAGAGTCCGGCCTGGTGGCGGCCGCACGGGACTACTTCGCCGGACTGATGGCAACCGCACACGCCCTCCTCGGGCCGGAGCACGTCCACACCCTGCTCACACGCAACAACGCCGCCTACTGGAAGGGCGCGGCGGGCGACCCGGGCGGCGCGGCCGAAGCGTTCACCGAGCTCCTCCAAGACCGCATCCGCACCCTCGGCCCCGACCACCCCGACACCCTGCTCACCCGCAGCAACCTCGCGTCCTGGCGTGCCGAGGCAGGAGACAGTAGCGGCGCGGCCGAAGCGTTCGCCGAACTACTCCAAGACCGCATCCGCATCCTCGGCCCCGACCACCCCGACACGCTGATCACCCGGAGCAACCTCGCGTCCTGGCAGGCCGAGTCGGGTGATGTCACCGGCACGATCGGAGCGCTCGCCGAACTCCTCAAGGACCGCATCCGCATTCTCGGCCCCGACCACCCCGACACGCTGATCACCCGAAATAACCTGGCCCACGCGCGCGGGACGAACGAGGACGCAGCCGGTGCGGCCGCCGAGTACGCCGACCTGCTCCAGGACCACATCCGCATCCTCGGCCCCGACCACCCCGACACCCTGCTCACCCGGAGCAATCTGGCCTGGTTCCGAGGCCAGGCGGGCGACGCGGCGGGCGCGGCTGACGCGTTCGCGGAGCTGCTCCGGGACGAGCTTCGCATCCTCGGACCGGACCATCCGAACATCTCGGTCACCCGCTGGTCCATCGACCGCTGGCGCGAACAGGCACTCGACCCGCCTACTTCTTGACCAGGTTGCGGAGGGCCGCGACCGCCGCCCGGTCACTCACCTTCGAATAGATCTTCTTGTCCGGGCCGTACAGCACGAAGTACGGACACGCCTTGTCATCGCCCGCCATCGCCTTGTCGAGCAGCACCTTTCCGGTAGCCGCCTCGTAGACCCGCAGCCGCCAGCTCGCCTTCATGAGCGTGACGACCAGGCCCTTGGGATCGTCGTACTTGCAGCTCCGGATCTTGCCGCCCACCTTCACCCGGTCCAGGCAGGCGACCATCTGAACCTTGGCCGGCGACTCCGGAGCCCACGTGTTCTTGACCGAGTCGGAGAGCCCCTGGTCGAAGTAGTACGTACCGTTGCTGCTCCGGATCCCGTCACCGTCGTTGACCAGCAGCACGACCGGGTGCGGCGCCTTGCCCGTGCGCTTGGGCTGATCCGGGTAGTAGACGTTCTCGTCGCACACCCGGTTGAGGTCGAAGACCTTCTCCGCCGGGTAGGCGCTCGCCTCCGGCCCCTGCTCGGCCTCCTCGGTGACCTCCGGCTCACCACTGAGCGCCGGATCAGGCAACCCGCCGGCCTCGGGCGTGACGGGCCCGATGGCCGGCCGGCTCGACGTCGTGTCGTCCGACCGCAGCGCGAAGATACTGCCCACGGCCCCGATCCCGGCCACGATCACCAGCACACCGACGACGACCGCGGCGATCACCGCGGCCCGGCTGCGAGGCTTCCCCGCCGGCTGCCCGAACGGAGCTCCGTAGAGCGGCTGCCCATAAGGCGGCTGCCCCGCGCCGTAGGGCGGCTGCCCCGCGCCCGGCACGCCGTATGGTGGCTGTCCCGAGCCGGGCACCCCGTAGGCCGGCTGCCCCGAACCGGGCGCGCCGTAAGCCCCGGGCGGTCCATAAGCCCCAGCCGCACCGGGCGGTCCATAGGCCCCAGCGGCACCGGGCTGACCGGCACCGCCGTAACCCGGCTGACCCGGAACCCCGGCCCCACCGGCCGGCGGCCCATAGGGCGCCGGGAACGGCGGCGGAGCACTCACTCCCGGAGCGGCCGACGGATAGGCCGGCGGAAACGGCGGCGTCACCGCGGGCGCTCCGGACGCACCCGGCCCAGCCCCGAACGGCGCGGTCGCGGACGAACCCGGCCCAGCCCCGAACGGCGTGGTCGCACCCGGCCCAGCCCCGAACGGCGCGGCGTCGGACGGACCCGGCACCGCGCCGAACTGCGCCGTCGGCTCGGTGCCCGGAGCACCCGGCACCGACGATCCGACAGGCGGAGCCGGCGCGGTGGGCTCAGCCCCCGCCGTAGGCGCAGCCCACGGCGAAACCGGAGCACCGGCCGGATCCGCCGCCCCACCCGAGAGCGCATCCGCGATCGGCGGCTCAGAACCCCGCCCGCCCTCCGACTCGGGCACGCCCGAGCGTGTGACCTCCGGTTCCTCCCCGGTTCCAGTCATGTCGATCCTCCCCCGTAAACGCGAGGACCGACTGTATCGAAACCAGTCACAACGGTCCCCAGCAGGGCGGCAGCGTGCTTACCCCGTACCCCTGAAATTGATCACTCGGCCCGCAGGCTCGTCGCGGCCCGGCTGCGCGCCGCCCACCCGGCCGGGAGCAGTGCCCCCAGCGCGGCAAGCGCTATCCCCGCGGCGCCCAGCGCCGCGAGCCGCACCGGTGTGAACACGTCGAGGATCGACGCGGGCAGGGTGAGTCCAGCGGCCCCGGCCATGACCGGAAGTGCCCAGCCGTGCAGGAGCAGCCCCAGGGGTACGGCCAGAGCTCCCCCGATCGCACCCACCACCAGCATCGAGCACACCACCATGGCACGTACCTGTCCCGGCGTCATACCGACCGCCTTCAGCACGCCTATCTCGTGTGTCCGTTCCCGGGTGTTCAGCACCACGGTGTTGAGCACTCCCAGCCCCGCCACCGCCGTGAGCAGCAGTGTCAGCGTGGCGATCAGCCCGAGCATCACGGTGATCACCTCGTTCTCCTGGCTGTCCGCCCGGACCGCCACGCCACCGGGCACCCCGGCGGTTTCCAGTGCGGTCGTGAGCTTGTCGGCGTACGCATAAGGATCGACCCCCGCCTCCAGCCCGATCTCGACGCTCTGCGGCCGCGGATCCTTGACCAGCCCGTCCAGCGTCGCGACATCCATGATCACGACGGAGTCCGAGCCGTTGCTGAACACCTCCCCGACGATCGTGACCGTGCGGCGCCCCAGCTCCGTGGAGAGCGTGACCGTGTCACCGACCGAGGCACCTGTCTGCTTCAGCATGCGCGCACCGGCCACCACCTCGCCCGCCGACCGGTACCACCGGCCGGAGATCGGTGGATAACCGGTCCACGACGCCTCCCCGTCGTAGGCGCGCACCTCGAGCGGCTGTGTGGATCCCGCGACGTTGATGTCCTGCGACATCCGCGTCGCCACGTGTGCGGTTCCCTCCTGTGCCTCGACCACCTGTTTCACCGCGTCCGGGTCAGCCGCCGGAGGCGGACCGCCGGTGGCCGGAACGGCGTCGGGAGGTGCTCCGGCCTTCCCCGGCCCGGCGCCCGCGATCATCGGTCCGCCGATGCTGACGTCCACCGGCACCGCCTCGATCCGGTTGCCGGCGTCCGCGACCCGGGTGAGCGAGAGCGACAACCCGACCGCGAACACCACGGTCGTGATCCCGAGCAGCACCGCCACCACGGTCACCGCGGCTCGCGCCGGGCGGGCGAACGGCGTGGCCAGCCCGAAGCTCACCGGCCGAGGCAGCGCGGTCGCCGCCAGCGCGCGCCGGATCCGGAATCCGCGCCCGCTGCGGGGTGCCCGCCCGACCGCGATCGCCTGTGCGGCCGAGAACCGCCCGGCCCGCAGTGCCGGCCCGGCCGCGGCGGCCACGAGCAGCACGAACGCGCCGGCCAGCACCGCGAGATCAACCCAGATCGGGACCGTCGGCCGTCCGTTGGTCGCGAAGGCGGTCTCGGTCTGCCCGAGCAGCGGCATCGCCGCGAGGCGACCCACCACGACACCGATCAGGCAGGCCGGCACCCCGACGAGCAGTGCTTGCCCGGCATAGGCCCCGACCACCTGCCCCGGCGTGAACCCGAGCGCCTTCTGCACACCGATGGTCCGGAACCCGGTGACCACCGCACCGGCCACCACGTTGACCACGATCAGCACCGACATCACCAGCCCCAGCACGGCGAAGGCCACGATGAACGGCACGAACACCTTGATCCGCCCCTCCGCCTCCAGCTTGACCGCGAGGTAGCTGGTCGACCCGGTGACCGCGCCCGACGGCAGTCCCGCGGTCGCGGCGGCGAGCGAATCCTTGACCTCGGCGTCGGTGCCCGCCTCGGCAAACCGGTAGAGCATCTGGAACGACCCGCCCTGCAGCACGTCGGCCTGCTCCGGCCACACCCAGGCGGTGGCCGATCCGGTCGCCGACGAGGCGATCCCCACGACGGTCAGTTTCGGTCGCCCGGGCACGAGCACGGTGACCTCGTCGCCCACCTTCCACGCGTTCTGCGTCAGCCCCGCGGTGGCTCGGGACAGCACGATCTGTCCCGTCCCGGTGAGCCACTTACCGTCGCTGATCTCCAGCCGGTCCACCGAGGTGTCGGCCTCCGCGCGACCGACGATGGGCCCCGGCGGGCGACGCGGCCCACCCTTGTCGAGTTGGTTCTCCACCATTGCGTACGGGCCACCTGCCCCGATCACCCCCTCAGCAGAGGTGGTGGCGCTCAGCTGAGCAGCGTTCACCTTCGTGGCGTCGAACGCCACCGTCGCGTGGGCACCGCTCTGATTCCAGAAGGCCCGGTCGAACGGCTCACTCGACGCCACGAGCAGCCCCAGCGCCAGCACCGACGTCGCACTCGACAACAGCACCACCGCGAACACCACGAGACTCTGCAGCCTCCGCCGCCGCGCCGCCGCCCAGGCCGCCTTGACCACGGATCTCATGCGCCGCCCTCCTTCGACATTCCGGTCCGGCCCGCGCCCTCGATGCCGCCCTCCGTGATCGCCCGGTCGTCCACCGCCGCTCCCACAAAGCCGCCCAGGCCGCCCACCGTCGTGCTCACGAGGTCGCCCGCCGCCTGCCGCCTGACTCGGGCCCTCATGCCGGCGCGGGCCGTCGTGCCGGCGCGGGCCGTCGTACCAGCGCGGGCCGTCACGCCGGCGCGCGCGGTCATGGCGACGCGGGCGGACATGGCGACGCGGGCCGTCATGCCGGCGCGCGCGGTCATCGCGGCTCGGGCCGTCATGCCGGCACCTGCTCGGTGAGGCGCCCGTCGCGGACCTCGGCCGTCCGGGTCGCGCACTGCCGTGCAAGGTCCGGATCATGCGTGACCAGCAGGATCGTCTGGCCGCTGCGGCTCAGATCCTGCAGGATCCGCATGATCTGCTCGCCGGCCGCCGCGTCGACCGCGCCGGTGGGCTCGTCGGCCAGCAGCAGCGACGGCTGGTTGATCAGCGCCCGGGCCACCGCCACCCGCTGCCGTTCGCCGCCGGAGAGCCTCGACGGGTACGCATCGGCGCGCGCCGTCAGGCCCAGGCTGTCCAGCAGCTCGTCCGCCCGTGCCTGGGCGGCCCGCCGGTTGCCGCCCACCAGCTGCGCGGGCACCAGCACGTTGTCGCGCGCCGTCAGGTCCTCGAGAAGATGGAAGAACTGGAAGACGATCCCGATGCTGGCCCGCCGGAACCGGGCGAGCGCCTTCTCCGACAACCTGTTCAGCACCGTCCCGGCGACCTCCACCTCGCCGCTGGTCGGCCGGTCCAGGCCGGCGATCAGATTGAGCAGAGTGGACTTGCCACTGCCGGACGGGCCCATCACCGCGAGCGCCTCACCGCTCGCCACCGTCAGTCCCACATCCGCCAGGGCCGGCGGTCCGGCCGACTCGTACTGCTTGCCGACACCACGCAACCGCACCACGTCGCTCATGGCGTTCCCCCTTCCGTCGATTGCCGTCGACGCAGGACGCTAGGCCCGCCGGCACCGCGCCGTCGTCGGCCGAAAGAGGGCAATGCCGCGACCGCGTCATCCCCAGGTCGTACGCAGGATGATGGATGTCCCCAAGCCCTCCGCGCGGCAGAATGGGCGCGTGCTCCGGACGACGTTCACCCGCCTCACCGCGCTGTGGCGTGCCGGAAGACTGACTGTCTGGGCCGATGTCCTGCTGGTCGTCTTCCTCACCCTCGCCGCAGTGTCGCTGACCGGTGAGCGGGGTGACGTCCCCGCCCCGGCGATCCTCTGGCCGGGACCGCAGGACGGACAGGACGCACCGGCGGGCATCTTCTTCGCCGCCGAGCCGACGGAGCCCAAGGCCACGCTCCTCGCAGAGAATCTTCTGCTCACCGCCCCGCTGCTGCTGCGCAGGCGGTGGCCGCTCGCCGCCTTCGCCTTCCAGTTCCTCGCGTTCTCGGCGATCGACATCGAGGGCAACTTGGCGAACCTCTCGGCGCTGCTGATCGGCGCCTACTCCATGGCCGTCTACGGCAGGTCCGTCTGGCTCTCGATGGGCACACTCCTCACGGTCTGCCTGATAGTCGCGGTCCAGGACGAGAACACCTGGCCGAGCCTGCCCGGCTGGACCGGCGTGTTCGTGCTGCTGGTGCCGATCGGCCTGCTCGGTGTCGCGATCCGCGCCGCGCGCAGCCGTGCCCTGGCCTCCGAGCAGCGCGCCCGGGCCCTCGAGCGGGAGCAGCAGGCCGCCACCAGACTGGCCGTCGTGGAGGAGCGCGCCCGGATCGCGCGGGAGCTGCACGACGTGGTCAGCCATCACGTCAGCGTCATGACGATCCAGGCGGGTGCCGCCGGCAAGGTGCTCGACGCCCACCCGGAGATGGCCCGTGACGCGCTGGCGGCGGTCGAGTCCAGCGGCCGCGAGACCATGGCCGAGCTGCGGCAGCTGCTTGGTGTCCTCGCCCCGGGCCCCGACGACGACCTGCTGCATCCACAGCCTGGCCTCGACCAGTTGGAGCCGCTCGTCGACAAGGTGCGCAACGCCGGCCAGCCGATCACTCTCGACGTCACACCGGTGGTGTTGCCGCACGGTCTGGACCTCGCGGCGTTCCGGGTGGTGCAGGAGGGCCTGACCAACGCGCTGCGGCACGCACCCGGCGCGAAGACCGAGGTGACGGTCACGGTTGAGCCGTCCGGGACCGGAAAGGATCTTGTCGTGTCGGTGGTCAACGAGGCGCCGCCGCCGCGGGCGCGGCAACCGGCGAGCACCGGCGCCGGCTCCGGGCTGGTCGGGCTCACCGAGCGGCTGCGGGTCTACGGGGGGAAATTGGGGGCCGGCAGGCGGGTCGGTGGCGGCTTTCAGGTGTACGCGAGGATGCCCCTGCCCACGCCGGACACCACCATGCCGGCGCCCGGGGAGGACACCCCATGAGAGTGGTGATCGCCGACGACCAGGCGCTGGTCCGGACCGGCTTCACGATGATCCTGGCAGCCGAGGGCATCGAGGTCATCGGTCACGCCGCCAACGGCGAGGAGGCTGTCGCGGCGACCCGCCGGTTGCGCCCCGACGTGGTGCTCATGGACATTCGCATGCCCGGCATGGACGGCCTCGAGGCGACCCGCCGGATCCTCGCCGACGCCCCGCACACCGCAGCCGGCGACCCGGTCCGCGTGGTAATCCTGACAACCTTCGACCTGGATCAATATGTCTATGCGGCACTGACCGCCGGCGCCAGCGGCTTCCTCCTCAAGGACGTAACTCCCGACCACCTGATCCACGCCGTCCGCCTGGTCCGCGACGGCGACGCCCTGCTGGCCCCGTCGATCACCCGCCGCCTCGTCGAGCGCTTCACCACCGCCGACCCCGACCGCGCCGCCCAGCACCGCGACCTGGCCGGCCTGACCCCCCGAGAACGCGAGGTGCTGACCCTCCTCGCCGGCGGCCTGAGCAATCTGGAGCTGGCCACCGCCCTGCAACTGAGCGAGGCAACCGTAAAAACCCACGTAACCCGAATCCTCACCAAACTCAACCTGCGCGACCGCGTCCAGGCCGTCGTCGTCGCCTACGAGACAGGCCTGGTCACCCCAGGAGCCCACCGCCCCAACTAGCCAACCGCCCCGCCGGGTCGGCGGGCGGCGGTGGCAGAGGGCGTTGCCTGACTGCGGGCTGACCGAGACGGCGGGCTGACCCAGACAGCGGGCGGCTGACCGAGACGGCGGCCGGGACACCGGGCGGGCTGACCGGGACTGCGGGCTGAGCGGGACGGCGGCCGAGACACCGGGCGGGCTGACCGAGACGGCGGGCTGACCGAGACGGCGGCTGAGACAGCGGGCGGCTGAGCGAGACGGCGGCCGGGTCACCGGGCGGGCTGACCGAGACGGCGGGCTGAGCGGGACGGCGGCCGGGTCACCGGGCGGGCTGAGCGGGACGGCGGGCTGAGCGGGACGGCGGCCGGGACGGTGGGCGGGGTGACCGGGACCGGTGGGTGGCCCGGGACGGTGCCCGGCGGCCCGTGGTGGGGCCGCCGGGATCTAGTTTGGTGGTGGGGCTGGGGTGGGTTCAGCACCAGGTCAGGGTGGAGTTGACTCGGGTTACGTTGGTTACCGTGTTGCCGGAGCCGGTGCAGGGGCTCCAGCGGATGTTGGTGTTGCTGACTGTCAGGTTCTGGAATCTGATGTTGGAGGACGGGGAGAATTCTGTGCGGGAGGAGATTCGGACCTCGCCGCCTCCGTTGATGGTGCCGGAGGCGTTGGCGATTACGCCGTTGTAGCAGTTCTCGATCAGGACGGCGTTGTTGCCGGTGTTGGCGATGTCGACGCGGTCGATGGTGAAGCCGCCGCTCTCGGAGACGCAGAAGATGCCTCGGCCGCCGCCTCGGGCCTTCACCGTGCCGACGCGGATGTTGGTGTTGTAGCTGCTACCGATGCGCCCGTTGCGGTTCGCCATCCGGAACGCCGCGTAGCCGGTTCCGGTGCCCGCGTTCTCCGCGTCGACCGTACCGACCGTTGCGTTGATCGTCTGGTTGAGGAGCAGGCCGGACTCGCCGACGCTGCGGGCGGTGACCGTGCCGATCGTGATGCCGTCCACGCCGTACGTCTCGACCGCGTGGGAGCTGGCGCCGGAGACGTAGACGGTGCCGATGCGGATGTTCTTGCTCATCACCGCGGTGTTGCCGTAGTTGTCGATGCGCACGCCCAGGCCGCGGGACAGGCGCATGTCGATCACGCCGAGGGTCAGGTTGTTCACGCTGCGGGCGAAGATGCCGTACAGCGGTGCGCCGGTGACGTTGAGGTGGGCCACCTCGACGTCGGTGGTGCCGCGCGAATAGATGGGCGCCTGGTCGCCCGAGCCGCTGCCGGTCACGTTGATCGTGCCGCAGACGTCGATGAGGGTGTAGCTCGGCAGTGAGATCCGCGAGCCCGCGCTGATCGAGCCCGATCCACGGACCAGCACGTTCTGTTTCGAGGTGCGGCCGGCGGAGAGGGCACCGATCGCCGCTTGCACGGCGGCGCGCATGTCCGTTCCGCTGTAGACGCTGGATCCGGCACTGTTGCGTGCCGTCCAGGTGCTTCCGCTGAGTGTCGCCTGGGCCTGGTAGCTGAGCGCGCCGCAGTCCGCGGCCGACGCCTGTCCTACGCCGAGAGCGACGCCGCCACCGGCGACCGCGAGGGTCGAGACGGCGAGCAGGCAGGTACGCCAACGTTTCATCGAAGGTCTCCTGTGGGGGAACAAGGGACGGAAATGAGGGGACGGAGGCGACCCCGGCTGGGGATTTCCGGAGGCCGCCCAATTCGTCACAGCTTGGAACCTGTCAAGGCCTCATGTCAATGACCCTCATCGATTGAATGTCACCGTTGACGTGCCGATGACCGTTGCGCATGGAAATTCGAGGAACAGCGAAACAGGCAACAATGTGAAACGTTCCAGGAGGGAAGGACGAGGATCTAGCCCTGGTAGGTGCCCACCCTCAGCAGCCGAACGGCGTCCGCCGCGGCGGCCGTGAGCGACTCAGCCTTCTGGACGGGCACGTCGACGGCCCGTTCGAGTCTCGCCGCGAACTCGGCGTGGCTCGGCAACGACGACGCCGTCCTGGTGAGGCATTCGATGGCGGTCTCCGCGTCACCCCGGCTGAGGCGGATGGGGAGGAAGGCGGAAACCGCGGACAGGTAGAACTCCGCCGCCTCTTCGGGACGGCCGGCGTGGACAGCCATGTGCCCGCCGGCCAGAAATGCCTCGCCGGGCGACACGTCACGCGCGTAGGTGCCGTTCCGGATGGCCTCCATGTCGGCGTCCAGGTCGACCGTCTCCAGGCTCATCGCGGCGGCGGGGTCCGGCGGTTCGCCGATCTGCCGCAGCGGATGGACCGTCCATCCGTCGAGGACCCGCCTGACGCGCTGGACGAATTTCATGCTCCCCCGCCGGTGATAGAGGTGGCTGAGCTGAACGTCATGAAGGTGGCGGTTCGTCATGTCCTCGACGAGCACGCTGAACACGTTCCGGTGGTCCAGGTGGAACTCGATCGCCACGTCCACCTCGGAACCGGCGGCCGGCACCTCCAACTCACCGATCGTGAGATGCTCCGGTGCGGCGCCCGGCCGCACGGCGGAGAGTCGCGAGCGTTCGACGACTTCGATTCGCAGCGGTTCGTCCGCACGGCCGGCGAAGCTGACGACCTCGGAACGCATCGCCGGGATGGTCGACGATCGTTCGACGAGCGTCACCAGTTCGGAACCGCCGCGCCCGTCCTTGGCGGCGCGCAGACCGTGTTCCGTCTCTCCCGCCGGGGTGTACCGGAAACCCAGTCCGCGATGGGTCAGATCGAGCAGGAGCGCGCTGCCCTCCACGCCGCTCACCATGCGGGACTGCCGCGCCAGGCCCAGCACGACCGCGGTCTCCTGGTACGTCGACTCGACCGCGACCTGGGGAAACAGCTTGGCGAGCTCCTCCCGTACCGTAAAGATCTTGGCTCCTTGACCGGCGAGAAGGATCAGATCCAGGTCGGTGGAACGGATCGCGGCGTCGTCCAGTGCGAAACCGATCGTCTCGACGATCAAGGTGGTCAGATGCTCGGTGACCGCGCGGAACGTCGCCCGGTCGACAACGACCTCGTGATCGCGGAAACCACCGTGCCCGTCCTCGATGTCGGGCAACCGGATCGTGGTGGACTCGTGGTCGCCCAGCGAGCGTTTGGCCCGTTCCGCCTCCTGGCGCAGCAGCGGCCGCAGTTCACCGGAGATGTGCAGTCCCCGGAGCTGTTTCATCGCGTGTTCGGCCAGCGCCGTGTCGAAGTCCAGGCCGCCGACGTCGTTGTTGCCGGCCACCGACTTGATCTCGTAGACGTCGTCGCCGATCTCCACCAGGGCGACGTCGAATGTCCCGCCGCCCAGATCGACGACCAGGACCGTACCCTCCCAGTCGGACCCGTTCTCGACGGTCAGGGCCGCCATGTTCGGCTCGCCGTGCATCCGGTCGAGCTCGAGGCCGGCGAGCTGGAAGGCTTTCTGCAGAACGTTGTTCTGGGCGATCCCGAAGTTCGCCGGATAGGACGCGATGCACTTTCCGACCGGCACGCCGAGGAAGTCCTCCGCGTTGTTCTTCAGGTGCCGGATCACCAGGCCGGCGATCAGCTCGGGCGACAGGCTGCGCCCCTGGATCTCCACCGCCGCGTCGGTGCCCAGCACTCGTTTGACCTCACGTACCGAACTCAGCGGATGGTCCCGTTCCGCCGCCAGTGCCGCCCAGCCCGCGTAGTAGTCGAGGTCCTCGGTGAACGTCACCACCGACGGCACGAGAGTCCGGCCCTGCGGCGACGGGATGAGTTTCACCGTGCCGTCCGGAAGGCAGACCGACGCGGCGCTGTAACTCGTACCGAAGTCGATCGCGAGCATCGGCGCCTCGGAGAGCGGCACCGCTGTGGCGGCCAGCCGCTGAGCCCGCCGTTCCTGTCCCACCTTTCCGGACGACGACCACTCGTTGCGCTTGCGATCGGAGACCACGCTCAGTGACTGGATGCCGAGCGGCTCCACCCGCGTGTAACTGTGCTGCCACGGCTTGCGGCAGGCCGCCGAGATGTCGGGCAGTGTCCGAACCAGATATCTGTCCAGCTCGTAGATCGTGGTGCACCTGCCGCTCTCGCCGAGCGCCAGGCAGAGCGCCTCGGTGAAGACGCCCGCCCGCAGATCGTCGGACTCGTAGGACCGTTCACCGGGCTTGCACGAGCAGAACGAGACCATCCCCGGCGGGCGGATGGCCGCCACGTCGATCGGCGTCACCTCGGTACCGGCCGACTTGCCGCCCTCGACGGCGGCCCGGCAGGCGTCCAGGAACAGCAGGATGTTCTGTGCGCCGGACTTGCGGAGCATCCGCAGCACGAGGTCGAACCGGATCGAGGTGTCGGGCAGGGCACCGGCCACGCAGTCGGCCGGGATCAGGAAATCGGTCTCGTCCTCGGGTGACCGGAAGCCGTGGCCGCTGAAGTACAGCGCCACCGTCCGCGGGCCGCGCCGCTCCAGCGTGGCGAGACGCCGCACGATCGCCGCGCGGGTCGGCAGCGAGTCCGGGGCGAGCCCGTCGTGCAGGAGCGCGATGTTCTCCGCCGGCGTGCCGATGCCGGTCAGCGTTGCCGCGAACCGCTCCGCGTCCCGGTGCGCCCAGCGCAGGTCGGCGATGTCGGGATCCTCGTACCCCGAACAGCCGATGACGATCGCGGCGTCAATCATCGGCGGCCCTGCGCCGGAAGCACAGTTTCAGACCGCCCTTCACCTCACTGGACGCCGACCCGATGAGGCGTATCTCGCCCTTCGCCGTCACCTCGACGTTCAGTTCGAGACTGTCGAGTTCGTACTGCCCCACGGCGACGGCTGCGGAGTCGACCGCCACGGCGATGTCACGGCAGAAGTTCTGCAGGTTGGCGGCGAGCCTGGTGGTGTCGAGCAGCCCGGCACCCTCCACCTTTCTGCGGGCGGTGTCGAAGAGTCCCTTGGAACCGGCGACCTCCTCGAACTCGGTCCAGGTGAACTGCACGGTGCCGTCCGGCTGAGCCATCCGGGGATTATCGCACCGGGCCGGGCGGCCGGACGGCGCACACGCAGGCGAGGATGGCGGGATGACCATCGCTGTCTCGCGTACCGCGCTCATCGTCGTGGATCTCATGCCCAGGCTCGTGGAGCAGGACCTCGGTCCGCACCGCGGCGCCGACGTGGTGGAACGGTCGTCGCGGCTGGTGACCGCCTGGCGCACGGCGGGCGCGACCGTTGTGCTGGTCAGGGTCGAGCGCCCGAACGTGGACGTCCAGCCGCCGGGCAGCGGCTTCGTCCCGGAGATGGAACCGCGGGACGGCGACGTGGTGATCGTGAAGCGGACGATCGGCGCGTTCTACGGAACCGGGCTGGACGCGGCGCTGCGCTCCCGCGAGATCGACACCGTGGTGATGGCCGGTATCGCCACCACCATGGGCGTCGAGTCGACGGCACGGGCCGCTTCCGACCACGGGTATGACGTAATCTTCGCCTCCGACGCGATGACCGGCGTGACGGCGCAGGAGCACGAGCACGCCCTGTCCGTGGTCCTGCCGCGTTTCGGCGAGGTCGTGACCACCGCCCAGATCCTGAGGAGGACAACCTAGTGATCATCATTGCCGGAGCGCTGCACGTCTCCCCCGCCGACCGCGACGCATACCTCGCGGCCGTGGGGGACGTGACCCGCCTGGCTCGCGAGGCACCCGGCTGCCTCGACTTCGTACAGGCCGCGGACCCCCTCGACGCCGGCCGCGTCAACGTCTACGAACGCTGGGAGTCCGACGAGGCCCTCTTGACGTTCCGCAACGCGGGCGGCCCCGAGCTGGAGACCCCGCCCCTGCTCGGAGCCGACGTGAGCAAGTACCGCGTCGCTTCCGTAGAACAGCCCTGATCGGTGTCAGCCGACCGCGAACACCTGGTCAGCGGATCACACTTTTGATCCATGAGGTCAGGTTGTCGGTGCGGGCGGCGTTCTCGACCAGGGTGTGCGGGCAGGAGGGCCCGTTGCTCACCAGCGCGGTCAGGGTCGGGCCGCTCCGCCAGGACTCGGTGAAGAAGGGGCCGCCCGAGTCGTAGGGGCACGGCGTCGTGTCAGCCTGCGGTGCGTGACCGGAGAGACCGACCACCGAGTCGGTGAGGGAGACGACCTTCATCTGGCCGGTGCGCAGGCGCGACTCCGGGACCGGGCTGACGCTGGTGACCGAGCCGTAGCCGGTCACGCGCAGAACCTGGCCGGCCTCGGGGGCGTGCCGGGCCAGCCGGATGGGGCGGATGTCGCGGATCGGGCGCTCCAGGCGGGCCAGCGAGACGTCCGCCGTGGTGGACTGGCGGACGGCAACGATCTTGACCTCGTGACCGCCGGTGCCGGACAGGTCGGTGCGGCCCACCGTGGCCGTGGTCAGGTCGGCCACCGGGTATTCGACGCGCACACCGTTGGCGTCGCGGAAGCAGTGTCCGGCGGTGATCACCCACCACGGGCTGACCAGCGCTCCCGAGCAGGCGCTGTTGCGTCTGCCGCCGGTCGAGGTCGGGATACCGGTCATGGTGAGCTTGACCGAGAAGCGGTACTTGCCGTCCGGCACCGGCTCGCCGTTGGCGATCGCGAACGCCGGGCCCGGCAGCCCGAACGTCACGGCAAGGATCATGATCAGTACAGCGGTCGCTCGTCGCATCCGTTCGACCATAGTCGTGTGTGGACATCCACGCATGCGCATGGTCCGCTGTCAGGGTGCCGCACATTCCCCTGCCGCCCCTGCCCGGGATCGCCGGGCTCCTGGCCGCCCACCCGGACACCGCCGGAGCGCTCAACAATCTCGCGGAGACCCTGCTGCGTGGACCTTCGCCGCTCACACCCGCCGAGCGGGAGACCATTGCGGCGTACGTGTCCCGCCGCAACGACTGCACCTTCTGCGCCGAGACCCACGGGGCCGTCGCCCGTCGGCTGAGCAGCGACTACGACGAAGTCCTGGCGGGCGACGACGACGCCGCCGGCCCGAGGATGCGAGCCCTCCTGGCGATCGCCGACCGGGTACGCGTCGACGGCCGCGCCGTCTCACCCCACGACATAGCCGAGGCCCGCGCCGCCGGCGCCGACGACCGCACCATCCACGACACGGTCCTGATCGCCGCCGCCTTCTGCATGTTCAACCGCTACGTCGACGGCCTGGCCACCACCACACCCGACGACCCCGCCCTGTACGACCAGCGCGCCCGCCACCTGGCCGAACACGGCTACCTGCGCAGGTCATGACCTCACGCAACGGTCCAGCAGAGCGAGCAGCTTCTCGACAGTGTTCCAGTTGCGCACGGTCACCGGCGGGCCACCCTTGATCCTGCCGAGGGCCTTCATGAGCGGGCTGTTCATCTGGCCGTCCGGCAGCCAGAGGTACATCTCCGAGCCGGACACGACGTAACGCTCCGGTTCCCAGTCGGCGGGTGGGAGCGGGTCGGTCGCCGGCTCCGCCGAGAAGGCTACGACATATCGTGACTTGTCCGATGCTACGGAGCCCAGCGGGTCCAGCGCCACGACGGCGGCGATCTCGGCGCGACTGCGAATGATCACCTCGATCGGCATGTCGAAGCGGGATGACAGTTCGGCGGAGAGGGAGGACGAAAGGGATGAAGGGCGCGACGAGGACGTCAGGACCACGTTGCCGCTCTGCAGCAGTGTGCTGACTTCCGCGTACCCCTGCTCGGTCAGGAAATCCCGCAGCTCGGGCATTCCCACCCGGCGTGACCGGCCGAGATTGATGCCGCGCAGCAGGGCCGCGTAGCGGGCCATGCGTTCCTCCGACGACTGAAACGGATCACAGCTGAAAACGGACTTTCGTGTCGCACGATATCCGCGACAAGGGATCATGGAAGGGTGAGTGGCCGCACCTTCGGGATCCTTTCGCCCTTCGTCGGTGGCGACTACTACGGCGCGATCATCGAGGGGATCAACACCGCGGCCGTCAAAGGCGGCGACCGGGTGATGGCGGTGCAGACGCTCGACCCGGGCGCGCACAGTGCGGATCGCAGCGGCCTGCCCGATTTTCATCGCTCGATCGGGTGGGAGACCCTGGACGGGCTCGTGGTGCTGCCGGGTGCGGTCGCCGCCGGCTACGCCGCCGCCGCGCGGCGCGCCGGGCTTCCGGTGATCTTCGTGGCCCAGGACGCGGCGGACACCGGCGCGTCGGTGGTCCTGGCCGACAACCGTTCAGGGGTACGCGCAGCCGTGCGCCACCTCGTCGAGCACGGCCACGACCGGATCGCCTTCGCCGGATACCTCGCCCACTTCGACCTCCGGGAACGCCACGAGGGATACCGCGAGGGTCTGCTGGCGAACGACCTGACACCCCGTCCCGACCTGCTGTTCGACACCGGCGACAACCACGAGAGCGGCGGTGAGGCCGTCGCCGACGCCCTGATCCGCGCCGGGATGCCGGCGACCGCGATCGTGCTCGGCACCGACCGCAACGCGATCGGGCTGATCGGGCGGATGACCGCCGCCGGGTTCGACGTGCCGGCGGAACTGGCCGTGGTCGGGTTCGACGACATCGCCGACGCCGCCTACCTGCGACCGGCGCTGTCCAGCGTGCGGCAGCCGCTCGACGAGGTGGGCACCGCCGTCTACGAGCTGTTCCGGGAGCTGAGCGCTGATCCGCGACAGTCACCACGGGTGCGGCAGGTGACGACGGTCTTCCAGCGGCGCAACTCGTGCGGCTGCCCGAGCACCGGGCTGCCGGTCTCCGAGCCGCACACCAGGTCGCTGTTCGGGCAGGTGCAGTACCTGCAGAGCACGCTCAACATCCAGTACGAGCTGGGCATCGAACTGCTGGGTACCCGCCAGCGCGACGTTCGCAGCCTCGAGTGGCTCGGCCTCACCCCCGCCCTCGCCGGCTGCCTCGGGCTGTGGGATCAGGACCAGCCGGACCGGTTGCGGCTGACCGGGCAGTACAAGATCAATGTCGGCGCGCCGGGAGCCGTGCTGCCGGTCGACCGGTTCCCGCCGCAGGCGCTGTTCGACATGGCCGACGGTGAGGCCGACGACATCGTGTTCGTGGTGCCGATCCGCAGCCGGGCCCGAGACTGGGGCATGCTCTCCGCGGTCGGCCGCATCCAGTCGACCACGCCGCCCGGCCGCGAGATGATGAACCACTCCGGGGCGCTGCTGGCGCAGGCCCTCGACTACCAGGTGATGATGGCCGCCCTGCGCGAGCAGGAGGAACGGCTGCGCACGGCCGCGCTGCGCGACCACCTGACCGGGCTGCCGAACCGCGTCCTCCTCGAGGACCGCCTCGAACAGGCGGAGGCGCGCGCCGCGCGGGAGCCGGGCTATCGGTACGCGGTACTGCTCCTCGACCTGGACGGGTTCAAGGCGGTCAACGACTCCTACGGGCACGCGGCCGGCGACCTGCTCCTGGTCGAGGTCGCGCGGCGGCTGACCGGGCTGCTGCGGCGCACCGACACCGTGGCACGCCTCGGCGGCGACGAGTTCGTCGTGCTGATCGACGGGCTGGCGACGCCGGACGCCTACAAGTCCGTCTGCGACGCCATCCACCAGGCGGTCGGCGAGCCGGTAGCCATCGAGGGCGGCCCGGTGCGGGTCGGCGTGAGCATCGGCGTCGCGATCTCCGGCGACGGCACGGTCGACTCCGACCATCTGCTGCGGGAGGCCGACGCCGCCATGTACCGCGCCAAGTCCGCGAGTCGGGGCCGATAGCCGGTCTGGGGTACGGTCGTCGGGTGCGACGGTTGATCATCACGCTGCTCGTGGTGTGCCAGAGCACCCAGGGACTGATCTACGGCGGGATCGCGCTGTTCCTCCCGCTGATCCGCGCCGACCTCGGGCTGAGTTTCACCCAGGCCGGGACACTCGCGGCGGTCACCAACCTCGTCTACGCGCTCATGCAGATCCCCTCCGGCTACCTCGCCGACCGGTTCACGCCGCGGCGCGTCTTCCTGATCGGGCTGCTCGGCACGAACCTGCTCGCCGCGCTGTTCACGGTGCTGTCGTCCTATCAGGCGCTGCTTCTCAACCAGGCGCTGAGCGGCTTCTTCCGGGCGCTCGTGTTCGCGCCCGGCCTGCTGCTGATGACCCAGCAGTTCCCCTCCGACCGCCGGGCGACGGCCATGGGCCTCTACGTCGTCGGCGGCTTCTCCTCCAACGTGCTGCTCAGTTCGATCGGCCCACTGCTCGTCGGGCCGCTCGGCTGGCAACTGCTGTTCGTGCTGTTCGCGGCCTCGGGGCTACTGGCGGTGGGGCTCTACTGGCGAGCCGGGGCGGGCAGTGGCACCGCCGCTCCGGGTGCGGTGCGGATCGGCGATCTGCCGGCGCTGCTCCGTCACCGGATCATGTGGCTCATGGGTGTCGTCCAGTTCAGCCGGCTGGCGGTCGCGCAGGGTTTCACGTTCTGGCTGCCCACGTACCTGGTCGTCGACCGCGGTCAGTCGCTGACGACGGCGGGACTCGTCGCGGCGGTGGGCTCGGCGGTGACGGCACCGGCGAACTATCTCGGCGGATACGTCTCGGACCGGATCGGGCGGCCACTACTGGTCATCGGCGGTTCGCTCGCGGCTCTGACGGCCGGCCTGACCGCGCTGACCTATGTGCCCGGACTCGCCGGTGTGCTGCTCGTGGTGGCGGTCATCTCCGTGTTCGTCCAGGTCTATTTCGGGCCGCTGTTCGCCGTACCCTTGCAGGTCCTTGGCTCTGAGCGCGCCGGTCTGATCAGCGGTTTCGGCAATTTCTGCGCGAATCTCGGCAGTTTCGCCTTCGTGTACGCACTGGGCGCGACCAAGGACGCCACCGGCTCCTTCCGCATCGGATTCCTGAGCCTGGCCGCGCTCTGTGTGGTCGCCCTGTTCGCCACCTGGCTGGCCCGCAACGAGGTGCCTCACATGAGGGGTTCGAGAAAGTGACCACTGACGTCATCGTGGTGAACGGCGGATCCAGCTCCGGCAAGTCCGGGATCGTCCGCTGTCTCCAGAGGATCCTTCCGCAACCGTGGATCAGCATGGGTGTGGACGACCTGATCGCCCGGCTGCCACCCGGACTCCTCGATTCCGGTGAAGGCATCTCCTACGGTCCGGACGGCGAGGTGGTCCTCGGCGAGGAATGGCGAACCATCGAGACCGCCTGGACGAAAGGGATCGCCGCCATGGCCAGGGCGGGCGCACGGATCATCGTCGACGACGTCTTCCTCGCCGGCCGGCCGTCGCAGGAACGCCTCCGCGGCCACCTCGACGGACTCGAGGTGCTGTGGGTCGGTGTGCGGTGCGCGCCCGGGGCCGCCGCGGCCAGGGAGGTCGCCCGGGGCGACCGGCCGCCGGGCATGGCGGCCCTCCAGGCCGAGGCGGTGCACCGGGGCGTCGTCTACGACGTCGAGGTCGACACCACGCACACCGAGTCGCTCGACTGCGCCCGCACGATCGCCCGGCACGTGAGCTGACGCCGAGCTAGGAGGGGCCGCGGCGCATGCGGACCAGGTAGATCTGGGCGACGACGACCAGGGCCAGGAAAGTTCCGCTGATCACCTGCTGCCAGTTGCTGTTCACGTTTCCGACCTGGTTGATCAGGTTCTGGATGACGCCGAGCAGCAGCACGCCGGCCACCGTCCCGCCGATCGTTCCCGCTCCCCCGGTCAGCAGCGTCCCGCCGATCACCACCGCCGCGATCGCGTCCAGTTCCATTCCGGCGCCGAGAACCGTGACCCCCGAGCCCAGCTTTGCCGCGTTGACGGATCCCGCCAGGCCGGCGAGCAACCCCGACAAAAGATAAACAGCGATTTTCGTACGGGGGACCCGAATGCCCATCAGCCCCGCCGCGTCCTCGCTGCCGCCCACCGCGTAGACCGAGTTCCCGAATCGGGTGCGCCCCAGCAGCACCATGCCGATCAGCACCACGACCGCCACGAGCCAGACCTGACAGCCGATGCCGAACAGGGAGCCGGTGCCGAGGGAGCGGAAGGCGTCGTTCTGCACGAGATACGTCGTCGAGCCCTCGTTGCTCAGGGCCCGCATCAAGCCCCGGGCGCCGAGCAGTGTGGCGAGGGTGACGATGAAGGGCGCCATTGCCGTGTACGCGATCAGGACGCCGTTGACCAGGCCGATCACGGCACAGACGAGCAGCGGGACGGCGAACGCCGCGACGAAGCCGTACTGGGAGGCCCAGGCGGCCAGCACTCCACCGAGGACGTAGAGCGAGCCCACCGACAGATCGATGCCGCCAGTGATGATCACGAAGGTCATGCCGAGGGCGATGAGCATCGGCGGGGCGGCCGCCACCAGGATCGTGGCCGCGTTGTCCCAGCTGCGGAAGTCGGGGAACGCGAACAGGGAGATCAACACCACCAGGGCGAGGACCGCGAGCGCGCCCTGGCGCTGGACGGCGCCGACGAGGCGGTCGGTGCGTTCCGCGCGCCGGTTGAGAAACGCGCCGGGAAGCGCCGTCGGGGTCATCGGGTCTTCCTCTCCCGGGCCGCGTAGACGGCGACGAGGATGATGATGGCCTGCACCATCTCGGCGGTCGACGGCGGCAGATTGTGTTTGATCATGGTGGCCAGGACGAGTTGCATGAGCAGGGCGCCGGCCACCGTGCCGAGGACGCGGACCCTGCCGCCGGTGAGTGGGGTGCCGCCGACGACCACCGCGGTGATCGCGGAGAGTTCGATGAGCAGGCCCACCGAGGAGGCGTCGCTGGACTGGATGCGGGCGACCGAGAGCAGACCCGCGATCGAGGCGAGCACGGCACACAGGACGTAGACGGTGATCAGGACCCGCTGCACCGGGAGGCCGGCCAGTTCCGCGGCGGGCCGGTTGCCGCCGACCGCGAGCAGGCGGCGGCCGAAGACGGTGCGGCGGATCACGAAGGCCACGACGAGGACGAGCAGCGCGGCGATCCAGACCAGAACCGGGATGCCGAACAGGTCACCGGAACCGAGGTGGATCAGCTGTTCGTTGCGGACGTCCTTCAGCTTGCCCTCGGAGATCACCACGGCCAGGCCACGACCGCCGACGAACAGGGCGAGGGTGGCGACGATCGGTTGCAGGCCGACCTTGGCCACCAGAGTGCCGTTGATCAGGCCGACGACCACCCCGGCGAGCAACGAGACGAGAATCGCGCCGGTTACTCCGTACCCTAGATAAAGGGGTATCAATGCTGCGGCGAGGGCCATGACGGCACCGACGGAGAGGTCGATGCCCTCGGTGCCGATCACCAGGGCCATGCCGAGCGCGACGATGACGACCGGCGCGACCTGGATCAGCTGGATGCGCAGGTTGCTGCCGGTCAGGAAGTTCGGCGTGAACACGATGTTGAACGCCAGCAGCAGGGCGATGGCGCCATAGACCCCGTATCGGGGAAGCCAGCCGGTGTTTCTCCTGGCGGTCGTCATGCGTCCTCTTCCGGCGCGGCCGCCGCGATCGTGGCGAGAAGTTCCTCGGTGGTCACCCGGTCACCGCTGAGGACGCCGACGACGGCACCGTCGCGCAGCACGACGACCCGGTCGGAGCCCTCGACAAGCTCCTCGGCGTCCGAGGAGACCAGCACGACACCCAGGCCCTCGGCGGCCAGCTCGTCGATGAGCGACTGCACCTCGGCCTTGGCGCCGACGTCGATGCCACGGGTCGGCTCGTCGAGGAGCAGCACCTTGGGGCCGGTGGCGAGCAGCCGGGCGAGCAGCACCTTCTGCTGGTTGCCGCCGGAGAGGTCGCCGACCCGCTGGTCCGGGCCGGACGCCTTGATCCGCAGCCGCTTCATGTACGTGTCGACCACCCTGTCGATCCGCGCGTCGGAGACCAGGCCGAGCCGGGACATGCGCGGCAGGACGGCCAGCGCGATGTTGTCGCGTACCGAAAGGCCCGGCACGATGCCCTCGGCCTTGCGGTCCTCCGGCTGCACCGCGATGCCCGCCCGGACCGCCTTGACCGTGGTCGGCCTGCGTAGCGGCCTGCCGTCGACCTCGATCTCGCCGCCGTCGATCGGGTACGCCCCGGCGATCGCCTTGATCGTCTCGCTGCGGCCGGCGCCGAGCAGCCCGCCCAGGCCGACCACCTCACCGGGGCGGACTTCGAAGTCGATGCCGCGCAGCCGGTTCCGGCTGGTCAGGCCGCTGACCTTGAGGACGGAGCCGGCCCGGTCGTCGGTGTCGTGCTCGCCGGCGAAGGCCGTGAACCCGGCCATCTGGCGGCCCAGCATCAGCGACACGAGACGGATGCGTTCCAGGTCGGCCAGCCGGCCGGTGTGCACCACGTGGCCGTCGCGCAGGATCGTGACCGCGTCGCAGATCCGGTAGAGCTCGTCCATCCGGTGCGAGACGTAGACGATGCCGATCCCCCGGGCGTGCAGGTCGCGGATCACACCGAAGAGCGTCTCCACCTCCCGAGGTTCCAGCGAGGACGTCGGCTCGTCCATGATCACGACCTGGGCGTCCACCATGACCGCCCGGGCCAGCGCCACCATCTGCTGCGCGCCCAGCGGGAGCGTGCCGAGCGGGCGGCGGACGTCAGCGGTGACCGCGTAGTTCGCCAGGACCGCCCGCGCCTCGCGCTCCATCCTGGACCTGTCGACCATCCCGAACCGGTTGCGCGGCTCGCGGCCCAGGAAGAGGTTCTGCGCCACGCTCATCAGCGGGACGAGGTTGACCTCCTGGTAGATGGTCGAGATCCCGGAGCGCTGCGCGTCGAGCGGGGTGGCGAACCGGACCGGTTCGCCGCCGAACCGCACTTCCCCGCCGTCCGGCTGGTAGACGCCGGTGAGCACCTTGATCAGGGTGGACTTCCCGGCGCCGTTCTCCCCGACCAGCGCGTGCACCTCACCCGGACGGAGGGTGAAGCTCACGTCGTCCAGGGCGCGTACACCCGGGAACACCTTGGACACACCGGCGACTTCCAGCAACGTCATCTCAGTACGCGCTCGCGATGTCGGTCTTCGCGTTGCTCTCGTCGTACGCGCGGTCCTGGATGACGATGTCCTGCCCGACCGCCTGGCCGCCGAAGAAGTCCGTGGCGGTCTGGAAGGCGAGCGGCCCGAAGCGCGGGTTGGACTCGATCACCGCGGAGACCCAGCCGTCCACGATGCCCTGTACCGCGCCCTTGGTGCCGTCGATCGAGACGATCTTGACGTCGCCGGCCTTCTTGCCCGCACCCTTGAGCGCCGTGATCGCGCCGAGCGCCATCTCGTCGTTCTCGCCGTAGACGCCGTTGATGTTCGGGTTGGACTGCAGCAGCTGCTCGGTGACCTTCTGGCCCTCCTCGCGGGAGAAGTTGCCGGTCTGCTCGAACGTGATCTTGATGTCCGGCGCGATCTTCGCGATCTGGTCCTTGAAGCCGCTGGTCCGCAGCGTGGTCACGTTGTTGCCCGGCGCGCCGAGCAGGATGGCGACCTCGCCTTTGTTGCCGAGCGCCTTGGCCATCTCGTCGGCGGCGCGCTTGCCCTGCTCGGCGAAGTCGGAGCCGATGAAGGTCAGGTAGTCCTTGCAGGCGGCGGCGTTGATCTTCCGGTCGATCGTGATGATCGGAACCTTCTTCTCGGCCGCCTTGGCGAACACCGAGTCCCAGCCGTCCGAGTTCAGCGGCGCGATGATCAGCAGCTGGGCGCCCTGGTCGAGCAGCTGCTCGACGTCGCTGATCTGCTTGTTGAACTGTGAGTTCGCGTTCGTGGTCTTCAGGTTCGTGATGCCGAGCTTGGCCGCCTCGTCCTCGATCGACTGAGTCTCGGCGATCCGGAACGGGTTGGCCTCCTTCTCCGACTGGGAGAAGCCGACGGTGGCCGTCTTCAGGTCGATCTTCGTGCCGCCGTACTGGTCGATGGTGCAGGTGGCGGCGCCGGGAGCGGCCGACTGCACCACCTGGGTGGCCTCGGGCGCGGCGGCGGTGCCGGAGGACGGGTCCTCCTCGCTCTTCGCGCAACCGGCCACCGTGATCATCAGGCCGAGAGCAATGGCCGCAGTGCGGCGAAATTGGGCAGGCATCAACATGGCTCCTCAAGAACGAACGTCTTCACGCATGTTCAAACACATCTAGGCATCGGTAAAGTTTGTTTGTCAAGGTTGCGAGCAGGTTTCGGAACTCCTTGACTCGCACGGCACGGGTGGCGTCAGCCGGTGCAAGTAGCGGCAATTGGGAACGCTCACATCGGATCCGGCCGTGGCTTTCAGGGTCGATGTTCGATTTCGTTCACATCAACATGATGTGACACCGCAGCGTGATCGAATCGCAACTAAGGGGCGCAGGTCGCGCGGCCGAAAAATGGCCGGGAGGTTTCGAAAACACTTCGAAGTTCATCTACGCGGTCCCTACCGTACCGGCATGTTCCGCAGAATCCTCACCGTGGCCGCCACCGTCCTCGTGGCCGCTGTGCTCGGCGGACAGGCACCGGCCGGGGCCGCCCCGGACCGGTTGCTGTTCATCGGGCAGTCCACGAGAACGTCCTGGGACGACTACACGTCCTTCGCCGCCGCGCCCGCCGGTGGCTCCGTCTACTACGAGGTGAAGTCGGGAACCTGGGTCAGCACCGGGCACCGCGACTACGCCACCTTCCTCGCCCGGCAGGGCAGGGCGATCCAGATCGGCATCTCCTGGAAGGACAACCCGCCCGGCTTCAACGGCGGCGACGAGCAGGTGAAGGCGGCACGGTCCCGCGCGGTCACCGCCGAGATCGGGGCCGGGCAGTACGCCGCCCAGTTCGACAACCTGATCAACTTCGTCAACGCGTACCCGAACGCGCGGTTCCACCTGCGGCTCGACTACGAGGTGTCGAGCTTCTACCACTGCACGGACGCGTCGTGTTCCTCGTACAAAAGCGCTTTTTCTCGTCTCCGGTCACTGATCGACGGGCGGAAGCGGCAGAACAACGTGGTGTACGTCTTCCACCCGGTGCGCGGTGAGTACCAGCAGATGTATCCGGGTGACGCGGTGACCGACTGGATCGGTGTCTCGATCTTCGCGCACGAGCTGTGCCTGCCGATCTACGACAACGGTTACCACTACAACGGGCAGACCACCACGCTGCAGTGCCGGGACGCGTACATCGGCACCGACAGCTGGGGCAACCCGGCTGCCGTCTGGAAGGACTGGGACTACGACGGCAACGTCCTGAAGATGATGAAGTTCGCCAAGGACCACGGCAAACCGATGATCCTGTCGGAGGCCGGGATGATGAACTTCACCGGCGGATCGGACACCCGGGGCCTGGAGCCGGCCCGCGGCGACCTCTGGGTGAAACGGCTGTTCGGGCTGATGGACTACCGCGGCCCGCTGCCGAACACGGCCGGCACCCATGACCTGAGCACCGTCATCAAGGCCGCCGTCTACATCGACCTCGACTTCCGGTACGGCTGGGACGGCGTTCAGGACGGAAGTTTCGACTTCCCGGTGAACTCGACATGGTTCGTCGACGGCCGCCTCTCCCAGTACTCGACCGCCCGCACCTCGTTCTGCCAGGGCCTTCTCGCCCGAGGTTTCACCACCCCCTGCTGAAACTGGAGAACCACGTGTTCCGAAAAGTCCTCGCCGCTCTCGCCATCCCCTTGATCGCGGCCGGCGCAGTACACGCCACTCGCGCCGACGCCGCCATCCCCGCCGGGCGGATCACCTTCTTCGCCGGTCAGACCACACCGGACCTGACCGCGTTCAAACAGCAGGTGCTCGACCGCGACGCGTCCTTCCCCCGGCCCGGCGGCGTCACGCTCTACACCAACATCTCCCCGAACGCCTGCAACGGCCTCACCGTCACCTGCAACCTGAACGGCAACGTCTTCAACTTCAACCAGACGCTCGCCGAGTACCCCGGTGCCGCCGTCGCGGTCGGCCTCTACCTGGCCGACAACCCGGGCTGCGCCAACCAGCCGCTTCGCGCGATCATCGGCCGTCAGGACGCCGACATCGCCGGCTCGCTGGGCCAGCAGTACCGCCAGAACCTGGACAACCTGATCACGTACTTCAAGAACACCGGGCGCCAGGTCCACCTGCGGGTCGGCTACGAGTTCGACGGGCCGTGGAACTGCTACAACATCGACTTCTACAAGCAGGCGTTCCGCGTCGTGAAGCAGCGGATCTCCGCACTCGGCGCCGCCAACGTCAAGACCGTCTGGCAGACCGCCAGCTACGCGAAGGACGGCCCCGCCGAGTACAAGTACGACTTTTCACATAATAATCACCTGGCCGACTGGTATCCCGGTGATGACGTGGTCGATTACGTCGGGTTGAGCACCTTCTACTGGGACGCGACCTACCGCCAGTACCAATGGGCCTGTGACACCCCCACCAGCACACCGACCGTTCTCTACGACCGGGTGCTCAACTTCGCCCGCGCCCACGGCAAACCGGCGACGATCTCCGAGTCGACACCGCAGGCGTACCGCACCGCGAACCTCGACGCCTCCTGCGTCAACCGCAACAACCGCGTCTCCCTGAACGGCGACTGGACCCGGGTCGGCAGCTGGTACGACCAGTTCTTCACGTACGTCAACCGCAACACCGACGTCCTGCGCGGCGTCTCCTACATCAACAGCGACTGGGAGGCGATCGCCCAGTTCAGCTGCCCGCCCGGAGCCTCCGCGGGCGCCCCGAACTGCACCGACGGCTACTGGGGCAACAGCCGGATCCAGGACAATCCAAACATCCTCGCCGGCTTCAAACGGGAACTGCAGAACTCGATCTTCGTGAACGGCACGCTCTCCGGCCGCGGCACGAACTGGGGCGGCGGAACAAATCCGACAACGCCTCCTCCGTCGGGAAATACCAGGGACGCCTTCGCGACCGTCGAGGCCGAGTCCCGCGACTCCCAGTCCGGCACACAGATCAGCGGCACCCGGCTGACCAGTCTCAACAACGGCGACTGGGCACGTTTTGACCGGATCGCCTTCAGCCGCACCCCCAACCAGGTCACCTTCCGCTACTCCTCGGCGCGGCCCACCAACCAGGCGTTCACCCTCGAGTTCCACGCCGGTTCCGCGACCGGCCCGGTGATCGCCGCCCCGGGCCTGCTGGGTACCGCCTCCACTTGGAAGGAGATCACCTTCAACGTCTCCAACCTGCCGGCCGGCACCACCTCCATCACGGTGGTCCCCCGCGCCAACGACACCGCCGACGTCCTCGACCTCGACTGGTTCCGCTTCGTCTGACCGGCTCCGGGGGTCTTCTGTGGAATCGTGACCCCATGGTCAAACTCGGAGTGAGCCTGCCCCAGTTCCAGCACTACACGCCCGGCGCGGACGTGATCGCGGCCGCCCGGGCGTTCGAGGAGATCGGCTTCGACAGCGTGTGGGCGTTCGAGCGGGTCCTGGTGCCCGAGGACCAGAGTGGCCCGCACGGTCTCTACGGCGTTCCCGGACTGCCCTGGCCCGGCGTCTATCAGGGTGTGGCGGACGCGCTGGTCACGCTCTCCATGGCGGCGGCCGTCACCTCGCGGATCGAACTGGCCACCGGCGTCCTGGTCGTCCCGCTGCACGTGCCGCTGCGCCTGGCCCGCGAACTCGCCACCCTGGACGCGGCCAGCGGCGGCCGGGTCGTCGCCGGTCTGGGTTCCGGCTGGTCCCCCGACGAGTTCGCCGCCGTCGGCCCGGTCCCGCTCACCGAACGCGGCCGGGCCCTGGACGACTTCCTCGACATCGCCGCCGAGGTCTGGGGCCCGGACCCGGTGAGCTTCCAGACGAAGCGCTACACCGCCGCGCCGTCGTCCATCGGCCCCAAGCCGGCCCGCCGCATCCCGGTCCTGCTGGGCGGCAGCGGCGAACGAGCCCTGGCCCGCGTGGCCCGCCGCGCCGACGGCTGGGTGGCCACCGGCATCCCGCCCGCTCAGGTGGCCACCATCCTGGCCGGTCTGCGCCGCGCGGCCGAGGACAACGGCCGCGATCCCGCCGCACTGACCTGCACCGTCCAGATCGGCACCGGCGACCTCACCGAGTCCACCGAGAACCCGCGCCGCCCCTACACCGGCAACATCGCCCAGCTGGCCGGGGACGTGGCCGCCCTCGCCGAACTCGGCGTCGACCACGTCTACGTGACCCTCCCGGCGGCCACCCGCGACATCACCGAACTGATCGACAAGGCCGCCGAACTGTACGAGAGGACCCGCAAGATCTAGTTCCAGAGGGTCAGCTTGCGCGGGTTCAGCATCAGCCGAACCGCGGTGATGCCGCCCGCGACCTCGAACGTCGCCATGCCGACGACCTGACCGTCCTCCCGCATGGCCAGGCCCGGACCGTCGCTGGTCGGATGATCCTCCAGCCGCAGTTCGGGCCGCCGGGCGAGGACCCCCGCGAAGAACCGGGCCACCCGGTCCGCGCCGTACACCGGGTTCAGCGCGGCCCGCGCGTTGCCGCCACCGTCGGAGCGCAGCACGACACCCGGGTCCAGGGTCCGGATCAGGGCGGCCAGGTCCCCGGAACGGGCGGCCACACCGAAGGCACGGACGACCCTCACGTGCTCACCCGGAGTCACGAAACGGCCGGCCGTCTCGCGCGCCCGCTTACGGGCCGAACCGGCCAGCTGCCGGCACGCCGCCGGTGACCGGCTCACCGTCTCCGCGATCTCCGCGAACGGGACCGCGAAGACGTCGTGCAACACGAACACCACCCGCTCGGCGGGGGTCATCGACTCCAGCACCACGAGCAGGGCCGAACTCACCGTCTCGTCGAGAGTGACCCGGTCGAGCGGGTCCGCCGGCGCGCTCACCGGAAACGCCGAGGCGGGCACCGGCTCGGGCAGCCACGGGCCGACATAGGTCTCCCGCCGCGCCCGCGCGGAGCCCAGCATGTCGAGACAGACACGGCTCGTCACGCGTGTCAGCCACGCGGCCGGGACCTCGATCGCCGCGCGCTCGCCGGGTTCGAGCCGATACCACCGGGCGTACGCCTCCTGGACGGCGTCCTCCGCCTCCGTGACCGTTCCGAGCATCCGGAAGGCGACCGCCATCAGATGACGGCGCGCATCGGAGACCTCCTGGTTGTGACGCACGACATGCAGCCTCACACACGGCCGCCCGGCGTCGTCAGTCGACCGTCAACACCAACCGAAGGGAACCGATCGTGAGAGCCGTCGTCGTCACCGACCGGAACGCGGGCACCGCCGGAATGACCGTCAGCGAGCAGCCCGACCCGCACGCCGCCGAGAACGACGTCGTCGTCCGCGTGCACGCGTCCGGCTTCACCACGGGCGAGTTGTCCTGGCCGTCGACGTGGACCGATCGGGCCGGGCGCGACCGTACCCCCAGTATCCCCGGGCACGAACTCTCGGGGATCGTCACCGAGCTCGGGTACGGCACGACCGGGCTCACCGTCGGCCAGCGGGTCTTCGGGTTCGCGGACTGGACCCGCGACGGCTCCCTCGCCGAACTGGTCGCCGTCGAGGCCCGCAACCTGGCACCGCTGCCCGCGGACATCGACCACGTCACCGCGGCGAGCCTGCCGATCTCCGGGCTCACCGCCTGGCAGGGCCTGTTCGAACACGCCGGCCTGCGCACCGGGCAGACGATCCTCGTCCACGGTGCCGCGGGCGGTGTCGGCTCGTTCGTCACCCAGCTCGCCCGCGAACACGGCGCCCACGTGATCGGCACCGGCCGGGCCGCGCACCGCGACATCGCCCTCGAACTCGGCGCGCACTCCTTCGCCGACCTCGGCAACGGCGACCTCGAGGAGGCCGGCCCGTTCGACGTCGTGTTCGACGTCTTCGGCGGCGACATCGCCCGTCGCTCCGCCGCACTACTGCGCCCCGGCGGCATCCTGGTCTCCGTGGCCGAGCCGGTCCCGGTATCCCCTGACCAGGGCCGCACGGCCTTCTTCGTCGTCGAGCCGAGCCGGCCCCAGCTGGCCGAAATCGCCACCCGGGTCCGCACCGGCCGCCTCCGAAGCCTCATCGGCCGGACCGTCACCCTCGACGGGGCCCCCGACGCTTTCACGACCCCGGCCCGGCGCGCGGGCCGCACTATGGTCCAGCTTCTCCCCTGAAGCGGCCGCGCTACTGCCCGGACTGATTGAGGTAACGCTGCCGTACGCTGTCTAGCCGCTCGCCGGTGCGCTCGACCTGCCAGAAGGACCAGCCGTTGCCGCCCCCGGCACCCGCGTTCTCCATCGCCTTGCTGAGCGAGGGAGCGACAGCGGGCGAGACAGCGCCGGGGGCGGATGCGGTCTCGAGGTTGCCGTCCGGGCGGACACGTGCGTGAAACGACTCGTTGCGCCGGTGGCCGACCAGCCGGTCGCCCGGCGCGACGAATCTCGCCTGCACCAGGTCCTGGAACCGGACCCCGTAGTGAGTCCGTTTCCCCGTTGCAGTCGCTGCCGGTCCGGGTACGGAATCCGGCGCGAGGCCGAGGGTCTCCAAGCTCCAGATCCTCTTCGCCATCTCACGGTAGAAGCGCCCGCGCGCGTCGATGAACGGTTCGAGCGCGGTGCCGCTGTCGTAGGTGGGGACCATCTGAAGCAGTCCCCGGAAACGGAGAAACTCGCGAAGCTTGACGTTTCCCCTGTAGAAGAAGTCCGGATTGATCATCCCGGCCAGCCGGGTGTCCTTTCGATACATCATCAGCTTGTCTTCGAGAAGCATCCCGCCGTAACTTCCGTTGTCCAGCCCATCGAGCAGAAGAAGAGCACCGATTCGATTGCGCAGATGGCCGTAGTAGCGGGCATTCGGCTCCTTGTGCGCATACCTCGAAGCTGTGCTCGTGAAGAGATGTTCGATCTCGAAGTCGCGCTCGCCCGGCCGATGCCGGAGGAATCGATCGGTGGGGTCGTACTCGCCGCCCGTCGCTCCCCGCTCCACCCAGGCCGTGAGGCGTGTCAGCACGTAGTGCACGAACCGCCGGTTGGCGCCGTAGCTGAGTTCCGGAATGCGCTCCAGCCGGGCGGGCCAGTCGGCGGCGTGCTTTCCAAGCGCGCGACCCAGCTCCTCGACCGATTCTGTGAGCCGCACCGCCGGCATGACCTCTGCCACTAGCTCATCGACGTGCTTCTGGTCCACTCGTTCGTCATAGAGTGTCTGCGTCACGTAGAAGAGGTCGAGGAAGGCGGCGACCTTGCCCGCCTTCTGCTCCCGCACCTCCTTCGAGTCATCCGGCCGCAGCGCCGCGAACGTCAGGTCGAACTGTTCGGTGATGCCGTGGAACGCGTTGTACCGAACGGCTGGCACGTACGGATTCGTCTCGGACCGCGCTCGCAACAGGGTGATGTAGAGGCTGTGGAACCGATAGAGCACCTCCGTCAGAAAGCGGGCCGGGCCGTCGGTCTTCGGATCGGGCCAGATTTCGTCCGCACGCACCCGCACCCACACGTGGGTGGCATCGTTCAGACTCGGGCCCGGCCGTTGCGCGGCCTCGGGAAATCTGGCTCGGAAGACCGTCCTGAGATAGGCGAACGCGGCACCCTTCTCGACGTTCTCCAGAGCCGACACCATGGCGGTCCACGTGCCCTCCAGCTCACGTGGATCCGGGTCGGCGTCGCTGAGGAGGAACCGCTTGAGATGGTCCATGGGCGAGAGCCGGACACCGCAGTCGTTGATCGATTGAAACATCTCCTCCGCGCGCTCACGGTCGCCCGCGTCCATCACCACTAGCGACACGCGGAAGAGTAGCCAGTCGATGAACATGACGAGCACGTCGCCGCCCAGCTCCACGGGAAAGTGCACCTCGATCAGGTCATAGGCCTGCCAAATGCGCTTGATGTTCTGCGGCGCGTCATCGACGTTGTACCCGCGCCCGTCGAGCAGAGCTTTGAAGCATTCCGCGTATTCGCCGACGTCCACGCGGAACGTCTGCAGGCCGAACCGGTCCGTCCTGATCAAGGTGGAGAGCTGGGCGGCCTTGCTGTGCGCTTGCGGTGTCGTCTCCGCCTTCCGTTTCAGGAAGATCAGCAGGAGCAACAGCGTGATGATCCGTTGCTGGCCGTCGACCAGTGAGGTCCTGCCATCCGCTGTGCAGACGATGTAGGGACCCAGGAAATAAGGATCGTACGAGCTCACGTCCCGCAGCGAGTGACGATCGCTCCACTGAGCCAGGAACTTCCGCGACAGATCGTTCATCAGCCGCGTGATCTGCGGTTCCTCCCAGACATAGTCGCGTTGGTAGTAGTCGAGGATGAACGACCTCTTGTCGAACAGCGCGGCGACCGACTGATCCTTCGCGGTGACCAACCTCTTGCTCTTCCGGGCCATGACAGCCGCTAAACGGTGACGATCGCTTTGGCGGCCACGACCGGCTCGCCGCCGCCGCGCCAGACGTAGCCGGGGCGGGCCACCCGGACGGTGGCGCCAGGTGCCGGCGTGTCCATTTCGGCCTCGTGTGACACCGGGTCGAACGCGACGGTCTCGCCCCGGCGGCCGAGCGGCCACAGCCGCTTGCGCCTGGTCTCCTCCGCGAAGAGCTTGCTCACTTCGGCGATCGTGTCGCCGCGTGTATGCAGCACGTCGACAGCGACAGCGAGAGCGGCGACCATGCGGGCCTGTTCGAACTCGTTGCCGGCCCGATGGGTGGACTCGGCCCCGTCGACGGCGGATGCGACGTTTCGGACCAGCGGCTGGGCGAGCCACGGCGGCAGCTTCGCGAGCAGGTTGCCGGCCAGCACAGTCAGGGAACTCTGCGCCGATCGCGGGTCGGCGGACCAGCCGTATCTGGTGTTGGCCGCGGTGATCTGCGGGTGCAGTTTGACCACACGCTGAAAGGCCGGCCACCGCCGGTCCACGTCGGCCTTCTTCGCGCCCGCGTCGATCAGCCGCTTTTTGATCTCTCGTGCCGAGACCGGCTCGGGCGAGGTTCGGATGATCTCAAGAAAGGCGGTTCCTGGATCCTTCGTGAACTGATTGGCGACAGTTCCTGTGTCCATCGCGTACCGTCCCGGCCGAGTTGTGTTTTTCGCATGCTAAATCCGGGGGCGGGGCACCATGGGTGTCGATTGAACGACAACGCAACCCATTCCGATCAATTCGACGTTCAGCTATGCGAAATGGCGGCTCGGGTTCCTGCCACATGAGGCCGATGCGCCCCGCCGGGCTGTCCGGTCGCGTGCCGAGACGTGCGGCGGGCGGCGACCGGGGCCCGGCGGTGACACATGGCCGCGTCAGGGTTGGGGTTTGTAGGTGGCGGCGCTGAAGGTGGCCGGCAAGCCCCCACCCGTCAGGTCCTGGGACCACAGGCCGAAGAACGCCCCCGTGAACCCCCACGTGCGGGGACCATTCCCGTCGAATTCGCGGGCGTGTTCGTCGGAGAGGACGCCCGCGTCGAACGGCCCCCACTCCACGTCGCCGCAGGAGGCGAGCAGCGCGTCCCCGTCGAGGTCGAAGCGGAGGCGGGTGGGGCCGGAGACCGGAACCGCCGGTGCGATCAACGTGACGCGACCGCGGTCGGAGGCCAGGACGTCGACGATCGCGCCGGCTTCCTCATTCCAGCCGATACGGAGGAAGTACCAGTTGCGGCTGTTGTAATACGCGGTGATCCCGGCCATCTGCTGGTAGCCGGCCGGTTCGAACAGCACCGTCGCCTCGAAGGTCGCGCGGCGGTGCTGGATACGCCGGGCCACCAGGCTCTCCCCGGAGAGGGCCCCGGCGGACCGTCCCCCGACCAGCCGCAGTGAGCCGCCGCCGACAGCGATCCAGTCGGAGTGAGCAGCCCGGCGAAGGGTGCTCCAATGCGGGCCGAGTGACGAGAAGTCGTCGGTCTCCGGCTCGTCCGGCCAGGGGTGGGCCGGCAGGTCAGGACCGGGAACCTCGTCGTGCGGGATGCCGCCGTCGATGCGCGGCCACCCGTCGGCGGTCCAGGCGACGCGTTGGAGGGCGGTCTCCCTGCCGAGAACGCATCGGCCGCGCGGGGTGAGCGGCCGGCCGGCGAGGTGGGCGAAGTACCACTCGCCGTCCGGGGTCGACACGAGACTGCCGTGTCCGGCCTTCTGCAGGGTCAGGTCCGGGCGGTGCACCGACGTGAGCAGCGGAGTCCCGGGATCCGTTTCGTAAGGGCCGAGCAGCGACCGGGAGCGGGCGACAGTCGCCTGATGGAACCACTCCGTGCCGCCCTCGGCCGTGATCAGGTAGTACCAGCCGTCCTTCGCGTACAGATGTGGTCCCTCGGTCATCCCGGCAGCCGTGCCGGAATAGAGGTCGAAAACGGGGCCGACAAGGCGCCCGGTGGCGCGGGAGAACTCCTGGACGATGATGCCGTTGGCCCACGGGTGGCCGGGGCGCCAGTCGGTGCGGTTGGACAGCAGCCAGCTGCGGCCGTCGTCGTCGTGGAACAGCGACGGGTCGAAACCGCGGGCGTGCAGCGGCACCGGCTCCGACCACGGCCCGTCGATCGAGGTGGCGGTGACCACGTAGTTCGGGGTGTCCCAGAACCCGGAGTAGCTCTTCACATCCGTGTAGACCAGGTAGAAGACACCGTCGGCCCAGGACAGGCAGGGCGCCCACACGCCGCCCGAGTCCGGGTTGCCGGTCATGTCGAGCTGGTCGGTGAGTACACCGCCGAGCGGGCGCCAGTGGACCAGGTCCAACGAGTGGTGCAGGCGGACGCCCGGGTACCACTCGAACGTCGACGTGGCGAGGTAGTAGTCGGTGCCGACCCGCAGGATCGACGGGTCCGGGTGGAAGCCGGGGAGCACCGGGTTCGAGATGATCACTGAGTGTTCCTCACTTGCCGAAGCCGGCGGCCAGGCCGCTGAGCAGGTGACGGCGGCCGAACAGGTAGAGGGCGAGGACCGGCAGCGCGGAGAGCACGACGGCGGCCATCAGACCGGGAACGTTGGTGCCGTACTGGCTCTGGAAGTTCCACAGGCCGAGCGGCAGGACGCGCTGGTTCTCGCTCTGGGTGAGCACGAGCGGGAAGAGGAAACCGTTCCAGGCGCCCAGGCCGACGAAGATGCCGACGCTGACCAGGCCGGGCCGGGCGAGCGGCAGGACGAGACGCGTGAAGACCCGCCGGGTGGTGGCGCCGTCGACGGTCATCGCCTCGTACAGCTCGCCGGGGATGTCGCGCAGCGTGCTGGTGAGCACGACGATCGCGATCGGGAGGGAGAACGCGGCGCTGGGCAGCACGATCGCGGCCAGGCTGTCGTACATCTGAAGCCTTGTGATGATCAGGTAGATCGGCACGATCACAGCCTGCGCCGGGACGGCCAGGCCCAGGAGGAAGACGGCGAAACTCACCCTGAGCGCGGGGCCGGGGTTGCGGACGATTGCGTACGCCGCCGGCAGCGCGACCGCGAGCACGAGTGCGATCGTCCCGGCCGTCACGAGCAGGCTGTTCATGAGGTACGTGGGAAAGCCCAACCCGAACAGCGAGGTGTAGTTCTCGAGAGTCGGGTCGGTCGGCAGGTCGAGCGGGCCCTGTCCGAGATAGGCGTCCTGGGTCCGGAACCCGGTGATCACCACGAAGTAGATCGGCACGGCGACGATCACGAGCCAGATCGTGGCCGCCACTCCCGCCGGAACATTCCAGGGCCGCCGCATCAGGCTCCTTCCCGGTCGCTGGCCATCCGGTGGTAACCGGTGGACCGGACGACGACGATCGACAGGGCGGTGCCGGCGACCACGAGCAGGACGGCCAGCGCGCTGGCGTAACCCATGTCGAAGGCGACGAAGCCCTTGGCGTACATGTGCAGGGGCAGGACCCGGGTGGCGGTGCCCGGCCCGCCGTTCGTCATCAGCAGGATCATCTCGAAGTAGGTGAGCGACCCGACCAGCATCAGCACCGACGAGGCGATGATCGTGTTGCGCAGCTGCGGCAGTGTGATGTCGAAGAACTGCCGCACCCCCGTCGCGCCGTCGATCGAGGCCGCCTCGTACAGCGACTGCGGGATCTGCCGGGTCGCGGACTGGTAGAGCAGGCTGTGGAACGGCACGAACTGCCAGGCGATGACGAACGCGATCACGTACAGCGCGCGGTCCGGGTCGCCGAGGAAGTTGCCGTCGCCGACGGACGCGGCCAGGCCGAAGTTCGGGTCGAGCAGCGACACGAACGTCACCGAGATGGCCGCGGTGGAGAACAGCAGCGGCAGGAAGAACAGCGTCGACAGCACCGCGCGGTTGCGCTGCGGCCCGGCCGCCCACACGCCGATCAGCAGCGCGAGCGGCGTCTGCACCAGCCACGAGACGACGGTCAGGGTGAGTGTGGTGGTGACGCCGTTGACCAGTTCCGCGTCCCCGGCCATCGCGGACCAGTTGGCGCCGCCGATCCAGACGGGGTCGCCGAGGCCGTTCCACTCGGTGAAGCTGAGCGCGACCACGGCGAGCACCGGAAGGATGCCGAACGCGGAGAAGAACACCACCGCGGGCGCGGCCCAGGCGAACCCGGGCCGCTCCCTTGATGCCGCTGCGATCACTTGGCGGTGGCCATGTCGGCGGCGAAGCCGGCCGGCGTGATCTTGTTGAGGAACAGCTTCTGCAGGTTGGTCAGCATCTTCTCGCTGACCGACGGGCTGAGCGCCTGGTCCCAGGACTGGGTGAAGCTGGGCGCCTGCGCCACCAGGTCGTAGGTGAACGTGGTGAACTCGGCGTTCGGCTTCCTCGTGAGCGCTGCCTCGATGCCCTTGACCGCCGGCACCTGCCCGGCGTCGATCAGCCCGTTGATGTACGCCTCCGACGCCAGCGACTTCGCGAGGAAGTCCGCCGCCACGCCCTTGTTCCCGGACGCCGCGTTGATCGAGTAGTAGTTGCTCGGATTGCCCACGACCGACTTCGGGTCACCGGCTCCACCCTCGTACGCCGGGAAGGCGACGTACCCGAGCTTGCCGTCGCTGAGGAACTTGGGGTTGGCGTCCTTCTGCACCGAGTAGTCCCACGTGCCCATCAGGTGCATGGCCGCCTTGCCGGTGGCGAACAGCTTCGACGCGCCCTGGTTGTCGTAGTTGACCGACGCGAAGTTGGACCCGAACGCGCCCCGCTTCACCAGGTTCTGGATCTCCTCCAGGGATTTCAGCACCGCCGGGTCCTGCCAGGCGCCCGGCTGACCGGACGCGATCGCCGAGAACTTGGCGGCACCGCCGATCCGGTCGAGCAGGTACTCCAGCCACATCAGCTCGGTCCAGCCCTGCGAACCGGCGAGGGCGATCGGCGTGACGCCCTCGGCCTTGAACGTGTCGATCAGGGTGAGCAGCTCGGCGTACGTCTTCGGCGGTTGGACACCGGCCTTGGCGAAGACGTCCTTGTTGATGAACAGCACGACCGGCAGCACACCGATCATCGGAAGGCCGTACTGCTTGCCGTCCACCTTGCCGACGTCCAGGACGCTGGGCAGGAACCTGTCGGCCAGGCCGGGGTTCTTCGCGAGCAGGTCGTCGAGCGGCTCGACCTGACCGGCCTCGACGAACTGGGCGAGGTTGCCGCCGCCCCAGTTGAAGAAGACGTCCGGTGCCTGCGGCGAACCCATCGCCACCTGCAGCTTCTGCTTGTAGGCGTCGTTCACGTAGGTGGTCAGGGCGACCGCGTTGCCGCTGGCGGTGTTGTAGTCCTTGATGCTCGCGGTGGCGATCGGGTTGACCGCCGCGTCCTGGATGGCCCAGACCTGCACCTTGGCCGGGTCGTCGGCGGTTCCGGGCCCGCCGGTGCCGCAGGCTGCCGTTACGGAGAGGGCAAGGACGGCGAACAGAGCTCGTATGCGCATGAGTTTGCGAAACCTTTCGCTGGGTTTCGGAGCGGTGTAACGTGCCAGATCACACGTCACGGCATCGGCAGGCAGCAATACTTTTCGAAACTCGGGAGAAACATGAAGCCGACGCTCACGGCGATCGCCCGGGAGGCCAACGTCGCCGTCTCGACCGTCTCCAAGGTGCTCAACGGGCACACCGACGTGTCACCGTCGACGCGGCGGGCCATCGAGCGGCTGCTCGCCGAGCGCGGTTATCAGCGGCCCCGCACCGCCCGCCGGACCGGGCGCCGCACCGACCTGATCGACCTGGTGATCAACGAACTGGACAGCGTCTGGGGCCTGTCGATCCTGGCCGGTGTCGAGGAGGTGGTCGAGGAGGCCGGGCTGAGCCTGGTCGTCTCCTCGGTCCACAACCGGCAGTCACTGACCCGCCGATGGCTGGAGTCGCTGCTGGCGCGCGGCTCCCAGGGCGCGATCCTGGTGCTCAGCGAGCTGACCGAGCAGCAGCGCGCCGAGTTGGACCGCCGCAACCTGCCGTTCGTCGTGGTCGACGGGGTCAGCCAGCCGCCGCCGGACATCCCGTCGATCGGCGCCACCAACTTCGCCGGCGGATACACGGCCACCGAGCACCTGATCCAGCTGGGACACCGGCGGATCGCGGTGATCGGCGGCCCCGAGCAGCTCCAGTGCACCCGGGCCCGGATCGCCGGCTACCGCGCGGCGCTGGAGTCGGCCGGCCTGGGCGCCGACCGCCACCTGGTGCGCTACAGCAGCTTCCAGCACGACGGCGGGCTCGCCTCGGCACAGGCGCTGCTGGCCCTGCCGGAACGCCCGACCGCGATCTTCGCGTGCAGCGACGCGCAGGCGACCGGGGTCTACGAGGCGGTACGCCGCGCCGGCCTCGGCATCCCGGGCGACGTGAGCGTGGTCGGCTTCGACGGGCTGAACTTCGCGGAGTGGATGGCACCACCGCTGACCACGGTTCGCCAGCCGCTGCACGAGATGGGCGTGGCGGCGACGCGGACCCTGTTGCGCCTGGTCAACGGCGAGCGCCTGGAGTCGACCCGGATCGAGCTGGCCACGTCACTGGTCGTCCGGGGCAGCACCGCATAGGCGGTCGCCCAGGTCGGTCCGCCGGTACAGGACCGAGCGGCCGTGGCGGGCGCTGACCAGCAGGCCGGCTGCCCGGAGCGCCCGCAGGTGCTGGTTGACCGCGGTCGTGGTGACGTCGAGGCGTACGGCGAGTTCGGTGGAGGAGGCGGGTTCGGCCAGAACGTGGAGCAGGCCGGCCCGGTGCGAGCCGAGGATCCCGGCCAGCGCCCGCGGCGCGGGCAGTGGCGGGGACTCCCAGAGTGTTCCGCACCCCCGCGCCAAGTAGATGATCATCGGCGGCTCGTCGGGCAGGATCGGCGCGGAGGCGCTGCTGGTCCAGAGCGACGGGACCAGGGTCAGCGCATCCCGCGCCGGCCGGGTGTAGTGCACGTCCGAGCGCACATGCACCTCCACGACGTCGCCGTCGAGCCGGACGCGGCCGGCCAGGCCGGTGAACATGGCGGCCAGGCCGCGCTGGGCGATCTCCCGGCCGCGGAAGGTGACGTCGGCCTCGAGGATCGCTCGCATCCGCGGCCAGTGCGGTGCGAAGCAGAGGTCCCAGTAACCGGTCAGGGCTTCCAGGACGCGGCCCAGCTTCGGCTTCTGCCGCCTTCCGCCCAGGACCTCCAGATCGCGGTGCACGATGCCCGGCGGTGTGGAGGCCACGATCGCCAGCTCGTCCTCGAGGCGGGTCAGCGGGGACCTCGGCCGGGGTGTGAGGAAGTCGGGTGTCCAGAGGTCGTCGTTGACCAGGGCGTTCAGCGCGGTCGTGTCGAGGCGGTGCTGCTGCTCGCGCAGGCGCCGGATCCAGGGCAGGTGCACGGGGTAGCGGCCGGGGTCACGCCAGGCGTGCAGGGACAGGACGAGCTCGTTGAGCGGCGAGACGGCGAACCGCACCCCGGCAAGGTCCCGTCCGGCGAGCTCGTAGCGCACGACCATGAAGCGTTACGCTACATCGATCGTGCGATCCGGTCCGCCCTGGCAGAACGGACGCGTGACACCTCTCCTCCGGGCCCTGCTCCTGTCCACGGCTGCCGCGTCGACCGCGAAGGGCGTGTTGTTCGCGGTCAGCGCGCTCTACTTCACCACCGTCATCGGCCTCAGCCCGGCCACGGTCGGCGCGGTCCTCACTCTCGCCGGCGGCGCGGGCATCGCCACCGCCTTCGGCGCCGGCCGCCTCTGTGACCTTCTCGGTGCGCGCGGCGTGCTCATCGCGGCGACGGCCGGCCAGGGCGTTTCACTCGCGGTTTACTGCTTTTCGCGTACGCTGATCGCGTTTTGCCTTGTAGCGTGCCTGGCAGCGATGACCCAGGCAGCCCAGCGCACCGCCCAGGCAACCCTGCTGGCACAGCACTTCACCGGCCCGGACCGCGTGGCCACCCGAGCCCGCCTCCGCGTGGCCACCAACATCTTCGTCGGCCTCGGCTCGGCCCTGGCCGCGATCGCGCTGACCGTGGGCACCGCACGCGCCTACACGATCGCGATGCTGGCCGCGTCCGCCCTGGTCCTCGTCTCCCTGCTCCCGCTGCGAGCCATCCCACCCACGCCGCCGCACCCGGCCCCGCCCGTGTCCCCGCGCTCACCGCTACGGGACCGCCGTTATGTCACCGTCGCCGCTCTCAACGGCGTCATGACCGTGCAGTTCGGCCTGCTCACCGTGGGGATGCCGCTCTGGGTCACCACACACACCACCGCACCCGCCGCCACCGTGGCCCTGCTCCTGGTCCTGAACACCGTCCTGGTCACCCTCTTCCAGATCCCCGCGTCCCGCCTGGTCCCCGACGTGCCCGCCGCCGGCCGCACCGTCCTGCTCGCCGCCCTCCTCCTGCTGGCGTCCTGCCTCCTCTACGCCGCCGCGGCCCACGGCGCCGCGCTCCTCGCCGTCACTCTCCTGGTCCTGGCCGTGGTCGCCCACACCGCCGGCGAGATCCTCTCCGAAGCCGGCGCCTGGGAACTCGCCTTCGAACTCGCCGACCACCGCCGAGCCGGCGCCTACCAGGGCATCAGCCAGACCGGCTTCGCCGCCGGCACCGCCCTCGCCCCGGCCCTGACAACCGCGACTGCCATCACCCACGGGACGCCGGGGTGGGTGGTGCTCGGGGCGCTCTTCGTCTCGGCGGGCGCGGCCACTCACCACATCGCTACCCGGCCACACAAATCCCCACCAGGCCGCTCCGCACCCACCCGCCCCGACCGGTCTTCCACACCGCTCCCCAGCCATGAACCCGCCAGCCGTTCGGGGCCCGGACAGCGGTCTGAGTGACGGCTCGCGAGGGGCTCACCCGAGCCGCAACGACCCCCCTCCCGACGGCCACCTCGTCACCCGACGACCGTTATCTTTTTGATCGTCCCCAGCCGGGGATTGCTCGTTCGCTCGGTCCGGTATGACTTACCGCCCCTGTCGTACGCATGATCCGGGGGGTGTTGTCGCCGGGCCGGGTGGCGTCGGCGGACCGCTGATAGGGACCCGGCCACCCCTCGGGTAGGTCTCTCCGTAACGTGGCTGCCGGCAGTCCGACGCTCTGACAGGCGGCCGAGCCCATGATGGACATCGTGGGAGGCGAAAGCGTGACCGACGAGTACGGCGTGTTCCTGGGCCTGGACGTCGGCAAGATCGACCACCGTGCCGTCGCGCTCGATCCGGCGGGCAAGCGGCTGCATGACGCGGCGCTGCCGAATACCGAGGCTGGGCTGAGGAAACTGTTCGACAAGCTCGGCCGGCACGGCCGGATCCTGGCCGTGGTCGACCAGCCCGCCTCGATCGGTGCCCTGCCTGTCGCGGTCGCCCGGGCCTGCGGGCACCAGATCGCTTACCTGCCCGGCCTGGTCATGCGCCGCCTGGCCGACCTGCACCACGGCACGGCGAAGACCGACGCCCGCGACGCCTACGTGATCGCGGATGCCGCCCGCACGTTGCCGCACACGCTGCGCCGGGTCGATGCCGGTGACGACACTCTCGCCGAGTTGGAGATGCTGGTCGGCTACGACGACGACCTCGCCGGCAAGGTAACTCGCATCGCCAACCGCATCCGTGGCCCGCTGACCCAGATCCACCCACCGCTGGAGAAGATGCTGGGCCCAAAAGTGCAGCATCCCGCCGTGTTGGAACTGCTGTCGCGGTGCGGCGGCCCGGCCGGGTTGCGCAAGGCCGGCCGGTCGAAACTGGTCGAGATCGTCAAGAGCAGAGCTCCACGGATGGGTGCCCGCCTGGTCGAGCAGATCTTCACCGCCCTCCACGCTCAGACCGTCGTCGTTCCTGGCAGCACCGCGGCCGAGACCATCCTCCGAGGATGGCCGACAGCCTGCGGGAGCTGCTCAAACAACGTGACCAAGTCGCCGTCCAGGTCGAGGAGATGCTTGATGCGCACCCTCTCTCCTCGGTCCTGATCTCGATGCCTGGCGTCGGGGTCAGGACCGCAGCCCGGATCCTGCTCGAAGTCGGTGACGTCACTGCGTTCCCGACCTCCGGCCATCTGGCCGCCTATGCCGGCCTGGCCCCCGTGACCCGGCGATCGGGCACCAGCATCGCGGTGAGCATCCACCCAAGGGCGGCAACAAGCAGCTCAAACGCGCGTTCTTCCTGTCGGCGTTCGCGGCCCTGTCCGACCCGCTCAGCCGGGCCTACTACGACCGCAAACGCGCTGAGGGCAAGAAACACAACGCTGCCCTCATTTGCCTTGCACGCCGCCGCGTCGACGTCCTGCACGCCATGCTCCGCACCGGCACCCCCTACCAGCACAAACCGGCAGAAAAGCTCGCGCTAGCTGCTTGACGCTTCCGGAAACACCGACCACTCAGCCTGCGCCCTCTCGCAACCGCCCGCTGAGCGGTCACCACACACCGGGCAGTCATCTGCGGCCATCCGGTTCGCGTGGAGTCCGGCCGGCAGAACCTGCCGCACCGCCAGCTGAACTACCCCAGCTGGCAACGACGCAGGTCTCCACGGCCACGAAACCTGAGCCAGCGCCAGCCGGGGACTCTTCAGCGCGCGCCTCACCCTCCTCAGAAGCCGGGGACGATGTGGCGGGGACTGAAGGCGCGGCGACTATCGCTATTGGGGCGTGGGTGGCTGCTGCAAGACACAGGGCGGCAGGGCCACCGCCGCGACGAGCCGCGCCGGCCGCCGCCCGGAGCAGGCTGCGCGACCGCCGGAAGGAAGCGGCGCGGGCGCCCGGAAAGCAGGCGGACACCAGGAGAAGCCAGGCGGACGCAGGGAAATGCGAGGCGGACGCGAGGAGAAGCGAGGCGGGCGCTGGGATAGGTGGTGGGCGGCGTGGTGGGTGACCCGCCGGGAAAGCCCAGCAGGGGCGCATCGGCCTTGAGTGGCAGGCTGGTCGCGGTCCAGGAAGGGCGGTTCGCGTAGCGCGTACCGGAAAAATCAGGAAACGGCCGGGACCGAAACGCCCTGCGTGACCACCATCTCCCCGATCGCCGCCGCCGGCAGCGGCCGCGCGAAGTGATAACCCTGCGCGTGCTGATATCCCAGATCCGCCAAGCGGGCCGCCTGGTCCTCGTTCTCCACCCCTTCCGCGACCAGGTCGAGGCCCACCGCGTCCGCCAGCGCGATGACCGCGGCCGGCATCGTGTCGCGGCGGCTCGTGTCCGTGCCCTGGGTGAAGGAGCGGTCGAGCTTCAGCTGGTCGACGGGGAGTTCGTGGAGGAGCGTGAGGGTCGACTGGCCGGTGCCGAAGTCGTCGAGAGCGATGCGGATGCCCATGCGGCGCAGGTCGTCCAGGCGGGTGACCGCTTCGCCGAGGGCTACCGCCGTGCTCTCGGTGATCTCCAGGGTGAGGCGGTGCGGGGGCAGGCCGGTCTCGGCGAGGATGGCGGCTACGCGGTCGACGAAGCCGGGGTCGCGCAGCTGGCGGGCGCTGACGTTGACGTTGAGGACGCCGGGTGCGCGTTCGCCGAGTTCGTCGCGCCAGGCGGCGAGCTGATGGCAGGCCTCGCGGAGGACCCAGTCGCCGAGGGGGACGATGAGGCCGGTGCGTTCGGCAACCGGGATGAACTGGACGGGCGGGACGATGCCCTGCAGCGGGTGGGCCCAGCGGACCAGGGCTTCGACGCCGCGCAGGCGTCCGCCGTCGAGGGCGACGATCGGCTGGTACATCAGGAACAGCTGGCCGTCGGTGATGGCGTGCTGGAGTTGAGCGCCCAGGGCGGCGGTGTCGGCGATCGAGACGGCCATGCCCTCGGTGTAGCGCTCGACGTTGCTGCCGCCGCCGTGCTTCGCGGCGTACATGGCGATGTCGGCGCGGCGCAGCAGGTCGGCGGCGTCCTCGCCGGCGTGGCCGTCGGCCAGGCCGATGCTCGCGCGGACCAGCAGTTCGTGGCCCTGGGCGACGACCGGCTCGGCCAGCGCGGCGATCATGCGGTGGGCGGCGGCCTCGGCGGCCTCCGGGTCGATGCCGTCGAGCACGACCACGAACTCGTCGCCGCCCAGCCGGGCCACCGTGTCCTCCTTGCGGATCGTGACGGTGAGGCGTTCCGCGACGGCGACCAGCAGCGCGTCGCCGATGCCGTGCCCGAGCGTGTCGTTGACGGTCTTGAAGTCGTCGAGGTCGATCAGGGCGACGCTGACCGGGCGGTCCGCGTCGTCGGCGGCGAGGGCCTCGTCGAGGCGCTCGGTGAACAGGGCCCGGTTCGGCAGGCCGGTCAGCGTGTCGTGGGTGGCACCGTGGTCGAGGCGGGCGACCAGGCCGGCGTTCTCCCGGAACACGGACTGCTGGCGGGCCACCACGATGGCGGTCAGGACAACGGCCACGCCGGCCATCGGCAGCGCGTCGGCGTCGCCGGTCGCGATCAGGCCGACCAGCAGGGCGTCCACCGCGGCGATGGCCAGGTAGGGCAGCCACACCGGCAGGCGGCGGCTGTTGCCTCGGACGGGGCGGCTCGACACGGCGGCGCGGACCTGGGTGCGGGCGGCGATCACCGCGCAGAGCATGGCGACCGGGATGGCGAGCTGGACGGCGGCCAGCCACGGCTTGTCCATGACGAGGCGCTGGCCCGACGAGAGCACGGTGCCCACCAGCATGGCGGACGCGAGGGTCGGGAGCACGCCCCGGGCGAGGTGACCGCGGCCGGCCAGGGCGACCTTGCCGAAGGCGAACAGCGCCAGCAGGTTGAGGCACATGATCAGAGCGGCGGAGGCGAGCATCATCGCGCTGAAGTCGGCCGCCTCGACCATCGGGCGGGTGACGTAGTGCCAGGAGAAGGCGCCGGCGGCGAGCAGCACGACCAGGCCGTCGAGCGCGGCGCGCAGCACCTCGCCGGGGCCGGAGAGGCGCAGCGGCAGGCGGGCCATGGCCCACACGTTGATGCCGATGGCGCCGGCGAAGGCGATGCCGGCCGCAGGCGAGACGTAGAACGCGGGCATGCCCCGGACCACGCTGTCGAACGTGTTGATCAGGGTGCCCACGAACGCCATGCCGCAGCCGATCGCCAGGTGGCGGTAGAAGCGGCGGGTCGCGCGCGGCAGGTCGTCGCGCCGGGCGACGGCCAGCAGCGAGCCCAGGCCGACGAGTGAGGCGAGCGGCGCGGCGAGCCAGAGGGCCAGGACCGGCGTGCGCAGTTCGCCCAGGTTGACGACGAACACCACCGCCGACAGCAGGGCCAGCAGGCCACACACTCCGACCGGGCCGCGGACCGGGCGCGGCCGCGCCGACACTTCGCTGCTCATCCGTCTCCCCGGTCGCCGATTTGTTAACCGCCTTACCTTCGACCCCGGTTCCGCCGACATGAGCAAACGACCCGGCGGTTCGCCGCCGGGCCGTCCGTGGTTACGGTCACTTTCTAGGACGTACGGGAGAACTGCTGATTGTTCCCCGACGAGCAGGTGTACTGCTGGACGTCGGTGCCGTCCGCCGTGCCGGAGCCGGCGACATCGAGGCACCTACCGCTGTGCCGCGCGACAATCCGGAAATATCCGTTATAGGACTGCCACTGCCACTGCTGGTTGGTGCCGGAGCAGCAGCTGTACTGGATGACGTTCGCGCCGTCAGCGGTCGAGGCGCTTGCCACGTCCAGGCACTTGCCGCTGTTCTGGTTGACGATGTTGAAGTAACCGCCGCCCACGTCGCGGAACTCCCAGCGCTGGTTGGCGCCGCTGTTCCAGGTCCACTGCTTGATCTCGGCGTTGTCGGCGACCGACGAGCTGATCACGTCGAGGACCTTGCCGCTGTTGCGGTTCGTCACCCGGTAGTACGTGACCGGGTTGCCCGTGACCGTTCCGGCCGCCGCGTCGATCGTGATCGTCGGGTACCAGCTCAGGCTCATGCTGGTGGCCGACGGGAAGCCGATCGGCAGCCACACGTACTGGGAGTCGTTGACCGGCCCGCTCCAGGCGCCGGCCCAGCGGTCACCCATGTACAGGTAGCTGTTGCCGACCTGCAGCACGTACGTCGGCTGGGACCGGAACGTGGTCCCGTCGCCGACGTTCGTCCAGCCGGTCCACGGCCCGGAGATCGACGACGCGGTGGCGTACTTCGCCTGGTTCGGGCTCCAGCCGGTGGCGCCCGAGGTGAGCAGGAAGTACGTGCTGCCGCGCTTGAACATCGCGGGCGCCTCGCGGTGCGCGTCGTTCCAGAAGTTGCCGACCAGCGAGGCCACGTTCAGGTAGTCGGCGGTGAGCCGATAGATGTGCAGGTCGTAGTTCTCGTCGGCGGCGGAGATCATGTACGCCGTGCCACCGTCGTTGTAGAGCGTGATGTCCCGCGACATGTGCGTGCCGAGCGGCCGGAAACTGCCGTGATACGTGTACGTCCCGTCAACGGTCGCGGAGGACGCCACGGCGGCACGGGCCTCGCTGTAGTTGACGCCGTTCTCCTTGTGCATCCACATGACGTAGCGGCCGGTGGAGGCGTTGTAGATGACCTTGGGCCGTTCGATGTTGGCGCCCTGCAGCTCGCTCGCGGCCGCCGGGGTCAGCACGTTGTTGCGGAACTCCCAGTTGCGCAGGTCCGTCGAGCGATAGACGGAGACCGCGCGGAAGGTGTTGTCGGCGTTGCGGTTCTCGCCGAACCAGTAGTAATACGTGCCGACCTTCAGAACACCACCGCCATGAGCGTGTACGGGGTTCCCGCTCGTGTCGCTGAACTGAGTCCCGTTGGTGATCGTCACGGCGGCGGCTTCCGCTTTCGCCGGCGCCACCAGGAGGGCCGCAAGCAAGATCAGTGCTGAGATCGCTTTTCTCATGACGTCACCCGACTCCATTGCTGGTTGGTGCGGGAGGTGGCGTAGCTGCCGGACGTGCTGAGCCCGCCCAGCACCAGGATGTCGTTCACAAAGTTGTCACGTTCGTCGGCCCAGTTGACGCCACGGAAGCTGCTCGTCGCCGCTTGCGCGGGCGCGGTTCCCGGGACCACCAACGGGGCTGCGACCAGCAAGGCGCCGGCCCCAATCCGTCCAACTCTCATCGCGCGGCCTTTCTGGCGGGGATGTGACGCAAAGACAGAAGTCGATGCGTTTCGGGGATGTTAACGTAACCATCCAGCGGTAACACGTCAACGGATCCCTACGCTCGGGGAGCAGGGCGTGGCGCAGCGCTCGCCCGTTCGATCGCCGAGGTCATGCCCGCGGGCTGCCGGCCCGGCGGATCAGCGCGGATTCAGCGCGGTTTCAGCGCCTCCGGCTCCGTTCCCGGCCGGCCGGGTGGCGACGGCGGGCGAGCAGGGTGAACGGCCAGATCAGCAGGGTCAGGACGGCCAGGAGCAGGTACTCGGCCATCGGGATGCGCAGGACCTCGTGGACGCGGTCGAGGCCGTGCCACGAGAAGACGGCGATCAGGGCCGTCAGATAGACCCCGAAAAGCAGCCACCGGGTACGGGTGCCCAGGCCCAGCCCGTGCATCTGCGTGATGACGAAGACGGCCAGGAAGCCGAACAGGAACTTGGGCCAGGCGCCGTGCGGGCCGGAGTTCATCCAGGCGACGAGAGTGCCGTGGACGACGACGAGCAGTTCCAGGGTGACGGTCCACCAGCGGTTCGTGTGGGCGGTGGTGAGGAAGAGGCTGCTCTGCAACAGCAGCAGGAACATGTAGAAGAAGCCGATGAGGTGCCCGCTGGTGGCCTCCATCGGGTGGTACCAGAACGTGTAGATGGCGGCCCAGCTGAACAGGTAACCGTGATAGCGGCGGGCGAAATCGGTCACCGTGGCGGGGATGGGTGCTCGTTTGCCGGCGGCCAGGCCGCGGCGCCGGTTCTCCATCAGCAGGACGACCACGAGCAGCAGGACCACGGAGCCCTGCGAGCTGAAGATCGAGACGTCCTGGGCGAGGCCGTCGTAGAAGACCCGCGTCTGCGCGGCGTGCAGGGCGATGAAGGCCAGGTTCATCGCGATCGCCAGGAGGTTGATCGGTTTGAGGCCGCTCGAGTAGCGCTTGACGCGCGTTTGCGCGTACCAGATGAAACCCCACGACAGGATCTGGTGGGCCGCATAGCCCAGCCATGCAGAAAGCCTGGTCCAGGCCGTCGGCTCGGGGAGCTTCCAGTAGTACCAGCTCGCGCCCTGATCGGGCAGCAGCGTGACGCCGTGCAGGCTCTGACCGAGCAGCCAGACCAGGCCGGTCAGCAAGGCGACTGCGGGCACGCCGAGGAGTAGAGCACGCTCGCTTCGGACCACGGCAGCAGTATATTCAGCATGCTGAGCGATTAGCGACCATCGATGGGGGCAGCGGGTGGGCGGATACCGGTTGCACGTGAACGGCAGGCGGCGGGTGGTGGACGTCCCCGGTGACACGCCGCTGCTCTGGGCGCTGCGTGAGGAGCTCGGGCTGACCGGGCCCCGCTACGGATGCGGCGTCGGAGCGTGCGGTGCCTGCGTCTCACTGATCGACGGCGCGGCCGAGCGGCCCTGCGTGCGGAGTGTGGACGCGTCCACCGGCGTGCGGATCACGACGATCGAGGGCCTGCGCGATCATCCGGTGCAGCGCGCGTGGCTGGAGCTGGACGTGGCCCAGTGCGGCTACTGCCAGGCGGGGCAGATCATGGCGACGGTGGCGCTGCTGGCCGAGCATCCCGACCCGGACGACGCGCAGATCGACGCGGCGCTGCGGGACAACATCTGCCGGTGCGGGACCTACCCGCGGATCCGGGCGGCCGTGAACCGGGCCGCGGAGATCGCGCGAGGTGAGCGGTGATCACGCGGCGGACCCTGCTGGGCGCGGCAGCGGGGTCGCTGGTCGTCCCGGTCCCGGTCCCGGCCGCGTCACCGCTGGCTCCCACGGTGTTCGTCCGCGTCGACCCGCGTGGCCGGGTGATCGCGACTGTCCCGAAACCGGACACCGGCCAGGGGGTACGGACGATGGCCGCGGTCCTGATCGCCGAGGAACTGGCCGTCGAGGTCGAGGATGTGACCCTGGAGCAGGCGCCGGGCGATCCGGCGACGTTCGGGCCGCAGGGTGTGCAGAACTCGACGTCGAGTCGTCAGCTCGCGGCGCCGCTGCGTCAGGCCGCGGCGGCCGCCCGGTGCCTCCTGATCGCCGCCGCGGCCGCGAAGTGGCAGGTGCCGGTATCCGAGTGTGTGGCCCGAAGCGGTCACGTCGAGCATCCACGGCACCGGCGGCTCCCCTACCGCGCGCTGGTCGGCGCGGCTTCGGCCATCGACCCCGCGTCGGTCCCGGTGACACTCACGCCACCGGAGAAGTGGCGACTCATCGGGCGAACCAGCGCGGGCCGCTCCGACGCGCGCGACATCGTGACCGGCCGGGCCCGCTACGGCGCCGAGTCGGCACCGGCCGGCGCGCTGGTCGCCGTGGTCGCCCGGCCGCCCTGGATCGGAGCGCAGGTCGGCACGGTCGACGACGCCGCGGCCAGGGCCGTGCCGGATGTGGTCGCCGTGGTCACGCTCGTGCCGCCGGGCGCAGGGCAGGGCGGCGTGGCCGTGATAGCGCGGAACACCGCTGCGGCGCTGCGCGGACGGGACCGGCTCACGGTGACCTGGACCGGTGGGACGCCGGCCGCCGACAGCCGCGCCTGGCTGGACGATCTCGGGGCCGCGCTGCCACCACCGCCGCCGCTGGGCGAATTCGGTCATCAGCGGGTCTACCGGCTGCCGCTGCTGGCGCACGCCGCGATGGAGCCGATGAACGCGACCGCGCACGTCACCGCGTCGGGGGTCCGGGTCTGGGCGCCGGTGCAGGACCCCGGCGGCCTGCGTACGCTGCTGGCCCGGCAGCTGGCGCTGCCGGAGGCTCAGGTGCTCATCGAGGCGACGCTCGCCGGCGGCGGCTTCGGGCGCCGCATCGAGCCGGATGCGGTTTTCGAAGCGGTGGCATGTGCGCGGGTGGTGGAAGAGCCGGTCACCGTACGCTGGACGCGCGCCGACGACACCCGGCACGACTCGTATCGGCCGATGTCCGTGCACCGCCTCACCGCAGGTCTCGACGCGTCCGGGATGCCGGTCGGGCGCGTCCATCAGGTGGCGACGTGGCCGCTGACCGTGGTGCCGGTGTTCAGCAACCCGGCCGTGGTGCGGGCCAGCGGTGATCACTTTCCGTACGCCGTACCCGGCGAGGTGACCGTGACCCTCCGTCCCGCGCCGCTGCGCACCGGGTTCTGGCGGGCCGTCTACGCCGGTCAGTTCGGCTACGCCGAGGAGTGCTTCCTCAGCGAGCTCGCCCGGCGCGGCGGCCACGACCCGGTGGAGTTCCGGCGGCGGCTGCTGCCCGCGGATTCGCGCCTGCGCCGGGTCCTCGACGTCGCGGCCGGCCGCCACGGCCCGGCGCTGGGCGTGGCCTGTCACCTCGACTACGGCTCGGCCATCGCGGTGCTGGTCAGCGCCGACCCCGCCGCCCGCCGGGTGCTGCGGGTGACCGCGGCCGTGGACGTCGGCGTCCCGGTGCACCCGTCCGGTGTCGTCGCCCAGGTCGAGGGCGGGGTGATGGACGCGCTGTCCACGGTGCTCGGCGCCCAGATCACCGTCCGTGACGGCGCCGTGGTCCAGTCGTCGTTCCGTGACTACGCCTGGGCCCGGATCACCGACTGCCCGGCCGTCGACGTCGTCATCGTGGACTCGGACGCCCCGATCGGCGGCCTCGGCGAGCTGGCCTACCCGCCGGCCGCCGCCGCGATCGCCGCGGCCCTGTCCGCCGGCGGCGAACCGGTGACCGGCATGCCGTACGCGGTGCCGGTCGGCTGATCACTTATCCCTGGCGTGCCTCGACCGATAGAGCTCAGGACCCCCTCCGCTCCGTCCCGAGAGGCCCGCAGAGCAATGACCGCACAGCCGCCGCCGTACTACGCGCCGATGCCCCCGATGACGCCACCGTTCACACCCCAGCCGAGCAGGGGTCTGGCGATCACCGCGCTGGCCGTCGGCGGCACCGCGCTGCTGCTGTCGTGGATCCCGGGCGTCGGGCTGGTCCTCGGCGTGGTCGCCGGTGTGTTCGGCGTGCTCGGCATCATGCGGTCCACCCGGTGGATGTCGATCCTGGGTACGGCGCTGGGCGGGGTCGCGCTGCTCATCAACGTGCTCGTGCTGGCCGCGGTGGCGTTCGCCGCCGACGCGGTGAGCAACGCGGAGTCGCGGACCGCCGCGGTCGCCCCGGTTTCCACAGTGCCCACGGTGCCCGCAATGCCCGTGGTGGACCCGACCACTGAGGCTCCGTCGCCTGAGCCGACGACTGAGGAGCCCACGCCGGAGCCGGAGCCCACGACCCCGGCTCCCTCTTACAAGACGCCGAAGCCGAGCCATTTCGCGCTGACCGTGAAGACGATGTCGAAGGAGTGCTTCGGCTCGGCCGGCTGCCTCGTCGACTACCGGATCAAGGTGGCGATGAAGAGCGACGTCACGTTCGACCCGGACAAGAACTACGACATCACGTTCGACGTCTTCGGCGACGAGGACGGCCCGAGGACCGGCACGTTCACGCTCTCCGGCGACGGCTCCTACGTCGGGTACGACCTGGAGGGCGACCTGTCCACCTCGTCGTCCGGGCAGAAGCTCACGGCGAAGGTCACCGACATCGAAGAGGCCTGATTGCGAAAATGGCCGGATGACCGGTGATGCCGAACGGATCCGCTCCGACGTGGACTCCTGGCCGACCGGGCGGCTGCTCTCCGTGGCCGCCCGGATGGTGGAGGGCCGTTTCGACCGCTACCTGGCCGGACTGGACCTCACCCACGCCGGCCTGATCGCGCTGCACCACCTGGAGAGCGGCCCACGGTCACAGCGCGAACTCGCACACCTGTGCCGCGTCACCGACCAGACGATGAGCCGGACCATCGAGCGCCTCGCCCGGACGGGGCATGTCGGGCGCGTACCGGACACCACCGACCGGCGCCGCACCGCCGTCACCATCACCGCGGCCGGCGTCACCGCACTGTCCACCGCCCGCGCCGAGGAGCAGAAATCCGAACAGCTCCTCGGCGTGGTCGACGACTACCACCACTTCCGGGAACAACTCATCACCCTGATCACCGCCGTGGATGAGTAGCCTGAGTCGGTGGCAGATGGCCGGGTCCTGGCTGGTGGGCGGTTCGTCGGCTGTGGATTCGCGATCACCGCGAACGCCGTCGTCACCGCGAACCACGTCGTGCGCGACCGCGACGCGGACGATCTCCGGTTCGCCGGCCGTCCCGTCTCCCGTGTCGCGCGCGACGAACAGCACGACGTGGCCGTCCTCTTCCTCGCGTCGGATGTCACCGACTTCCTTCTTCCCGCGCGGCCGGCGCGCGGCGGGCAGTGGCGGGTCGACGCGCAGCCGTTCGACAACGACCCCGGCCTGAGCGGCACGGTCACCGACGTCTCCCGCAGCGTGGTCAACGCCGAGGGGGTGCGACTGGACCTGCTCCAACTCCGCGTCGACGACCGCTTCGGGGACTTCGACGGCTACTCGGGCAGCGCGGTCCTCTCCGGCGGCCGGGTCATCGGTGTCCTCGTCGAGCAGGTGCCGTACCACCGGAACCGCCCGTCGGAAACCGCGAGCAACGTCCTCTACGCCGTGCCGATCGATCAGGTCCTCAGCCGGTTCGGCCTGCGATCCGCGTCGCCCGACCTGGCCGGCACCGGCACCGTCTACGCCGAGTGGATCGAGAACTTCCTCGACGAGTACCTGGGCCGCCGGGTGCCGTTCGGCGGTCGCACCGCCCAGCTCGCGCAGCTCGACGCCTGGCTCGCCGACACCGGCGGCCCGCCGTACGCGCTGCTCACCGCCGAGGCGGGCCGGGGCAAGTCGGCGCTGCTCTGCCGCTGGGCCGCACAGGTCGCGGCCGCCGGGCTCGCGCACGTCGTCTTCGTCCCGATCAGCCTCCGGTTCCGCACCGCGCAGGCCGGTGTCGCACTCCCGGCCCTCGCCGGACGTCTCGCCGCCCAGCACGGCGAGGCCGTCAGCGGAGCCGAACGCTCCGCCGAGCAGTGGCAGGCGGAGATCACCGCCTACCTGCGCCGCCGCCCCCTCGCCGGCCGGCCGCTACTGGTGATCATCGACGGGCTGGACGAGGCGACCGACTGGGAGCCGGGCGCGCACCTGTTCCCGGCCGGTCCCCCGCCCGGTGTCCGGGTCGTCGTGTCGGCGCGGTTCGTCGCCGGCGACACCGACGAGTCGGGGTGGCGTACCCGGCTCAACTGGACAAGCCCGGATCGCGCCGAGAGCATCGCGCTGCCGCCGCTGGACCGCGCCGGTGTCAGCGACGTCCTGCAGGCCATGGGCAACCCCCTCGACAGCCTGGTGACCCGCGTCGACATCGTGGACGAACTGCACCGTCTCAGCGAGGGCGACCCGCTGCTCGTCCACCTCTACGTCGACGCGCTGAACTCCGGCGGCGACGCGGCGAGCCTCACCCCGGAGGACCTGCCCTCGATCGAGAAGGGCATGCGGGGCTACTTCGACCGGTGGGGCCGCGAGCTGGCCCGGGTACAACCCGCCGGCCGCCCCCGCGAGCTCTGGGACTTCCTGCACGTCCTGGCGTCGGCACTCGGCCCGCTCACGATCGACGACGTGCTGGAGGTCAACCCGGACGCCCCGGCGGGCTTCGAACTGACCTGGCTGCTCAAGGAGGTCGAGCGGTTCGTCATCGGCGACGGCGTACGCCAGGGGTTCGTCCTGTCGCACCCGCGCTTCGCGATGTTCTTCCACGAGAAGATGGGCCGGCGCGAGCAGCAGCGGTGGATTTCCCGCTTCCTCGAGTACGGCCGGCGCACGATCGCCGGGCTGACCGCGGGTTCGCTGGGACCCGGCGACGTCTCCCGCTACGTCCTGAACTACTACGGCACGCACCTGGAGAACGCGCACGCCCCGAGCGCGGACCTCTACGCCCTGCTCGACGGGAGCTGGCTGGCGGCGTGGCACGCCGTGGACGGCACGGACGCCGGCTTCCTGAACGACTGCGACCACGCCTGGCGCCGGGCGGAACAGGAGGCGGGTCCCGCCGAGGTGATCTTCCTGTGCGCCCTGGCCCGCGGAAGTGTCGCCGCCCGCAGCGACAACGTCCCGCCCCGCCTGCTCGCCGACGCCGCCCGCGAGCACGTGCTCACCGCGCCGCAGGCCCTGGCGATCTGCCGCCGCATGTCGGAGGAGTCCCGCCGCTCGGCCGCCGTCGTAGCCCTGGCGCCCGCGCTGGAACCCTCCTGGCTGGACGAGTGCCTCGGCATCGCGTCCACGATCAAGGACCCACGGCACCGCGCGTTCGCCCTGGCCAACCTCGCTCCGCTGCTGAACGGGGCCTCGTTGCGGCGCGCGCTGGCGGCCGCCCGCTCGACATCGTCGCCGTCCTGGCGCGCCTGGGCGGTGGCCGCGACCGGCTCCCGCCTGCCGGACCCGGAGCGGACCGCCGCCGCCGGGGAGGCGCTCACGGCCGCGAACGCGGGCCGCGCGGAGCGGGAGCGCGGGCGGGCGCTGGCCTACATCGCCGAGTTCCTGCCGCCGGACGTCGTTCCCGCCGCGGTACAGGCCGCCCGCGAACTGCCCGGCACCGAGGTACGAGCCCGCGCGCTGGTCGCGCTGGCGCGGTACGAGCCCGGGATTGTCCGTGAGGTCGAAGCGCTGTCCGGCTCACCTCGCATCCTGGTCCCCCTGGCGGAGCTTCTGCCGGAGGTGCGCTCGCGCGCGCTGGACGCCGTGCGGCAGGCGCCGGAGAAACGGGAGGCGACCGCTCACCTGCTCCGAGCACAGTGGTGGCGGACAGCGGACCGGGAGACGGTCGAGGAACTCCTGGTGGACGCCACCCGGGCCGTTTCCGGAGCGGACGGGCTGCTGCCGAGCTGGGCCGGTGCGCTCGGTGCCGCCGCACGGACCCGGGCACGAAGGGCAGCCGCGCAGCTGCCGAACCGCGTGACCGGGCTTCACGTCGCCGCGCATCTGCTCGCGGTCGACGGCCCCGGCGCACCCGCCGGCGAGGTCGCGGCGCTGGCCGAGGAGGCCAGGTCGCTGGTGGCGTACGACCGTGCGCTGGCGCTGACGGTGCTGGCCGCGTGTCACACCGGGCGCCCGCGCCGCGACCTGCTGGACGAGGCGCTGGCGAGTTCACAGACCATCGGCGACGTCGAGGAGCGAATCCGGCTGCTGGGCGCTCAGGAGATCGGCATCGCCCAGCGGCGTTACGTGGCGCTGTATCGCGAATCGTTCCCCGGCACCGGCGCCGCCAAGATCCTGCGGGAGATGCCGGCCGCGCCGGCCGATGACGCGGTCGATGACCTGCTCGAGCTGTGCCGCTCGGAGGACGAGCCCGAGAATCGCCTGAAGGCCCTGCTGACGATCATGGAAAGGTTGCCGGGGCCGCGCCGGCGGGAAGGCGAGGACGAGGCTCTGGCCCTGATCAGCTCGATCGACGACCCGGAACGCCGACTGGCCTACCTGCACACCGAGCGGCGCCGTTTCACTACAAACCTCGACCGCATCCTGCTCGCGGCGGTGGAGGACCTGCCGGACGCCGCGCAACAGCGTTGTCTCGTCATGATTCTCGGCGACCTTCGCAGCGACGAGGGACTGAGCCGAGCGATCGCCATGTTCATCGAGAGATACGAACCGGGTGCGACGACGCGTGACTTCCTCGAACGTCTCCCACGGTCCGTTCCGGAGCAGTCGGCCCTCGATCTCACGGCCCTGTTCGAACGGCGGCCCTCGTCGCCCCGGGACTGGGTCGGTCTCATCCGGGTGCTCCCGCCGGACCGGATCGAATACGCGGCCGGCAGGGTCTCCGCCCGCGCGAAACGGGCCGTCAGAGTACAACTGTCCGACGCCGTCGCCGCGGTTTTCGGCACGCTCGGAGCGGACACGAAACGTCGCCTGCTCACACTGGCCGCCATGTCCGCGGATGCGCGTCGCCTCGCCGAACTCGGCCGCGCGGTTCCGGTGGATCAGCGGCAAATCATCGTCGAGCAGGCTCTGAAATCGGACGCCGAGGGCCAACTCGTCGTCTATCGTGCATTGGCCGGCATTCATCCGCCCGAGCTTCTGCAACCGTTGCGCGAAGCTCTCCAGGCGCACCCGCTCACCGCGTTCGCGCTGCACTCACTGGCCGACGCGCTGGCACTCCGGGCGGGCATGACGATCGAGGAAGCCATCGACAGGGTCGCCGAGGCCATCACGGCGAGCCCCTACCAGTACTTCATCCACGCGAGCCTCAGCGAGTGGGGCGCGCTCCACCTGATCTACAACAACGGCCCTCGGGCATGGCGGCCTGCGGTCGCCGACCGGATCATCGACTCGCTTCGGAGATCGCCGGCCGCACCGAGCGGGGCACTGCTCTCCATCATCTCGGTCCTCGGCCCGAAGCATCGCCGCCGGCTCGAGGAACTCGCCCTGCGGTTCCCGATCCGTCGCTGCAGATCGAGGCGTTGTGTGACCTACTCCGGTGGCCGGACCGCACGACCGACGCCCGCCTGTGGGCGCGGCTCGTCGAACTGCTCGGCAGCCTGTCCGCCGAGGAGCGCCGCGCGCGGCTGCTCGGCATACTCGACCGGAAGCTCACCATCCCCGGCCCACCGCTGATAGACCGCGTTCGCAGCCTGCTCGATGAGAACGACGTCGGTCTGCTCGCGACGTTCTCCCGGATCGTACCGCCGGAGAATCGCCCCGAGGTGATCGCCACGGCACTGCGCGCCGCGTGGGCCCTCGACCCCCGGGAACGGGACGAGGCCGTGCTCACCATCGCACGGTCCGCCGGCCTGTCACCCGGCTGCGTTCCCGACCTCCTGCGGGCGGCCGTCCAGATCGACTCCACCGATCGCCGCCGCAGGGCGCTCGAAGCGATCGCCGCGGCCGCCCCCGGCTGGCCGGCCGGCGACGACGCACACTCCGCCTGGTCGGGGGCGATCCGAGTCCTGGCGGCGCATCCCCGCCCGGTCCTGGCCGGAGAACTCGTCACCCTGGCCCGCCTCGGCACCCCGGCCGACCACTCCCCCGCCGAAACCACCGCCGCCGTCATCTCCGCGCTGATCAAAGTCGGCGACTGGTGGACCTAGCCTCCCAGGACCGCCGGAACCCGCGTCTCGAAGTCCAGCAAGCCGACCCACGACGGGCGTAGCGCGATCCGCACCATCCGGGTCCCCGGGTGGTCGATCTGCGCGATGTTCGCCGCGCCCTGCTCCTCCCCGTAGTACCGCCGGTGGAACAACGCATACTCCGGCACCACTCCGTCCACGTCGGTGAGCGAAGCATCGCCGCGCAAGAGCAGGATGTGCGGCGGCGGCCCGGCGGTGTCGACGGTGACGGCAACGGCCGGGCGGGCGCGCAGTGCGGCGATCTTGTGGGCGCCGGCGAACGTCGCCATCACGAACTCCTCGCCGCTCCAGTGGAACATCATCGGGATGACGCGCGGCGTGCCGTCGTGGGCCACGTAGGCGAGGCGGGCCAGCTCGGTCGAACCGAGGAGGCGCTGTGCGGTCTCGTGCTGGAGCAGCTCCGGATCTCCCTGCGGAATCGTCATGGTGCTAATTTAGCACTACCTAGTACTCTTTCAAGCGTGGCGAGAACCTATGACGACCCGTGCGGCCTGGCCCGGGCGCTCGACGTGGTCGGTGACCGGTGGGCTCTTCTGGTGGTCCGCGAGCTGCTCCTCGGGCCGAAACGCTTCGCGCAGCTGCGGCGCGGGCTGCCCGGGGCGAGCCAGAGCATGCTGACCAGCCGGCTCGGCGAGATGGAGGAGACCGGCATGATCCGGCGCCGCTTCATGGGCCCGCCGACGGGCGCGTGGGCCTACGAGCTGACCGAGCAGGGCCGCGATCTGGAGCCGGTGCTGGTGCAGCTGGCGCGCTGGGGCAGCCGGACGCCGGTGACGTCGGCGGCGGAGCTCAGCGTGGACGCGCTCGCGCTGGCGATGCGCACCACGTTCACCGGCGACGCGGACCAGCGGATCCGCTGTCAGCTGGTGCTCGACGGGGACAGTCTGATCGTCGAGGTCGCCGACGGGGAGATCACGGTCCGGCGCGGGGTTGCGCCGGGCGCGGACGTCACGGTCGAGACGACGAGCGCGGCCTGGCGGGGGGCGATCTTCGCGGGCGAGTCACTCGACGCACAGACAGCAGAGGTACGCGGTGACGACGCCGCCGCCGAACGCCTCATCGGACTTTTCGAGCGGCCGGCGCCGTACCCTGTCGGTGGTTAGGCCTTGCAGTTGTGCTTCTTGTTCCAGGTTCGCACCGCGGAGGCCGGGCTCTTCTGCCCGTCCTTGCGCCACGAGGTGAGGAACTTGGCGGGCCACACGACACCCCGCCGGACCTTCCAGTCGCCGGCCTTCTTGCACGGCGGCGAGATGCCGTAATGCAGGTGACAGACGCCGCTGGAGTTGCCCGTCTTGCCGACCTTGCCGAGCAACTGGCCGGCCTTGACGCGAACACCCTTCTTGATGCCGGTCTGCACCGTGCTCAGATGCGAGCCGTAGTAACGGACACCGTCGTCGCCCTGGATGGACACGAACTTGCCGCCGTTGTACGGACCGGACTTGTTCTTCTTGTACTTGTCGACCCGGCTGACCTCGAGCACCACACCACTGGTGGTCGCGACGAACGACTTCCCACACGCGGCGAAGATGTCCGTGGCCGGGTATCCGGAGTGTGTCTTGTGGTACGAGACGTTCTTCCCCCGTACCGGAAAGACGTATTTCGCTTTCGGCGCTGCCGCCGCCGCGGCAACCGGCTCGAGCACCGGCTCCTCCGCGGCGACCTGCGGCACCGGCGCGGCGACCGGCTCCGCGGGTGCGCTGCACCCGGTGAGAAGCACGGCCAGAACCGCCAGACCGGTAAACAATCGCATCGCGCCACCATAGGCGCTCAGCGATGTTCTCCGCGGCCCCGGGCGGGCGGCGCGATCCCTGCTCTCCGCCCGCCCGGGTGTCCGGAGTGTCAGGCGGGCAGGCCGCCGACCTGGGTGTTGACCCAGCTGCGGATCGACGGCAGGTCGCCGTAGATGGACGGTGCGGTGGCGCAGACCGAGCTGTTGTTGCCTGCCCGGCTGGTGACGCCGATCAGGGCCCAGCGGCCGCTGATCTGACGGACCTGCGGGCCGCCGGAATCGCCGTAGCAGGCGCCCGCGTTGCCGTTCGTGTTGTTCGTGCAGATCTCGTACGCGGCGTCGATGCTGGAGCAGCGGCTGTCCGCGACGATCGAGGTGTCGAGCTGGTTGGCGATCCGCGGGGTGGAGCCGCAGCCGCGGGTGGGGCAGGTCTGGCCCCAGCCGATGATCCGGGTGGCCGTGCCGACGGCGCCGGACGCCGTGGGGATCGACGCGGGCGCGTGGGAGACCGACGAGGTCAGTTCGAGGAGCTTCACGTCGATCCGCGGGTGGTTGACGGCGCGGCGAACCGACACCACGGTGCCGCCGCTGGCGCGGTCGATGCTGCCGACCCGCACCGAGGACGGCGTCGGGCAGTGCTTGGCGGTGACGGCCCAGTTCGCCTTGATGAGCGAGCCGGTGCAGCCGGAGACGTAGACCATGAACGAGTAGTTCTCGGTGGCCTGCTCGCCGCCGACGACCAGGGTGCCGGGGGTCGGCTCGGGCGGCGCGGCCAGGGCGGCGGCCGGCGCGAACAGGCCGGCGACCGCGACGGCGGCGGCCAGGAGGATCCGGGCTGGGGTACGCATACGCGTGACGTCCCTTCTGCCTTGGGGAGACGGGCGGGTGGTGCGCCCGACCGTAGCGAGAAAGTGACGTTTGTCGATACATCCCAGGCGGTGCCTCTCGCCGGGGTGATGGTTTTCCTGGGGATCCCGGCCGGCCCGCCGATGAGGGATCCGTGGTTGATCAGACTTCTGCGACACCGGCGGACCGCGACGCGGCACTCGAGGCTCTCCTGGCCGAACATCCCGGCGCGATCGTCGGCGCGACGACGTCCCTGGGCCTGTTCGTGCCCCTGCCCGACGAGATGCTGAGCCTCGGCCTGCGCTCGATCCAGGGCGGCTCGTCCGCGCTCTCGCTGATCGTCCCGGACGATCACACGAAGGTGGCGGAGGCGTGGATCGGCCACAGCACGCGGGGCTGGGCGAGCACCACGGTGCGGCCGCTGACCATGCCGGACCAGGAGATCGGCCTGCACTTCGTCGACACCACCCACCGGTTCGGCGTGGTCACCGTCCTGATCAGCGGGCTGGCCCACCTGAGCGGCGGCGGGCTGGACTACGAGCGGCCCCGGCCGCGGATGGTCACCATGCGCAAGGACCAGGTCGCGAAGGTCATCGACGCCGACCCGGCGATCGGGCTGGTGCTGGGCTGGGAGGCGGCGGACCTCATCGGCAACAGCACCCTCGATCTGGTCCACCCCGACGACCGCGGCCGTGCGGTGAAGAGCTGGATGGACCTGATGGGCGCACCGGCGGGAGAGGCCCGGCGGGTACGCCTGCGCCATCTGCACCGCGACGGCGAGGTGATCTGGTTCGAGATCACCAACCACAACCGCCTCGAGGGCGACGACCCGCACGTGCTCGCCGAGATGCTCGACATCACCGACGAGATGGCCGCCCAGGAGGCTCTGCGCGCGAGCGAGCAGCTGCTGCGACGGCTCGCCGAGACGCTTCCGCTGGGCGTGGTGCAGATCGACACCACGGGCCACGTGGTCTACCGCAACACCCGGTACGCGCACGCCGCCGGCCAGACCGGCGGCGACAGCATCACCGACGTGCTCCGCCTCGTGGTGCCCGCCGACCGCCCGATGGTCGAGGAGGCCCTCGCGGCCGTGCTCGGCACCGGCGACGACACCGACATCGAGTACGGGTACCGCCACGAGGTGCGCGGTCTGCGCCGGATCAGCGCGAGCCTGCGCGCGCTCACCGACGACGCCGGCGCGGTGACCGGGGCGATCATCTGCTTCACCGACGTGACCGAGGACGTCCGGCTCCGCGAGCAGCTGCGGCAGCAGGCCACGTACGACACGCTGACCGGCTGCCACAACCGCGCGGCCACTCTTGAGGCGCTGGAGGACCGCGCCGCCGCCGGCCGTGGCGTCGCCGTCATCTTCCTGGACCTCAACGAGTTCAAGCAGGTCAACGACCGCCTCGGCCACTTCGCCGGCGACCAGCTGCTGATCCACGTGGCCGGCCGCCTGCGCACCGCGGTACGCCACGACGACGTGGTGGGCCGCCTCGGCGGCGACGAGTTCGTGGTCATCTGCCGCGACGTCCCGGACGCCGGCCACGCCCGCCGGATCGGCGAGACGATGGTCGAGGCCCTCGCCAACGGCGGCCTCGAACTGGCCGGCGAGTGGGTCCAGCCCGCCGCCAGCATCGGCGCCGCCTGGTCCCGCGGCCTCTCCGACCCGGATGCCCTGATAGCCCGCGCCGACGCCGCCATGTACACCGCCAAGAAGGCCCGCACCGGCCGCCTCGCCCTGGTCATGGCCGAATGACCGGGACAGCCGCGTGCCAGACCCCTTCGGGAGCGGAATCAGGGCGCTGACGCACGGCTCACCGTCAGCCCCAGATCTCCTCGGCCGTCTCGACGATCAGGGCGAGCTTCGCCACCTCCTCGTCATACGTGAGGACGTTGCCCTCGACCGTCGAGGAGAAGCCGCACTGGGGTGACAGGCACAGCTGGTCGAGGGGTACGTACTTCGACGCCTCCTCGACGCGCCGCTTCAGCGTGTCCTTCGACTCCAGCTCGCCGCGCTTGGTGGTCACCAGCCCCAGGACCACCATCTTCCCCGGCGGGACGAAACGCAGCGGGGCGAAGCCGCCCGAGCGCTCGTCGTCGTACTCCAGGAAGAAGCCGTCGACGGCCAGCTCGCTGAAGAGGGCCTCGGCGACGAAGTCGTACCCGCCCTCGGCCGCCCACGACGAGCGGAAGTTGCCCCGGCACATGTGCGTCGTGACGCTCAGCCCGGCCGGCCGGTCGCCGATGGCCGCGTTGATCTGCCTGATGTAGCGCAGGTGCTGATGTTCCGCGTCGTCGCCGCGCGAGGTGAGCAGCGCCCGCTGCGCCGGGTCGTTCAGGTACGCGAGACTCGTGTCGTCGAGCTGCAGATACCGGCAGCCCAGGTCATAGACCCGGCGGGCCTGCTCGGCGTACGCGGCACTCAGGTCGGCCCAGAACTCCTCCTCGTCCGGATAGACAGCAGGGTCGATGGCCGCGCGCCCGCCCCGGTAGTGGACCATGCTCGGCGACGGGATGGTGAGTTTCGCGGTCACGTCCGCGTCGACCAGGCCGGCGAGATAGCTGAAGTCGTCACCGAAGATGGTCTCCGTGAGCCGGACCGGTTCGTCGATGGCGAGAGCGGCCGATTCGAAGTCGAGTTCGCCGCCGGCGTTGCGGAAGTGGACCTGGATCTTCTCGTCGGTGGGATGAATGCCGCCGAGGCGGTAGATGAAGTCCATGTGCCATGAGGTACGGCGGAACTCACCGTCGGTGGCAGAACGCAGGCCGACGTCGCGCTGCATCCGGACCACGTCGCGGATGGCCGAGTCCTCGGCGGCGCGCAGCTGCGAGGCGGTGATGTCGCCGGCGGCGAAGCCCGCGCGGGCCTCGAGCAGGGCCGCCGGGCGCAGCAGGCTGCCGACGTGGTCGGCGCGGAACGGAGGAAGGTCGCGGAGCGTCATTGCTGGTTGGCCCCCTTCGGATCAAACAGATCGACTGTTGCCGATTATCCCTTTCCGGGGCCGTCCAGCGTGGTTGAGTCATCGGGTGAAAATTCTGCGGGCGGCCCTGGCCGCCGTGTGTGTGCTGGCCGGGAGCGCGGCTCCCGCGCGGGCCGCTGGAAAGCCTGATCCGCTCACCGACGCCCAGCGCGAGGTGCTGCTGGAGGCGACGACGAAGTTCCGTGACGTGAAGAAGGCGATCAAGGCGGGGTACGTGCCGACCGAGGACTGCGTGCCCGGCATGGGACTCCACTACGTGCACCCGATGCTGGCGGCGGACCGGGACATCGATCCGGTGCTGCCGGAGATCCTGGTGTACGCGCCACCGGGCAAGGGCAAGAAGCCGCAGCTCGTGGCGCTGGAGTACTTCCGGGCGGACGCCGACCAGAACGTGAAGACCGACCAGGACCGGCCGACCCTGTTCGGGCACGGCTTCGACGGCCCGATGGAGGGTCACCCGGTCCCGGCCGGCGTGCCACCGATGCCGGTGCACTACGACCTGCACGTGTGGATCTACGAGGACAACGAAGACGGTGAGCTGGCGGACCTGAACCCCGAGATCACCTGCGAACGGTAGACGCCGGCGCTGGGCTTCGGAGTGCGGGCGAACGTCTCCCGGTCCACGGTGTGCAGGCCGAGCTGGTGCCCGTACCCGAAGATCCATTCGAAGTTGTCGAGAAGCGTCCAGTGCAGATATCCGAGGACCGGGACGTCCACCTCGCGGAGGGCGTCCAGGGCCGGCGGCAGGAACTCGGCGCGGATGCGGTCGTCGGGCGTGGAGATGCCGTGCTCGGTGACCAGCACCGGCACACCGGTCTCGGCGTGCACGTAGCGGACGGCACCGGCGAGCGAGAGCGGTTCGACCCCGCTGCCCATCTGGTTGCGCGGCACGCCGGGCGGGGGCGGGACGGCGCCGTCACCGTCGTAGTGCAGCCTCTCGTAGTTCTGGACGCCCACGAAGTCGTCCTCGCGGGCCAGGCGCAGCCACCGCTCGTACACCTCTGATCTTTTGCGGTCCCGCACGCTCGCGTCGTCGCCGACCACGACGTCGTCGGCGACGGCCAGGGAGAGCCCCACCGGCAGGCCGGGGCGGCGGGCCTTGATCGCGGCACGTGCGGCGCGGTGGCCGGCCTCCATGCCGTCGGCCATCGCGTCCATCTCCTCCGGGAGCATGACGTTCGCGGCGCGGTAGCGGGTCACTCCGGCTGCGGCGCCGGCGGCTTCGAGCGTGGCACGTTCCAGATCGCGTACGAAAGAAGGCAGTTCCATCCAGGTCAGGAGCCGCGCCAGATTGGGCTCGTTGAACGTGATCGCGGCGGTGATCCGGTCCCCGAACCTGGCCGTGACCCGGTCGCAGTAGCGGGCGAACACGTCCGGCGCACCCGGATCCAGCCACCCGCCGCGGCTCGCGAACCAGTGCGGCGACGTGAAGTGGTTGTAGGTGACGACTGGCGCGAGTCCCAGCGAGAGGCAGTAGTCGGCGATCGCCTCGTAGTGGTCCAGCTCCGACGAGTCGAACACGCCCGGTTGCGGCTCGACGCGGGCCCACTCCACGGAGAAGCGGTACGCGTTGAGTCCCATCCCGGCCGCGAGGTCGACGTCCTCCCGCCAGCGGTTGTAGCTGTCGCACGCCGGCCCGGACGGCTCCTTGAAGACGGTCGGGGTGACGTTCTCCAGGAACCACGTGTCGCTGTTGACGTTGTCGCCCTCGGTCTGATGCCCGGCGCCGGAGACGCCCCAGAGGAAGTGCTCAGGAAAGCTCACGAAGGGTGTCCTCGATCCAGTCCGCGGTGTAGGCGGCCACGTGCGGCAGGTGGTCCAGCCCGCAGTGCTCGGTGGCGCCCTCGTCGGGGGTGAACAGGCGGAGGTCCTTCTTCGGCGCGTTCACGGCCTGCTCGAAGGACTGGTGTGCGTACGCCACGCTGATCTGCCGGTCATTGGTGCCGTGGGTGATCAGCAGCGGACAGGTGATCTGCTCGACGATGCCGTTGAGGTTGACCCGCGAGGCCTTGGCGATGAACGTGTCGAGATCGGACTCGCCCCAGACCCACAGGACGTGCTCCCAGTAGTGCGGCACCGGGTTCTCGCCCTCACGCTCGAGGCGCTTGATCTGCACCTCGCCCCAGTTGTGGTTGGCGCCCCACGCCACGGCCAGCGCCAGGCGTTTCTCGAACGCGGCGGCGCGCGGCACGTAGTAACCGCCGAGCGACCAGCCGACCAGTCCGATCCGGTCAGAGCGCACGTCGTCGCGGGCGGAGAGGTAATCGACGGCGGCCCGCGCCCAGTCCTCGGTCTCCACCCGGCTGGTCAGCCCCTGCAGCCGCAACGCCTCCCCCGAGCCCGGGCAGTCCATCTGCAGCACCGAGATGCCACGGGCGGCCATCTCCTTGGGCCAGCCCGAGGTATACATGTGCTCCTTGGTGGAGTCCAGGCCGTTCCACATGATCATCGTGGGGACCGGCGAACCATCCGGCGAGGCGTTGGTGAGGTACGCCGGAAGCGTCGTCCCTTCGAACGGGACCTCCACCCGGGTGGTCGCCGGGTCGATCAGCTCAAAGGACTTCTCCATCAGTTCGAGCAGGTGGCGGTAAGTGGGAATGCGCTCCGGAGAGGAGTTGCTCAGCATCCGCTCGGCCTGGCACAGGTACGCGGCCGCCCGGAAGTACCTCTGCCCAGCGGTGCGCCGGTGTCCCGCCTTCTCCGCCTCGATCGCCTGCTGCTCGATCTGGTCGGCGACCCGCCGCCACGACGCCATGAACTCGCCGGTGCCGACGTCCGAGCCCTGCTGGGCGAGCTCGCGGATCGGGCGGCAGGCGCGGTCGACCTCGTCGATGGTCCCGCCCGAGTTGAGCGTCGCCACCACGCCGAGGTTCCAGATGTAGTTGCCGGGAAAGTACTCGAACATCGCCGGCCCCTAGACCGGCGGCGCGACGAAGAGGCCGCGGTCCGGCTCGTTGAAGCTGTCCTTGGCGATGATCTCGCTCATCGGGTCGGCGGTGCCCCACTGGTCCTGCGTGTTGGGGTCGGCGATGTCGTAGAGCGTCGGGTGCCACTGGTCGGTCTCGAGCCGCTCCAGCTCGGTGGTGTACTCCATCGTGTTGCCGCTCGGGTCGAGGAAGTACGTGAAGGTGTTGTTGCCGGCGAGGTGGCGGCCCGGGCCCCAGATCTTCTTGATGCCGGCGCGCATGACCCGGCCGGTGCCGCGCATGTACTCGTCGAGGCCGCGCATCTCGAACGAGACGTGGTGCACCGAGGTGTGCGGGCCGCGGGCGATCGCCAGGCTGTGGTGCCAGTCGTTGCACCGCATGAAGTGCATCATCTCGCCCATGTGCGCGCTCCACAGCGTGTCGGACAGCTTGAAGCCGAGGTACTTCTCGTACCAGTCCTTGGTGGCCGTGGGGTCGTTGGAGTTCATCACGGCGTGCGAGATGCGTACCGGGATCGCCTCGCCCTCCTCGATGGCCCGGTGCTGCCGGGTCTCGACACCGGTGGAGACCTCGATCGTGCGCCCGTCGACGTCGAAGAACCGGAAGCCGTAACCACCGCCGGCGGTCTGCAGCCTGCCCGGCTGGCCGACCAGCTGGACGCCCTCGGAGCCGAGCTTCGCGGCGAGCGCGTCGACGGCCGCCGGGTCGGTTGCGCCGAACGCGATCAGGTCGAGGCGCTTCTCGCCTGCCTTGCGCAGCCGGATGATGTACTGCTCCGGCGAGCCCTCGGCGGCCAGGTAGGACAGGTCGCCGTCGGTGCCGACCTCGGTCAGCCCCCAGGTGTCGCGGTAGAAGGCCCGCTGTGTCCCGTAGTCGGGCACGGCCAGGTCGACGTGCCGCAGATGGGTGATCCCGTGGACGTTGAGGTGGTCCATTACCTTTCCTTTCCGAAGTTCCTAGGAGACCGCGACGGTCCGCACGTTGGTGAACTCGCGTACGCCCTCGGCCGACAGCTCGCGGCCGTGACCGCTGCGGCCGACGCCGCCGAACGGCAGCCGCGGGTCGGAGGCGACCGGCGCGTTGACGAACAGCGCCCCGGAGCGGATCCGCCGCCCGACGGCGAGCGCGTGCTCCGGCTCGCCCCAGACCGAGCAGCCGAGCCCGTACGCGGTGTCGTTGGCCAGGCCGACGGCGTGCTCGTCGTCGCGGGCGCGGACGACGGCCGCGACCGGGCCGAAGGTCTCCTCGGTGAACACGGCCATGCCGGGGGTGACATGGTCGAGGACGGCCGGCTCGACGTGGAAACCGGGCCCGTCCACGGCCCGGCCGCCGGTGAGCAGCCGGGCTCCGGCGGCGACGCTGTCGCCGATCTGCCGGATCAGGGTGTCGCGCAGGTCGGCGCGGGCCAGCGGGCCGATCTCCAGCCGCCCGACCTCGCCGAGCAGCGCGGCGACGAACTGCTCGGCGACCGCGTCGACGACGATGAAGCGCTTGGCGGAGACGCAGCTCTGGCCGGCGTTGCCGTACCGGGACCGGGCGGCGGCCGCCGCGGCGGCGGGCACGTCGGCGTCACCGAGCACGACGAACGGGTCGGAGCCGCCCAGTTCCAGGACGGTCTTCTTCAGCGACTCCCCCGCGACCCGGGCGACCGCCGCACCGGCACGCTCGCTGCCGGTCAGCGTGACCGCGGCGATCCGCGGGTCGGCGACGATTCGCCGAGCCGTCTCGGCAACCTCGCCGGCGGGGATCACCAGCGAGCGGAACAGTCCGGCGGGCGCGCCCGCGTCGGTGAACAGGCGCTCGATCGCCAGGGCGCAGCCGGTGACGTCGGGACTGTGCTTGAGCAGCGCGGCGTTGCCGCCGGCCAGGGCCGCGCAGGCGAACCGGAGCACCTGCCAGAACGGGAAGTTCCACGGCATCACCGCGAAGATCACGCCGAGGGGCTCGTAGGACACCCAGGAGCGCGAGGCGCCGGCCTCGATCGGCCGGTCGGCGAGCCATCCGGGTGCCAGGTCGGCGACGACCTCGCAGTTCCAGGCGCACTTGTCGATCTCGGCGAGCGACTCCGCGAGCGGCTTGCCCATCTCGGCGGTGATCAGGGCCGCGTACTCGTCGCGGCGCTCGGTCAGCAGCTTCCCGGCCGCGCGAAGCAGCGCCAGGCGATCCTCCAGAGGAACCGGGCCGACCTTTGCGGCCGCGGCCAGCGCCTGCTCGATCTCGGCGGCCGTGTGGGCCGGATAGCGGCTGAGTTCCCGGCCGGTGGACGGATCCCGGGTGGAGACGAACGACATCACACCTCCTCCCGGATCCGGCGGCGGGCCGGCACGATCTCCGGCACGGTCTCGGTACCGGCGACGACGCGGTTGCGGATCGTCCCGAGCCGCTCGATGGTCATCTCCACGACGTCGCCGGCCCGCAGCGGCCGCGGGGTCAGCGAGCCGTTGCGGCCCCACGCCTCCGCGAGCGAGCCGGACCCGCAGGTGCCGGACGCGAGCACCTCGCCGCGTTTGACCCAGGAGGCGCGGGACGCGTACGAGACCAGATGCTCGAACGACCAGCCCATGTGCCCGGACCGGTCCGACCCGGTGACCTCGCCGTTGACCCTCACGGTCATCTTGAGGTCCAGGAAACCGTCGCCGTCGCGGCACGAGTCCAGCTCGTCCGCGGTGACCACCCAGGGCCCGATCGTGGTGGCGAAGTCCTTGCCCTTGGACGGGCCGAGCTTCAGCTTCATCTCCCGGCCCTGCACGTCGCGGGCGGACCAGTCGTTCATCACGCAGTACCCGCCGATCGCCGAGCGGGCCTTCGCCGGGTCGACGTTGCGCACGTCGCGGCAGATGATCGCGGCCATCTCCAGCTCGTAGTCGAACCGCTCGGTGTCCGGCGCGATCGCCACGTCGTCGAACGGTCCGGTGACCGCGTGCGGCGCCATGAACAGGAACGACGGCGCGGCGTACCACTCCGGCGGCGGGCCCGGGTTGCCGTGCCCGCGCTCCATGCCGTCCACGTGCGCCTCGAAGGTGAGGAAGTCGCGCATCGCCACCGGGTAGACCGGGGGCAGCAGCCGGACCTGCTCGGGCCGCAGCCCGTCGCCGCGGGCGGCACCGTCGGCCGCCGCCTCCCGTTCGTCGCGGTCCGCGGCGAGCAGCTCGACCAGATCGGTGCCGGCCGGGAAGGGGTGCAGCCACCAGTTCGGCCCGTCCCCCACGACCAGGCCGACCCGGCGCGTCCCCTCCGGTTCGCCGATCAGGCGAAAAGCCGCCAGTCTCATCGACGTCAGCCGATCGTGGTGTAGAAGGCGCGCTCACGCTTGGCGAGGACCGGGATGGCCTGGCCGAGCGCCCACTTGGCGAAGTGCTCGGACGCGCCGTGCGCGGCATACGCCTCCTCGTCGTGGTAGATCTCGAACAGGCGGAAGACGCTCGGCTCGGCGGGGTCCTGGTACGCCTGGTAGAAGACGTTGCCCGGCTCCTCACGCGACGGCGGGGTCAGCTTCTCGATCGCGTCGAGGACGACCGCCTCCTGGCCGGGCTCGGCGGTCCACGTGGCGCTGACGACGTAAGCCATGGAAATGTCCTCCTTGTTAGTGACGACCTCACGCTAGGTGCGCACCGGCTGACCGGGGAAAGCCCGGACGGCGATGCCTGGCATCACCGCGACGAGGGTTCCGCCGCCACGGAGTCCCGTGTTCCCTGTGACCCAGCACACGTTTGTTAACGGCTGTCGCTCAAGGCCCCAGGAGTTGACATGGATTCGAAAAAATACGGTCGTGCCGCCGCCCTGACAGTCGGCAGCCTTCTTCTCGTCACCGCGTGCAGCTCCGGCGGCACCCAGCCCGCCGACGGCAGCGCCGCCGCCGGCTCCGGTGAGTCCTCCAAGACCATCGTTTTCTCCCCGCTCGGCCTCAAGATCCCCGCCATGAAGAACCTCTCCGAGGGTGTGAAGGGCTACGGCGGCAGCAAGGGGTACGAGGTCCTCGTCCAGGACCCCAACCTCGACCCGCAGAAGCAGCTCACCGACCTGAAGAGCGTCATCGAGTCCGGCCGCGCCGGCGGCGCTTGGGTGATCGCGGTCCAGCCGGCGGCGCTCTCCGACCTGGTGAAGACCGCCCAGGAGAAGAAGGTCCCGCTGCTGCTCAACGGCGTTCCTGAGGACTACGGCCTGTCCGGCATGCAGCCGGGCGTCACGTTCGACAAGATCGATTACGCCGAGCAGGGGAAGGCCGTCGGCGAGCAGCTGGGCAAGTGCGTCAACGAGAAGCTGGGCGGCACCGCCGAGGTCATCTTCATGGTGTCGCAGGCCGGCACCGCCGGTAAGGAGGAGCTGGAGAAGGCGCAGAAGGAGGCCCTCGCGGCCACCGCGCCGGGCGCCAGAATCGTCACCGAGGTGATCACCACCGACCGGGCCAAGGCGCAGACCGACGTCAGCAGCGCGCTGCAGGGCAACCCGAACGCCAAGGCGGTGCTCGCGGTCAACGACGAGGCCGCGCTCGGTTCGCTCGGCGCGTACGCGGCGGCCGGCAAGGAGCTGACCTGCGTGACCGAGGCGGGCGGCAACGACGAGGTGCTCAAGGCGGTCAAGGACGGCAAGATCTACGCCTCGGTCGTGCTGCAGTTCGAGGCCGACATGGTCCAGTCGTTCGACAACCTGACCGCGATGATGGCGGACCCGACGCAGCCCGGTAAGCAGATCGTCGTGCCCCAGAAGGTGATGACCGCGGGAAGTGGGCAGTGACGGTGACCGCGTCCCCTCTGGAGAAGGCGGAAACACCGGTACCCACCGGCCATGACATGCCGCGCGGTGTCGCCGCGCTGGTCTTCGTCCGCGACCGAGGCATCTTCGTGCTGTGGGGCCTGATCATCCTGGCGTTCTCGTTCTGGTGCGCGCCCTACTTCGCGACCCTGGACAACGCGCTGCTGATCGCGAACGCCGCGGCGCTCACCGCGATCTTCGCGGCCGGTGTCGGCTTCGGCGTGATGACCGGCGTGCTCGACCTGTCGCTGCCGGGCACCGCCGCGTTCGCCGCCTGCGTCACCGGCTGGCTGATCACCAACGGTCAGCCGGTCTGGCTGGGCCTGATCGCCGGACTGGCCTGCGGCGTACTCGTCGGCCTGGTCAACGGGCTGATCGCGCTGCGCGGCTTCAACCCCATCATCGTCACCATCGGTACGCTCTCCGCGCTCTCCGGCCTGGCCGCCGTGATCGCCGGCGGCTACACCTTCCCCGGCCTGACCGGCCTGGAGTTCATGGGCACCCACCGCTACCTGGGCGTGCCCGCCCCGGTCTACATCGTCGGCCTGCTGTTCGGAGTCGGCACGGTCTTCCTGACCCGCACCCGCGACGGCATCCGGCTGATGGCCGTCGGCGGCAACGCCGAGGCGGTCCGCCGCTCCGGCATCCACAGCGACCGCTACAAGGTGCTCGGCTTCGTCATCTCCGGCCTCTGCGCGGCGCTCGGCGGCCTGGTCACCACGGCGATCACCACCGAGGCGACGCCCGAGGCGAGCCCGAGCATCATCTTCAACGCGCTGACCGCCGTCGCCCTGGCCGGCGTCGCGCTGACCGGCGGGCGCGGCAGTCTCCCCCGCGTGCTGGTCGGCGCCCTGATCCTGGCCACCATCTCCAACGGCCTCACCATCCGCGGCATCCAGCCGTACTGGGCCACCGTCACCACCGGCCTGCTGCTGCTCGGCTCCCTGCTGCTGGAGCGGGTCGTGCAGGTCAGCGTCTCGAACCGGCTGATGGCCAGCGCCAACCTCTCGGTGCACAGAAAGCAGGTCTGACATGGCACCCGCGCTCGAACTGAGCGGCATCGACATGCACTACGGATACGTCCGTGCCCTCTCCGGCATCGACTTCCACGTCGACGCCGGTGAGGTGGTGGGCCTGCTCGGTGACAACGGCGCCGGCAAGTCGACGCTGCTGAAGGTGATGTCCGGGGCGCACCGGCCCAGCGGCGGAACGATCCGGGTGCACGGCCGGGAGGTGCAGTTCCACTCGCCCAGCGACTCGGCGGGCGCCGGGATCCAGATGGTGTACCAGGACCTGGCCCTCGTCGACCCGCAGGACATCGCCACCAACCTCAACATCGGGCGGGAGATCCTGCGGCGCGGCCCGCTGGGCTGGCTCGGGTTCGTCGATCGCAAGGCGATGCGCAAGCGGTCCGAGGCGGAGCTGGACCGGCTTGGCGTACGGACCGCGCCGATGACCCGGCCGGTCGAGATGCTCTCCGGCGGTCAGCGGCAGGTGGTCGCGCTGGCCCGCGGCGCCATCCGGGTCACCGGCGACGCCAACGGGGTGCTGCTGCTGGACGAGCCGACCGCGGCCCTCGGGTACGAGCAGACCAAGCAGGTGGAGGCGCTGATCCGGCGGATGGCCGGCCAGGGCGTCGCCATCGTGCTGGTCACCCACAACCTGCCACTGTGCTACGAGGTCGCCGACCGGGTCGTCGTCCTCAACCGTGGCAGCAAGGTCGCCGATGTGGCCGTGGCCGGCACCGAGCCGGACCACATCGTCGGGTGGATCACCGGCGCCCGCCCCTCCCAGTTCGCCACAGCTGCTAAGGAGTAGTCCATGAGAGTCCTCGTTGTCGGCGGCGGCATCACCGGCGGCGTCCTCGCCCTCGCGCTGGCACAGAACAACGTCGAGGTCGTCGTCGCCGAACTCAGGGAGACCCTCGGCGGGGTGGGCCACGGCATCACGCTGCAGGGCAACGCGCTCAAGGCGTTCCACGCGGTCGGCGTCTACGACGAGCTCGCCGAGCACGGCTTCGCCTTCGACAAGCTGCGCATGTTCCGGGCCGACGGCGTCCAGCTCATGGAGATGCCCGCACCGCCGATGGGCGGCGACGCGGTGCCGCCGACCATGGGCGCGCTCCGCGCCGACCTCGCCGGCATCCTGGCGCGGCGGGTCCGCGAGGCGGGCGTCGACGTGCGCCTGGGCACCACGGTCACGGCGATCGACGACCGCGGCGACGAGGTCGTGGCCACCCTCTCCGACGGCTCCACCGAGACCGTCGACCTGGTGGTCGGCGCCGACGGCATCCGCTCGGCGGTCCGCTCGATGATCGGCATCGACGTGCAGCCGAAGCCGGTCGGCATGGGCATCTGGCGGGTGGTCGCGCGGCGGCCGGCGGCGATGGACAGCTCCGGCGTCTACTACGGCGGCCCGAAGTTCAAGGCCGGCTACACCCCGATCTCCGACGAGCTCTGCTACGCGTTCCTGCTGGAGGAGAACCTCGACCGCGCCTACGTCGGCGAGCACCCCAACGGCAAGATCCTCAAAGAGCACGGGCAAGGGTACGGAGGAGTCTGGGGCGAGGTCCGCGACAGCCTCGCCGACGACGCGATCGTCAACTACCAGTACATCGAGGCGATCCTGATCGAGGGGCCGTGGCACCGCGGCCGGACCGTCGTGATCGGCGACGCCGCGCACGCGTGCCCGCCGCTGATCGCTCAGGGCGCGGCCATGTGCGCCGAGGACGCGGTGGTCCTGGCCGAGATGCTGACCTCGGGCGCCCCGGTCGACGCGGTGCTGCCGGCGTTCCACGCCCGGCGCATCCCCCGCGTCAAGATGGTCCTCGACAACAGCCTTCAACTGGCCGAGTGGGAGATCCACCCGGACACTCCCGGCGCGGACCCGGGCCGCATCATGGGCCAGACGCTGGGGGCTCTGTGCGCTCCGGCGTGAGCATCCCCGCCAGCTCGTCGAGGCGGGCGAAGAGCCAGCGGTGCGCGGGATCACCGAGCCGGTCCCGCGCGTACCAGTAGCCCTCGGCCAGCACCACCTCGCCGAACGGCGGCTCGATCATGGTGACCGGCCCGTCCGCCGACATGTGCAGGCGGGCCAGGCGCTCGGGCACCACGGCCACCATGGTGGTGCCCTCGATGACGAACGCGAGCGGCAGGAACCCGGTCACCTGGAGGGCGATGTGCGGGTGGATGCTGAACTCGCCGAGGACCCGGTCCACCGGTGTCAGGATGCCGGGACCGAACGTGGCGGCGGCGTGCGGCAGCTCGGCGAGGTCGTCGAGGGTGAGTCCACCGGCGGCCAGCCGTGGATGGTGGCGGTCGGCGATCAGCACCATCCGGTCGCGCCACAGCGGCCGGCTCTCGCCGGGGAAGCCGAACCCGAGCGGTGCGATCAGCGCGTCGTGCTCCAGCAGGGTGCGCTCGGAGGTACGCGCCTTCGGGCCGATCCGGTCGATGACGAGCCGGACACCGGGCGCCGCGGCGCGCAGCAACCGGACCAGCGGCTCGTGCAGGACGGCCACCGCGTAGTCGCTCATCGCCAGGCGGAACGTGCGCTCGCTGGTGGCGGGGTCGAACCGGTTCTCCAGGTCGAGGGCGCGGGCCATCAGGCGTACCGACCGCTGCACCTCGGGAAGCAGATCGCGGGCGAACGGCGTCAGCTCGTAGTCGCGGCCCGCGCGGACCAGCAGCTCGTCGTCGAAGCGGCGGCGCAGCTTGGCCAGGGCGGCGCTCATCGCCGGCTGGCCCACCTCGAGGCGGGCGCCGGCGCGGGTCACGTTGCCCTCCTCCAGCAGGACGCGCAGAAAGAGCAGCAGGTTGAGATCGGTACCGCCGAGCGTCATCAGCGCGCCTCCTCGTACCGGACACTAAAGCAGTGAAGGAACGCCTGCGCGAGGTCGACGCGAACCTGCTGCTGTCGCTGCACGCGCTGCTGGAGGAGCGCAACCTCACCCACGCCGGCGAGCGGATGACGATGAGCCAGTCCGCGATGAGCAGCGCGCTCACCCGGCTGCGCCGGCACTTCGGCGACGAACTGCTGGTCCGCTCCGGGCGCGGCTTCGACCTGAGCCCGCTCGCCGAGCGGCTGCGCCCGGCGGTTGCCGAGGCGGTGGACGCGGCCGAGGCGCTGCTCGGCACGCAGCGGGAGTTCGACGCGGCGTCCAGCACCCGCCGGTTCGGCGTGAGCATGTCCGAGTACGCGATGACCGTCCTCGCCGAGCCCCTGATCCGCCTGATGGCCGAGCGGGCGCCGGGATGCTCGGTCGCCCTGGACACCCTCGACGCCCACGGCGCGCAGCTGGAGACACAGCTCCTGCGCCGTGACCTGATCATCGGCCCGCTCGGCTACGACTTCCCCGGCCAGACCCAGCCGATCTTCACCGATCACCTGGTCTGCATCGTCGCCCGCGGCAACCCCCGGCTCTCCGGTGGCGCGCTGAGCCTGGACGATCTGGCCGCCATGCCGCACGCGGTCGCCGCGTTCACCGCCGCGGGTGAGCAGAAGCGCCCCCTGGAGATCGAGCTGGAACAGCGTGGTCTCGGCGACCGTACCGTCCTGGTCCAGGTCACCAGCCTGCTGACGCTGCCGTTCGCGGTCGGCGGCACCGAGATGTGCGCGTTCGTGCCGTCCCGGCTGGCCCGCCGCTGCCTCGCGATCCTGGATCTGGTGATCGCGGAGACGCCGCTGACGCCGGTCGGCATCATCGAGGCGGCGCACTGGCAGGCCGGGCGGGACAAGGACTCCGGGGTGGCGTGGCTGCGCAAGCTGCTCTACGACGTGGCCGTGGCGGTCGAGGACGAGGACTGACGTGACGCGGCCAGACCACCGCCGAGGGAACAGAGCGCCATGACCAGCGCCGGGACCGTCGCCGAGCCCGAACCGCCGAGGCCCACCAGCGGCGACACCAGGGCGCCGACGGCGAACTGGCAGAAGCCCAGGATCGCGCTGCCGGTGCCGGCCACCGCGCGCACCGGTTCCATGGCCAGCGCCGCCGAGTTGCCCATGATCCCGCCGTTGCAGGTCACCGCTGCGAAGATGACGACGGCGAAGGTCCACGGGGGCGCTCCGGATACGGCCAGCGCCAGGAACAGGACGGTCGAGGCGACCTGGACGGCCACGCACCACAGGATCATGAGCGCCGGGTGGAAGCGGCTGACCAGGCGACCGGCGACCGCGCCGGCGGTGATCAGGCCGGCCGCGTTCACCCCGAAGGCCAGGCCGTACTCGATCTCCGACAACCCCATGACGTCCTGGTAGAGGAAGGGCGACGCCGCAATGTAGGCCATCATCACCCCGAACGAGAGAGCGAACACGGCCACCGGCGGCCAGAAGCCACGCGCGGAGGCGACAGCTCGGGCCGGCGACATTTCGGAAATGTCGCCCGTAACCCCTGGCGGGGATTTTTCGGAAATGTCGCCCAGTCGGGTTTCGGGCACCACGAGGACGACGCCGACGACCATCAGGGCGCAGAGGAGCGCGACGACCCACAGCATCCCCCGCCATCCGACCGGTCCCGAGAGCAGGCCGCCCACCAGCGGCGCCAGGACCGGGGCCACGCCGCCGACGGTGACCAGCAGCGTGAACGCGCGGGCGGCGGCCCGGCCCTCGACGAGGTCCGAGATCACCGCGCGGCCGATCACCATCCCCGCCGCGCCGGCGAATCCCTGGACGAACCGGGCTCCCACCAGCACGCTCAGCGACGGCGCCACGGCGCACACCACTCCCGCCAGCGCACACAGAGCGGTGCCGGCGATCAGTGGCGCGCGTCTGCCGTACCGATCAGAGAGGGGGCCCATCGCCAGCTGGCCCAGCGCAAGCCCCACCAGGAAGGTGGTCAGCGTCAGCTGGACGCCGCTCGCGTTCGCGCCCAGTTCGGCGCCGATCGCGGGGAATCCGGGCAGGTAGAGGTCGGTCGCCACCGGCGCCACCGCCGTCAGCGACGCCAGCACGATCAACAGCGGCCACGTCACCGTCGCAGTCAATCGTTGATCATGCGGAAACCGGAACGGCCGATCTGCGCATGCCAGCGATCGCCGACGGCGATGGTGGAACCGGTTGTGCGGCGCACCCGCGGATGACCCAATGGACACAGACGAGCCGAAGGAGACTTCCGACGTGACCTGGGACGACGGCACCCCCTACGTGGACCGCCTCGCGGACGGCATCCACGCGTACGTGCAGCCCGACGGCGGCTGGATGGTGAACAACTGCGGCGTGATCGTCGACGGCGGTGGCGCCGCGGTGCTGGTGGACACCACGTCCACCGAGCGGCGCAACCGTGCCGTGCTCGCCGAGGTCGCCAAGGTCAGCACCGGGGCGCCGCGGGCGGTGGTCAACACGCACCACCACCCTGATCACACGTACGGTAATGGCTTTCTGCCCGCGGAGACCCTGGTCATCGGACACGACAGGTGCCGCGACGAGGTTCTGGCCGCCGGTCTGGAGGCCACCAAGGTGATCACCGCGCCGGACTACGGCGACCTGGTCCTGCGCCCGCCGAACATCACGTTCTCCGACCGGATGACGATGCACCTGGACGGCTTCCCGGTCGAGCTGCAGCACGTCGGCCGGGCGCACACCTCCAACGACGTCGTGGTCTGGCTTCCCGAACAGCGCGTGCTGTTCGCGGGCGACCTGGCCTTCGCGGGCGGTCAGCCGTTCCTCCTCGAGGGGTCGGTCGCCGGTTTCCGCAGGGCCATCGCCCACATGCGAGCGCTCGCGCCCGAGGTGCTGGCGCCCGGTCACGGCCCGGTCTGCCGCGGCGACGAGGTGGGCACGCTGCTCGACGACCTGGACGGCTATGTCGCGTACGTGGCCGAGGTGGCGGCGGTCTCCTACCAGGAGGGTCTCGAACCCCTGGAGGCGGCGGTCAAGCACCGGGACAACCCGTACCAGGGCTGGGCGGAGACCGAGCGGTTCGTCGGCAACCTGCATCGCGCGTACTCCGAGCTGGCCGGCAACCCGATCGACACCCGCCTCACCGTGCCGTCCGTCTGGCCCGACATGGTGAAGTTCCACGGCGGGCCGATCGCGTGCCACGCGTGAGCACCCCGCGCCGGGTCGTCACCGGTCACACGCCCGGCGGCGTCTCGGTCGTCGTCTCCGACGGCCCGGTGCCGGTCAGCCGCGAACTGCCCGCCGACGGCGTCACCTTCCACGAGATCTGGAACACGTCGGGCGCCCCGGCACGCATCCTCGCCACCGAGCCCGCAGAACCCACCGAGCACACCCTCGCCGTCCCTCCCCCACCGCACGGCACCAAAATCCGCATCAACGAGTTCCGGCCCGGCCACCTCGACTCCCGCGGCCTCCAGTCGCCGGTCCACCGCACCGCCTCGATCGACTACGGCATCGTCCTGGAGGGCGAGATCACGCTGATCCTGGACGACTCCGAGGTGACCCTGCGCGCCGGCGACGTCGTGGTCCAGCGCGGCACCGACCACGCCTGGGCGAATCGGGGCGAGGTCACCGCGCGTGTCGTCTTCGTCCTCGTGGACGGCGAGTTCGACCCGGCACTGGCGGCCACCCTGCCGGACGGGCTGGACGGCCTTATGCACGGAGGGCCACGGGATTAGGGTCCTTCCGTGGACCATCTCGCGCTGCTGCGGCAGGAACTCTCGACGTTCGCGGGTTACGTCGACCGGGACCTGAGTGTCCCGGTCGAGCATTGCGAAGGCTGGACATTGAGGGACCTGGTCGTGCATCTGGGTGAGGGGAACCTCTGGGCCGCGACGGCGGTGACCGAGATGCGGGGTGACCACCGGCCGGCGCCACCGCCGGAAGAGCTCGGCGCTTGGTTCGACAGCTCCTCTCGTACCCTCGTGAAAGCGCTCGAAGCCGACGCCGCCTCCCCTGCCTGGACCTTCGCGGAGCCGCGGACCGTCGCTTTCTGGCGGCGCAGGCGCTGGCTGGAGACCGTGATCCATCGCTGGGACGCGGAGAACGCGCTGGGGCTGCCCGCTCAGCTGGACCCCGCGCAGAGTGCCGACGGCGTCGCCGAGGTGATCGAGATGTTCGTGCCGCGCCAGGTCCGCAAGGGCCGGTGCGCGCCGCTGCCGGCGGCTGTCCGCTTCACCGCGTCCGACCTGGGCGTCTCCTGGTTGCTCGGCCCCGGCGAGCCGGTCGCCACGCTGACCGGGACGGCGCCGGAGATCTTCCTGGCCCTGTGGGGGCGTGCGCCCTGGAGCGCGCTCTCCGGTGACCACGACGCGGCCCGGGACGTCGTGCGCGGTCCGCTGGTGCCATGAGGCGGCGGTTGCCCCGGCTTGTCACCATCGCACGGTGACCCGCCGCGCCACCCTCGCCATCGTCCTCGCTGTCGCCGTCCTGGCCGTCGGGGCGTTCGTGGTGATTCCGCGGGTGCTGCCGCCGGGGCCGCGGCCCGCCTTCCAGCTGCCGGTGGCCTGCGGGGAGACGTGGATCCTCGGGACGTATCCGGGGCACGACGACTACGACATCGACTTCTTCCCGGCGAAGGGTTCGGCGTGGGGACGGCCGATTCTGGCGTCGTTCGGCGGGACGGTGATCGAGGCGGGGGTCAACGGCACGCTGGGCGAACGGACCCCGCAGAACCCGAAGGGGCGGCGCGGCAGCGGGGCGGGTTACTGGGTGAAGATCGATCATGGTGGGCGGTGGGACACGCAGTACCTGCACATGCTCGAGCCGCCGCTGGTCGAGGTCGGCGATGAGGTGGTGACGGGACAGCAGCTGGGGCGGGTGGGCTCGACCGGCAAGTCGGGGGCGCCGCACCTGCACTACGAGCAGCGGGCCGCGCGGCGGAAGGTGGAGGCACACTTCGACGGCGAGGCCGCCGGGATCACCACCGACGACCGGGAGTACTCGGTGCGCCGCAAGTCCCGCAACTGCGCGGGTCCCGCCGCGTCAGAATGACGGCATGCGGCACTACACGGCGGATCTGGAGTCACCGGACGGCACCCGCGGCACGCTCGCCGCGTACGGGCACTACGGACGGCCGGTGCTGGTCTTTCCGAGCGAGGGCGGATATGCGCGCGAGTTCGCTGATCGCGGCATGGTGGCGGCGGTCGGGGACCTGGTCGAGGCGGGGCGCGTCAAGTTCTACTGCGCCGACTCGTTCGACGGGGGGACCTGGTCGGCGGCCGGCCTGCCGCTGGAGGAACGCGCGCGGCGGCACGCGGCGTACGAGTCGTGGGTCGTCGACGCTGTCGTTCCGCACATCCGGGCGGACTGCGGCGGTGCTGCTGAGATCGTGACCGCCGGGTGCTCGCTGGGGGCGTTCCACGCGCTGAACTTCGCGTTCAAGCGGGCTGACCTGTTCCCGCTGGCGCTCTGCTTCTCGGGCAACTACGACCCGACGACGTGGGGCGGATGGGGTGAGCCGGGGGACGCGGTCTACTTCAACAACCCCGCGGCGTACGTCGCCAACCTGCACGGCGACCACCTCGAGTGGCTGCGGGCGCGGCTGTCGATCCTGCTCGTGTGCGGGCAGGGGCAGTGGGAGGACACCACCGGCGCGCTGGAGTCGACGCGGCGGATGGGCGAGTTGCTGACTGCCAGGGGCGTACGCCATGAACTCGACCTCTGGGGTCACGACGTTCCGCATGACTGGCAGTCGTGGCGCGCGCAACTCGCCCACCACCTACCCCGGTTCTGCTGATCCTTTCGGGATCAGCCCTCGGTGACGGTCTCGCAGTCGGCGGTAGTGCCGCCGGCCAGGCTCAGCCGGCAGGTGTCACCGGCAGTGGTCCGGTTCGCGCCGCCGTTCAGCGCGTCCGGGCCGTCGAACTCGCTCTGGCCACCCTCGAGGTAGTCGTCGCCGCCGAGACCCGCGATGGTGTCCTGGCCGCTGCTGCCGATCAGCGAGTTGTCGCTGTTGTTGCCGGTCAGCACGTCGTCGGCGATGGTGCCGGTGACGTCCTCGACGCGCAGCAGCGAGTCGCCCTCGCCCGGCTCGCCGTCGTCCCCGCGAGCGTTGTCGAGGTCCACGACGATGCCGGTCGACCGCTCGGAGTAGAAGGCCTCGTCGCGCCCGGCACCACCGTCGTGCACGTCCGCGCCGAGCCCGCCGATCAGGTCGTCGTCGCCACCGCCGGCCAGCAGCAGGTCGTCGCCGTCGTTGCCGTACAGCACGTCGTCGCCGGCGCCGCCGTCGAGCAGGTCGGCGCCCGGGCCGCCGAAGAGCTGGTCGTTGCCCGCCCCGCCGGATGCGGAGAGCGCGAAGCCGGTGCCGTTGCCGACCGAGTCCGCGCCGTCGCGGAGGTTGACGACCAGGGCCGACGCGGTGGCCGGTCCGCCGAGGTCACAGGTGACCTGGGTGGCGTCGCCGTCGACCGGCGCGCAGCCCGCCCCGGCGGTGATGGCGACGTCGTCGTCGAACGTCACGACCAGCCCCTGCGCGAAGATGCTCAGGTTGTTGACCTGCCCCGGCGCGGCGTCGAAGCGGACGCTGCCCGGGGCGACCACGGTGGCGGTCGCGGTCGCGGCGGCCTGTGCCGGCAGCGCGGTGAACGCGAGACCGGCGGCGGTCACCGTGGCGATGCCACCGGCGACCCTGGTGATGCGATTGAACTCGAACATTCAGTCCCCGTGTGCTCAACTGCCACGCATCGGACGCGCAGCACGTGATCACCATGAATATCCGAAAACCACTCACCCCGCGACCCCACCCCGTGTGAACTTCAGCCCCGCTCCTCACCCCAACTCCACACACAACCTCCCACCCCGCCCCCGCTCCGCGTGTGGAAATCAGCCCCGCTCCACACCCCAACTCCACACACAACGTCTCGCCCCGCCCCCACTCCACGTGTGAACTTCAGCCCCGCTCCTCACTCCAACTCCACACGCAACGCCTCGCCCCGCCCCCACTCCGCGTGTGGAAATCAGCCCCGCTCCACACCCCAACTCCACACACAACGTCTCGACCCGCGCGCCGCTCCGCGTGTGGAAATCGGCCCCGCTCCACACCTCAACTCCACACGCAACGTTTTGACCCGGGCACCACGCGCGCGGGGTGTCGTTTCCGTCCAAGACGGGTGCTGCCACCCCGATCTAGCGTGGGCGCAGCAAACCGAGCAGGAGGAGAAGGACGATGCGCAAGCTGGTCTACACCGGATTCATGTCGCTCGACGGCGTCGTCGACTCGCCCGGCGGGCCTGAGGAGGGGCACCGCAGCGGCGGGTGGGTGGTCAAGGACCTCGAGTTCGTCCCGGAGGCCTGGTCGCTGAAGGGCGAGGAGCTCGCCGACACGACCGCGCTGATGTTCGGCCGCCGCAGCTATGAGGCTTTTGCCCCGTTCTGGCCCGGCTCGGAGGACCACGCCGCCTACAAAGACCTGCCCAAGTACGTCGTGTCGTCCTCATTGTCCGACGACGCCCTGGTCGACGGGTGGGGGCCGACGACGATTCTGCGCTCGACCGAGGACGTCGCGAAGCTGAGGGCGGGCGACGGCGGTGCGATCTTCATTCACGGCAGTGCGGAGCTGGCCCGGCGGCTGGCGGACGCGGGCCTGATCGACCAGTACAACCTGCTCGTCTTCCCGGTGCTGCTCGGTGCCGGCAAGAGCGTGTTCGGCCGGGCCGACCGGGACAAGCACATGCTGGCGCTGCGGGAGTCGGAGAGCTACTCGAACGGGATCCTGAAGCTGATCTACGACGTCCGGCGCTGATCGAGGTCCAGGCCGATCGCTCCGCCGGCGCCCGACCGCAGCTGCCGGGCGGTGCGCCCGACGTAGGAGCGCAGCGCGCGGGCCAGGTGCGGCTCGTCGAAGTAGTCGAGCTTGGCCACCACGTCGGCGGCCGTGTCACCGCCCGCGAGGAGTTCGGCCGCGGTGCGGGCCCGCGAGATCTGCCGGACCGCACCCTGGGTGAGCCCGGTCGCGGCGCGGAAGCGACGTTCGACGGTGCGCCCGGAGGCGGACGGCCGGTGGCCGCGCAGCACCGCGGCGACGAGCGGGTCGCGGACCACGATGCCTGCGCGGACGAGCCGGTCGACCAGGGCCTCGGCGTCGTCGGGGCCGGGCGTCTCCCAGCGGGAGCCGTCGAGGCGGAACGTCCGGGCGGTGGTGTCGGGCAGCTCGATGCCGCCGTCGACCAGCGCCGCCGTCGGCACGACCCGCAGCGAGGTGCCCACGGCGAAGTCGATGCCGGTGAAGGTGGCGCCCTCCGGAACCGGCGCCGTGCCGGATCGGGTCTCGGGGCCGGTGACACTCGCGTACGCCCTGCCGTGCTGCTCCCAGAACACCAGGCCCCAGCGCACCCCGGCGACGGACGTCATCGTGGTCACCCGCGAACTCGTGCACGTCCACACGTTGTCGACCCACGGCGAGCCGGATTCGCGTGTCTCGAACCGCAGTCCCACGCGCGACAGGATACGGGCAAGCTCAGAGGCTGAACAGGAACGCGATCACCAGCATCACCGGCACGCACCCCACCGTGGACAGGAAGATCGCGTCCCGGATGAGCACCACCCCGGTACGGAACGTCTGCGCGTAGAGGAAGACGTTCTGCGCTGTCGGGAGGGCGGCGAGGACCGTCACCGCGTACGTCGCCTCCCGGGACAGGCCCGCCGCCAGCGCCAGCAGGAAGGCGATCGCCGGCATGACGGCCACCTTCAGAGCGACAGCGGTGATCGTGGGCGCGCGTTCCGGTCCCGCTTCGAGCAGCAGGCGGCCGGAGAGCGACATGCCGAACGCGAGCAGGATCATCGGTACCGCGGCCTGCCCGAGCGTGCTGACCGGGTCCAGCAGCACCGCCGGTACGCGCGCGCCGGTCAGGGCGACGACCGCGCCGAGCAGCACCGAGATGATCAGCAGGTTGCGTGCCGGGCGGCCCAGGACCGAGCGCCACGACGCCCGGCCGGTCGTGACGACCTCCAGCAGGAGCAGCGCCAGCGGCGTGATGATCAGCAGCTGCAGCATCACGATCGGCACGACCAGGGTGGCGTCGCCGAGCACGTACGTGGCGACCGGCAGGCCGATGTAGTTGGCGTTCGTGTAGCCGCCGGCGAGGGCGCCGAGGACCCGGGTTCCGGGGTCACGGCGGCGGAACGCGACGGCGAAGATCGCGAAGCAGAGCACGGCGGCGAGTGTGGAGACGAGCAGCGGCCGGGTGAACAGGACACCGAGATCCGCCTCGGCGACCCCGGTGAAGAGCAGGCACGGCGCGAGGACGAGATAGACCACGCGGCCGAGGAGCCCGCTCGTCTCGGCGGGGAGCCCGGCCCACCGGCGCAGGGCCCACCCGACGGCCACGATGGCGCCGATGAGGACGAATCCGGACAGCGCCGAGAGCATGCCCCCGACCGTAGTTCGGGACGCGGGGTGTGGTGCCACACACACCGCTCGACGTGACCAAGATCGCTTTACGCGTACGAAACAAGCTTTGACCTGGGAAAATGCGGCCGTGACGGGCCGCAGGGTGTCCGGTGTGACCAAGATCGCCGCATTGATCTCAACCTAGGTTCAGGTTTTACAGTGCGTGTCGGCCACCTAAGTTAGGGCGGCCTAACTTGACCGCCGGAAGCAAAGGGAAGCACAACCATGGATCGCCCCCTGCGGGTTGCCGTCATCGGCGCCGGTCCGGCCGGCATCTACGCCGCCGACCACCTCATCAAGGCCGACCCGACGGTCACCGTCGACATCCTCGACAAGCTTCCCACCCCTTACGGCCTGATCCGGTACGGCGTCGCGCCCGACCACCCGCGGATCAAGGAGATCATCAACGCGCTGCACCGGGTGATGGAGAACCCGCGCATCCGCTTCCTCGGCAACGTCGCCTACGGCATCGACGTCAAGCCGGAGGAGCTGGCCCGCTTCTACGACGCCACGGTGATCGCCACCGGCGCCGAGAAGGACCGTTCCCTGGACATCCCCGGGATCGACCTGCAGGGCAGCTTCGGCGCCGCGGACTTCGCCTCCTGGTACAACGGGCACCCGGACGTGCCGCGCGAGTGGCCCCTCGACGCGCGTGAGGTCGCCGTGATCGGCGCCGGCAACGTGGCGATCGACGTGGCCCGGATCCTCGCCAAGACCGCCGACGAACTGCTCGAGACCGAGATCCCGGACAACGTCCACCAGGGCCTGAACGCCAGCCCGGTCACCGACGTGCACCTCTTCTCCCGGCGCGGCCCGGGCCAGGTCAAGTTCACCCCGCAGGAGCTGCGCGAACTCGACCACTCGCCGAACGTCGAGGTGATCGTCCACCCGGAGGGCATCGAGTTCGACGAGGGCAGCCTCGAGGCGATGCGCAAGACCCGGCACATCAAGATGTGCGTGGACATCCTGCAGAACTGGGCCGTCCGCGACCCGCGGGACCGGCCGCGCCGCCTGCACCTGTACTTCCTGCAGGCCCCGGTCGAGGTGCTCGGCTCGGACGGCAGGGTGGCCGGGCTGCGCACCGAGACGCAGGAGCTGACCGGCGACGGCTGGGTCCGTGGCACCGGCGAGTTCACGGACTGGCCCGTGCAGGCTGTCTACCGCGCCGTCGGATACCTCAGCACCGCCCTGCCGGACCTGCCGTTCGACACCACGACCGGCACCATCCCGCACGCCGCCGGCCGGGTCCTCGACCTCGACGGCGAGCACATCCCCGGCATGTACGTGGCCGGCTGGATCAAGCGCGGCCCGGTCGGCCTGATCGGCCACACCAAGGGCTGCTCGGGCGAGACCGTCACGAGCCTCCTCGGCGACCGGGACCGGCTGCCGGCGGCGACCAGCCCGGAGCCGGACGAGGTTGTCACCTACCTCCGGGGCCGTGGACTGCCGCTGACCACGTGGGCCGGCTGGCAGCTGCTCGACCAGCACGAGATCGCGCTCGGCGAGCCCCACGGCCGCAAGCGGATCAAGGTCGTGCCGCGCGAGGAGATGACCGCCATCAGCCACGGCTGACTCCGATAGTTTCGGAGTCGCCCATCTGCATTTACTGCCATCTTGCGGTCTGACGGTTGACGCGTTTACGGGGTCGAGTCGATACTTCCGGAACTGGGCTCGCGCGCGTGGCCACCGCCAGGCCGCGCGCGTTGAGATGCCGGGCCAACTCGGGGCCCGGCAAAGGGTGAGAGACCGGGCCGTTCCTGGCCCGGCGCACGAGAGGGGTGCCGGCTCGCGTCCGGCTCGGCGTATGGGGCGCCGGGCGGTCGCCGGACCAGCGCCTGGTTGGTAGTGCTGAGCTTCCGCGGACACCGGCGACAGGGTGCCGCCGGGTCATCTCGGGCCCGGCGTGGGGTGCGCCGGGCCTTCGCGGAAGCTCGGCACGACCGCTCGCAGGGGGATGGCGCCGGACCGGAACGGGGTGCGGCGCCATCCCACGATCCCGCACACCGCGAACCCCAGCGCGTTCGCCACCCCGTGCGTCGCCGCCATCCAGCCCAGCGACGGATGCGGCAGGCCGGTCGCCTCACCCAGCGCCCAGCTCAGGGCGAGCACCATCGACGCCGCCAGCACCACGGCCGAGATCCCGAGCAGCACCGCCGTCAGCCGGTCGTACCGCCCGCCGCGCGCATGCCGCCAGGTCAGCCAGCCGACGGCCCACATGCCGGCGGTCAGCACGACCGCGCCGGCCAGCTCGACGAACTCACCGGTGAAGTAGCCGATCAGCACCAGCAGCGTCCCGGCGGGCACGGTCAGCGCGGCGGCGTCGGCGAGGCGGCCCGGCGAGATCCGCCGGTGCAGCCCGGCGATCAGCGCCGCGGCGAATCCGGCGAAGTGGAAGTGTGCGACGGTCAGCGCCAGCACACCGGTCTCGAAGCCGAAGAGTTCGTGCCCGGCACGCTCGGCGATCAACGCCACCGCGGCGATCCCCAGCAAGATCAAAGGCAGCCTTCTACGGTACGCGAAAAGCACTCCCACACTCAGCGCATAGATCACCGCGAGCCCGGCCGCCCACCCGCCCCGCGGCAACCAGAGGCTCACCGAGCCGGCCGCCGCCCCGGCGTACCAGAACTTCGTCACCCGCGTGCCGAGCAGGTCCATCCCGCCCGGGACGACGAACAACATCCCCACCATGACCAGCAGGTTCACCAGGATCCACACGCCCGCACCCCGTTTCTTGAACGCGTTCAACTATATCCTGTCACTCTTGCGGGGTCGAATCATGGACAGTGCCGTCCGGGCCGGTTCCCCTAGGGTTCGCCGCTTGAACCCCACTCCGTTGCGAACCGTGGCCGCCGAGGTACACCGCACCCTCCGGCCGCCCTCCCTCTCCCTGCCCTCCGTCCGCCTCCTCGACAGAACATCGGAACAGGTGGTCGCGGTCACCGGTCCCGCGGGGGCCGGCAAGACCACGACGCTGCAGACCCTTGCCGCCCGGATCTGCGAGGACGCGCTCAACCATCGCGCGCCGAACCGGATCGCGGTTTACGTCGACCTCGCCACCATGGCGCCCGCGGGCATACCCACCGCGGATCAGATCCGGGAGCACGTTCTCGACGCGGTGGCCGGCGCCCGCGCGAAGCTGGAAACCGTCCTGGGCGGCGAGACCTCCTGCTTGTTCCTGTTCGACTCGATCGACGAGATGTCCGTCGCGTGGCCACCCGGCCACGTGGTGGGCAATCTGCGGCGGCTCGTCGAGGAGATCCGGCGGTTCCTGAGTCCCGGCGGCCCCCGGTTCCGGGCCGTGATCGCCGTCCGCGACACCTTCCCGATGCCGCCCGAGGTTCCCGCGACGGCCGTCGCGCCGCTGTCGTACCGCCAGCAGCGGCGGCTCGTGACGACCCTCGCCCACCGCAGAGCGCTCAGGCATCTGCGGGCCGGGGCGCCCGACGTCGCGGCCCGGCCGCTCTCGCTGCGGCTGTGGCAGGAGAACATGGACCGGCGGCCGGTCGCGCCGGTCGAGATGTACGACCTGCTGGGCACGACGGTCGCCGCCAGGCTCGGGAGCGTCGTGCCGGTACCGAGGACGAGCCGGAAGGTGCAGGCGATCGCCGCCGAGGTCGCTGCGGTGCTCACCCGATGGCAGGGGCCGGCGATCCGCACGCCGCGCGCCGACGTCATGGCGATCGTGTGCCGCTCGACCAGCTTCACCGAGAAGGAGGTGGCCGATACGGTCCGGTGCCTGGAGAACGCGAATCTGGTCGTCGCCGCCCGCCCGCGGTCGATCTCGTTCGCGCACCGCAGCTTCCGGGACTTCTTCGCCGCCCGCTGGCTCGCCACGAACCATCCGGGACTCGAACTCAGCCCGTACCTCACCGACCTGCGCTGGCGCGACGCCATGCTGCTGGCACTGCGCGCGAGCCCCGGTCGCTGAAATCCGACAGCCCGGCCGCCGTCGCGATGTGTCACGTTGTCGTCATGCACCGTCGTGTTCGGACAGTCGTCGTTGCCCTGCTCCTGCCACTCGGCGCGCTCGTTCCGGCGAGCCCGGCCCGCGCCGCCGTCACCCCGGTCGCGAAGGTGAACTTCCAGCCGGCCGCCTCCGCCGTCCCCGCCGGGTACACGGCCGACACCGGTGCCGCGTTCGACGCCGCCCGTGGCTCGGGCTGGGTGCGGCAGGACAATCGTGCGCCGCTCGATCTGACCGGCAACACCCGCGACCGCGCGCGCACCGGCATCGACGCGCGGCTCAACACGCTGATCCACCTGCAACTCCCGGCCGCGTCCGCCGGGGTGCACACGCCCGGCGCCTGGGAGTACACGCTCCCCGCCGGCCAGTACCAGGTCACCGTGTCCGCGGGTGATCAGCCGGCGTACGACAGCAGCCACACCGTGCGCGTCGAGGGCGTGTCAGCGATCAGCGGGTTCGTGTCCACGGCCGCGGCCGAGTTCCGGCAGGCAACGGTCACCGTCTCGGTCACCGACGGGGGGCTCACGGTCGACGCGGTGGGCGGGACGAACACGAAGCTGAACCTCATCGAGATCGGGCGGGTCACCGAGGAGCCGCCGGCCGCGCTGGCCGCCACCGCCTCAGACGGCCAGGTCGCGCTGAGCTGGACCGGGAGCTCCGGGAACTTCCAGATCCTGCGCAACGGCACACCGCTGGCGACTTCGACACGGACGTCCTACCTGGACACAACGGTCGTCAACGGGACGGCCTACACCTACCGGGTCACCGACGCGTCGGGGCAGACGAACACCGTGACGGTGACACCGGCGGCGTTCACGCTGAAGGTCAACTTCTCGGACGCGGCGACGGCACCGCCGGCCGGCTACGTGCGGGACTCGGGTGACGCCTACACGGCCACTCGCGGTTACGGGTGGCTTGACCTCGGGGAGCGTACGCCCGCATCGCTGTCCGGAAACGGCCGCAACCGGAATCCCGCAGCGGGACAACCCGATGTCCGTCTCGCCACGCTGATGCACGCCCAGCTCCCGGCCGGCTCGGCCGGTGTCCCCACGCCCGGCGCCTGGGAGGCCGCGGTCCCGGCCGGTCTCTACACGGTCACCGTCGCGGTGGGCGATGCCGGAACCGCGGTGAACAGCGTGCACTGGGCCAACGTGGAGGATCAGAACGCCGTCGCCGGCTTCGTGCCGACGGCCACGACACGGCACGCCGTCGCGACGCGCACGGTCCGGGTGACCGACGGCAAGCTCACCCTGACACCGTCGGGCGGGACCAACACCAAGTTCAACTACATCGACATCGCGTCGGTGCCCGCTTGGGGAGCTTTTCCTACGGTACGCGTGAGCACACCGTCAAACGGCGCGACAGCCGTCTCCACGACCACGAGTGTCGTCGAGGACCTCGTGCTGCCCAACGGCGGTGTGGCCGCGTCCTCGCTGACCGCCTCCACGGTGACGCTGACCAGGCTCTCCGACGGCGCGCAGGTGCCCGCCACCACGATCACCAGCGGCGGCGGTGATGTCGTCAACCTCTCCCCCACGGCCGCGCTGGCCGCGAACACGCTCCACCGCTTCACCCTCACCAGCGGCGTCACCGACGTGACCGGTAAGCCGTTCGCACCGTTCTCGATCGTCTTCACCACCGGCTCGGGTGGCGGAACCGGCGGCCCGATCGCGTTCGACAAGGTCGTCGGCGTGGCGACCGGGGCCTCCTTCACCACCGTCCTGAAGGGTCCCGACGGCCGCCTCTACGCCGGCACCCTCGACGGCCGCGTCTTCCGCTTCCCGATCAACGCGGACGGCACCCTGGGCACCCCTCTGGTGATCACCGCGGTCCGCGACAACGCCGCCGCCCTGGGCCTGCCCGGCGCACCCGCCCGCACGGTGATCGGCATGGCCTTCGACCCTGCCTCACCGACGACCCTGTGGGTCACCGACAACTACGAGTACACCGGTCCCCTGAACGTGCCCGACTGGTCCGGCCGCATCGGCCGCCTCACCGGCACCGACCTGGGCACCTACACCCCCGTCGTGGTGGGCCTGCCCCGCTCGGTGAAGGACCACGAGACCAACTCGCTCGCTTTCGGCCCCGACGGCGCGCTCTATCTCAGCCAGGGCGCCAACAACGCGATGGGCGCCCCGGACTCGACGTGGGGCAACCGCCCGGAACGCCTCCTGTCGGCCGCGATCCTGCGCCTGGACCTCGCGCGCCTTCCGTCGTCGCTCCCGCTCAACGTCCAGACCTCGGACGGGTTCGCCTACGACCCGTACGCCGCTGCCGCCCCGCTGACCCTGCACGCCACCGGGGTCCGCAACGCCTACGACCTGGTGTGGCACCGCAACGGGCACCTCTACGCGCCGACCAACGGCTCCGCGGCCGGTGGCAACACGCCGGCGACGCCGTCTCCGCTGCCCGCGGCGTGTGCCCGGCGGGGGTACACGGGGCCGGCGGTGCCCGGGTTGACCAGCGTCCCGACCGCGGAGACGGATTACGTCTTCGACGTGAAGCCGGGGCGTTACTACGGCCACCCGAACCCGCTCCGCTGCGAATGGGTACTGGCCGGCGGCAACCCGACGTCCGCGGTCAACCCGTTCGAGGTGCCGGCGTACCCGGTGGGCACCCAGCCCGACCCCAACTTCGACCTGGCGGGCACTTTCGACGCCGGCCTGCACGCCTCGGCGAACGGGGTCATCGAGTATCAGGGCTCGGCGTTCGGGGGCGCCCTGGACGGCAAGCTGCTGGTGGTCCGTTACTCGTCGGGACAGGACATCCAGACGTTCGACGTGGCGGCTTCGGGCGCTCTGTCCAACCGGACGACGGGGCTGCCCGGGTTGACGGGCTTCAGCCAGCCCTTGGACGTGACCGAGGACCTGACAACGGGAAACCTCTACGTGACCGAACTGGGCGCCAGCCGGATCACGCTAATGAAGCCCCGCCCGTGAGGCGCCGCTCCCACCGGCTGGCACTCACACACCCCTCCACCCGTTGTGTGGAGTTGGGGTGCGGTGGGGAGCCGAAATCCACACGCGGGTGGGGTTGGGCGCAACCACTCACGCAGAATGAAGTGGGATGCGTGACCGCCAGCCGGGCCGCCACGGCTGGCACTGGCTCACCCCTCGTGGCCGGCGTGGGGTGGAAGGGCGCCGGCCGGATCGGCGCCGGCGGGAGCGGGTACCCGCCGGCCGTCCGTGAGCGCCGCGGGGAGGCCGCGAGGTTCCGAGCTGGCGCTCTCGTCCGGCTCCGGGACCGGCGAGGAGACCGGCCCGGAGACCGGCGCGTGGATCGGTGAGGGGACCGGGTCGGGGCGGGTGCGGGCCCACGTGACCACCTCGTGCGTGCCCTCCGACGCCGTGACCTCCACCGGCCGCCCGTCCCCGCGTGGGATGTGACGCTCGTGCCGCAGCGCCCGGTCGATGATCTCGTCGGCGGAAGCGTGTGCCTTGGCGATGATCCGCCTGGCCTCCTCCGTCGCGTCGTGGACGATCTGCCGCGCCTCCCGGTGTGCCGCGTCGGTGAGTTCAGCCGCCGGCACACTCGTCCGGCCGTCGGTGAGTTCGGCCGCCGGCGCGCTGCTCCGGCCGTCGGTGATCTCCCACCACTGGACCGCCGCCCGGTGCGCGTCCCGCGACGCCGCCTCGGCCTCGATCGCGAGGCGCCGCCGTTCCAGTGATGCCGGCCCGGGCTCGCCGCCGAGCACCTCCTCGGAGAGGCGCAGCACGTGCAGGAGCAGGAAGCCGAGATCCTCGTGAGTCTCCGGGTCGCGCCAGTCGTCGTTCATCGCGTCGCCTTCCTCGCGGCGGTGTCGGCCGCCGCGTCCTGCTGTTGCTGGCGGCTCAGTTCCGCCACCAGCCGTTCGCGGGCGTGCTGCAACGTCTTGCGCACCGTGGCCGGGTCACGGCCGAGTTCCCGGGCGATCTCACCCGGGCCGAGGCCCTGGTAGGCGCCCTCCATCACCGCGCGCTGCCGGTCCGGAAGACTTTCCAGCAGCTGGAGCACGAACTCCTCGTCCTCGATCTCGACGAAACCGGGATCGTGGTAGCGGCCGTCGGTGTAATGGCCGCCCTTCACAGCGCGGTCGAATTCCGCACGCTGCCGAACCCGGCTGCGGCGCACGCGGTTGACGACCACGCGATAGGCGTAGCGGAACGGATCGTCGATCGTGGACCAGCGCCGCCGTACCTCCACCATCGCCTCGACGACGGCGTCCTCGGCGGTCTCCGGGCTGCCGCACAGCGCCGTGCCCATCACCCGGAGGCGGTGGTAGTTGGCGGCGAAGAAGTCCTGCCAGGCGGAGTCCGGCACGGTGTCGGGTCCGGCGCCCGTCGGGGCCATCTGGTCGTTGGTCACCCCGGGACCTCTCTGCCGTCGGGTGGTCTCACAGCACAAGAGCAGCCGGCGGGCGCCCGCGTGAAGCCGGTCACCCGCACGGGGGACGCTTGCATGTATCTGTTAGAAATATCTGGCAGATACATGGGAGGTGGTCATGGCCCGATCCAGTCAGACCCAGATGGCGGTGCTCGGTGCGCTCAGCATCGAGCCGATGACGGCATACGCGCTGCGCGAGTCCATCCGTGACGTGCTCGGTCACTTCTGGAGCGAGAGCTTCGGGCAGATCTATCCCACGCTGAACGCCCTCGAGGAGGAGGGCCACGTGCGGCGCCGCGGCGGGGTTCGGGCTCGCTCGTCGGTCTTCGAGATCACCGGGACCGGGACCGCGCGGCTTGTCGAGCTGCTCTGCGAGCCGGCGCAGGCGACACCCGCGCGCGACGGGCTGCTGCTGCGGCTCTTCTTCGGGCGGACGCTGGGACGCGAGCGCTGTGCGGTGCTGCTGCGGACAGCGCGCGAAACGGCAATGCAAAAGCTTTCAGCGTACGAGGATCTGCTCGCTCGCCTCGGTGCGGAGGAGGGGCACACGCCCGACTGGCCGTACATCCGGATCACCATCCGCGCCGGCATCCACCACTCCCGTTCGACGATCGCGTGGGCCGACGAGGCTCTCGCCGCCCTTCCCGGAGGACCGGAACAGCCATGACCCGTGCTCGCGTGAACTTCGTCCTGTTCGCCGCCGCCGCGATCGGTGCCGGCTGGCTCGGGCTCGCCCTCGACCGGTTCACCGGTGAGGACGGCTCGAACGGTGTCGCCTTCAGCGAGAGCCAGGGCACCCTCGGGCAACTCGTCTTCATCCTGGGGCCGGCGATCGCGGCACTCGGGTTGTACCTCCTCTCCCGGGACGGCGCCGGGCGGCTCGGGCTGACGTTGCGCTTCGCGTCGCGTACGAAATGGTTTGCTCTGACCGCGGCCTTCTATCCGGCCGTGAGCCTCGTCGCGGTCGGCTCGGGCGTCGCCGCGGGCGCGGTGGCCTGGAGCGCGGAGCCGGCAACCGGACGACCGACACTGATCGCCGCGACGATCTCCGTCCTCGCCGTCCAGTTGATCAAGAATCCGATCGAGGAGTTCATCTTCCGCGGTTACGGCACGCGGACCGCGGCGGCGCTCGGCCTGCCCGGCCGCCTCACCCCACATCTGCTGGCCGGAGCGGTTTGGGCGGCCTGGCACCTACCGCTCTACCTGGTCTGGACCTCGGCGTCCGACATGCGCCTGGTGACGTCGCTGCCGACCGCGCTCTTCCTGCCACTACTGTTCGCCGGGCTGATGGTGGCGGCCGTCCTGTACGGCGAGGTGCGCATGCGGACCGGCTCCATCTGGCCGGGAGTGGTCATGCACACGCGTCGCCAACGCGGTCACCACGCCGCTGCTGCTCAACGGGCACGTGACGTTCACGGGGCACAGCGACGTGATCTTCTCACCGGTGCCGTCGGCGGTCATCGTGATGGTGCTGACCGGAATTGCCGGTCTGGTCCTCACCTCCGGTGTCCGAAATTCACGCAACCAATGGTTGCGCATCGGCTGACCTCGGACTAGCGTTACGTGCAACCAAAGGTTGCAGGAGGGTGTCATGGAGTTCGGTGTCATCGAGCGCGAGATCTACGTCGACGCGTCACCGGAGGTCGTCTTCGACGTCGTCAGCCGCCCGGAGCACGTCCGGAACTGGTGGCCGGACGAGGCCGACTACGACCCCACGCCGGGTTCGGTCGGGCAGATCTCGTTCGGCGACACGGCCGAGGCCTTCACGGTCGTCGACGTCCAGCCGCCGCGGCTGTTCTCGTTCCGGTGGATCCACCCGGCCGACCAGCCGGCCGCCGAGGACAACTCGCTGCTCGTCACGTTCGAGCTGACCGCTAAGGGCGACGGGACGCTGCTGCGGATGACCGAAACCGGCTTCCGCGAGCTGGGCTGGGAGGTCGCGGTCCTGGAGGAGCAGTACCGGGCGCACGAGAGCGGGTGGGCATTCTTCCTGCCGCGCATCGCGCCCTACGTCGCGACTTTGGGGGTACGCGGATGAGCACCGCGATCGACGACGACCTCTGGTCGGCGATCGGTGACCCGACCCGCCGCCGCATGGTCGACCTGCTCCTGTCGTCCAACGGCGGCACCGCCACCTCGCTGAGCCAGCAGATGACCGTGACCCGGCAGGCGGTGGCCAAGCACCTCGCCGTCCTCGACCGGGCCGGGCTGGTCCGGTCCGCTCCGGCCGGGCGCGAGCGGCGATATCAGGTCGACGACGCCCAACTGGCCCGCGCCGCCGCCCAGCTGGCCTCGGTCGGCTCGGCCTGGGATGCCCGACTGCAGCGCATCAAGCGGATCGCCGAGGCGATCCAGCAGACCCGACAGGAGAGTTGAGAATGCCCGACATTCTGCACCGGATCGGCGTGCGGACGCCGGACCCGTCGAAGGTTCACGAGGCACTGAGCACGGTCGACGGCCTGGCCGCCTGGTGGACCGAGGACACGAAAGGCAGCACCGAGGTCGGCGGCACCCTGGAGTTCCGCTTCGCGGCGGGCGGCTTCGACATGGAGGTCGTCGAGTCGGCGCCGTCGCGGATCTCCTGGAACGTCGTCGGTGGCCCCGACGAGTGGATCGGCACGAACATCCACTGGGACCTGCGCCAGGACGGCGACTGGACGGTCGTGCTGTTCAAGCACGAGGGCTGGCGCGAGCCGGTGGAGTTCATGCACCACTGCTCCACCAAGTGGGGCAGCTACCTGATGAGCCTCAAGTCGCTGGCCGAGACCGGCACGGGCGCCGCACACCCGCACGACGTGCGCATCGACGACTGGGACCAGGCCTAGAGATCGTCCTGCCTGACCCGCAGGGGTTCGTGGTGCACGACCGCGCTGCGCGGGCCGGAACGGCGGCTCGTGCGGCGCGGCCGCACGTCCTTGTGCGGGAAGACGACCCTCTTGAACGCCCACAGCCGGAACACCATGGCGATCAGCGTGCCGATCACCATGCCGCTCACGAAGTCGGCGAGTTCCTGGACCGGGCGGGTCACCTCCGGCACCTGCAGGTGCAGCAGGTAACGCGACACTCCGAGCGGCGCCACGTTGAGCACCGTGGCGATCGCGCTCACCCCGAAGAACAGGGCCGCCTCGTGCCGGCGCTCGCGCCCGCCGCGGCTCTGGAACGCCCACTCGCGGTTCAGCACGTACGACAGGATCGTCCCGATGATCGTGGCGAACGTGAGTGCGGTCACCGGCTTCTCGTGCAGCACGGTGAGCTTCAACCCGTAGTTGATCACCGTGGTCGCGGTGAAGCAGAGGCCCCCGACCAGGAGAAACTTCACCGCTTCGTGGTGTTTTCGCAACTGCCGGCTGAGCCACATTCGCGCGAGCCTAGGCCATGCGGGCTCCGGCCGTGGGGCGGGGAGTGCGAGGATGCCCCGGTGTTTCGACGGAGAATGTCCGCACTCGCGCTTCTCGCCCTGGTCGGTGGCTGTTCCCTGCCGGGCGACGACCCGCGGATCGTTGTCGACGGGGAGTTCGTCGGAGGGCGGTTCCCGCTGTCCGAACATTCCGGATCACAGGTCAGCAGCGCCGGCATGGTCTCGATCTGCCTAAACTCCGGCGGCTCGGTGACAGTCGACCGGGTCGAGCCGTGGAACGTGGTGGGCGAACTGAAGGTGGACGGGTTCGCGATCGTGCCCGCGGACCAGCCGGACGGGGACTCGCACGTCGTGGACCACGAGTGCGGGGAGCCGGAGCACCTGAGGCTCACGGTACATCCGGTGGGCGAGGGATCGGCGGTCGCTGACGGGTTCACGCTGCACTACACGTCCGGCGGATCACCCTATGAGTTCCGCCTCCCGTGGGGACTGCACTACTGCGCCCCCGGTGACGAGACGGCTCAGCCCTGCCGCAATCCTGGGTGACGTGCGGCGGATTCTGATCGTAGGGATGTCGGGCTCCGGCAAGACGACCGCGGCCCGGCGGGTGGCCCGGCGGCTGGGTCTGCCGTTCCACGAGATGGATGTGCTGGCGATCGGGCCCGGCTGGTCGATCCGGGACACGCTGGTCGACGAGGTGGATGTGATCGTGCGGGCACCGGGATGGGTCTTCGACTCGTGGGGCTATCCGCCGGTCCGGGACATGATGTGGGCCGCGGCGGACACCGTGGTGTGGCTGGACTATCCGCGCCGGGTGGTGCTTCCGCGATTGCTGCGCCGGTCGTTGTCGCGGACGTGGCGGCGGGAGCGGCTCTTCGGCGGAAACGTCGAGCGGTGGCGGGGCTGGTTGGAGCCCTCGCACCCGCTGTGGTTCGCGGTCCGAACATTTCAGGAACGCCGGAAATATCTGGCAGAGCGGACGGGGCGTTCGACCCGTCTGCGCGTCGTGCGGCTGCGGGCGCCGCGGGAGTTCGAGGCGTGGCTGGAAAATGGGTTGCCGGGCGAGTCCGGCGGCCGGTAGAACTGGCGGCCGGACCCAGGAAGGAAGGAGGGCACACGCATGTTCCGCACCGACATCGCGCCCACACCTTCAGATGGGCGCCCCTTTACAGGAGAACGCCTTGACACTTGTCGTGCGCCCGATCGACGGGCCTGACGAACTTCCGCTGTTCAACGACTCTTTCCCGTACATCCTGAATGACGAGATCGAGAGTGACCTGACCGCCGGGCGCAGGCACCCAGCATGGCTGTGGGTGGCCCTGCGCGAGGGTCGCGTGACGGCCCGGGCCGGCTGGTGGTCGCGCCCCGGCGACCCGTCACCGATGCACATGGACGTCTTCGACGTCACCTCCGCCGACGACGGCCTGGCCCTGCTCGCCGCCGCCGGCATGACCACCGACTACCTCCGCTTCGTCCCGCCGGACTGGCGCTCCGGCGGCGATCCGCTCTGGATGACCACACTGACGAAGGCCGGCGCCCGCCTCTTCGTCGAACGCCTCCGCCTGGAATGGCGCCCCGGCACCCCGCTGCCCCTGCCCCGGGGCCGGCTGTCCTTCCGGCCGCCGCACGACGGAGCCGAACTCGTCGACCTGATGACCCAGGTCCTGGAGGGCACCCTCGACGCACACAGCCGGGCCGACCTGGGCCACATGTCGGCGCGGGAGGCGGCGGAGGAGCAGTACCGGTCCGAGCTCACCCGCTATGCCAGCCCGCACGACTGGTGGCGGGTGGGTGTCGCTCCCGACGGCTCGCCGGTGGGCTTCGTCATTCCCGCCCATAACGGATACAACCCCGTCATCGCCTACATCGGGGTCGTCCCGGAGCATCGGGGTCACGGCTACGTGGACGAGCTGCTGGGCGAGGGCACCCGGGTGCTCGCTGCCCAGGACGTCCCGCGCATCCGGGCATCGACCGACCTCGGCAACGTGCCGACGGCGGCGGCCTTCGCCCGCGCCGGCTACATCACCATCGAACACCAGGTCGACATGACCTGGAGCTGACCGTCCCGGCCCACCCACTGCCGTTCGCGGCGGTGGGTGGGCCCGTCACGACCGCGTCAACGCCGGCTGTGCGCCGGCCCGGGTGTCCAGCCCGCGCCTTTGACCCACTTGAGCTCCAGGGCGTCGAGCCGCAGCAGGGAGAGCCGGCTGCCGGGGTCGCCGGTCACCTCCTGGCCGTGGCCCAGGAACACGTCCAGCTGCCCGGGATGGCCCTTGAACAGCGACAGGTCCAGCGGTCCGTCGGACCTGACGAACAGCTGCCGCAGATGCGGGAGCCGGCTGAGGAAGTCCAGGTCCGTACCGGGGCAGTCCATGAACACCAGCGTGCGCAGGCGCTGGAACCGCGAGATCGTGGACAACTCCGCCACGGCGTTGCAGTCCCGAAGCCACAGCTCGGTCAGGTCGAGGTCACCGAGCACGGACAGGTCGGTGAGGTGGTCCGTCTGGAAGACCCGCAGCCGCTCCAGCGAGCGGAGTTCCGCCAAGCGGCTCGTGAGCTCCCGGTCGTAGACCTCGGCCAGGGTGAGATCGACCAGTGAGCCCGGCAGCACGCCAGGGCCGAATCGCGCCGCGGGGCTCATACCCCGGATCGACAACTCACGGAGAGCCGTGAGATCGCCGATCGACGAGATCTCCACCGTGTCGTGGAGTGGCCGCAGGTGCAGTGACGTGAGTTGCCCGAGCTCACTCAGGAAGGACAGATCCGGCGGCGAACTGGAGAAGCGCAGGTGCAGGTGCGTCAGCCGGGTCAGGTCGCGCATCTGGCGGACGGCGCCGGCCGGGACCGCCGCCTCCACCATGAGCCGCCGCAGGTCCGGCAGCTCCCGCAGAACGCGGAAGTCCGGTGGCGTGCTCGTGGCGGCGATCCGGCCGTCCACGACCAGCGTCGACAGCTTCTCGACGTGGTGCAGCTCGTCGATGTCGTTCACCGAGATGCGGACGTCGAGGTTCCGCAGATGTCGCAGATGGCCGGCGGCCTTGAGGGTGCGCATGCCCACCACCGACAGGGAACCGCCGGGGAGGGGAGAGTCCGCCAGCACGCGCGTGGCGTACTCGTCGGCGTCGTAGTAGGGCCAGCCGTCGACGAGTTCCGCGATGACGCGGCGGCGCTGGTCGGCGCCGTACCGCGCGAGGATCTTGAGCGACTCGGCACCACCGATGTAGATCACGGTGCGGACCACCGCCGCGGCAGCCGGTGCCGAGTAGTTCTCCAGCGAGTCGGGCAGGTGGCGGAGCAGGACGTTGCCGGCAGCGGCGACCGATCTCGCCTCCGACACGTTTCTCGGCGGGATGCACCTGGCGAGACAGTCGAGCAGCCGTTGCTGCAACCGGTCGCTGAGCGAGGTGACCGCGTCCAGGCAGGCGATCGCCACCAGGCGCAGCGCGCGGGCATGCCGGTGATCGGTGTCCGAGCGTTCGATGATGCCGTTCAGCAGCTCTTCCTGGATCTGCGGCCGTCCGTGGCTCGCGGCCATGACCACGATCTCCCGCCAGTGGTCGAGGTGCGCCCGGGCGACGAGCAGGTCCACGTGGTCCTCGTCGGCCGCCTCCTTGCCGGCCAGGTACTCGAGGAAGGAGCGGTGGATGAAGTCGATCCGCCCGGGTGCCGGTTCCCGGATGACGCCGCTGCGCAGCAGCAGGAAGTCGATGGCCTCCGGCCCGCTGACCTTCGTACCGGACAGTCCCAGCGGGCGCAGGCGAGCGTCTGTCCAGGCGATCGCCTTGTCCGCGGGCAGCTCCGATCTGGTGCGTTCCGCGAGCCGCCACGCCAGGCCCTGCAGCAGGTAGAGCTTCTGGCGATAGGTCAGCGGAAAGTCCTGTGCGCTCGGAATTCCGCGGGCGGTGTCACGCGTCTCCAGCAGCAGCTCGAGAACCGCGTTGTAGAGGTCCATCCGGTCTCGGGGCAGGTACCCGCGGCGGCCGAAGTTCAGGGCGCAGAGCATCGCGCAGAGCAGCGGCGAGATGGCGAGGTTGCGCAGGTGCGGCTGCGCGTCGAGCTGGCGGGACAGCGCGCGCTCGTGCTCGTCGATCTGGTCGCGGCTGATCCGCAACGGTTCGTCGCGTTTCAGCACCTGCCAGATGGCCTCGTGCCAGTGACGGACGAAGGCGCCGATGTCGTCGGCGTTCATCGGCTCGATCATGACGTCGCGGAAGCCGACATCGGAGAGCCAGTCGACCGGCACGGCGGTCGGCCTGCTGGTCACCACGATCCTCAGCTCGTGCAGGCTCAGCAACTGCCGGAGCCAGTGCGCGACGTTACGTCGCTGTGCGGGGCTGAGCTCGTCGACGCCGTCGACCAGCAGCAGGACGCGCCCGAGCCGCAACTGCCGCAGCGTCCACTTGTCGGGTTCGACGTCGAACATCAACGGCGCACTGAACCGCAGCCATTCCGACGGGGGCGGAAGCTCGGAGGACAGCAGCTTCCGCAAGGGAAGGAAGATGGGAACGAGGTTGTTCCAGCTTTTCAGCGGCGAATTGAAAGAGGCTCGCGAGGCTTGAATGGCAAGCCATTTGAGAAGCGTGGTCTTTCCTGATCCGGCTTCGCCGCGCACGATGGTCAGCCGCCCGTCGGCGAGCGCGGATTCGACGCGCAGCCGCGATTTCGGCTCGCCGAGCGGGGCCTGGTCACCGCGACGTATAGCCGCACGCGAGGCCATGGCGAGATTGGTCCCCCGCGACACGGTCAGGCTCAGATAAGCGATGCTGAGCGAAATCCAGTTCGACGTGTCCCTCGGGTCGATCCCGAAGAGTTCGATCTCGTCGAAAGCGCGACTTACGTACGCCAGATAACGCTGGAGAAAATAGTTGTCCTCATCGAAACTCGCGTCGGAGCGCGCCGGCCGGGGCAACTGTTGAAATCCCAGCCGGACCTGTTCCGACAACGTCGACAACCGCCGAAGTGTCTCGACGTGCGCCCTCGGTTCGAACTCCGGCAATTGCCGCACGAACCCCAGCAGGCAGGCGCACGACTCGAACAGGATGCGGTTGTAGTAGGCCTCGCCCTCCTCGCTGAGACCGATGGCCTGATGTCGGTCATCGGACTCCCGGAGCATCTGGGCGAGCGCGATCGGGTCCACGTCGACTTCGAATATGGCCTGGTCGGACAGGTTTGCGGTGGCGAACAACCCGGCAACCGCGTCCAGGCCGGCGCGACGCTCACCCTCGTCGATGTACCTGAATTCGTGATCGATGGTGGTGGCGAGGCGCATCTCGATCTCGTCGGCGACCGCTGACATCTGGCGCTCGAATTCGCGGCGCCGAAATCTGTCCTGATAGTGCATTTGCACAAGATCGGACAGCTCCTGGCCATGATCTTTCCCGGCCGCTCGCTGTCGGAGCCACTCAGTCGCGGCTTTGTTGACGACAACCTTACCGATCGCCGCCAATGCCGTTTCCAAAGACAAAGATCCTCCAGTCGCGACACCCGGCAGCGTCATCGAGCCGCCCCGCTGTACGCTACACGCCTGGCGCGCTCTGCCGTCCAGGCCTCGAACACGCACAGATCAGCCCAATCCGAGGTCAAGGGTCTTGATCAATACGAGGGAGACGGGAGGAACTCGTTGGCGGAGATCCACATGCTGGGGCTGGATGATCTTCCTCGGGGCCCGCTTCGCAACCTGACCAACGCTCTACAGAATCTGCACCAGGACGTCGGGACCCCTAGCGCCGAGTTCATCAGCCAGGCCGTGGTGGATAAATGGGGTGCGGCGACCGACGTGGATGCCCCATTCGTCATCGCGGCGCTGCGTGGAGCCGACCTCCTCCCTTGGGAAAAGCGTCTGGAATACGTGGTGCGTATCCTGCTGGAATGGTCGCGCAGGAGCGATTCGGAAGAGGCCGTCGACGAGATCGAGAAACTCTGGTTCCTCGCGAAGATGTTGAACACGCTCGAGATCGACAGGGACGAGGTCCTGAGGGCGATCAGGGCGCACCAGGTCCCGAAACCGACCCAGGCCTGGCTCGAGTTCATCTCCGGCGACCAGCTCGGGAACCGTGTGCTGCTGAGGAGCGATTTCACGCTGATCGGCAGGGACCAGGCCTGCGACATTCGCCTGGCGGAAGCCGAGGTGTCCCGCCGGCACGCCGGGATCCGGCGCCAGGGGACCTCGTATCTGATCCGCGATCTGCACAGTACGAACGGCACATTCGTCAACGGCCGGCGCCTCGTGCCGGACGAGGACGTCGTCCTCACCCACGGCGACGAGATGTCGGCCGGCACGTCACTCGTCAGATTCCTGGAGCATCTCGACTGACCCGTACCCGGCCAGCAGCGCGGGAAGGAGAGCACCGAAAGAGGTATCCGCAGGTGGGAGGTTACTCGGGAGTACCTTCGTGGCGGTTCGGCGGGCGGCGGCGGCTGTAGTCTCCGTGACGTAGGGACGTAGGTTCTGCCGAGGTAAGGGCTTGATCGGGTGTTCAGTCGTATCGCCATCGTCAACCGTGGTGAAGCCGCCATGCGGCTCATCCACGCCGTCCGTGAGCTGGCCGCCGAGACCGGTGCGCGGATCGAGACCGTTGCTCTCTACACCGACGTGGACCGCACGGCGACGTTCGTCCGCGAGGCGGACAGCGCGTACGAGCTCGGCCCCGCCGCCGCCCGGCCGTACCTGGATCTGAAGGTCCTGGAGCGCGCGCTGGTCGAGACCGGTGCCGACGCCGCCTGGGTGGGCTGGGGTTTCGTGGCCGAGGACCCGGCGTTCGCCGAGCTGTGCGAGCGGGTCGGCGTCACGTTCGTCGGGCCCAGCGCGGACGCGATGCGCAAGCTCGGTGACAAGATCGGCGCGAAGCTGATCGCCGAGGAGGTCGGCGTGCCGGTCGCGCCGTGGAGCCGCGGCCCGGTGGAGAACCTGGAGGCCGCCCTCGAAGCGGCCGACCGGATCGGCTACCCGCTGATGCTCAAGGCGACGGCCGGCGGCGGCGGGCGCGGCATCCGCCTGGTGCGTGACCGCGACCAGCTGACCGACGCGTACGAGCGGACCAGCCAGGAGGCGGCGCGGGCGTTCGGCAGCGGCGTGGTCTTCCTGGAGCGCCTGGTCACCGGTGCCCGGCACGTCGAGGTCCAGGTGATCTCGGACGGCAGCACCGCGTGGGCGATCGGCGTCCGTGACTGCTCGGTGCAGCGCCGCAACCAGAAGGTGATCGAGGAGTCGGCGTCGCCGGTGCTGCCGCCCGCGCGGGCCCTCGAACTGAAGGCGTCGGCGGAGCGGCTGGCCGTCAAGGTCGGCTACCGGGGCGCGGCCACCGTCGAGTTCCTCTACCACCCCGGCGAGGACCTGCTGGCCTTCCTGGAGGTCAACACCCGGCTGCAGGTGGAGCACCCGATCACCGAGTCGACCAACGGGTTCGACCTGGTCAAGGCTCAGCTGCACGTGGCGTCAGGCGGACTGCTGCAGGGTGAGCCGCCGGTGGAGCGCGGGCACGCCATCGAGGCCAGGCTCAACGCCGAGGACCCGGACCGCGACTTCGCCCCCTCCCCCGGCCGCATCGCGCGCCTCGACTTCTCGGCCGGCCCCGGCATCCGGGTGGACACCGGCGTCAGCGAGGGCGACAGCATTCCGGGCGACTTCGACTCGATGATTGCCAAGATCATTGCGTACGGGAAGGACCGCGACGAAGCCCTGAGCCGCCTCCGCCGGGCCGTCTCCGAGACGACCGTCGTCATCGAGGGTGGTGCCACCAACAAGAGCTTCATCCTCGACCTGCTCGACCAGCCCGAGGTGATCGACGGCAGCGCCGACACCGGCTGGATCGACCGGGTCCGCGGCGCCGGCCGCCTGGTGTCGCACCGGCACTCCTCGGTCGCGCTGGCCGCCGCCGCCATCGAGGCGTACGAGGAGGAGGAACGCGTCGAGCAGCAGCGGCTCATGTCCACCGCGTTCGGCGGACGCCCGCAGGTGCGGCACGAGAGCGGTGTCCCGCTCGACCTGAAGCTGCGTGGCGCGAGCTACCGGGTACGGGTGGCCCGGGTCGGCGCGCACCGGTTCCGGGTCGGCATCGAGGCCGGCGGCGAGGTCCGTACGGCCGATGTCGAGCTTGAGCGCTTCGACGAGCACAGCGGCCGGATCGTGGTGAACGGCGCCCGGCACCGGCTGCTCACCGGCGCGCACGGGGCGATCCACCTGGTCGAGGTGGACGGTGTCACGCACCGGGTGAGCCGCGACGAGGGTGGCGTGCTGCGCTCCCCGATGCCGGCGCTGGTCGTGGCCACGCCCCTGGAGGTGGGTGCCGAGGTCGAGGCCGGTGCGCCGGTTCTCGTACTCGAAGCGATGAAGATGGAGGCCGTGCTGCGCGCGCCCTTCCGCGCCCGGCTGAAGGAATGCCTGGTCTCGGTCGGCGCGAAGGTCGATGCCGGCGCCCCGCTGATGCGGCTCGACCCGCTCGGCGGCGAGGAGGAGGCGCAGGAGGCCGACGCCGGCACCGCCCAGCTGGACCTGCCCGCGGCGCCGCCCGCCGGTTCGGCACGGCAGCGCGCCGTCCGTGGCCAGGAGGACCTGCGTGGCCTGCTGCTCGGCTTCGACGCCGATCCGCACGACGAGAAGCGGGTCCTCCAGGAATACCTGTCCGCCCGCGCCACCGCCGCCGACGAGGGCCAGCGGCCGCTCGCCGGTGAGGTGACGCTGGTCGAGGTCTTCGCCGACCTGGCCGAGCTGAGCCGCAACCGCCCGGCGAACGAGGACGGCGAGCGCGCGCACGCCTACAGCGCCCGCGAGTACTTCCACACCTACCTGCAGAGCCTCGACGTCGAGCGGGCCGGCCTGCCGCCGACGTTCCAGTCCCGGCTCGGCAAGGCGCTCGGCCACTACGGCGTCACCGAACTGGAGCGGACCCCGGCCCTGGAGGCCGCGGTGTTCCGGATCTTCCTGGCCCTGGAGCGGGCCTCCGGCGACGCCTCGGTGATCGCCACGCTGCTGCGCACGTGGCTGCGCGAGCCACCGCCGGACGAGGCTCTGCACGAGCCGGCCGGTCTCGCGCTGGAGCGCCTGATCGCCGCCACGCAGGTCCGCTTCCCGGCGGTCGCCGACCTGGCCCGCGGTGTGGTGTTCACCTGGTTCGGCCAGCCGCTGCTGCGCCGCAACCGGGCCCGGGTGTACGCGGGCATCCGCCGGCACCTCCGCCACCTCGACGAGAACCCGGCCTCGGCGGACCGCGACGAGCGGATCGCCGAGATGGTCCGCAGCACCGAGCCGCTGGTCCGCCTGCTCGGCCAGCGCCTGGTCCGTGACAGCCGGGACAACTCGGTACTGCTGGAGGTGCTGACCCGGCGCTACTACGGCAACAAGGACCTGACCGGTCTGCGCTCGGCCGAGGCTGCCGGCTGCTCCTTCGTGATCGCCGCGCGGCCCGGCTCCGAGCTGGTGTCGGCGGCGGTGAGCTTCGAGGGCCTGCGCGGCGCGCTCGACGGGCTGGCCGAGCTGGCCACCGGTGACGGCGCGATCGACGCGGACGTCTACCTCGCCTGGGAGGGCCAGCCGTCCGACCCGGACGAGATGGCCGCCGCGCTGCTCGAGGTGGTCACCGCCCGCCCGCTGCCGCCGCAGGTCCGCCGGGTCACCACCACGGTGGCCGGGCGCAGCGGCGCGGTCATGCACCACCACTTCACGTTCCGGCCGGCCAGCACCGGGCTGACCGAGGAGCGGCTGATCCGTGGGCTGCACCCGTACATCGCTCAGCGCATGCAGCTGGAGCGGCTGCGCAAGTTCGACCTCACCCGGCTGCCGTCGGCGGACGAGGAGATCTACCTGTTCCAGTGCGTGGCGCGGGAGAACCCGGCCGACGACCGGCTCGTCGCGTTCGCCCAGGTACGAGACCTGACCGAGCTGCGCGAGCACGACGGGCGCCTCGTCGCGCTGCCGACCACCGAGGACACCATCGCGACGTGTCTCGACTCGATCCGCCGGGCGCAGATGCAGCGGCCGTCGGACAAGCGGTTCAGCACCAACCGGATCGTGCTCTACGTGTGGCCGCCGGTCGAGCTGACCCGCGCCGAGATGGAGATGATCGCCCGCCGGGTCGCGCCCACGACGGTCGGCGCGGGACTCGAGGAGATCGAGTTCATCGCGCGCCGGCCCGACTCGCGGACCGGTGAGCTCGTCAAGATCGCGGTGCGGATCACGTTCGACGTCACCGGCGGCACGACGCTGAACATCGGCGAGCCGTCCGCCGAGCCGATCGAGCCGATCGACGGCTACCGGCAGAAGGTGCTGCGGGCGGCCGCGCGCAACACGGTTTACCCGTACGAACTGACCGGTCTGCTCGGCGAGTTCGCCGAGTACGACATGGACGAGAACCACGTGCTGGTGCCGGTTGACCGGCCGAAGGGCCGCAACTCGGCCGCCCTGATCGCCGGCCTGATCACCACGCCGACCGCGCGCAACCCGGAGGGCATCGTCCGGGTGGTGCTGCTCGGCGACCCGACCAAGTCGCTGGGCGCGCTCTCCGAGCCGGAGTGCCGCCGGGTGATCGCCGCCCTGGACCTGGCCGAGACGCTGCGGGTGCCGCTGGAGTGGTACGCGCTGTCGGCCGGCGCCCGGATCTCCATGGAGTCGGGCACCGAGAACATGGACTGGGTGGCCGCGGCGCTCAAGCGGATCGTCGAGTTCACCCAGGCCGGCGGTGAGATCAACATCGTGGTCGCGGGCATCAACGTGGGCGCCCAGCCGTACTGGAACGCCGAAGCCACGATGCTCATGCACACCCGGGGCATCCTCGTGATGACGCCGGACTCGGCGATGGTGCTGACCGGCAAGCAGGCACTCGACTTCTCCGGCGGCGTGTCGGCCGAGGACAACTTCGGCATCGGCGGCTACGACCGGGTGATGGGGCCGAACGGGCAGGCGCAGTACTGGGCGCCGAACCTGACGGCGGCTCGGGACGTGCTGATGTCGCACTACGACCACACGTACGTCGTGCCGGGTGAGAAGACGCCGCGGCGGACCACGACCGGCGACCCGGCGAACCGCGACATCTCCGCGTTCCCGCACCAGGCCGAGGGCAGCGACTTCACCACGGTCGGCGAGATCTTCTCACCGACGGCGAACCCGGACCGCAAGAAGCCGTTCGACATCCGTACGGTGATGCGCGCCGTGGCCGACCAGGACCACCCGGTCCTGGAGCGGTGGGCCGGCATGGCCGACGCCGACACCGCTGTGGTGCAGGACGTCCACCTCAACGGCATCCCGGTCTGCCTGCTCGGCATCGAGTCGAAGTCGGTGCCGCGCCGTGGCTTCCCGCCCACCGACGGCCCGGACACGTACACGGCCGGCACGCTGTTCCCGCAGTCGTCGAAGAAGGCGGCCCGCGCGATCAACTCGGCCAGCGGCAACCGGCCCCTCGTGGTGCTGGCCAACCTGTCCGGCTTCGACGGTTCACCGGAGTCGATGCGCAAGCTGCAGCTGGAGTACGGCGCCGAGATCGGCCGCGCGATCGTCAACTTCCGGGGCCCGATCGTGTTCTGCGTGATCTCCCGGTACCACGGCGGCGCGTTCGTGGTCTTCTCGAAGGCGCTGAACCCGGACATGACCGTCCTGGCCATCGAGGGCTCGTTCGCCTCGGTGCTCGGCGGCGCCCCGGCCGCGGCGGCGGTCTTCGCCGGCGAGGTCAACGGGCGGACCGCTGCCGACCCGCGGGTCAAGGAGCTGCAGGCCCGGGTGGCCGCCGCGACCGGCGCGGACCGCGGTGCCCTGGCGGCCGAGCTGGACGAGCTGCGGGCGTCGGTGCGTACCGAGAAGCTCGGTGCGGTGGCGGCCGAGTTCGACCGGGTGCACAGCATCCAGCGAGCCGTGCAGGTCGGTTCGGTGGACGCCGTGATCAGGGCGGCCGAGCTGCGCCCCCGGATCATCGAGACGCTCGAGGCGTACCTCGGCAGGCAGTGACCTACGTTCGGGAGTGACCGCCCGCGGCGGGCGCCGTGTTCCGGGGAATCGCGACCGGACGGCGCCCGCCGTTCGCGGGCGGTGTGGCCGGCAGCGTGAGCACGAAGGTCGCGCCGTGCGGAACCCGCGGGCGGTATCCGACGGTCACCCCGCTCGTCTCGGCGAGCTGCCGGACGAAATGCAGGCCCAGCCCGGTGCCCGGTTTCACGGTGGCGATGCCGGTGCCGGCGCGGGCGAACCGGTCGAACAGATGCGGTACGAACTCCTCCGGCACGCCCTCGCCGCGGTCGCTGACCCGGATCTCGACGACCTCCTGCGCGCGGGTCACCGTCACCTCGAACGGCGGTTTGCCGTACTTCACCGCGTTGCTCAGCAGGTTGCCGAGCATGAGCTGCAGGTGGATCGGGTCGGCGAACCCGGGGACCTCGTCGGGGGCGGTCACCGTGAACGTGGCGTCCGCGGCGTTCACGGCCTGGCGTACCGCCTCGTGCAGGTCGACCCGCACCGGCCGGGCGGTGATCGCCCCCGCGTCCAGCTGCGCCAGGGTGAGTATCTCGGTGACGATGTGGTCCGCCCGGTGCCCGGCCGCGGTCATCCGGTTGACGTAGCGCTGCTTGACCTCGTCGTCGATGTCCGCCCAGCTCTCCAGCAGCATCTCGCCGCGGCTCACCACGCCGCTCAGCGGCTGCCGCACGTCGTGGGTGAGCATCGCGATGAAGTCGCCCATCTGGTTGTTGGCCTGCTGGAGCTGGTCGGCGCGCTCGGCGAGCTCGGCCTCGTGCTGCCGCCGGGCCCGCTCCAGGGCCCGCCGTGCGGTGATGTCGATGGCCTGGACCGTGAAGTACTGCGGGCGCTGCTGCTCGTCGCGCAGCAGGGTGGCGCTCACCGACACCGCGACGGTGTGGCCGTCGGCGTGCACGTAACGCTTCTCGATCGTGAAGCCGTCGATGCGACCGGCGAGACACGAGCGGATCTCGGCGGCGCACGGGCCCACGTCGTCCGGGTGCGTGAACGCGGTGTACGGACGGCCCAGCAGCCGGTCCTCGGCGCAGCCGAGCATCTGGCACAGGGCCCGGTTGACTCGCAGCAGACGGCCGTCCGGGTCGGCCAGCATCATGCCGTTGCCGGAGTTGTCGAACACCCGGCGGAACCGCTCCTCGCTCGACTCCAGTTGCCGGCGGTTGCCCCGGGCCCGGCCGGCCGCGGCGACCACGAACAGCCCCACGACGGCCGCCGCGACGAGCGCGGCGCGGCCACCGAACTTGCTGCCGACCAGGGGCGCGTACAGGACGTCCTCGGCGACGGTCGCGGAGAGCCGCCACGGCGTGCCCGCGATGGTCTGCGAGGCGAAGTGCCAGTAGTCGCCATCCACCAGGAACCGGCCCAGATTCCTCCGCTGCAGCGCGCGGTCCAGGTCCGGCTCCAGCGCCGACAGCATCGGCATGGAGCCGGTGAGCTCGTGGTTGGCCGCCACGATTGCCCCGGTCGCGTCGACCAGTTGCACCTTGACGCCGGTGATCGAGATCGCCGACGCCAGGTAGGACCCGAGCGGGCTGGCCCGGATCTCCACGGCGCCGGAGAAGACCCGCCGGCCGTACGGGGTCTCGAACGGCACGGCGAACCCGACCACGGGCAGCCCCTTCGCGGCCGACGGCACGACCGGCGACACCGCCGCCCGCCCCTCGACGCTGGCCACGCGCAGGTGCGGGTAGTTCTCGGCCAGGCGCCGCCCGATCATGGACTTGTTGCGCGGCGCGATGTGCAGCACCCGGCCCTGATCGTCGAGCAGCACGGCGGCCGGGTACCCGAACGCGTTCACCGACCGGAAGAAGTCCCGCTCGTCGACGACCGGCTCGGTCAGGAACGCCTCGGCCTGCACCCGCTCGCGGTCGATGAGGTCGGCGACGTAGCTCGTCACGAAGTCGGACACCAGCTGCACCCGCAGGTCGAAGCGCTGGGCGAGGGTGTCGCGGCCGCTTCGCTCCAGCAGCATCAGGCCGGTAACCCCGGCGAGCGTAAGCACGAGCCAGACCGCGATCGGGGCGGCCGCGAAGCGCCACACCGTCGTCCGTCTGAGCCGCGAAAGTCGCACACCATACTATGGCAAGTCGGGCATCGACCGGGTTGCCGGAATCCGCATCCCGCAACTCTGCGTGACCCATTCAGGCGGGAAATGGAGTGAACCAGCCTCGGTGTCCCAGCGTATCCCTTGTTACCGGGGTCACACCCCCGCGACAGAGGAGGACACCATGACCGTCCAGGAGCTGCAGCGCCAGGTCGCACAGCATCACTCAGGCGCCATCCTGCGCAGTCACGGACGCTTCGCCCGGCAGTTCGAGGTCGACGGGCACGTGCTCACGCTGGGTGTCGAACCAGGCGTTCGCGGCGGGCTCTACTACCTGCCGAACACACCGCGCTGGGACGACGGCACTCCGGTGCCGCACGACATCGTCACCACGATGCAGCCGATCATCGAAGAGGTCGAGCGGTTCTGGGGTACGTGGCCGGAGTTCCGCGCGGTTCTCTGACTCTCCTCACTTCCGGATGGTCGTTCTCAGGGCCGCGCCGGTCAGCGTGACGGCGGCACCGGCGACCAGGAGCCAGAGGATCGACGCGCCGGTGGTCGGCAGATCGGGCTCGCCGGTGCCGGGCTCGCTCATGGTCACGTCGAGCTTCAGCGCCAGGGGCTGCCCGAACGGGTCCACGCCGGTGGCGATGATGGCGTGGTCGCCCGGCGCGGCGTTCTCCGGGACGGAGACCGTGATGCGGACCGCCCCGTCGGCGTCCGCCACCCCGGTGCCCAGGGCGACCGGCGTCGAGTAGAAAGTGGCCGTGACCGTCGAGTACGCCGCGAAGCCCTCACCCACGATCGTCAGCTCCCGGCCCGGTTCGAGGCCGTCCACGTCACCCTCGTCGGTGGTGAGCGAGCCGCTCGTCTCCGGCTGGGTGCCGGTGACCGGCGGCGCGACGGGCGTGACCGAACCGGACGAGCCGGACGGCACCGACTCACCCCGGTCGGACTCCGCGACGACCGTGACGGTGTACGCGGTGCCGGCGAGCGCGCCGAGCACACAGCTGGTGCCGGTGGTGACGCAGGTGGCCGGGCCGGGGTCCGCCACCGCGCGGTATCCGGTGACACCCGTGGCGTCGGCCGGCGGGTTCCACCGAACGGTGATCGACGAGGTGCCCGCCTCCGCGACGACGCCCCGCGGCGCGGCCGGCCTCCCGGCAGTCGGACTCGGCGTGGGACTGGCCGTAGGACTGGCCGTTGGACTGGCCGTAGGACTGGCGGTGGGACTGGCGGTGGGACTGGCTGTCGGCGACGGGCTGACGGACGGACCGACGGACGGACTCGGTGACGCGCCGGGAACGCCCATCGGGGTGACCGACGTCAACCTGACAGGACCCGCGCCGACGGCGTTGCGCGCCCTCAGCTGCAGCGTCACCGCGACCCCGTTGGTCAGGCCGGAAAACGTGCCGATCAGCACGTTTCCGCTGACCGTCGGAGCGACGGCAGTCCAGGTGGCGCCGTCGGCCGACACCTCGTAGGAGGTGACCGGCGATCCCCCGGTGCTGACCGGGGCCCGGAACGTCAGCGACGCGAACCCGTCGCCCGGCGCGGCCGAGAAGAAGCTCGGCGGGCCCGGCGGCGTGGCCGGGGTGACGGATGCGGAAGCGCTGGCGGGCCCGGGGCCGGCGCTGTTCACGGCGCGCACCCGGACCGTGTACGCGGTGCCGTTCGTGAGCCAGGTGGCCGTGCCGGTACGGGTCGTCGCCCCGCCCCCGGTCGCCGTGGTCGGCAGAGCGCTCCAGTTCACGCCGTCGTCGGTGGACACCTGGTAGGAGGTGATCGGCGCACCGGCGGGGTCGGCCGGCGGCTCGAACACCAGCACGGCGCTGTTCGGGGCGGGCGCGGCGGTGAGGCCGGTCGGCGCGACCGGCACGGTGGCGGGCACGACCGTGTCGGCGGCACTCTGCGCTCCGCCGCCGACGCTGTTCACGGCACGGACCCGGATCGGGTACGACTGCCCGTTCACCAGCGAGCCGACGTGCGCGCTGAGCGAGCCGGCGACCGGCGTCACGGCCAGCGGACTCCAGTTGGCTCCGTCGTCGATCGACACCTCGTACGAGAGAATCGCGTCCCCGCCGTCGCCGGCCGGCGGCACGAAGACCAGATCGGCGGACTGGCTGCCCGCGGTCGCGTCCAGTCCGGTCGGCGCACCCGGAACGGTGGCCGGCGTGACGGTGTCGCTGTCCGCGGCGCCCGGCCCGGCGGAGTTCCGCGCCCGGACCCGGATCGTGTACGCCTGACCGTTCGTCAGCGAACTCACCGTCGCGTCGAGAGTGGTCGCGCCCCCACCGGTCGGCGTGGTGTTCAGGATGGCCCAGTTGGTGCCGTCGAGCGAGTACTCGTACCCGCTGATCGTGTCCCCTCCGTCGCCGGCCGGCGGCTCGAACCGCAGCGTGGCCTGCGCGTTTCCACGGGTGGCGGCCAGCGCGGTCGGCGCGTCCGGCGCGCGCGCCGGTGTCACCGTGTCCGTCACGTCAGCGCCGGGGCCCGCACTGTTCCGGGCGCGGACGTGGATCGTGTACGCGGTCCCGTTGGTCAGCGACCCGACGTCTGACTCGCGGCTGGTCGCGCCGCCCCCGGTCGCTGTCGTGTTCAGGGTGTTCCAGTTGGAGCCGTCGAGCGAGTACTCGTACCCGCTGATCGCCACTCCGCCGGTGTTGACCGGCGGCTCGAACACCAGGTGCGCGGACCCGTCCCCGCGGGTCGCCGCCAGCGCGGTGGGCGCGTCCGGCACCGCGGCCGGGACGACCGTGTCCGAGACGTCCGGCCCGGGGCCGCGGCTGTTGGTCGCCCGGACCGCGATCGTGTACGTGGTCCCGTTGGTCAGCGACCCGGCCACCGCCTCGACGGTCGTGGCCCCGCCACCGGTCGGGGTGACCGCGACGTTGTTCCACCCGCCACCGTCGACCGACATCTGGTAGGTGAGCGTCCCGCCCCCGGTGGACGCCGGCTCGAACACCAGGGTGGCCTGCTGGTCACCGGGTTCGATCACGAGCTGGCTCGGCGCGCCCGGGAAGTCCGGAACGGGATACGCCGTGTCGGTCGCGTCGGCGCCGGTCCCCACGCCGTTGAACGCGTGCAGCAGGAAGGTGTTGACCGTGTCGTTGGTCAGGCCGGTGAGGACACCCTGCAGAGTGCCGCCGCCGATGTCGGTGACGGCGAGCGGCGTCCAGTTGAGGCCGCCGTTGAGCGAGTACTGCCATCCGATGACCGCGCTGCCGCCGTCGCTTGCCGGCTGGAACTGCACCGTGGCCTGCGCGTTGCCGGCCATGACCTGGGTGATCACGGGCGCGGCGGGTGCGGTGGCCAGCGACGGGGTCACCGTGTTCGAGGGTGCGCTCTCGACCGACCGCCCCACCCTGTTGCCGGTGTTCGACGCGCTCACCGTGAAGGAGTACGGGGTGCTGTTCGTCAGCCCGTTGACCGTGCACGACGCCCCGCCCGGCGAGGTGCAGGTGAAGCCGCCCGGACTGGACGTGACCGTGTACCAGTCGATGGCGGCCCCGCCGTTGTCGGTCGCACCGGACCAGGACACGGTGGCCGTGGTGTTGCCCGCGACGGCGGTCACCGAGCTCGGCGGCTCCGGCACGGTGCGCATCCGCAGCGGCCCGGGGAACTGGATCCCGGTCATCCGCGTGGGGTTGGTCGCGCCGTCGAGCTCGAAGATCTCGAAGAACGAGTTCTTCGATCCGTAGACCGTGCCGTCGTGCTCCTCGATTCCGCCCGGGTAGCCGACCGCGGTGGCCAGGACCGTCCTGGTGCCGTTCGGCGCCACCTTCACGAAGTCGCCCAGGCCGGGTGCGGCAACATAGGCGTTGCCGGCCGCGTCGACGACCAGGTCGGCGGGGTAGTCGATGCCGGTCGTGGTGATCACGGTCTGGACGTTGTTGAGGAGCTTGACCAGCTTGCCGGAGCCGTTCTGGAGGAAGTCCACGGTGTAGATCGCGCCGTCCGCCCCGATCGCCACCGCCTGCGGGTTCACGATGCCGGAGAAGCCGACGACGGACTCGACACCGCCGGCCGTGCGTTTCAGGACCCGGCCGTTACCGGAGTCGGCGACGTAGAGCGCGCCGGCGCTGTCGATCGCGAGGCCGACGGGAGTGTTCAGCGGGCTGAAGGGGACGTCGGTCCAGGTGCCGTCGGGAGCGAACCGGATCACCTTGTTGTCCACCACGAGGCTGGCGTAGACGTAGCCGTCGTCGCCGACCGCGACGCCGGCCGCGAAACCCGAGGACGGATCCTGGTAGGTCGCCGTGCCGTCGGGAGCAATCCGCCAGACCACCCCGCTGTTCGTGTTGACCAGCCAGGTCGCGATCCCGGGGAGCGAGCCCGTCGCCGCGCGGGCGGGAGTGCTCACCCCCATCAGCGTCGACAGACCGGCGAGACCGACCACCAGCACCCGGGCCATGGCCCGGCGCACCCGTTCCCCCGACATTCGCTTCCATTCCCCCGCGGCCGCTCGACGAGAGCGCCTTGCGGCAGAAACGTGAAAGCGCGCCCTTGTCTCACTATCGACGCAAATCCGCCGCTTCGGGCGAAAACCCGGAGGTCGAGGGCGACGTCAGGCCACGAGGGCCCAGCCGACGCACCGCGGGCCGCGGTCGCCGTAGAGGGTGTGGACGAGGTCGAGGGCCCACCGCATGCGCGGCGCGGCCATCTCGGGGTGGTCGCCGTACTCGAAGGCGACATCCGCGGCGCAACCGCGGACGCCGCCGTGGGCGCGCACCGCGTCGCGGATCGCCTCGGCGACGATGTCACCGGACGGGTGGCTGCCGGTGGACAGGTGGCTGGTGAACAGGGCCTCGGCGCGGGCCGCGGCAAGCATGGTGGTCATCGTGATCTCCTCCTCCGTGCGGCGCTCTCTCGATGGTTAGGACCAGCCGGCTGATGCTTTCTCATCGCTGACGCTAGCCCCGGGGTATGACACTTTTTCGAGAGCGGGCACAAGGCATTCGTCGCGGGCGGTGCCTTCGGATCGGTCATGCGACGACGTCGTCGGCGACAGAGGCGAGACGTCCACACCCCGAAGATAGGGCTCCGCCGATCCCGGGGCTGCCTGGTGCCCGACAGCTTTTTGCAATACAGTTGCATTGTGAAGAGCATCGTCATCCCGCTGTCCGAGGCAACCGATGTCGAAGTGGCCGGTGGCAAGGCGGCCGGCCTGGCCGAGCTGATCCGCCGCGGCGAGCGCGTGCCGCCCGGTTTCGTGGTCACCACCGAGGCGCACCGCACCGGCGCGCTGCCCGAGGCCGAGATCATCGCGGCCTACGAGGAGCTGGGCGGGCCGGTCGCGGTGCGCTCCAGCGCCACCGCCGAGGACCTCCCGGACGCGAGCTTCGCCGGCCAGCACTCGTCGTTTCTGCACGTGGACGGCGTTCCGGCGCTCCACGAAGCGATCGTCAAGTGCTGGGAGTCGCTGCACAGCGAGCGTGCGGTGAGCTACCGGGCGGCCCACGACGTCACCGGCGACGTCGGGATGGCGGTGATCGTCCAGCGGATGGTCGCGGCAGAAAGAACGGGCGTTCTCTTCACCGCGAACCCGCTCACCGGCAATCGCACCGAGATGCTGGTCGAGGCCGGCTCGGGCACCAGCGTCGTCGACGGCACGGCCGACGCCGATCATCACGTCCTGACCGAGGCGGGCGGCGTGGAGGGCTGGCTGGAAGAGCTGAAAAGAGCGGGCACGCGGATCGCCGACCGGGAGCCGATGGACATCGAGTGGGCCCTGGACGGCGACGGCACCCTCTGGATCCTGCAGGCGAGGCCGATCACCACGCTCTTCCCGCTGCCCCCGGCCGCGCCCGGCACCCGGGTCTACCTGGAGTTCGGGCACGTCCAGGGCATGCTCCAGCCGGCCACACCGATGGGCATGGCCAACCTCAAGCGCGTGATCGCCGCGATGACCGCCTCGCTCGGCATGCGCGCCGAGATCGTCGACATCGGCGGGCGGCTCTACGGCGATCTGACCGGTCCGGCCCGCCACCGCACCACCCGCAAGCGCCTGGTCAAGCTGCTGGCCGTCGACTTCGGGCCGCGCGCGCAGGCCGCGATGGAACACGTGCTGACCGATCCGCGTTTCGCACCGGCGGATACCGCAGAGGGCGTCAAGCCCGATCTCCGGACCGCCGGGCGCGCGCTTTCCGGGATCACTCGCGCTCTGGCGCGTCCCGGCGCCGCCCGCCGGCGGCTTCAGGCGGCCGTCGACCGGCTCGAGCTCACTGCCGCCGCTCCCGCGGATCTTTCGCAAAAACTTGCATGGGTACGGAGTAACGACACCGGCGACTCCTCCGAGGACATCACCTGGCCGATCGTCGCGGGACTCCTCGCCGCCGCCGCACCTGGCCCGCTGCTCAAGGGCATCGCCGAGCCCTCCGAGATCCACACCGTCCTCAGCGGCCTCCCGCACAACGTCACCATCGAGATGGACCTGGCGCTGTGGCGGCTGGCGCGTTCCGCCGATCAGCATCGTGACCTGCTGCTCGGCACGCCGCCGTCCGAACTGGCCGCCCGTTTCGCGAACGGCGACCTCCCCGACATCGGGCTGGCCGCGTTTCTCGACGTGTACGGCCACCGCGGCGCCGCCGAGGCCGATCTCGGCGTGCCACGCTGGTACGAGGACCCGGCTCCGGTCTTCGCCGCGATCGCGAACTATCTGCGCGTCGACGATCCGGATCAGTCACCGGAGGAGCGCTTTCGCCGTACGCAAGAAAAAGCGGAAGCCATGCTCCTGGATCTCGCCCGAAGGGTCCGCCGGCGCAGGCCGGTCCGCGGCACCCTGGCCGTCTTCCTCCTGCGCCGCGCCCGCGCCCTGCTCGGGCTGCGCGAGTCCGGCAAGTTCGCCGGGCTGTATCACCTGCGTGCCGTGCGCGAGCAACTCCTGCTGATCGGCGCCGAGCTGACCGGCAAGGACATCCTCGGCAGGGCTGACGACATCATGTTCCTGGATCTCGACGAGGTCGCGGCCGTCCTGGAGAAGCCCACTGACCAGCGGGAACTCGTTGCCCAGCGCCGGGCGGTCCATGCGCGGGAGCTCCGCAGGCGGCACGTGCCGGTCGCGCTGCTGTCCGACGGCACCGACGTCGAGACGCTGCTGCTCGCGAGCCCCGGCGCCGGCCCGCGCGGTGACGGCCTGCACGACGGCGGGCTGCGCGGTGACGGCCCGCACGGCGGGCTGCGCGGTGTCGGTGCCTCGGCCGGGCGGGCGACCGGGCCCGCGCGGATCATCCACGACCCGGCGACCGCCCACATCGAACCCGGCGACGTCCTCGTGGTCGCCACCACCGACCCGGCCTGGACGCCGCTGTTCCTCACCGCGTCGGCCCTGGTCAGCGAGACCGGCGCGATCATGGCACACGGCCCGACGGTGGCCCGCGAGTACGGCATCCCGGCCGTGATCAGCGTCCCGGGCGCCACAACGGTGATCGAACCCGGACAACTGATCACCGTGGACGGTGCTTCCGGAACCGTGACGGCGGCGTGAAAGCATCGGCGTCATGCCCAGGAAGGTCGATCATCAGGAACGGCGCACCCAGATCGCCGACGCGCTCATGCGGGTCGCCGCGGAACAGGGCCTGGAAGCGGTCAGCCTCCGGCACGTGGCAGCCGAGGCCGGCGTCTCGGCCGGGATGGTGCAACACTATTTCCGGACAAAAGATGAGATGATGCGCTTCGCGCTGGAGGCCGTCCACGTCCGCAGCGAGGCCCGCGTGAACGCCGCGATCGCCGCCCTCGGCCCCGACCCCGCCCCGCGCCCGCTCCTGCGCACCCTGCTCACCGCCCTGCTCCCCCTCGACGACGAGTCCCGGGCGATCGGCCGGGTGGCGCTCGCGTTCCTCGCCTACACCGCGGTCCGCCCCTCCGGCGACCCGTCACTCAACGAGGGCACCGCCCAGATGGCCGGCTTCATCACCGCCCTGCTCCCGGCACCCGACCCGGCACGCGCGGCCGGCCTGCTGGCGCTGATGGAGGGCCTGGGGTTGTACCTGCTCGGCGGCCAGTACACCGCCGAGCAGGCACTCTCCGCTCTCGACGCCCACCTCGACCTGCTGTTCAGCTAGGTCGAACCTGCGTCAGTGCCGGCCGGTCGTCACATCCAGCCGGTGCCGATGACGGCGCCGCCGCCGGTTGGGTACGCCCAGGACGGCGAGCCGTCGTACCAGCCGATGTGCCGGTTCCAGCGCAGGTTCCCGTTCTTGTCGACCATGTACAGCCCGCCGGTCCAGCCCGCGATCGAGCTCGCTCCGGTGGACTGCACGGTCTGATAGCCGTACGTCCCGCCGAACCAGCCCGAGCCGACGATCGCGCTGGAGCCCGGATGCCAGTCCTGGTACCCGCCGAAGGTCGGCCAGTTGTAGCGGTACCAGCGAATGACACCGGAGCTGTCGATGCCGTACAGCACGCCGTTGGGCGAGGCGGTCACCCGGCGGAAGCTGTTCCAGCCGGAGCCGATCCAGCCGCCGCTGTTGGGAGCCCAGTAGCCACCCTCGCCGGGCACACCGATGTAGAGATGCCAGTACAGCAGGCCGGCACCGTCGATGGTGTAGAACAGGCTCCCGGGCGTGCCGCTGGAGTTCCACGTCCAGCCACCGCTGATCAGGTTGGCGAGGTTCGCCCAGCCGGCGCCGTTCGGGTCGGCGACGTTCACCCGCGAGCCGCCGTTCGCCCACCGCCCGACGTCGTTCTTCCAGTAGTAGCCGTAGACGCCGGAGCCGTTGACAGCGATGTAGAGGTTGTCGCTGCCCACGCCCACCGACGCCATCCAGCCGAACGCGTCGAACCCGTCACCGCGATGGAACGGCCCGGTCACCGTGGCCAGGCCCTCCGCCCAGCGAGGGTGGTAGTACATGTTGAGTGCACCGGTCGGTGTCACCAGGGTCAGATTGCCGTGCTGCCCCGCCAGAAGCAGATTCTTCGTCTGCGCCGCATGGGCCGGCCCCGATGGTGCCAGGCCGGCCAGTGCGACGCCCCCCGCTGCTCCTGCCATGAGCAGCGATCTTCGCGTCATGGTAGTCATGACCTCAGAGTAGGACCGAAATATGATCGACAGTGATTAATGGTCTCGGGGCGCGGTCCCCCACGACTGGTTCGGTGTGCCGCCCAGTGTGAACGACACCGTGCCGCCGCGCTGGACGAAGGACTCCGGCAGCCACGACCGGGAGAGCGCGGAACCGTCGAGACGCGCGCTCTGGACGTACGTCTCAGTGGTGTTCGAAGTGACCGTGAGCGTCACGCCGTTGCTGCGCCGCAGCTCGACGCGGGTGAACAGCGGGCTTCCCAGCAGCATCTCGGCCCGTCCCGGCACCTGCGGGAACATGCCCATCGCGGCGAAGACGTACCAGGAGCTCATGGTGCCCAGATCGTCGTTGCCGGGCAGGCCGCCCGGCCCGGTGCCGTAAACGGTGTCGGCGAGCCGGCGCACGGTCTCCTGCGTCTTCCACGGCTTGCCGAGTCCGTTGTAGAGCCACGGCGCGTGGATGCCCGGCTCGTTGGTCGGGTCGTAACCGCTGGTGAAGAAGCCGTCCAGGCGGGTGGCCGCGGCGTCCCGGCCGCCCATCAGCGTGGCCAGCCCGGAGACGTCCTGCGGGACCATCCAGGTGTACGTGGCGCTGGAGCCCTGCGCGAACCCGACGTCGGTGTTCGGGGTGAAGCCGGGCTGCCAGGAGCCGTCCGCCCGGCGCGCCTGCTGGTAGCCGGTCGCCGGGTTGAACGTGTTCCTCCAGTAGTCGCCGCGCGGCAGGAACTGCCGGTACAGGTCGCTGCGGCCGGCCCGCTGCGCCCACATGGCCAATGAGAAGTCGGCGAGCGAGTTCTCCAGCGTCTCGGCCGCGCCGCCCCAGCAGTGGCAGATGTCGTTGGCGGCGTACTTGAGCGCCAGATACGTGTTGAGCGTCGGCCGCTGGCCCAGGCACTGGCCGGGGCAACCGGCGTCGGAGAGCGCGTCCGGGTTCTGCACGGTGGCCTGCCGGACCAGGGAGTTCAGGGCGGCGGTGGTGTCGAAGTTGCGGACGCCGAGGGCGTACCAGGTGGCCAGCGTGGGTGCCGCCGGGTCGCCGGTCATCACGTGCGTGGGCGCGCCGAGGTGCAGCCAGCGGTCCCAGACGCCGTTGTTCTGCGCGGCGAAGTCGAGCATCGAGGTGGCCATGTCACCGGCGACGTCCGGGCGCAGCAGGCCGAGCAACTGGATCTGCGCGCGGTACTGGTCCCAGCCGGAGAACGTGCCATAAACGGCCTTCTGCCCCGGCCGCAGCGAGTGAACCCTCATGTCCGCGCCGAGGTAGCGGCCGTCGACGTCGTTCATGGTCTGCGGCTGCATCAGCGAGTGGTAGACGGCGGTGTAGAACGCGGTGGTGCGCGCCTCGGTCCCGCCGGCCACCCGGATCCGGTCCAGCTCGGTGTTCCAGGCGGCACGCCCCTGCAGGGCGACGGCGTCGGCGGTGGTCCCGCCGGGGATTTCCGCGTCGCGGTTCGCGGCGGCGTTCTCTTTGCTGACGTACGAGATCCCGACGCGCATCCGCACGTCCGCCCCCGGCTCGAACGACACCCAGCCGCCCGACCCTCGGCCCGCCCGGTTCGCGCCGGTGAGATAGCCCTCGCCACCCGTGGCGGTCGTGCCGCCCGGCGTCAGGGTGCTGTTCACCCACGTCCCGGTGCCGGTGAAGGCGCTGTCGAAGGTGGCGCTGAAATGCAGCCGGTAGTACGAGCGCCGGTTCGGGTTGCTGTCGCCGCCCCCGTTGCCGCGCCGCCCGCAGAAGCCGCCCGTGAGCACCGAGCCGCTCACCGTCCGGGTCGCCGGGTCGATGGTGATCTCGGCGTCCTCGCTGCCGTTGAGCGAGTTCGACGTACGGAACAGCAGGTTGGCCTCCTTACCGGCCGGGAAGTCGAGTTCACCGACACCGGCCCTCGTGGTGACCGCCAGGTCGGTACGCACCCCGTCGTCCAGGGTGACCGTGTAGCGGCCGGGCGCCGCCGTCTCGTTCGCGTGCGACCAGGTGGCGACGTACTTGGCGTCCTTCGTGTCGGCGGTCGGCGACGAGTCGACCGCGCCGGTGAACGGCAGGATCGGCACGTCACCGGCGGCGCCGGGCGCGCATCCGGCGCCGTTCACGTGGGTGAGGCTGAAGCCGCGCAGCCTGGTGACGTTGTAGTCGTAGCCGTTCGACGCGGGCGCGCTGGTCTGGTCGCCGTTGCTCGCGGTCGGGCTCCAGGCGATCATCCCGAACGGCCGGGTGGCGCCGGGCCAGGTGTTGCCGCCGCGGGTGGTCCCGATGAACGGGTCCACATGGCTCACCAGGTCCGCGGGTGGCGCGACAACGCTGACGGACCCGCTCAGGGTCAGCGCCAGCACGGCCAGAATTCTCATCGACATGGATCGAACCTAGGCGGCCGTGATGGCGCCCTTCATGAACCTTTCCTTACTTCTCACCCCTCAACCATCAACCCGCGTGTGGAGTACGGCCCACCCACGCACCCCAACTCCACACACCACGGATCGCCCGCCCGCCGGCGGCGATGCACAAGAGCTGTTGTGCAATGCGTCTTGTGCATGTCAGACTCGGGGCATGACAAGCGATGAGGTCCGCCGCGTCACCGACTCGCGGGTGCTCGCCGCGCTGGCACACCCCCTGCGGCGGCGCCTCATGGACATGCTGAAGGTGGGCGGCCCAGCCACCGCCAGCACTCTCGCGTCCGCGACCGGTCAGGCGATCGGCAACGTCAGCCACCACCTGCGCGTGCTCGGCGAGTGCGGCCTGATCGAGGAGGCACCGGAGCTGGCACGCGACCGCCGCGAACGCTGGTGGCGACTCGTCTCCCGGGCGGTGAGCTGGTCCAGCAGCGACTTCGGCGACGACCCGGCCACCACCGCCGTGGTCAAGGCCGCCGAGTCGCTCAACCTCGATCACCACACGCAGCAGGTGCGGGCCTGGTTCGCCGCGCCCGACGAGGACCAGCAGCGGTGGGGCGACAGCGCGTTCTCCATGGACCAGTGGCTGCACCTCACGCCGGAGGAGCTGCGCGAGGTGGGCGAGGAGATCCGCGCGGTGCTCGACCGCTGGCGGGGACGGGCGCCGGGCGGGGAGCGGCGGGCCGTTTTTGTGTACGCGTACGGCGTACCGGGACAGCCGTGACCCCCCTGGGCCGCGACTTCCGCCTGTTCTGGGCCGGGCAGACCGCCAGCCGCCTCGGCAGCGCGATCACCTCGGTCGCGCTCCCCCTCGTCGCCGTCGGCACCCTCGACGCGTCCACCTTCGATGTCGCCCTGCTGCAGGCCGCGGTCTGGGCGCCCTGGCTGCTGATCGGACTGCCGGCCGGCGTCTGGGTGGACCGGCTCCCCCGCCGCCCGGTGCTGCTCACCTGCGACGTGGCCGGACTCCTGCTGTTCCTCAGCGTGCCGGTCGCCGCCGCGCTCGGCGTGCTGACCATCGGGCACTTGCTGGCCACGGCGCTGCTCGCCGGCGTGGTCTCGGTGTTCTTCGAGACCGCCTACCAGGTCTACCTGCCGTCCCTGCTGGACAACGCCCGGCTACCGGCTGCCAACGCCCGCCTCCAGGGAACCGAGGCCGCCGCCCAGGTCACCGGCCCCGGCGCGGCCGGCCTGCTGGCGCAGCTGTTCGGCGCGGTCGCCGGCCTGCTCGCCGACGCGCTCAGCTTCCTGATCTCGGTGATCTGCCTGCTGGCCATGCACCACCGCGAGCCGCACCGGCCCGCGTCCACCCGCCGCTCCCTGCGCGCCGAACTCGGCGCCGGCCTGCGGTTCCTGGCACACGACCCCTACCTGCGGGTCCTCGCCGCGTACGGCGCGGTCGCCAACCTCGCGCTGATCGGCTACCAGGCGATCCTCGTCGTCTTCCTGGTCCGCGAGGTCGGCCTCAGCCCCGGCGCGGTCGGCGTGGTCGTCGCGCTGATGAGCACCGGCGGCCTGCTCGGCGCACTGATCGCCACCCGGGTCGCCCAGCGCCTCGGCACCGCGCACGGCATGCTGGCCGCCCTGATGACGACGTCACCGTCCGCGCTGCTGATCCCGCTGACCGGCCCCGGCCTCCGCCTGGCCCCACTGGTCGTCGCCGGCGTGACGATCGGCATCGGCGTCACCGTGGGCAACGTGATCAAGGGCAGCTTCCGCCAGATGTACACCCCACGCCACCTGCTCGGCCGCGTCCTGACCGCCATGCACCTGGTCAACTACGGCACGATCCCCCTGGGCGCCCTGCTGGGCGGCTTCCTCGGCACCACCCTGGGCCTGCGCCCCGCACTCTGGCTGACCACCAGCCTGCTCGTCGCCTCGTCCGGCATCCTGCTGCTCGGCCCGCTACGCCACCACCGCGACCTGCCGACATCCGCTGTCGCTCCGGTTGGTGAGCCGTCCAGCCCGAGCCTGGTCGACCAGACGGCCGGCTGACGCCACTCAGGCGCCGGCTCGGCGGGCGACCGATCGGGCGCGGTTGGCGGCGATGGCCGCGATGTTTCGTTCGGCCAGCTCGGGCCCCGGCGGCGCGAGCTCGAAGTACGGCACGCCCTGATACACGCCCGGCTCATCGGTCGGCTGGACGCAGATCGACAACCAGGCATGCTCGCCTTCCCCTCGGTGCCGTGGGGGCTCGTCGACCATCTCGCCGGACACCTGCAGCCAGCCGAGGCGTGCGCTGCGCGAGTCCTTGCAGCGCATCCGGCGATCCGGGGCGCCCTGCCTTCGGATCACGATCAGTTGGCCTCGTCTGGGGGTCATGACGAAACCTCGTCGAAGTACGTCTCGATGGTGCTGGCGACGACCGCGGGATGGGGTGCCTCGACGGTCGAGTGACCGTTGGCTCGGGTGCGGACGGCCCGGTAAATCGGGGGGCGGCCCGAGTGGGTGACGGTCCAGCCGGGTAGCTCCGCGCGTAGCACTTCGGTGGCCTCCGCCGGGTCGGCCGGGAAGTCGCGCGTCATCGCGGACCGTCCGGGCGCTGACCGTTGAGGTAGGCAACTACACGGTTCGCGCCGAGCTGCCCTTCGTGCTTGACCACCTCCATGATCTGGGAGTTCTCGGTGACCGCCGTGTCGTCGCGGCACTGCCGTTGCCGCTGAGGCTTCTTCGCTTCACTGACCATGGTCGTCGCCTCCGCTCGCCAAAACGCCTTGGTGGGCGACCGTACGAAGCGGACAAGATCACCCTCTAGCTGTTTGCAGGAATTTGCAGATTGACCGAGTGGATTCGGTTCGCCACCATTGGTCACGACGGATGCCCCGAACACAACGAGGAGGCCTCGGTGAAGCTGACGTTCGTTGCCAAGGACCCCGGATCGGAGCCCAGCGGATCTCCGACCCTCTACCGCACCGATCGCGGCTCCTGGGTGGTGCAGGGTTGGGTTGTGACCGACACGGACGCCTTGGACGCCATGGACATCCCCGCCGGCGAGTCCTGCGTGGAGATCCCTGACCGCCTCGTCCCGTTCTTCCAGCGCCAGTCGTGAGCCGGCCCGCCACCTACGACGACCTCAACACCCTGTGTCGAGGCATCAAGCGGTCCTTCATCCATCTGGAGACGCGCGATGCGTACGGCACCGAGGTTGAGCTGCCGCACATGGCGAAATGGGCCAGCGGCGAACCAGACGACTACGCCTGGCTCGGGTGGTGGCTGGACATGCTCCAAAGCCACCGCGCAGCGGGGCGAACCTGCCGTCGCGCCCGCGTCGTCTCAGAGCCGCTGAGCACCTATCAGCAGTGGACGAAGAGCCACGTCCGACTCTTCGTCGAGGCCGGCGAGGACATCCGCTACGTCAGCCGTCCTCGCCTCGTCGACGTCATGCTGCCGGGCAGCGGCGACTTCTACGTCTTCGACGACGAGACAGCCCTGTTCCTGCACTATGCGGGCAACGGCACCAACGCATCCTTCGAGATAGCCGAGGATCCCCAGATCGTGCAGGCATGCATGACCGCGTTCTCGGCGGTCTGGGATCTGACGAAGCCGAACGTTGAACAACGATCCGAGTAGTTCCGTTCACCAGGCGCGCAAGGAGCTCGGCGCGCGCCTTCGGAACCTGCGGAAGGCTGCCGGCCTCACTGGAAAGGAGCTGGCCGCCGCCACAGGGCAGCATTTCACGCGGATCAGCCGCATCGAGAACGGCGGACAACCGCCGACCGAACGCAATATCCGAGATTGGGCTGCGGCCTGTGCGGCTGAGGATCAGCTGCCGGATCTGCTGGCCACGGCCCAGTCCATCGAATCCGCCTATCTCGAATGGGCGCGACAAGCCCGCGCCGGCATGCGCCGCCTCGGCGACCTTCACTCCATCGCCACCTATCAGACGACCACGCTGTTCCGCATTCACGAACCAACCGTCATGCCGGGCATCTTTCAGACCGAGTCCTATATCCGCCAGATGCTGCTCTTCTGGTACGAATTCCTGGGCGCGCCGGACGATGCTGACGCCACAGTGGCGATGAAGGTGCAACGCACCGCCGCGGCGCTGACGCCTGCCAAACGGATCGTTGTCGTCCTCGGCGAGCAGGTGCTCCACACGCGTCGCGGCACGCCTGAGGAGCACGCGGACCAGCTTCAGCACCTGCTCGAACTGATGCGGCTCCCGTACGTGTCGGTCGGCATCATCCCGGCCCGAGCTCAGCGCTTCGCGATCGCCACGGTGGGCTTCTGGATCTTTGATCAGAACGCTGTTGCGCTCGAAACTCCCACGGCGGCGATCAAGGTGACGCGGCCGCAGGAGATTGGCCGGTATGTCGCGATGTTCGAGCGGCTGCAAGCCGAGGCGGCGTATGGACACGAGGCGCGGCAGATGATCTCCGCTGCGATTGCAGCCCCGCCTGGCCCGATGACCCCCTGATCACTGAACCGGCATGCGGACCGCGCGGCGGCGGGTGCGGTCGGCGGGGACGACCATGGGGGTGCCGGTTTCCGGGTCGGGGATGACGCGGCACGGGACGCCGAAGACGTCTTCCACCAGGTCGGCGGTCATCACCTCGGTGGGTGGGCCCTGGGCGACGACGCGGCCGGACTTCATCACGATCAGGTCGGTGGCGTAGCGGCAGGCGTGGTTGAGGTCGTGCAGGACGGCGACGATGGTGCGGCCCTGGTCGTGCAGGTCGGCGCAGATGTCCAGGACGTCGAACTGGTGGGCCAGGTCGAGGAAGGTGGTCGGCTCGTCGAGCAGCAGGATGCCGGTCTGCTGGGCGAGCACCATGGCCAGCCAGACGCGCTGGCGCTGGCCGCCGGAGAGTTCCTCGGCGAAGCGGTCGGCGAGTTCGGTGACCTCGGTGAGGCGCATCGCCTCGGTCACGGCGGCCTCGTCCTCGGGTGACCACTGGCGCAGCATCCGCTGGTGGGCGTACCGGCCGCGGGCCACCAGGTCCTCGACGACGATGCTGTTCGGCACGACCGGGGACTGCGGGAGCATGCCGAGGCGGCGGGCCACCTCGCGGGAGGCATACGTGGTAATGCCCGCCCCGTCCAGCAGCACCGTCCCGCTGACCGGCTTGAGCACCCGCGCCAGCGCCTTGAGCAGCGTCGACTTTCCGCACGCGTTGGGACCGACGATGACCGTGAAGGAGCCGTCCGCGACGCTCACACTCAGGTTCTCGGCGACGACGCGCTCGTCGTACGCCAAAGTGAGGCTCTCCCCGCGCAACCGGCCGTCCATGCTTGCCACTTCCTCAGCCCCGCATCCGTCCGCGTCGCCATTCCCTGACCAGAAGCCAGGTCAGGTACGCGCCACCGAGTGCGGCGGTCACCACCCCGACCGGCACGTCCTGTTCGGGCAGCACCCGCTGGGCCACCCAGTCGCTCGCCGCCATCAGCACGGCGCCCATGGCGGCGGCCGGCAGCACACCCGCGCCCGGTCCGCGGCTGAGCCGGGCGGCCAGGTGCGGTGCGGCCAGCGCGACGAAGGCGACCGGCCCGCACGCGGCGGTGGCGCCGGCGGCCAGGACCACGCTGGCCAGCGCGAGCAGGGCCCGTGTCCGTTCGACCGGGACACCGTGCAGTCCGGCGGTCTCGTCGCCGAGCCGCATCATCGACAGGTTGCGGCCCAGCCACAGCACCAGCGGGAGCATCACCAGCAGCGGCACCCCGGCCATCGCCACCTCGGTCGCCGTGGCGCCGTTGACGCTGCCGATCTGCCACACCTGCGCGGTCTGGGCGTCGCTGAGGCGGGCGCGCAGGACGAGGTACGAGTTGAGGGCCTCCAGCAGCGCGGAGACGCCGATGCCCATCAGGATCAGCCGGAACGGCTGGGTGCTGCCCCGGCGGTAGGCGAGCAGGTAGATGAGGACCGCCGTGATCAGGCAGCCGGTGACGGCGGCGCCCGCGACCGGCAGGCCGCGCCAGCCCAGGACGAGGATGGCCAGGATCGCGCCGGTGGCCGCGCCGATGGTGAGGCCGACGAAGTCGGGGCTGCCGAGCGGGTTACGGGTCAGGGTCTGGAAGACGGCGCCGCTGACGCCGAGCGCCGCACCCGCCAGCAACCCGACCAGCACGCGCGGCATGCGCAGGGTGTAGACGATGAACTCCGTACCCGCGTCGCCCCGCCCGGCGAGGGTGCGCAGGACGTCCGGCACCGGCACCGGCAGGTCGCCCGAGGAGAGGTTGACCAGGCCGAGGACGAGGGCGATCAGGAGGAGGGCCGCGCCGACGACCAGGGGGCGCACGGGTAGCCGCAGCGCGACCGGCCCGCGGCGGACGGTCAGGCGGGCCGGGCCGGCCGTGGTCACAGGACCCCCAGGCGACGGCGGCGGCAGATGACGAGGAAGACGGGTGCGCCGACGAACGCGGTCACCACGCCGACGGCGAGTTCCGAGGGCGCGACCACGACCCGGCCGATGACGTCGGCGAGCAGGAAGACGGTCGGGCCGACGACCAGGGAGTAGATCAGCACCCACCGGTTGTCCGGCCCGGTGAGCAGGCGTGCCACGTACGGCACGGCGAGACCGAGGAACCAGATCGGGCCGACCGCGGCGGTCGCGGCGCCGCAGAGCAGGGTGATCGCGGTGATGCCGAGCAGCCGGATCCGCCCGGGACTGGCACCCAGCGCGACGGCCGCCTCGTCGCCCATGCCGAGCACGTTGAGCCGGCGCCCGAGGGAGAGCGCCAGCACGACACCGGCCAGGATGAACGGCATCACCCGGACGACCGTGCCGGAGTCGCGGTCGGCGAGCGAGCCGACGTCCCAGTACCGGTAGTGGTTGAACGTCTGCGCGTCGGTGACCAGCACACCCCAGATGTACGCGCCGAGCACGGCGGTCAGCGACACACCGGCGAGGACCTGGCGTTCCGGGGTGGCGTTGCGGCCGACGCCGCCGACCGCGAAGACCGCGGCCGAGGTGAGTGCCGCGCCGAGGAACGCGAACCAGATGTAGCCGGCCGGGTTGGCGATGCCGAGGAACGCGATCGCGGAGACGACCGCGGTGGCCGCGCCGAGGTTGACCCCGAGAAGGCCGGGTTCGGCGAGGGGGTTGCGGGTCAGGGCCTGCATAAGCGCCCCGGCTAGGCCGAGGGCGGCGCCGACGCCGATGGCAAGAAGGGTACGGGGAACCCGCAGCCCACGGACCACGTCGGACGCGACCGAGCCATCGGCCTCCCACAGCACCCGCCACACATCAGCGAGCGGGACCGAGCGTGTCCCGACGGCGAGGCTGAGTGCGGACGCGACGGCCAGAGCCGTGATCGTCACAGCGAGCACGACCACCCGTTTGCGCAGCACCCGCGTGCGGGGTGCGACGGTGGTCGCGGTCATCCGGGCCCCTTCTCGACGGATAAGGTGAGGCTAACCTACTATCCCCTCGAACAAGCTTTCGAGAGGGGATCCCATGCGCCGTCTGACCAGCGCCCTCGCGGCCGTGGTCGCGGTTGTGACCATCAGCGCCTGCACCAACGACAACGCCGGCACCGCCGAGACCGGGGCGCCCGCCGCCTCCGCCGGTGCGACCGACAGCTTCCCGATCACGGTGGAGCACAAGTACGGCACCGCCGAGATCAAGGCCGAGCCGAAGCGTGTCGTCGTCGCCGGCCTGACCGAACAGGACACCCTGCTCGCGCTCGGCATCGTCCCGGTCGCCACCACCGAGTGGTTCGGCGAGTTCCCGGGTGCGGTCTGGCCCTGGGCGCAGGACGAGCTCGGCTCGGCGGCCAAACCCCAGGTGCTGACGTACGTGGACGGCATCCAGTACGAGAAGATCGCCGGGTTGCGGCCCGACCTGATCATCGGTCTCTACTCGGCGCTGACCCAGGCCGACTACGACACCCTCTCCAAGATTGCGCCGGTGGTCGCGCAGCCGAAGGGCGGCATCGACTACGGGATCAGCTGGCAGGACACCGTCCGTACGGTGTCCAAGTCGGTCGGCCGCTCGGCCGCCGGCGAAAAGATCGTCGCCGACGTCGAGGGCAAGCTGGCGGCAGCCAAGCGGCCCGAGTTCGCCGGAAAGTCCGCGCTGATCTCCACGCTCTACGAGGGCTACTACGTCTACGGCAGCCAGGACCCGCGTGGCCGGCTGCTCAAGGACCTGGGCTTCACGCTGCCGGCCGACCTGGACGCGCTGACCGGCAAGGAGTTCGGCGTCAGCATCAGCAAGGAGCGCACCGACCTGCTCGACACCGACGCGCTGGTCTGGCTCGTCCCGGCGTACGACGCGGACAAGGCGAAGATCCACGCCGACCCGCTCTACGCCAAGCTGGACGTGAAGACGCAGGGACGCGAGGTGTTCCTGGAGGACGGTGAGCTGCTCGGCGGCGCCACGTCGTTCATCACGCCGCTGAGCCTGCCGTTCCTGCTGGACGGCCTGGTGCCGCAGCTGGCCGCCGCGGTCGACGGCGACCCGAACACCCCGGTCGTCCGCGCCTCGCAGCCCGCTCCGGCGCCGTCGGCGTCCTGACCCACACCCTGGTCAGTACGCTGTCGGGGTGAGTCAGCCGAGCATCCGTGACGTGGCGGCGATGGCAGGTGTGTCCTACCAGACCGTCTCGCGGGTCCTCAACGACTCACCCCGCGTGCGCCCCGAGACCCGTCAGCACGTCCTCGACGTCATCGACCGGCTCGGCTACCGGCCGAACCGCGCCGCCCGCGCCCTCAACCTGGGCCGGGCCGGCGCGGTCACCGTTCTCACCTCCGACACCGTCCTGTACGGCTACGCCCGTCTGCTCCAGGGCATCGAGGAGGCGGCCCGCGTCGAGGGGCTCCCGGTCGGCATCCGCGTCATCGAGTCCGGCTCCCCCGCCGATGTCCGCTCCGCCGCCGACTATGTCGGGGACGCCAGCGCCGGCGGCGTCATCGTCGTCGCCTTCGACCCGGCCGGCGCGGCCGTCCTGCGCGCGCTGCCCGGCGACGTGCCCGCGGTGGCCGCCACCGAGGCGGGCGGTCTCACCGGCGTCGCCCGCCGCATGATCTATCTGGACGAACGACCCGCCGCCCGCGAGGCCACCCGCCACCTGCTGTCGCTGGGCCACCGGACCGTGCACCACGTGGCGATCCCGTCGGAGACCGGCACGATGGGCCGCCAGGCCGGCTGGCGCGACGCCCTGGCCGAGGCCGGCATCCCCGCACCGCCGGTGGTCGCCGCCGGCTGGGACGTCACCTCCGCCTTCCACGCGAGCCGCGACCTGGCCACCAACCCGTCGGTCACCGCCATCCTGTGCGGCAACGACGACATCGCCCTGGCCGTACGCCGCGCCCTGCACGAGGCCGGCCGCGACGTACCGGGAGACGTCAGCATCGTCGGCTTCGACGACGTGCCGGGCTGCGCCTACTGGACCCCGGCCCTGACCACGGTCCGGATGAACTTCGTCGGCCTGGGCCACGCCTGCGTCGCCGCCGTCGCCGCCGAGATCCACGGCCTCCCCCACGCTGACCCGGTCCTCGAAGAACCGCAGCTGATCATCCGGGAGTCGTCGGGGGCCGCCGGTCAGCGGGCCCGGCGCACGACGATCCGGAACCCGAGGTCCCAGTAGGCGTTGCACGGCACGTCGTTGAGCCGGAACGACACGTGCGTGGCGAGCGGCTCGCTGCTGTACCAGGAACCGCCCCTGACCCCGCGCTCAGCCATGCCACCCAGCGCCTCCCGGTCCTCGGCCGTTGTCCACGGCAGCGACCGGCTGCTGACCCACTCCCACACGTTCCCGGCCATGTCCTCGGGCTGCTGGGGTACAGGCCCGCCGAGCGAGAAGAACCCGACCGGGATCGCGCCGAAGTGGGTGATGGTGGCGGTGCCGCCGGCGGTGAAGTCGCGCGTGAGGCACTTCGCCGGGTTGGTCTCCCGGCGGGTGCCGGTCCAGTAGGCGCCGGCCGCCCACTCCCACTCGATCTCGGTCGGAACCCGGACCTCGTCGGCCGGCCCGATCAGGTCCCGTGAGCGCAGCCGCTCCTGGAACCACCGGCAGTACGCCTGCGCCTCCCACAGGTTCACGCCGACGACCGGCGCGGTGGGCAGGTCGAAGCGGGCGTCCTCCCAGAACAGCGGCCGGTCGCGCCGCATGATCCGCCGAGCGACCCGCTGCGACTCGCCGGCGTAGCGGGCGAACTCGCGCTCGCGGAACTCCTTGCCGAAGTCCAGGTTCTTGCGTTCCTCCCAGAGCCGGACCAGCTCGTCGACGAAGTCCGCGTCCTGTGTGCGCCACCTGGCCGCCTCGGCGCCGGCCCACCAGCGGGGGTCGTGGTAGCCACCGGCCTCCAAGAAGAGGCGGTACTCCTGGTTGGTCACCGGGAAGCGGCTGACCTCGAACGGTGTGACGGTGACTTCGACCGGCGAGCTGGACGGCACCCGTTTGGGCTCGCGCTGAGGAAGCGGCTCGTCGGTGCCGACCCGGCCGGTGCTACCGGGCACCACGACCAGGGACAGGTCCGGCGCGATCCGTTGGCCGTCGGCGCCGAAGAAGCGGGGGTCACGCAGGCGGCTGGCCACGCACAGCGCGCGGATCCGCACGTGCCGGGCCAGGCGGCTGTCGCACGCCAGGCGGAACACCGTGTCGACGGCAAAGGACCAGAGCCCGGAGCCCTCGGCGGAGATGGGTCACGCTGGGTCCGGCTGACCGAGCTGTCGCGCCATGTCGTGATGGAACGACACCAACTCGGCCATCGGGATCGGCGCCCGTGAGACCGCGCCCACATCCTTGCCCTCCGCGGTCCACGGTGGCGGCCACGCGTGTATGCCCTGGTCGAGCGGGAGTTCCGCGACCTCGGCTTCCCAGCCGTGCCAGCGCAGCGTTTCGTAGAACGCGGTCAGCGAGCCGGACAGCACGGCGTGCAGCCAGTCGGCATAGCCCTGCTCGAGGTCCAGCCAGCCCAGGTCGTCGGGCGCGAAGTAGTGAATTGTCGGTGCGGCTCCCGGTGCGGGCTGGAACCAGGAGAACTGGCCGCCCAGAACGTCGTAGGCGACGACCACGATGCCGGTTTCCGGCTGGGCCTCGGTGGCGACGTCCGGCAACAGACCGCTGCCGCTGCCCAGCACCCGCAGCCAGCCGTGGTCGACCAGCAGGCCGCCGGTGTTGGCGATCACCGCGCCGAGCCATGACCGTGCCGACATCCCGAACGCCGCGAGGCAGCGCTGCGCTGCCTCGGGGTCCACCGGGAGCACCTCAACGGGATAGGGCGCCGCCGCCACCGCTGTCGTCATCTCCGGCCAGGCCGACTCAGTCATTGCGGAAGCTTCTCACGGCCGTGGCGGTCATCTCGCCGTAACGAAACGGTAACGGGGCTATCGGGAGAGGCGTGTGACCGGTCACACTCGCTTCCAGCGTGTGACCGGTCACATCACCGAACCGGAGGTAGTTGCGCCATGAGAGTTCCCCTGACCGTCCTCACTCTCCTCGCCGTCTTGGTGCCCGCTGTCCCCGCAGCGGCCGCCGCCCCACAGCTCGTCGTCGACCTCGCCGCCAACACCGGGGCGCTCAAGTACGGGGCCACCGGCTTCCTGTACGGGCTCGGCGACGAGGGCATCCCCGACGAGACGATGCTCGCCGCGCTCAAGCCGCAGGTCACCGCACAGAAGGCGCCGGACGGGCTGCAGCACCCGAACGGTGACGCGCTCAAGGTGGCGCCGATGTTCAAGCGGGCCGGTGGGCGTGACATCCAGATCTACATGCAGGACATCTACCAGCAGTGGCCGTACGAGAACCTCGGGATCGGGGAGTATCTGGCCAAGGTGGACACGATCACCCGCAAGGTGGTGGCTGATCCGTATCGGTCCTCGTACGTCTATGTGCCTTTCAACGAACCGGATCTGATCTGGTACCAGAACAATCTGAACGGCCTGATCAACGACTGGCGGACGGTCTTCCAGCGCATCCGCTCGATCGATCCGCAGGCGCGCATCGCGGGACCGAACTTCGCGGGATACCGATCCGCGGACATCCGGGCGTTCTTGACCAGCGCGAGGGCGAACAACGTCCTCCCCGACGTCACCACCTGGCACGAGCTCAACAACGACTTCTTCACCAGCTGGTACGACCACTACGACAACTACCGGGCCATCGAGCGCGACCTCGGCATCTCCGCCAGGCCGATCTCGATCAACGAGTACGCGCGGTTCTCCGGCGACCTCGGCGTCCCCGGCAACCTCGTGCAGTACGTGACCCGCTTCGAGAACAGCAAAGTGGACGGCTGCCTCGCCTACTGGACCACCGCCGGCGGGCTGAACGACCTGGTCACCCGCAACAACCAGGCGACCGGGGCGTGGTGGCTCTACAAGTGGTACGGCGACCTGACCGGCAACACGGTGGCGGTCACTCCCCCGAACCGCAACGGCTCGCTGCAGGGCGTCGCGGCCTACGACGCGAACAAGAAGCAGGCGCGGCTGATCTTCGGCGGCAACGAGAACGCGAGCGCGACCTACGCCACGGACATCGTCATCCGGAACGTCCAGAAAAGCCATGTCACGGTCTGGGGCGTCGACAGTTCCGGGCTCAACCCGAACACCGGCCCCTACCTGCTGACCGAGGGTGACTTCACCCCGAGCAACGGCCAGATCACCGTCCCGCTCACCAACCTCAGGGGCACGAGCGCCTACCACCTGATCGTCACACCGGACACGGACCGGAGCAGCCCGCAACGGTACGAGGCCGAGTACGCGTCGCTGAGCGGCAGCGCCCGGGTCACCTACGGCACCAACACCGGCTACTCCGGGACCTACTTCACCGAGGGGTACGGCGCCAGCACGAACGCGGCCACCAGGTTCGTGGTGACGGCGGCCGATGACGGCTACTACAACGTCGGCCTGCGCTACTCCGCCGGCCCCTACAGCGGCGCACCGGCGAACCGGTCGGCGCGGATCACGCTGAACGGCAGCACGCTGACCGATCTCGCCCTGCCCGGCACGGCCGACTGGAACACCTGGAACACGGTGACCGCCAAGGTCTTCCTCAAGGCCGGGATCAACCGGATCGACGTGGGCGCCTACGCGAGCGACGACCGGGACGCCATCAACGTCGACCACCTGGACGTCACGCCCACGAGCGGGACGATCACCACGTACCAGGCCGAGGCGGGCGGCAACCAGCTGGCCGGGACCGCGGTGGTCGTCAGCGACTCGGCTGCCTCCGGTGGCCGCTACGTCGGCTGGCTGGGCGCGGGCGCGGCCAACACGCTCACCTTCACCAACGTGACGGTTCCGGCAGCGGGCCGCTACCGGCTGGTCGTGGGATACGCCAACGGCGAGCTGGGCGCGGGCGCGGAGAACTACAACTCCAACATCGTCGACCGCTGGGCCGACCTCACCGTCAACGGCGCGAGCGCCGGGCGCACCTACTACCGCAACACGCTGGGCTGGTCGATCTACCGCACCAGGGTCGTCGACGTCACCCTCACCGCCGGCGCCAACACGATCCGCTTCGCCAACTCCTCGGCCGGCTACGTCCCGAACATCGACTACATCAAGATCGCCGCACCGATCGGCTGAGGCCTGTCCGGCGGGAAAGAGGAGCAACAGTTGATCACGTGGGGACACCGTGCGCTGCGGCTGGTCATCGACACCACCGCGGGCGAGCCGGTCACCGTCCGGAGCCTGACCGCGGGTGCCGAGGGCCCGCCGGCGCGGTCCGGTCAGCCGATCGCCGAGCTGATCACTCCCGGTCAGGGCCGGGCGCAGGTTTCGCAGCGCTTCGCCGGCACCGCGATCGGGCGGCGGCTGGCGCACGCCGGGCACACCCGGCACGAGGCCGACGGCCGGCACGAGCTGCGGCTCGATCTGCGTGATCCGGTCACCGAGCTCACCTTGCGCTTGGTGCTTCGCTCCCGCGACGGCGTTCCCGCTTTCCAGGCGACTTCCACGGTACGCAACGACAGCACCGAAACCGTGACGCTGCTCGGCGTCACCTCGTTCGCGATGGCCGTTCCCGGTCCCGCCGAGTCACTCGAGCTGTTGCAGGCGGACAGCGAGTGGCTCGGCGAGGGCCGCTGGCACCGGCGGCCGCTGCGCGACAGCGCAGCCGTGAACCTCAGCCTGCCGATCCACGGGCAGGACGGTCGCGGCGGTTTCCGGGCGGTCAGCACCGGCACCTGGTCGAGCGGCCGGGCGCTGCCGACCGGCGGGCTGCTCGCCTCGGACGGGCGGGGCTGGCTGTGGCAGGTGGAGCACAACGGGCCGTGGCGGTGGGAGGTCGGCGAGCAGCTCGGCGGCGTCTACGTCGCGATGCTCGGCCCGACCGATTCCGACCACCAGTGGCAGCAGCCCCTCGCGCCCGGCGAGGAGTTCACGTCCGTACCCGTCTCGATCGCGGTCAGCGACACCGGCGACCTGGCCGGCGCCGCCGCGGCCCTGACCGCGCACCGGCGCACGCTGGTCCGTGACCACCCGGACCGGGACGCGCTGCCGGTGGTCTTCAACGACTACATGAACACGCTGATGGGCGACCCGACCACGGCCCGCCTGCTGCCGCTGATCGACGCCGCCGCGGACGCCGGTGCCGAGGTGTTCTGCGTCGACGCCGGCTGGTACGACAACGGCACCGACTGGTGGGACAGCGTCGGTGAGTGGCAGCCCTCGCAGACCCGGTTCCCGCGCGGCATCGAGGAGGTACTCGGCCGGATCCGCGAGCGCGGGATGCGGCCCGGCCTGTGGCTCGAGCCCGAGGTGATCGGGGTGCGCAGCCCGGCCGCCGACAAGCTGCCGGTGGAGGCGTTCCTGCGGCGCGGCGGCGAGCGGGTGGTGGAGCACGACCGCTACCACCTCGACCTGCGGCACCCGGCCGCGGCGGCGCACCTGGACGAGGTGGTCGACCGGCTCGTCGAGCAACTCGGTGTCGGCTACCTCAAGCTGGACTACAACATCGACCCTGGCACCGGCACCGACTCGGGCACCGAGAGCGCGGGCGCCGGGCTGCTCGGCCACAACCGCGCCCACCTGGCCTGGCTGGACGGGATCGCCGCGCGGCACCCGGATCTCACCCTGGAGAACTGCGCGTCCGGTGCGATGCGGATGGACTACGCGCTGCTGTCGCGGATGCAGCTGCAGTCCACGAGCGACCAGCAGGACTGGCTGCGCTATCCACCGATCGCCGCGGCGGCTCCGCTGTCGGTCCTGCCGGAGCAGGCGGCCAGCTGGGCCTATCCGCAGCCGGAGATGAGCGACGAGCAGATCGCGTACGCGCTGTGCACCGGCCTGCTCGGGCGGATGTATCTGTCGGGCCGCCTGGACGCCATGAGCGCTGATCAGATGCGGTCGGTCCGGTCGGCGGTGGGTGTCTACCGGCGGATCCGGGCGGACGTCGGGCGGTCGTCGCCGATCTGGCCGTCGGGGCTGCCGGGCTGGGACGACCCGTGGATCAGCCTCGGCCTGGTCGCGGGGGCGACCACCTACGTCGGCGCCTGGCGACGTGGCGAACCGGCGTCCACGCGACTCTCCCTGCCGCATCTCCAAGGATGTGATCTTGAAATCGCGGTGCTTTTTCCCGTACCTCTGCGGTCCTGGTCCTTTGATTGGAACCCGGCGGCAGGCCTCCTGGATCTCCATGCAGCCGGCAGCCGGCCGGCGGCGCGTCTGTTCGCTCTCACCCCTCGCACCCGATAGGAGCCACCATGCGTAACTGGACCCGCGCCGCGGCGGCGGCAGCGGTCGTGATGCTCGGCCTCGCCGCCTGCAGCGACCCGGCAGCCGAAGGACCGTCCGGCGCAGCCGCCGGATGGCCGGAGGCGAACGCCAAGCTGGACGGCGTGAACCTGACGATCTGGGCGGCGCAGAACAGCAACACCGTGCCGGACCAGGTGATCAAGGCGTTCCAGCAGCAGACCGGCGCGACCGTGAAGGTCGTGACGATCCCCGACCCCTACGAGCAGGGTGTGCAGACCAAGGTCGCCACCGGCGACAAGCCGGACCTGGCGTTCTGGCAGCCGACCGCGTCGATGCTGACGGCGCTGAACGCGCGCACGAACCTGCAGCCGCTGACCGACGCGCCGTGGATTCCGCAGGTGGATCCGGCTCTGCGGGACATCACCGGCCTGCTGGACGGCACCCGGTACGCGGCGCTGATCACGAGTCCGGCTGTGGAGGGGGTCTATTACAACAAGGAGGTCTTCGCGGCCCATGGGATCACGTCCCTGCCGTCCTCCTTCGACGAGATGGTTTCTCTCGCGCGCGACCTCAAGAAGAAGGGAGTGACGCCGTTCTTCGAGATGGGCGGGGATCGGTGGGCGACGCAGTGGTGGGTGCAGGTGCAGCTCGCCGACGCCGCCAAGGCCGGACTGTGGGATCGGATCAACAACGGGACGGCGACCTTCTCCTCGCCCGAGGTGGTGTCAGCGATCCGGAAATATCACGATCTGATCGGTGAGGGGCTGTTCAACAGCGACATCAAGACGGCCACCTTCGACGATCAGGGTGCGGCGCTGCTCGGCGGCAAGGCGGCCATGGCGATCCAGGTGAACTCGTTCTTCGGGCAGCTGCAGGCCAAGGCGGACACGGCGACCCTGGACTCGAAGATCGGGTTCTTCCCGATCGCGCCGTCGGGCAACATCGGGACGTTCATCCCGGACCAGTCGAACGCGCTCGTCGCGTTCCGCACCGGGGACGCTGCCCGGGAGGCGGCGGCCCGGCAGCTGCTGGCCTTCTGGCTCGGCCCGAACTACGCGGCGTTCGTGGCGGACCGCAAGACGGTGTCGCTGCAGCCGGCCGTGCCCGACCCGGCCGGGGTGCCGAAGGCTCTGGCTGACGTGCACGCGGCGCTGCCGACGTCGGTCGGATCGATGCAGGCGCTCGCGGTCGCCAACCCGGACCTTTACCTGAACCTCGCCGACATGATCAATGGAACCATGACACCCGAGCAGGTGGCCGAGGCCACGCAGAAGCAGTTCGCGCAGCTCGCCAAGGCTGCCGGGAAGTGACGGCCCGGCGCCACGATCACCCCCTCTGGTTCCTGGTTCCGGGGTTCGTGCTGCTGGGGGTCTTCTTCCTGCTGCCGACGCTGTTCAACTTCATCTACGCGTTCACGGACTGGTCCAGCTTCAAGGCGGCGATCAACCCGGTCGGATTCGCGAACTTCGCGGATCTGGCCGGGGACGGCACGCTCTTGCGCGCGGTGCGCATCACCCTGATGTACGCCGTGCTGGTCGCGATCTTCCAGAACGTCTTCGGGTTCGGGCTGGCGGTGCTGCTGGAGCGGGACACCGTGGTCAACCGGATCCTGCGGGTGGCGTTCGTGATCCCGGTCCTGATGTCCGCCCTGGCGGTGGGCTACATCTTCCAGGCGCTGCTGAAGCCGGGCGCGGGACTGGGATTCACACACGCGTGGCTGGGCGACACGACGTGGACGATCGTGGTCGTGTCGCTGATCCACGCGTGGAAGTGGATGGGCCTGTCCATGTTGATCTACCTGGCCGGCCTCAAGACGATCCCGGTGGACGTCATCGAGGCGGCCCGGGTGGACGGGGCGTCGCGGTGGCGCTCGTTCTGGTCGGTGCGGTTTCCACTGCTCGCGCCCGCCGTCACGTTCAATGTGGCCACCGCTCTGCTGGGGTCGATGAACGGGTTCGACATCGTGCAGGCGACCACGGCCGGTGGGCCGGCACGGACCACCGAGATCCTCAACATCTTTATCTATCGGACATTCGGTCAGGGCCTGTTCGCCCAGGCGACAACGATGAGCCTGGTGTTGTTCCTGCTGGTGGCCCTGTTGGCGTTTCCGGTGATCGCTCTGTTGCGTCGCCGGGAGGAGGTTCTGTGAGCCGTCTCCAGCCGTGGTTCGCTTCCGTTCTGTCTCTTCTGCTCCTCGGGCTTCCGCTGTGGCTGGTGGTCGCGACCGCGGGGAAGTCGCAGAGTGAGGCTCTGACGCCCGATCTGTCGCCGCCGTCGTCCTGGCAGCTGCTGCCGAACCTCGGCCAGGTGTGGACCGAGGGCCGGGTGCCGTCGGCGTTGTTGGGCAGCCTGCTGATCGTCGTGCCGACCGTGCTGATCGCGCTGGTCGTCGGCTCGATGGCCGCCTGGGTCCTGGCCCGGCGCAGCTCGCGGCTGATCGCGGTCTGCTACGCGTTCGCGATCAGCGGCATCGTGCTGCCGCCGGCCGTGGTGACCGTGGTGCTGCTGCTGCGCCAGCTCGGGCTGGCCGGCACCGCGGTCGGGATGATCGGCGTCTACCTCGGCATCTACCTGTCCACGGTGATCTTCTTCGTCACCGGATTCGTGCGGACCATACCCACCTCGATCGAGGAGGCGGCCCGCATCGACGGCGCCGGGCCGATGCTGGTGTTCCGCCGGGTGGTGCTGCCGATGCTGCGGCCGGTCCTCGCGACCGTCACGATCCTGGTCTGCCTCTACGTCTGGAACGACGTGTTCTACGCCTTCTTCGTGGTCGGCGGGCGCATGGACACGTTGCCGCTCAACCTGTTCCAGGTGGCCAGTGCCGGGCTCTACCTGAACAACTGGCATCTCATCTTCGCGTACGTGGCCCTCATGAGCGTCCCGCTCGTCGTCGTGCTGGCCGTTGCTCAACGGCAACTGATCTCCGGAATCACCAGCGGCGCGGTGAAGTGAGGGCTATACCGAAGCTGTGACACCCATGGCCGACGGATCACCAGGACCGACCGTTCTGCGCGCCCGGCCCGTCCTGCTGCTCGCCCTGGGTTACGTCTCGGTCATCGCGGCGATCGACGCGGTGGCGCCGCCGTCCTTCCTGGTGATGAACCTGATCGTCGCCGGGCCGGTGATCGCGGCGCTGGCGGCCAGCGCGCGGGTCGTGCTGCTCACCGGGCTGTACGCCGCGGCCTGCGGCAGCATCCTGACGGCGTGGCCGAATCACTTCTGGGGAACCCGGTACCACATCGGTCTGACGATGACCTTCGTCTCGGTCACCGCCGCCGCGGCCGTCGCCGCCGAGGTGCGCCGCCGTTTCGAGGTCGCGGCGTGGAGGGCGGAGTCCGACCGCCGGGCTCTCGCGAGCATCGTCGAGACGTCGGACGAGTCCATCATCGCCACGGATCTCGCCGGCCACATCACGGTGTGGAACCGGGGCGCCTGCGAGCTCTTCGGCTACCCGGCGAGCGAGGCGATCGGCCACCACCTCGACATGACCTACCGGCCGCGCGACGCCGGACACATCGCCGAGTCCCTGCAGCGCGTCGGAAAGGGCGACCGGATACACGAGCCCGACGTGGAACTCGTGCGCAGCGACGGCGAGGTGGCCAACGTCTCGGTGGTGCTGTCGCCGATCCGCGACGCCACCGGAAACGTCTGCGGAATCTGCGAGATCGTCCACGACATCAGCGAGCAGAAACGGATCGAGGAGCGCGAGCGCGAGCGGTCGGAACGGGCCCAGAACGCCCAGCACCTGCAGAGCCTCGGACAGCTCGCGGGCGGCATCGCGCACGACTTCAACAACCTGCTGGCGATCATCGGCAACTACGCCGACCTGGTGGACGAGCAGGTCGCCGGCCACGACGGCGCGCGGGCCGACCTGGACCGCATCCGGGTGGCCGCGGACCGGGCCACCGGCCTGGCCCGGCAGCTGATCGTCTTCGCCCGGGGCGAGCCGACACCGACCGCCGTGTTCGACCTGAACACGACGGTGGTCGAATCGCACAGCCTCCTGGCACGCACGCTGGGCACGCACATCCAGCTGGTGACCAGACCCGCCCCGGACCCGGTCCCGATCGACGCCGACCAGGGCCAGATCAACCAGGTGCTGCTCAACCTGGCCATCAACGCCCGCGACGCGATGCCGGACGGCGGAACCATCGTCGTCGAGGCCGGCATCGCCGACGTGGACGACCAGACCTCGCACGTGCAGCCCGCGCTGCCGCCCGGCCGGTACGCCCGCCTCGCGGTGAGCGACACCGGCACGGGCATGTCCGCCGACGTCGCCGCGCACATCTTCGAACCGTTCTTCAGCACCAAGCCGCAGGGCGAGGGCACCGGCATCGGCCTGGCGACCGTGTACGGCATCATCAGCCACGCCGGCGGCGGCATCCACGTCTACTCCGAGCTGAACATCGGCACCACGATGCGCGTCTACCTGCCGCTCGCGCCGCTCGGCAGCGGGGCCGAGGCGGCCGCGGTCACCGACGTCGTTCGCGGCGACGGCCAGGTCGTCCTGGTCGTCGACGACGAGGACGACCTCCGAGCGGTCGTCGAGCGCATCCTGATCCGGGCCGGCTACGCCGTGATGACCTGCTCCAACGGCGAGGCGGCGCTGCCGCTCGCGGTCAGCGGGCGATGCGACCTGCTGCTCAGCGACCTCATCATGCCGGGCATGTCCGGGCGCCGCCTGGCCGAACTGGTCCGCGAGCGGGCTCCGGAACTGCCGGTGCTGTTCATGTCCGGCTACAGCGACGGGCTGCTGATCGCGAAGGGCGCCTTCGACCTGCGCATCCCGATCGTCCAGAAGCCGTTCACGGCGGCGGCCCTCTCCCGCGCGATCCATCGGGCCCTCTCCTCGGCTCGCGCCGGTCACCCGGTCCGCGTAGATTGATGGCGGTCTATTGGACTTCGGAGGTGCCACATGCGCCGCACGATCGCCGCTCTCGCCGTCTGCACTGCTTTGGCCACGGCTTTCGCCGCCGCCAACTCACCCGCCTCGGCCCTGGAACCCGACCTGGCCAACCCGCAGGTGGTGGCGACCGGGCTGACGGTGCCATGGGGTCTCGGGTTCCTCCCGGACGGAAGCGCGCTGGTCGCCGAGCGCAACAGCGGACGGGTGTCGCGGGTGCGCCCCGGCAGCGCGCCGGTCACCGTCACCACGATCGCGGGCGTCTCCGCCACCGGTGAGGCGGGGCTGCTCGGGCTCGCGGTGTCACCGACGTTCGCGGCGGACAACCTGGTGTACGTGTACTTCACCTCGGCGACCGACAACCGCATCGCCCGGTTCCGCCTGGACGCGCCGGCTTCCCAGGAGGTGATCCTCAGCGGCCTCGCCAGGGCGAGCATCCACGACGGCGGGCGGATCGCGTTCGGGCCGGACGGCATGCTCTACGCCGGAGTCGGCGACGCGGGCGTGACGTCCAACGCCCAGAACCAGTCCAGCCGCAACGGCAAGATCCTGCGCATGCGGCCCGACGGTGGCGTGCCGGCCAGCGGCAACCCGTTCGCGAACTCGGTGGTCTACAGCCTCGGCCACCGCAACCCGCAGGGCCTGGCGTGGGACGCGCAGGGCCGGCTGTACGCGGCGGAGTTCGGCCAGAACACCTGGGACGAGGTGAACCTGATCGTCGCGGGCGGCAACTACGGCTGGCCGACGGTCGAGGGCAACGGCACCGATCCCCGCTTCCGGAACCCCCTCGTGGTGTGGAGCACCGCCGAGGCGTCACCGAGCGGCGCGGCGATCGACGGGCGCACGCTGTACGTCGCGGCCCTGCGCGGACAGCGGTTGTGGTCGGTCCCGCTGGACGGCGCCGGCGGGGTGGGGACACCGGTCGCGCTGTTGCAGGGGCGGTACGGGCGCTTGCGTACGGTGGAACGGGCGCCGGACGGCGCACTGTGGGTGACCACCAGCAACCGGGACGGCCGCGGCACACCGGCCGCCGACGACGACCGCATCCTGCGCTTCCCGCCGGTGGGCGCCTCCCCCAGCACGCCGTCATCGTCGTCCCCGTCCTCGCCGTCGCCGTCCCCCTCCACGCCGGCCGGGGCCTGCTCGGTGCGCTGGCAGGTGGACCAGTGGGGCAGCGGGTTCACGGCCAACGTGGGGGTCACCAATGCCGGTGCTGCCCGCAGCTCGTGGACGGTCACGTTCACCTTCCCGGGCAACCAGCGGGTGACCAACTCCTGGAACGCCACGGTCACCCAGTCGGGCAGCGCGGTGACCGCCCGCAACGCCGGCTGGAACGGCACCCTGGCGTCCGGCGGGACGGTCTCGTTCGGTCTGCAGGCCACCTACAGCGGGACGAACACCGCCCCGGCCGACTTCCGCCTCGATGGCACCGCTTGCACGTCAGGAGGGTGACCCCGATGCCTGGCGTGACCTCAGACGTGGTGGCGCCAGGAGTGCTGGGGCTCGTAACCGAGGATCCGGCGGGCCTTGTCGATCGAGAGGAGGGTCTCGTGCTCGCCGAGGGACTTGGTGACCTTGACGTCCGGGTAGACCTCGGCGGCCAGGCTCGCTGACGAGCGGGTCATCACCGTGTCGGCGTTGGCGATGATGAAGATGTCGACGCCGGTGCCGTCGTGGTCGAGGGCCCGGCGGACCGCCTGGGCGCCGTCGCGCGCGTCGATGTAGCCCCACAGGTTCCACTTGCGGGCGCGCGGGTCGGCGTCGAAGGACGGGAACTCGGCGTAGTCCTCGGGGTCCATCACGTTGGAGAAGCGCAGCCCGATCATCTTCAGCGCCGGGTTCCAGCGGCAGAACTGGGCCGCCATCGTCTCCTCGAGGTGCTTGGCGAGGGCGTACCGGGACTCGGGGCGGGCCGGGTATTCCTCGTCCAGCGGGATGTAGGGCGGCGGCGTGTCGAACGGGATGCCGAGCAGGGTCTCGCTCGACGCCCACACGACGTTGGTGATGCCGGCAGCGCGGGCCGCGGCGAAGACGTTGTACGTGGCGACGATGTTGTTCTGGAAGGTGGCGGCGTTGCCGGTGATCCCGGGCGCCGGGATGGCCGCGAGGTGCACCACGGCGTCGATCCGGTCATACCGGTCGTCGATCTCGGTGAGCGCCTCGAGCGTCTGGCCGTAGTCGGTCAGGTCGATCCGGATGTCCGGGCGCTGCGCCGCCGCGTCGAGGTTGATCACCTCGTCGCCGCGCTCCCGTAGACCGGCGACGACCGCCCGGCCCAGCTTGCCAGTACCACCGGTGACCGCGATCCGCATGCTGCCAGCCTAGGTCGTGCCGGGTGCGGGACGTCCCGCACCCGGCACGAATTCCCTAACTTCGGCTCAGCGCGGTGATCTCGGAGGCGGTCAGCACCCCCTGATAGATCCGCACATCGTCGATCACGCCGGCGTAGTGGTCGACGGCGGCGCTGTTCCACCAGTTGCGGCCGAACACCGTCGGCCCGGGGGCCGCCCACAGCTTCGGTACGACAGTCGTGCTCTTCAGGACACCGTCGACGTACAGGCGGATCTTCCCGGCCTGCGCGTCGTGCACGGCGGTGAGGTGCGTCCACCGGTCCACGACCAGGGTGCCGGTGCCCGAACGGGCCCTCGTGTAGTCGGTCGACGTGCCCGTGGGCGTCACGCCGAACTGCCACTCCGTGCTGGCCGGATAGGCCAGCAGCGTGAACGGCGACCGGGTGCCCGCCTCCTGCGCGACCATCGACCGGTAACCGGTCGCCGAGCTCGCCTTGGCCCACACCGAGATGCTGTACGAGCGGTCGGTCTGCAGCGCGGTCGCCGGAGCGGACGCCGAGGAGGCGGCGGAACCGCTGTACGCCGTACCCGCGCCGGTGTGCCCGGTCGTCCAGGTGGCGCCGGACAGCGTCGCGGTCCGTCCCCGCCCGGTGCCGTCCGCGGTCGTGGTGCCGCTGTTCTCCTGCATGGCCCAGGAACCGACGAGTGTCGCCGAGGGCGGCTCGCCGAGTGTACCGTCCTGCCCGAGGGCCGGCGCGGAGAACCGCTGGTTGGCGCCGCCGTGGCAGGAGCCGGAGGTCAGCCGGACAGCCGCGTCGACCGGGTAGTCGACGCAGCCGTCGACCGCCGGGTTGTAGAGCTGCTCCCCGCTGCGCAGTGCCCACTGCTGACTGGCACTGCCGTTGCAGGCGGACAGCTGCAGCCACTTCTGGACGTTGATCCGGACCGGCCCGTTCTGGTCGACGCAGTAACCGTAGATCCGCACCGTGCCGTCGCCGGGCAGTGTGAACTGCTGGTTCCCGGCGTCGGGCTGGCACGCGTACACCTGCAGTTGCGCGCCGACCACAGCGCTCTGGTTGTAGACGTCCATGCACAGCTTGTCGTACCCGTTCGCCGTCAGCGGCCCGAAGCGGGCGCGGCCGGCCGGCAGCACCCACTGCTGGTTGCTGTTGCCGGTGCAGGTGAACGTGTAGAGGTTGAGGGTTCCGCTGGACGGCGCGTCCAGGCAGGTGTCCAGGTGCGGGTTGTGGAGCGACCCGTCGGCGCGGGCCACCCACTGCTGCGACGCCGTCCCGTTGCAGTTCCAGGTGTAGACGTTGCGCCAGGTTCCGCTGCGGACCGGGCCGCCGACGTCGACACAGCGGCCGAAGATGCGCAGCGTGCCGTCGCCGGGCAGGGTGAACTGCTGGGCGTCGTTGCCCCGGCAGGCGATCGCCTGCAGGAGGGTCCCGGTGGCCCGGGCCGCGTTGACCACGTCCACGCACTGCCCGCCGACGGTGACGGCGCCGTACCGGGCGGCCGCCTGGTCGACGCGTACCCGGACGTTGCGGAACCGCACCGCCGCGCCGGCCGGGCTGCCCTGCAGTCCGATGAAGGACGGGTTGAGCAGCGACGTGGCGCTCGTGCCGACGAAGTCGTTGACCACCACCTCGTTGAGCCGCACGGTGATCCGCTTGCCGCTGACCTTGACGTCCATCGCGTTCCACTGGCCGGCCGGCTTCTCGGCCAGGGCGACCGCGGCCCGCTGGTCGTTGATCGAGCCGGTGACGGTGCCGCCGGCGCCGTTCGGCTTGATCTGGACCTCGTAGCCGCCGGTGGTGGGTACGCCACCGTCGGTCGGCGCGCTGAAACCGAGCACCACCCCGGAGTCGGCGGTGTCGGTGTCAGCCTTGTAGTCCAGCCGCAGCGTGTACTCCGACGGCAGGTTCTCCGGGGCGTACCAGCGGAAGGTGTTGTTGGGTGCCGAGGTGGTCTCACAGTTCGCCGAGTCCACTGTCGACCCGGTTCCGGCGGCCCGCCACTCGCCGCCGGTGCGGGTGCGGCCGTCGAAGAGCGGGGTGAAGCCCGGCTCGGCGTCGATCGCGCACGATCCGGTCTGCTCGGCCAGGGCCGGCCCACCGGTGAAGTAGCCGGTCACGGCCGCGGTCACATGGGTGGCGCCGGCGGTGTTGCGAATCCGGATCTTGCCGGTCGGCCCGGAGCGGGGCACGGTGAGGCCGGAGACGGTGAGCTGCGACTGCAGGCCACGCAGGTCGACGGTGCCGGAGAACCCCCGCTCGGGCGGGCTGAACGACAGCCCGCCGGTGCCGTCCGCGCTGCCGGCGACCGACAGGACCGGTGCGGTGACGTCGCGCGGCACCCCGGCCACGTCGCTCACCGACAGGCTCGCGATGCCCTCGTGGCCGACCGCGCCGACCGGCACCCCCGTTCCGGAGCGGGTGTCGAGGATCTTGGCGGCGCGGGTCAGCGGCACGTACCGGGCACCGGTGCCGGCCGCGAACCAGCCGAGCAGGTCGACGGTGACCGCGGTCCGGCCGTACTGGTTGCGGATCCGGATGGCGCCGTCGTCACCGATACCGGTCAGGGCCAGGTTGCTGCGCTGACTGTTGGCCGGTGTCTCCAGGGTGGCCAGGACGGACGGCTGGGTCTGCGGATAGACGCCGAGGAAGGTGGCCGCGCTGTTCTCCGCCGCGGTCAGGTTGACCAGCACCGCGGTGGCGTTCTCCGGCACACCGGCCACGCCGCGCACCGGCAGCGTGAACGCCTCGGCCGCGGCGAACGGCGCGTTGTGGCCGCCGGTCGTCGTCCGGGTGTCCAGGATGCGCTGCGGGCTGTCCTTCGGCGTGTAGTTGCCCGCACCGGCCCGGCTGAAGTACCCGAGCAGGTCGATGTTGAGGTTCGCGCTGCCCGCGTTGTTGCGGATCGCGATCGTACGGGCGGCCGACACCGGCACGATCGCCATCGTCGTCCGCTTGCCGTTCGGCTCCACCTCGAGCGTCGGGTTCCCGCTGTCGGAGTCGACGTCGCGGTACAGGCTGAGGTTCGTCCGGTCCGCCGACCAGCCGGTCAGGTTGACCGCGACCGCGGTGACGTCGCCGGGCAGGTCGCTGATCGGCAGCGTGAACACCTCACCGGCGGTGAACGCCCGCTGGTGACCGCCGGTCGGCGTGCTCGTGTCGATCAGCCGGCGCGGCAGCTGCAGCGGCGTGTACCCGCTGGTCGCCGGCGCCTCGGTGAGGTCCGGGGTGCCGAGCGCGAGCAGGCCGTGGCCCCACTGGTTGTCGAACTTCGCCGGGTTGGTGCGCTCCTCCAGCAGCGCCTGGATCTGGTTGGCGCCCAGCCCGCTGCTCGCGCCCTTGAGCAGGGCGGCGGCGCCGGCCACGTGGGCGGCCGCGGCGGAGGTGCCGGCCATCGTCGGCGCGGGGCCGAAGGTGTACGTGCTGACGCCCGACTGCCCGGTGATGTCCGGCTTGGTCCGGCCGTCGACGGTGGGTCCCTGCGCGCTGTAGTCGTCGACCCGCCCGCTGCCGATCAGGCTCGCGCCGACCGCCATCACGTACGGCGACGACGCCGGCTCGAGGATGCTGCCGGCGGCGACCGGATACGACAGGCTCGTCGCGTCGCCCATCACGAACACGTCGGCCCGGGTGCCCGGGTAGGGCGCGCGCGCCGCCGTGTAGATCCAGTAGGTCTGCGAGCCGCCGGAGGTGTTCTCGATCGTCACCTGCTCGGTCGGCGGCAGCGCCTCGGTCGCGGTGGCCTGCGGGTTCGTCGACTGCGCGACGATCGCGGTGTCGCTGGGCCCGGTCGGCTGCCGGTTGGCCGACAGCACCATCAGGTCGAGGTCCTGCCGGGTGGCCGGCCAGGCGTCCCACTTGAGGCTGACGGTGGCGGTGCCACCTGCCGGGACGGTGAAACCGTTGCCCTCAGCGGCGCCGTTGACCTCGACATATCCGTCGGCGTCAGCGTCGGCGGCGGGGCCGGTCCAGTGCAGGTGCGCCTGGTTGCCGGCACCGCCGACCCAGAGCACACCGGCCGAGCGCAGCTGCTGCACCACGGCGGCGGGACTTCCGGCCGGCCCGGTGCCGTCACCACGGCCGGTGTTCGGGAAGCCGATCGACGAGTTGATGATCTGCACACCCTGACCGGCGAGCCACTGCGCGGCCGACGCGAACGTCATCGAGTCCGGCGCGCAGGCCAGGAACAACTCCGCACCGGGCGCCACGTCGTGCACGATCTCGGCGACCGCGGTGCCGTGGCCGGACCCGTTCTCGGTGGGACAGTCGTCGCCGTGCAGGGTCACTCCCGCGGGCAGCTCCCCCGCGTCCCGCGCGTCGCTGAGCCCTTCGAACCCGATGTCGACGATGCCGACCTTCACGCCCGCACCGGTCTTGCCGGCCCGGATCCACGCTCCCGCACCGGACGCCTCAACACCCTCGGAGGTCACCGCGAGCGGGAACGCACGATCTGGCTGCCGCACCGCGGCCACACCGGTGGCTTGCGCCAGAGAGATCAAATTCTTTCCGGGTACGGCTGCGCGCACGCGCTGCCCCCGCGCCTGCAGCACCTCTCCCCCGGCGGCCCGCACAGCCTCCTTGGCCCCGGCCGCCGTCTCACCCTCGACGTAGACGAACGTGCGCCCGTCCCCGTCCCGGGCCGGCGCGACAGCCTTCTCGAAACGCCCGTCCCCGATGGCCGGCAACAGTCCCAGGTCCAGCTCCCGCGGCACGTCCGGCTGCAGGTAGTCCCCGGTCTGCGAGGCGGGCTCGGCAGCGGCCGGTTCGGCTGCGGCCGGAGCCGCGTATCCGAGTCCGGCGAGCGCGACGGCCAGCAGACCAGCCGTCATCCCCCGTACGGTTCTCAACGAATTCCTCCCCAGGAATTTCTGATGTCAGGCCGGCGGCGGCAACAGCACCGCGGCCGGGTTGGTAGCGAGTTCGAGCAGGAAGCGCGTTGCCGACATCCGATGCGTGACGAAGCCACGCATCGAGGCGTCCAGGGCCACGACCGGCCAACCGCCGTGCGCGGACGCGGGTGCCCAGCAGAGGTATCCGCCGTCGTCGAGCCGGCCCCACAGGATGAGGCCCTCGTACTCCGGGTGGACGGTTCCTTGCGGCCCACCGCCGGCCCGCCGCAAGGCCTTGGCCCGCTTGCTGAAGGCACGCAACTCGGTGAAGAAGTCGGTGGCGGAGCCGTCCGGGGCGTTGACCCGGGCAGGCCCGATCGAGACCGCACCGTATTGGCGCACCAGGTCGCAGAAGTCACCGGGAAGGTGGCGTTTCATCTTGCCGAGGAACTCGTGCAACGCGAACCCGGGTATCGGGGCGGGTTCGAGGAGGACCGCGAGTTCCGCCACCGCGTCGGAAGGCTCGATCATGTCCGGCTCTGTCCCGGTGACCCAGTACTCGCCGGTGGGCCGGTCCGGTACGTCGGCGGGAGTCTCGAAGCCTTTCAGCGGCACGAAGACGGGTGGCCGCACGGCGGAGGTGACGTGCGCGAGTTCCGGAACCGTGGCCGGCTCGGTCAGCACGGCGGTGACGAACTCCGTCGCCGACATGTCGTACCGGCGCCACTGGTCGTCGCCGTTCCCGCAGACGACGACCGGCCAGCGCTCCGGGTCATCGTCCTCGGTCAGCCAGCAGAGAACCGGGGACAGGCCCACGACCCCCCATGGCATCAGCCCGCCCTTCTCCGGGTAGACCGCGCCGGCGGCCGGCTGGTCGCGCAGCACGTCGGCGTATCCCGCGATCACCGCCCGGTAGTCGGCGGGACTCCGCGACTCCGCCGGGTGCAGGATCCTGAGGAAGGTCTGGAACTGGCCCGGTGGGAACGCCTCGGCCAAGGCTCGGAAGTCCGCCGGCAGAGCCACACCGAGTGCTTCCTCCACGGGCCGCCGAGCGACGGCGACCCCGGCCGGCGTGCGGCCGACCATGTCGAGAATCTCCTGAAGTCCCATGCCTACTTCTTGTTGATGATGCCGAAGATCAGAGTTCCCTGATCACCGGCGACGACGACGCGGAGGTAGATCGGAATGTTGCTGCCCGGCCCGTAGTAAGGCTCGACCCGGTAATAGACGGTCTGGCCGCTGTCGATCCATTTCTTCACGACTTTCTCGACACCGTGGTACATCGCACTGGAATTCACCATGTTCTGGTAGATGGGCACGAGATTTCGCGGGTCCTTACCGGAGCCACCGAGGCTGTTCGCGATGAGGTGACCGGCCGCCATCCCGTCGTTCTTCACGAATCCCGGCGGCTCGTAGGACGCCGGTGACCCCTTGGGAATGTGCTTGTCCTGGTAGCAGGCCTCCGCGCCGGTCGCCCGATAGGTCTTGTTGCCGTTCTCGTACGCGCCCTGTTCGAGGTCCTGGTACCTGATCGGGTCGTTCGGATCCCAGCCGCCGTCGCGGCAGTTCCTGCGCTCCTCGTCGTAGTCGTCCGCCTCGGGATCGTTCGCGCCGTCCCACACGTTGTGGCGCCAGTTCTCGTAGTCGACCCGGCCGATCTGGCTCTTCCAGTCGGTGACGATCTGCGTGCCCTGCTCCATGCCCTCGCCGGTGACCGAGATGGCACCGAGGCTCATGCCGGGGCCGGGGTCGACGCGGGTGGTGCCCGGGCGGTCGGCGCGGACCGAGGGGACCCGCGGTATGACCTCTTCGGCCGGTGACGGCGGGATGATCGGGGTCAACAGCGGCGGGATCCACGGCGGGGGCGGTGGCGGGGACGGCGGGAAGTAGGGAGCGGTGCCGGGTCCGCCGCCGCCACCGGGCGGCTTGGGCGTGCCGCCGCCGGGCGGTGTCAGGTCCCAGCCGTTCCGCCAGGCGTCGAGGATGCTGTTGTAGAGGCGCCGCATGAGCGCGGAGCCCTTGCCCGGCTTGGTCGGGCGGCCCGGCGTCGGAGCGGACTCCTCCTGGCAGTACTCCGCGTATCCGCCCTCGCACCAGTTCTTGGGCAGGCACTGGGTATGGCCTCGTTCGAGGATGATCCCGCGCGGCCCCTCACAGGCACCGACCGTCGGCGAGCTGTTCTCGAAGATGTGCTCCCAGATGAACATGACCCCGTTGACGCCGGGCACCCTGCGGCTGACCTTGCGCACGCGGCTGGGAACGATGTCCGGGGGCCTCTGCACCGTGATGTATTTCGGCCCGGACGGCAGCGCGACCTTGGTGTAGGAGCCGCCGCCACCGTCCACCGCGGCCAGTAGGTGGCCGGTCGGGTCGATGTTGTTGAGCGGGTCGCTGTTGGCGTAGTTGTAACGGTTGGCGTTGCCGTCGGGGGTGGGTGCGTTGGCCAGGGTGTCGCGGCTGGGGAAGCGGCCGGTGGACGGGTCGTACCAGCGGGCGGCCATGTTGACCGCGCCGGTGGCGCCGTCGGTCCAGGCGCCCTGGTAGCCGATCAGCGGGGTTTCGCCGGTGGCGGCGGTGACGGTGCCGAAGGGGTCGTAGGTGCGGGTGTCGCCGGCCGAGGAGGAGAGATAGCGGCCGGTCACGTCGCCGTGCCGGTCGGTGTAGAGCATGCGGCCGGTGGTGGCGGTCTGGGCCCGGTCGGCGAAGGGGTTGCCGAGCGCGTCGCGGCTCAGAACGCGGGCGCCGTCGGCGACGACCTCGTTGCCGAGGCCCTCGTACTCGATGCCGGCGACGCTGTTGCGGGTGGCGACCCGGTCCAGGGCGTCGTAGCCGAACGTGGAGCCGCCCTGGGCGGTCAGGCGCTCGAACGCGTCGTAGGAGAGGTCCTTGACGGCGCCGCCGGACTTCGCGGTGACCTTGTCGAGGGTGCCGCGAGGGCTGTACGCGTACGTGCTCGTCCCGTCGTCGACGAGCTGGTTCTGCTCGTTGTAGACAGAGGTCGTGCCGCCCGCGCGGGTCCGGTTGCCGGCGTCGTCGAAGTCGTACTCGGTCGTCGTCGTGCCGGCCGTCCAGCTCTGCATCCGGCCGGCGCCGTCGTACGCGTACGTGTTGGCGGTGCTGCCGGCCGGCTGGTAGGCGGTCTTGCTGGTGAGCTTGTCGTCCAGGTCGTAGCCGTAGTCGGCGCCGAGCAGGACTCGCGGCGGAACGCCCACGGTGACCGTCTGCTCGACCCGGTCGGAGGCGGTGCGGCCGAGCGCGTCGTACGTCAGCGCCCTCTTCACGGTCTTGCTGACCGCCCGGTCGGTGACCGTGCCGAGGCGGCCGGCCGAGTCGTATCCGTAGTCGACGGTCCGGGCCGTGATCGGGTCGGTGAAGGACTTGACCCGGCCCGCGGTGTCGTACGTGAACGCCGAGGTACCGGCCCGGTCGGTGCGGGCGGTCAGGTTCCCGTCGCCGGACCAGCTGAACGTGCCGTTGCCGGCCGCGCCGGCGACCTGCACCAGGTTGCCCCGGTCGTCGTAGCGGTAGCTGGTGTCGCCGGCGGCGCCGCTGATCCGGGTGAGCCGGCCGTCCGGGTCGTAGCCGAACACCTTGTCGGCGGTGGCCGACTCGGCGCCGGTGCCGCGCTCCAAGGTCGGCCGGTCCTGCGCGTCGTACTCCTGGCTGCGCGTCACCCCGCCGGGCAGCCGGACCGTCACGAGCCGGCCGGCCGCGTCGTACACCGTGGTCCAGGTCCGCTGCGCGGCCGCCGGCGCCGCCGTCGTGGCCGGCTCGATCGTGTTCTCGAGCTGGCCCCACGCGGTGAACGTGTAGGTGGTGGCGTTGCCCTTGCCGTCGACGTAACGGGTGACCTGCCCGGCGGCGTCGTAGCCGGTCTCGACCCGCAGGTCGGTGCCGGTCTCGGCGCGGGTGGTCTGCGTGACGACCCGGTCCAGCGAGTCGTACGCCATAGTCGTGCGCCGCCCCGCACCGGTGGTCAGCACCGTGGTGTTGCCGTTCGGGTCCAGCTCGTTGGACGTGGTCCGCAGCACGGTGTCGCCGCGCCGCTGCGCCCCGGCCGTGGCCCGCCCGGCCAGGTCGTACGTGGTGGTCGTGGTCAGCCCGGCCGGGTCGGTCTGCGCGCTGATCCGGCCGGCGATGTCGTACTCGACGGTCGACTTGAGGCCGGCCGGGTCGGTCAGCTCGGTCAGCTCGCCGGCGCCGTTGTAGGCCATCGCGGTGACCCGGTTCTCCGGCGAGATGACCCGGACGGGCTGCCCACTGGCCTCGGCGTACCGGTTCTTGGTGATCAGGTACGAGGTGGGCGCGGGCTCGCGCTCCACGACCGTGCTGGTCTCGACACGGCCCAGCTCGTCGTAGGTGACCTGGGTCTGCGCCCCACCCGGCGTGGTCGTGGCGAGCACCTCGCCGAGCCGGTTGTACCGGTATGACGTCGTCGACGGCTGGTCGCCCACCCTGGGCGCGGTGCTGGTGAGCACGTTGCCATACGGGTCGTAGGTGGACTCGGCGACCCGGTTGAGCGGGTCGGTCGTCTTGACCAGGTTGCCGCGGCTGTCGTAGTCGTACGTGGTGACCGGCGTGATCGACACGCCGCCCGGTGTGGCGTAGGCCGGCCCGGTGACCGTCCGCGTCCGGCCCGCGAGGTCGTAGGCGGTGCTGGTGACGGCGCCGTTGGGGTCGCGCGCGTGGGTCGCCTCGCCGAACGTGTTGTAGCCGGTGAGGGTGCCCGGCCGCACATTCGCCGTCCGGGCCCCGTTCACCCAGGTGTCGACGGCCGGCGCGGCTGTGGTCGACAGTTGCCCGTTCGCGTCGTAGGTGTAGTCCGTGGAGACCAGCCGCGGGTTGGTCTCGCTACGCGTCAAGCCCCGCTCGTCGTAGGTGGCCGAGTCGGTGAGCACACCACCGTCGGCCAGCAGCCGTTCGGTGCGCGTCACCTGGTTCGCGGCGTTGTAGGCGTACACCGTCGTCTCGGTCCGCCCCGGCTGCGCCGCGCCGGTGACCTGGACCCGCACCGCGTTGGCGTCGGCGTCACGGTGGTAGGCGGTGGTGCGCTTGAGCCCGGCCGGGTCGACGACCTTGCGCTCCAGCTGCCCCGCCGGGTCGTAGGCGAAGTCCGTCGTGACGCCGCCGCTCACCGAGCGCGTGGCGTTGCCCGCCGCGTCGTAGGTGTGCTGCTCCAGGACCACGTCGCGGGTGCCGGCCTCCGGATCCCGGTATCCGACGCGGGTCGAGGAGGCGAGCAGGTTGTCGTCGTAGTAGGTGTAGCGGGTGGTGCGGCCCATCGCGTCGGTGACCGAGGCCAGCCGGCCGCCCGGGTCGTATCCGCGCCACTCGACGGTGAGCACCTGGGCCGACGGGTTCTGCGGGTCGACGCCGGCGCCCTCGGCGGTCGTGGTGAGCAGGCGCTGCTGGTCGTCGTAGGTGTCGCTCCACCGGATGCCGGCCGGGTCGACGGTGGTGACGGTCAGCGCGTCCGCGGAGTACTCGTTGGTGCTGACGTTGCCGGCCGGGTCGACCGTGCGGACCAGCCGGTCGTACGCGTCGTAGCCGTAGCTGACGGTACGAGCCGGGTCGCCGCCCGCCGCCACCGGAGTCGTGTCGGCCTCGGTCGTCGAGACGACGTTGCCGTTCCCGTCGTACGCATGGGTGGTGATCTTCTGATGGGTGATGCCGCTGATCGGGTTCCGCACGGCGGGGCCGGTCGTGGTGCGGACCCGGGAGGCGGCGGTGTAGGTGATCGTGGTGGTGGCGAACGTCGCCCCGCCGTCGTTGCCGGTGCTGGTGGTGACGAGGCGGCCCAGGTCGTCGTAGGTGTGCTTGCTGACCAGCCCGGTCGGTGCGGTCTGCGTGCTCAGGTCGCCGGTGGACCGGTAGGTGTACCCCGTGACCTGCCCGCGGCGGCCGGTGTGGCGCGTCAGCAGGCCGGCCGGGGTGGTCCCGGTGCCGTCGGCCGCCTCCGAGCCGGTGCTGTACGTCCAGCTCTCCGCCGGCGCCTCGGTCACTCCGGCCGGTTTCGGGTAGACGGTGCGGACCAGCCGCCCGGACGTGTCGTACTCGTAGGTGACGCGGTAGGTGGTGTCGGAGGGCCCGCTGGAGCGGGCGTCGGAGCGCGACAGCACCTTGCCGTTGCGGGGGTCGAGCGGATCGTCTGCGTTGGTGTAGTAGGTGGAGTAGCCGGTCTGGCACGACCCGGCCGAGCGGCACGTCGTGGTCGACAGCACGTTGCCGGCCGGGTCGGTGGTGTAGCTGGTGCTGTGGTTGTTCGGGTCGGTGACCTTGGCGAGGAACCCGGCCGCGTTGTACTCGAGGTACTTCGTCGCGCCGTCGTGGCTGACCGACGTCAGCCGGCCGCCGTGGTCGTAGTCGACCGCGTACACCCAGTCCGGGTACGGCCCGTGCAGGGTGATCGAGCCGGTGCCGCCGTCACGGCGCGGCGCGTCCAGCTGCCAGGTGCGGTTCCAGTTGTCGACGAGTGTGCGCACCCGGTCGGCGTCGTTGTCGTAGGTGAGTTTCGCGTAACGCCGCGAGTCCTGCGGCAGCACGATGCCGGTGAGCACGTCGGTGCGCTGGGCGGACGCGTGGTGGCTCGCCACCGCGAGCGAGCTCAGCGGCCGGGTGTAGAGGGCCAGTTCGTCGATCGCGCCGTCGAAGTGGAACGCCTCGCCGTTGGTCGCCGGCCAGTCCTTGCCCTGCCCGGCACCGACGGTGTACTGGATCTGGTCGCCGTGGTCGATCGTGCCGGACGCGACGATCTTCTGTGCGACGCCGTCGACGTAGAGCGTCTGCTTGTCGATGGCGGCGGACAGCACCGCGTGGTGCCAGTTGCCGTCGTTGACGGCGGCGTCGCTGACCGCCTGCCGCGGGCCGTTCGGCTGGGGTACGGAGAACCCGCCGTAGAGCAACCCGTCCACACCGACGTACAGCACCGGGGTCCACTCGGTGGCCGCCGCCGGGAACGGCTGGCCGTCCTGGTAGCTCAGCAGCGTCCCGGAGCCGGTCGTCTTGAACCACAGCTCGACCGAGGAGGACATCGAGGACGTGGTGAGCTTGGCGGGCAGGGTCACCCGGCTGCTCACCCCGTCGAAGACGGCCGCCTTGTTCCCGGTTCCGCCGAGCGCGCCGTCGGCGTTCAGAACCACACCGGTGTACGCGCCCGCGTCACCGCCGGGATTGCGCGCCGTGGTGCTGGCCGCCGTGGCACCGGAGGTCTCGCCGAACCGCCAGTAGCCGCGCGGCGCGTCGTCGAGGACCGTGGTCCGGTAGTGGGAGGCGTCGCCGTACTCGTAGGTGGTGCAGTTCGGAGCCGGGTCGGGCCCGCAGACGGTGGTGAGCCGGTCGCCGTCGTAGGTGTACTTCCAGACCGGCCCGCCGTTCGCGCGGACCTCGGTGACGTGCTCGCCGGTCCAGGTCAGGGTGAGCCGCCGGCCGCTCACGTTGTTGACGATCTCCACGACGTGGTCGGCGGTGTCGTGGCGCAGGGTCTCGGTGAGCCCGTCCTGGTCGATCACCCGGATCAGGCGGCCGAGCGCGTCGAAGACCCAGCGGGACCCGCTCGCGTCGCGCAGCGTCCAGGTTGCGGTCGTCGTGTCGCGGACCAGGGTGAGGGCCTGTCCCTGCGGTGCGGCGTACGAGCCGTCGGGGTTGCGGCCGAAGCGGACCTGGCGGCCGGTGGGTAGCGTGACCAGGGCGCCGAAGACCTGGTCCTCGGCGAGGCGGGTGTCGATCCGCGAGGACCAGCCGGTGCCGAACGCGTTGTCCTGCCGCGGGTCGAGGCTGTTGTACGTGCGGGTGATCGTCAGGTCGGGCCCGGCGGTGGTCACCGAGGCGTCGGTGACGACCGTGGAGTAGTTGCCGATCGCCGGGTCGACGCCGGGCGCCTGCGCGCCGTCGGGGCGGCCGGCCAGGTTGCCGGTGATCTCCGGTTGCGGCACGCGGGTGGAGAGCACGAGCGGACCGGCGTACGGGCCGGCCGAGATGCCGTCGCCCACCCGGACCCACCAGTTGTAGGTCTTCGACCAGTTCAGCACCGGCGGCGTCCAGGTACGCCCGGTCCAGCCGGAGGTCTTGCAGTCGGTGGGCGCCTCGGCCGTACCGGAGCAGATCTTGAAGTCGAACTTGAGCTTCGCGCCGGCCGGCCAGTTGTCCGGGTCGACGCCCTCGGCGTACAGGGTCGGGTTGATCGTCTCGATCTCGGCGCCGGAGCCGGGCTGCTGGAAGTTCGAGGCCGGAGCGACGTTGCTGACCTTGATCGGGAACGTGCCGGCCGGCACCCCGTAGGCGGTGCGGAAGTCGGTGCCGGCCGCGTTGTACATCTGCAGCTCGACGGTGTAGTCGCCGGGCGCGATCGCCGGGATCGGCACCTTGATCGTGGCGGTGCCGTTCGGCGCGACCGCCGCCGCCGGCGCGACCTTGGCGGAGGTGGCGACGACGGTGGTGCCCTTCTTGACCACCACGCCGGCCTTGACGGCGCCGCCCGCGGCCCAGGTGCTCTGACCCTGGTTGGTCACCTTCGCGACCACCTCGCCGGCGGTGGCGTTGGTCGGCAGCAGCACCTGGTCGACCGCGTACGACGCGCCCTCGTCGGCGTACGTGATGCTCAGCAGCGGCGGGTTCGCGCTCTCGGCAGCGGCGAAGCGCTTGAACTGGGCGTTCGACTTCTCGTTGGGCGCGCGCACGCTCAGGCCGTGGAACGCCTTGCCGTGCGTCCAGCCGGTCGCGTCGTCGGCGTTGATCGCCAGCGACTCCCAGGCCTCGCCGCAGGAGGCCGAGCCGCCCTGGTGCGCGAACGACCGGGTCTCGTACGCCCTGTTGACCGAGGCTCCCGGCCAGCGCAGCGCGGAGGGCGACCACGATTCGCTGACCTGGAACACCGTCACCGGAGTCGGGGTGCACGAGCTGGACCAGGTGTTGAACAGCGTCAGTGCGGCGCCGTTGACGTACTTGTTCTTCAGCGTGGTGGCCAGGTTGCCGAACCGCAGGTACGCGCGGGCGATGTGCTTGCCGCCGTCCTGCGTGCCGACCTGCAGGTCCAGAGATCCGGACGCGTCGCCGAGACCGGACATCACGAAGGTGTCGCCGTCGGTCTTGAGCTGCTCGCCCGCGGCGGCGACCAGGGCGGTCATGGTCCCGTCGGTGTTGCGGAACAGTCGCGTCTGCGCGTCGGGCTCGGCGACCAGGACGCTGGTGGCGGCGTCGTAGCCGGCGACGCGGGGGCGGACCGCGGTCGTCTTCGGCTCGACCACCTTCGCGCGGGCGGGCTCCCGGCCGGTCACCGGCGGGATCCGGCGCCGATCGGGTACGGCACCGGGCGGCCGGACGGCGTCGCGGCGGGCGCCACGCGCGGTGGCGCTGGTGGCGGCGGCGCCGACGGAGTGACCGGCACCCGCGGGCGGGTCCGTGACGCGTTGCGCCGGAGCCTCGTCCGCGGCGCCGGCCGGGCGCGCGGCCCTGGCGCGGTCGGCCGCGGAGGCCGGAACGCTCTCGAAAGACACGAGAAGGAGGACCGCCGACAGGTACACGGCGATCCGACGGCGAGCGGCCATCGCGCTCTCCTAGCTGAAGATTTCCCCGTTATGCGAGGTCACCGGAATGGTTCCTCGCTGAAGCAGGGGGAGCGTAACAGCGAATCGAGGAAGGGAAATGTCCTCGAATTTTAGCGAGTGATACCGGTCACTCTTTTGTTGCCGAAACGCTGGTCAGCGAGCCGGGAAATCCCGACATATGATGTCGATACTGCCCGGTTCCGCCGCTCACCAGCAGTCATCAAACAATTTGTGTTGTAGCAAATTTGTATAAGCGGCGAAATTGCACATCGAGCAGCTCCGGAACGGTACCGGGCATCGCGCTGCCACCCGGTCGGCCATGACGGAAAGTGATCAGCAAGCCCCCGCGAGCCGCCCGACCGGCACCCGGGTTTCCTGAGCGCTGCTCGATATTGACAGGAGGTGATCTGCTCCGTACGGTCGCCTCGGGCCAGCCGTGACTTTCCCTACAGGTCCCGCCCGCGCGGTCGATGTTGCTGCGCATGGCACCCAGTCGCTTGTTCACCCGCGGTCTCGGCGGGGCGATCCTTACCTCAGCAGTCGCGGCAGCCTGGCTCGCGCCGGGTACCGCGTTCGCGGCCACGGCCACCGAGACCCTGTCGGTCACCGGAACGGTCGAGTTGGTCGTGGTGGACCCACCGCCCGACGAGGCAGACCACCACACCGAGCACCACCAGGCGTTCGTGAAGGTCGACAACCTCCTGCTACCGGTTCCCTCCGGATCGCTGACCGGCGCCGAGTCCGGCCGCAAGGCCGCGGTCAAGCTGCGCGTACGGGCCGGCACCAGCCGGTCCGCGGCGCTGACCGCCGCCGCGTCGAGCACCGGCGGCGCGACCGTCGTGGCCGCCGAGCTGGCCGGATCGGCGGCGTCCACCCGGGCGGGCGAGGTCCAGGCGGCGGCGATCGGCTCGCACACGATGACCGTGCTGCCGGTGTACTGGTCGGCGAAGGACTCCGAGACCCAGGCGTCGCTCACCACCCTCGCCAACAAGGCGAAGAGCTACTGGGCCGAGCAGTCGAACGGCGGCATCGCCATCGGCGTGGACGTGCGCGACTGGAAACAGGTGTCGGCACCCTCGGGCACGTGCAACTACAGCGCGCTCTTCCAGGCCGCGCTCGCGGCGCACTCGATGTCCCAGCCGTCCAGCGTCACCGAGCACGTGGTGGTGTACTTCCCGTACCAGTCGGGCTGCTCGTGGGCCGGCCTGGGATCGGTGAACGGGTCGATGATCTGGATCAACGGGTACCCGTGGGAGGACGTGCTCACCCACGAGTTCGGCCACAACCTCGGGCTGGGCCACGCGAACAAGGCCACGTGCACGTCGTCCGGGGCCCGCGTCCCGCTGTCGGGCAGCTGCACGGTGGCGCAGTACTACGACACCACCGACGTCATGGGCTTCGCCCTGCAGGGTTCGGCCTCGGGCAACCTGAACTCGGCGTTCGGGGACTACCTGGGCCTGCAGGAGACGGTCACGGTGTCCGCGTCGCAGAAGACGACGATCGACCTGTCGGCGCTGTCGGCGCACTCGGGGACGTCCGGGCTGGAGGTCGCGACCTCGGCCGGCACGGTGTTCGTCGACTTCCGCCCGGCGACCGGCCGCGACACACGCGTACCCTCCTGGGCCGGTGTGCAGGCTCGCCTGCGGACCACGACGAACCCGCCGACCACGCAGCTGCTCGACATGCAGGCGAGCACCGCCGCGACGTTCTCGGCGGCGAACCTGCCGGTCAACGGGGTGTGGCAGATCCCGGGCACCAAGCAGACGCTGAAGGTGACCGCGGCGACCGCCACCAAGGCGACGATCGAGGTCACGACCGCCGCGGACACCACCGCCCCGACCGTCGCGCCGGCCATCGTGACGGCGCCCGCCATGACGAACTCGGCGGCGCCGGCCATCTCCTGGTCAGCGGCCACCGACTCCGACTCCGGGATCTCCGCGTACCGCGTGACGGTCAACGGCACCGTCGCCGCCGAGACCGACGGTGACACGCTGACCGCGGAGGTGCCGCTGAGCGAGGGCAGCAACTCGGTCGTGGTCGTCGCTGTCAACGGCTCCGGCATGACCAAGAGCAGCACGCCGAAGACGGTGCTGCGCGACTCGGCCGCACCGGACGCCGTCACCGGCCTGAAGGTGGCCGCGGACGGCAAGACCGTCACCTGGACCGCCCCTACCGACAAGGGGACGGCACGGTCGTACGCGGTCCGCGTCGACGGCACACTCGCCGCCACGGTCGCCGCCACCTCGGCCAAGGTGAGCATCGCGGCCGGGCGGCGCACGGTGTCGGTCACCCCGTCGGACGCCGCCGGCAACGTCGGCACCGCCGCCGAGACCACTGTGTGGATCGACCCGAGCGCACCGGTCGCGCCGGTCATCACCGCCCCCGACGGCAGCACCTGGCAGAAGAGCCGGCAGGTGCGGGTCACCTGGAACGCCGCCTCCGCGCCGGGCTCCGGGATCGCCTCGTACACCGTGACCGCGGGCGGCAAGTCCACGACCGTCGACGGCGACACCACCTCGGCGACGGTGACCGTGCCCGCCGACGGCACCCACGCGGTGACCGTGGTCGCGAAGAACCTCGCCGGCGTGGCCTCGAAGGTCGCCACCGGCTCGGCGAAGGTCGACACGCTCGCGCCGCCGGCCGCCTCGTCCGTCAAGCTGTCCGCCGACAGGTCGAAGCTGGTCTGGGCCGCGGCCCCCGGTGCCGGCGCGCCGGTGTCGTGGCGGGTGCAGTCCGGCGACGACGACCCGGTCGTCGTCACGAAGCCCGAGGCCGCCGTCACGGCCACGGGCGGGCGCCAGACGTGGACGATCACCTCGGTCGACGCGGCCGGCAACGTCGGCCCGGCCGTCGAGTACACCGCTCTGGTCGACAAGACCGCCCCGTCGCAGCCCGTCATCCTGACCCCGCTCGCGGACAGCACCAGCCGCAGCGGCCCGGTCACGGTCACCTGGGACGCGGCCGAGGACGCCGAGACCGGAGTGTCGTCGTACGTGGTTGCCGTGGGCAGCCAGAAGACGACGGTGCCGGCCGCGACGACCAGCTTCTCGTACCGGCCGTCGGACGGACGGCAGACCGTCACGGTCACCGCGGTCAACGGCGCCGGGCTCAGCTCCACGCCCGCGGCCGTCGCCTACACCTTCGACCAGACCGCACCGGCCGCCGCCTCCCTGGTGAAGGTGACCGGCGGCGGCAGCCAGACCGTGCTGACGTGGAAGGCGGCCACCGACCGCACCACCGGTGTCGCCGAATACGTCCTCTCCCTCGACGGAACGCCGGTCACGACGGTTCCGTCGACCGCGACGACGGCGACCGTGAGCACCCCGGCCGGTAAGCACACCTGGGCGGTCACGGCCGTCGACAACGCCGGCAACAGCAGCAAGGCCGCGTCGGCCGGTGCCCTCTGGTTCGACACGACCGCTCCGGACGCCGCCCAGCCGGCGGCGCTGCCCGCCGTCCAGTCGGCCCGGGCCATCAAGGTGTCGTGGGCACCGGGTGCCGACGCCGACTCGGGCATCAAGGGCTACACGGTCGTCGCGACCAACGGGACCAAGACGGTCAAGTTCGCCGCTCCGGCGACCGCGACCTCGGGCTCGGTGACGGTTCCCGAGGACGGCTCCTGGCAGGTCGCCGTGCAGGCGGTCAACCTGGCCGGGCTGACCACGGACGCGGCCGCGGGAACCGTGCTGGTCGACTCGGTCAAGCTGACGGCGCCGGTCATCACCAGCCCGGCCGCCAAGGGCACCGCCGGCACGGCGTTCACCGTCAGCTGGGTGGCTCCGGGGGCCGGCCGGTCCGGCATCAGCGGTTACCGGGTCGAGGTCAACGGCAAGCTCGTCGCGACCGTCGACGGGTCCACGCTCTCGGTGCCGGTCACGGTGACCGCGGCGAAGTCCACCCCGTCGACCGTGAAGGTGACCGCGGTCAGCGGTGCCGGGCTGGCCGGGCAGAGCGCCACGGTGGCCTTCACCGTCAACCCGGCCTGACACCTCACCCGCTCCTCCGCGAGGACCGGGCCTGCCATCCGGCGGGCCCGGTCCTTCGTCTGGTGAGACCCAGATCAACAGCGGTGGCACCGGAAAGCGCAGTAGCGTGGCGGCGTGCCTTCGAGAGTGAACCTCACCAGTGCGGACCTCGACGAAATCCGGCAGTCGGCCCTCGGCGCGGCCGACCCGCTCGGTGTCGCTGCCGATCTCGCCGACGCCGCCGACACCGGGCGGCTGGCCGACCCGGACGACGCGGGATATGCCCTGGCCCTCGCCGCCGAGATCGCCGAGAGCCGGGGAAAGCTCGAGGCCGCTCTGCGATACGTCGAGCGCGCCTTCGACACCTACGCCAAGCGCGACGACAGCCGCGGCGGGGCCGTCCGCGCGCTGCGGTCCCGCATCCTGTTCCGGACCGGGCGCGACGACGAGGCGCTCGCCGATCTGGAGCCGCTGCGGCCGCTGCTCACGCGCTATCCGGACGCGGCGTCGTACATCAGCGCCGCCCTCGCCGCGGGCGGCCGTGACCGGATCGCCGAGCAGTGGCTGACCGAGGCGGTGCGCGACGGGCTGGCCGGGCGTGCCGAGCCCACCGGCGTGGACGACGCGGGGGTGCTCTTCTTCCTGCTGCAGCAGCGGCACCGGGTGCGCCACGTGCTCGGCCTTCCGCACGACTCGCACGACAACCTCGCCGACCGCCTGGAAACCGAGCTGGCCGGCGCCGCCACCGGTGCGGCCACCGGCGACCTGGTCTTCTGGTCGCAGTCCGAGTTCGCGACCCTGCTCGACAAGTGGCCCGGCCTGTCCGAGGCGTACGGCGAAGACTGGGACGAGCACCGGGCGCGCCTGGAACGCGACCTGGTCCGGCGCGGCGGCGGGACCCTGCTGTCCGGCACGGTGGCGGGCCTGAGCGGATTCGGTGATCCGGCCGTCCCCGCCACCCGAGCCGGCTATGCGAGTCAGCTGGCCACCGGCCCGGCCCGGATCACCTGGCCGCCGGAGCGGAACGCGGCGTGCTGGTGCGGCTCCGGGAACAAGTACAAGAAGTGCTGCCTGCCGCGCTCCCGGTCAGCCGGAGCCGCTGCACTGCGGTGAGGCGTACCTTCCGTCGGCGGTGGTGGTCGCGAGCACCTTGCCGGCCACGGTGATCGTGCACGTCACCGGGCCGGCGTCGCCGCCGTCCTTGCGCTGGGCGATGAGCACGAGCGGCCGTCGCTCCTCGCCCGCCCGGAACGTGGTGCGCCACGGCAACGGGATCCCGTTGCGGCGGATGATGTCGCCGTCCTCGTCGAGGTAGCTCACGCTGCCCGTGTTGTCCTCGCCGCTGGCCGTCACCTCGTAGACGACCTCCACGTCGCGGACCACCGCCGGCACGACTGACGTGGCCGGCGCGGCGGCCGTCCCCGCCGACGGATCCGCGCCACGGGAGTCGCTGTCCTCGCCCGGCTCGAACGCGTTGATCGCCAGCAGCGCGACGATGGCCAGGACACCGGCGATGTGGGCGGCGATCAGCAGCGGCCCCGCGCGGTGCCGGCGCGGACGGTCGTCGGGAACGGGCGCCGGGTTGTACGGCGCGGGGTTGTACGGCGCCGGGTCGTCCGGCGGCACCTCGCTGAACCCGCGCATTGACGTGGCGTCGCCGACGACCGAGGTGTGTGCCTCGGTCAGCCAGGGGTCCTCGGGCGGCCTGCCGCGGACCGGATCGGGGTCGCCTCCATCGAGACTGGTCACACCGCCGAGGTTACGGGCCATACGCAACGCGTCCTCAACCCGTATTCTCGACTGGCACCGGCGAAAGGGTAATCATGCGGATCACCGTGCTGGGCGCGGGCTCGTGGGGCACCACGGTCGCGTCGGTTCTCACACGCCGGGACCACGAGTCGCTGATCTGGGCACGCAGCCCGGCCACGGCCGACGAGATCAACGCCAAGCACAGCAACGACCGCTACCTCGCCGGCTTCCCCCTCCCGGGGCGGCTCCGCGCCACCTCGGACCTCGCCGAGGCCGCGGCCCACGCGGAGTTGCTCGTCGTCGGTGTGCCGACCGGAGCGTTCCGGGCCACGCTGGAGAGCGTCCGGCCGGACCTGCACCCGTGGATTCCCGTGGTCAGCCTCAGCAAGGGCCTCGAACGTGACTCGCTGCTGCGGATGACCGAGGTGATCAAGGAGGTGTTGCCGGGACACCCGGCGGCCTCGCTCACCGGCCCCAACCTGGCCAAGGAGATCATGGCGGGGATGGCGGCGGCCACCGTGATCGCGACCGAGGACCTCACCGTCGCCACCGAGATCCAGCGGGTGTTCCGGCGTGGCCTGCTGCGGGTCTACACCAACCACGACGTGATCGGCTGCGAGGTCGGCGGCGCCCTGAAGAACGTCGTCGCGATCGCCACCGGGATCGCCCAGGGCCTCGGCGTCGGTGACAACACCCGGGCCGGGGTGATCTCCCGCGGGCTGGCCGAGCTGACCACGCTGGCGGTCGCCATGGGCGGCGAGCCGAACACCCTCGCCGGGCTGGCCGGGATGGGTGACCTGGTGGCCACGTGCATCAGCCCGCACAGCCGCAACCGGCACGTCGGCGAGCAGCTCGGCCGCGGGCGCGGCCTGGACGACATCCTCGCCGAGATGGGGCAGGTGGCCGAGGGCGTCAAGACCGTGCACGCCGCGGTTCAGCTGGCGGACCGGCACGGGCTGCCCATGCCGATCACCCGCACGATCCACCGTGTCGTCACCGGCGACATCACCGCCGAGCGGGCGTACGACGGGTTGCTGCGCTCCCACCCGGCCGGCCACGAGTCCGATCCCGGCTAGGTCCTAGGGTTTGGCCTTCTGCGGGTAGAAAGTCTCGTGGCGGGCCAGCATCGCGACGAACTCGCCGATCTTCCGCTGCCGTGTCTCGGCCCGCTTGACGGCGTTGAGACGGTAGATCAGGGCGAACCGGTTGGCCTTGGTGAGCAGGTCGAACATGGCCTGGGCGGCCGGGTCGCCGGCGATCGCGGCCAGCAGGTCGGCCGGGACCTCGGCCTCCGACGGCGGCGCGTAAGCCGCGGCCCAGCGGCCGTCCGCCCGGGCGGCCTCGACCGCGGCCTGGCCCGCCGGCGTCATCCGGCCCAGCTCCTGCAACCGGGCCACGTTGGCGACATTGCGCTGCGACCACGAGCTGCGCGAGCGGCGCGGCGTGAACCGGATCCACGAGATCTCCGGATCGCCCTTGCGCGCCTGCCCGTCGATCCAGCCGAAGCAGAGCGCCTCGTCGACCGCCTGCTGCCAGGTCAGCGTGGTGACGGTGCCGCCCTTGCGGGCGAGGGCGAGCCACACCCCCGGTGACGTCCCGTGGTGATCCGACAGCCACGCCCGCAGGGCCCCCGCGTCGGGCACGATCAGCTCGTCCAGCTCAGCACTCGGCATAAGGCAGGTTATCCGGTCGTCAGCCGAGCTCGATCTCCACCAGCGGGCTGCCGGCGATCCAGCTCTCCAGGCTCCCGGCCCAGCTCAGGCCGGGCACGATCGCGCCGAACACCCGCGCGCGCTCGTCGGGGTCGGTCACGGCGCGGCCGCGTACGCGAAGATCCCGATCGGTCAGGTGCAGAGTGAACTCGGGATGCGCGAGCACGTTGGCGTACCAGTCGCGCGAGCCCGGACTGCCGGTCAGCCAGTAACGGCCGTCCGCCAGATACCGCCACGTCTCGATCCGGCGCGGGCGCCCGCTCCGCCGCCCGGTCGTGGTGATCTCCACCGTCTGCTGCCGCTCCAGCGCCCGCCGCGCCTCGTCCGTCACCGTCATGCGGCCATGCTGCGACCTCAAGCCCGCTTGAGGTCAAGCGGGTCAGTCATGCCACGAAGACGGCCGGCACCGGGTCGGCCACCCTGTGGTCGTCGTAATCGAAACTCATCCGATCGACGACCTCCACCACCCCGGGCACCATTCGCACGTGCCGTACAGCAAGGGCCGCGGTGGACCACCGCTCGACCCGTCCGGTCAGGGTCACGGCGCCGCGGCGCACCTCGGTGGTGACGGCGGAGAAGTTCTCGGCGAGAAGCACGTCGTGCACGGCGGCACGGGCGTCGGCGCCGATCTCCTCGTCCGGGCGCAGGTGTTCCTTGAGCAGGTCGCCGCGGGTCACGATGCCGGCCAGCCGGCCCAGATCGTCCTCGACCGGCAGCTGCTTGACGCCGCACTCGTCCATCCGGCGGGCCGCGTTGCGGACGGTCGTCGTGGTGAGCACGATGATCGCGGGTGCCGTCATCAACTCCGCGGCGGTACGGCCGTCCGCCTTGCGCCGCAGTGCCCGCCGCCGCCGTTCGAACCAGCGCGGCCGGGCAGCGCCCGAGTACTCGATTTTGCGGAGCAGGTCCGACGAGGACACCACTCCGATGACGCGACGGTCGTCGCCGGCCACCGGCACCGCGTTGATCCGCCGGTCCGCCAGCAGGGCGACCAGGTCACGGTACGGCGTGTCCGGCCGCGCCGAGACGACGTCAGCCGTCATCACATCTTCGACATGCCAGATCTTCATCTCAGTTCCTCCACTCCCACGTTAGGGCCGGCAGGAGACGCCCCACAGGGCCGAGCGGCCCGGCCGCCAGGGCCCTGAGTCGTGGTGTACAGATCAGGCGCAGGCGTCAGGGCGGTCCTCGCCGGGCACCGACATCGGGTTGCGTTCGTCGTCGCGGGCGGCGAGGGATGCCAGCGCGGTGTGGTACTGAACGCGGTTGATCTTGCTGCTGAGGAGTTGGGCGACGAGCGCGCCCTCGAGCGTCGTCGGCTCGGTTTCCCTGATCCGAACCTCGGCCGGCGCCGGGCCCTCGAATCTCGGCCGGACGAACAAGCCGAGGGCGATGAGCAGGCCCGTCGCGAGGACGATCAGGAAGACCACCGCACCCACCTCCATCGATCCGCCCCCTCCATCCTCGATCGCGATCGCCGAGATCGGCAGGGACCAAGGTCCCGCGGAGGCGGGCCGGACCGGCGGCCGTTCGCCTCTGCCGCGGTCCCGGGCGGACGGTCAGCGCGAGCTCGCGAGGCCCTCGGTGAGGACGTGGATGACGTGGACCGGCTCGGTGGCCGGGCCCAGGCGGACGAAGTTGTGCTCCGACCAGTTCCAGTGTTCGCCGGTGATCAGGTCGTGCGCGATGAAGTGGTCGCGCGGCTCCAGTCCGAGTTCGGCCATCGTCAGGTGGATCCAGGTGTCGCGGGTGTGTTCGGGCTCCACGTTGGCCACCACGATGATGACGTCGTCGCGGTCGTAGAGCCGGCGGGCCTTGGAGAACACCAGGACGTGCTCGTCGTCGGCGTGGTGGAAACGCAGGTTGCGCAGCCGGTGCAGGGCCGGATGGGCGCGACGGATTTCGTTGATCAGAGTGAGGTACGCGGTGAGCGTGGTGCCCTCGGCCTCACGCTCCGCCCAGCGCCGGTCCCTGAACTCGTACTTCTCGTTGTCGATCTGCTCTTCCGCTCCGGGACGGGCAACCCGTTCCACCAGCTCGTACCCGGCGTAGATGCCGTAGCTGGGCGACAGCGTGGCGGCCAGGACCGCGCGCGTCTTCCACGTCTGCGGCCCGCCGTGCTGCATCGCCGGCGTGAGAATGTCGTGGGTGGTCGGCCAGAAGTTCGGCCGCATGTATGCCGCGGCCGGCCCGGCGAGCTCGGCGCAGTACTCCTGGAGCTCGGCCCTGGTGTTGCGCCACGTGAAGTAGGTGTACGACTGCTGGAAGCCGATCTTGGCGAGCGTGTGCATCATGGGCGGGCGGGTGAACGCCTCGGCCAGCCAGATCACGTCCGGGTGGGTCGTGGCGACGTCGGCGATGAGCCGTTCCCACAGCCAGAGCGGCTTGGTGTGCGGGTTGTCCACGCGGAAGATCGTGACCCCGTGGTCCAGCCACACCCGGACGACCCGGAGGATCTCGGCGTACAGGCCCTCCGGGTCGTTGTCGAAGTTCAGCGGGTAGATGTCCTGGTATTTCTTGGGCGGGTTCTCGGCGTACGCGATCGAGCCGTCCGCCCGGATCGTGAACCACTCCGGATGACTCGCCGCCCACGGATGGTCGGGCGCGCAGTTCAGGGCGAGGTCGAGCGCGACCTCCAGCCCCAGCTCGTGCGCGCGGGTGACGAAGGCGCCGAAGTCGGTGAACGTACCCAGGTCGGGGTGGATGCTGTCGTGGCCGCCGTCGGCGGAGCCGATCGCGTACGGGGAACCCGGGTCCGACGGCCCGGCGCCCAGCGAGTTGTTGCGGCCCTTGCGGTTGACCGCGCCGATCGGGTGGATCGGGGTGAGATAGACGATGTCGAAGCCCATGGCGGCGACCGCGTCCAGGCGTCTCGCGGCGGTCCGCAGGGTGCCGCTGGTCCACTCGCCGGTGCCCTCGTCGAGGCGGGCGCCCTCGGAGCGCGGGAAGAACTCGTACCACGCGCCGTAGAGGGCCCGTTCCCGCTCCACCCGCCAGGGGAACTCCCGTGACGGCGTCACGTGGTCGCGCAGCGGCCGGGCGTCGAGCTCGGCGCGCACCTCCGACGACACCCCGGCGCTCAGCCTGCCCTCCGGCGGCTGCCCCGCGTCGCGCAGCCCGGCGATCGCGTCCGTCAGGACGGCGGCCTGATCCCGGCTCCGGGCGACCCCGGCGACGGCGCGTTCGAGCAGCCGGGCACCCTCCTCGAGCATCAACTCCACGTCGACGCCCGCGCCGACCTTCACGACGGCGTCGTGCGACCAGGTCCCGTACGGGTCGGACCACCCCTCGACCCGGTAGGACCACAGCCCCGTCCGGGCACCGCTGACCGTCGCCGCCCAGGCGTCGAGCCCGGCGTTGACCCGGGTCATCGCGACGCTGTGCGCCCGCCCGCCGGGATCGGTGAGCACCACGGTGGCCCGGACCGCGTCGTGGCCCTCGGCGAACACCGTCGCGGTGACCTCGAACGACTCACCGATCACCGACTTCACCGGCCACGCCCCGTGCTCGACGACCGGGCCGGCGCCGAGCACGGCGATCCGCCCGATCGAACCCGTCGCCATCAGCCGGACCTGCTCACGCGGTGTTCGGTCATCGGCCCATTGTTCATCGCCGGCCGGTCAGCCGACCAGGCTGCGGTGCGCCGCGCGGCCCGGTGCCGTCCTCCGGCGGCGGGTGCGGGGACGGGGACGGGGCGGCGGGCAGGGTGATCACGATCCGGGTGCCGCCGCCGGGGTTGTCCGTGGCCTGGATGGTGCCACGGTGGCGCTCGACGACGCGTTTGCAGATGGCCAGGCCGAGCCCGGTTCCGGCGTACGCCTTGGTGTGCGCGGCGACGCGGTGGAACTGGTCGAAGACGTACGGCTGCTCCTCGCCCGGTATGCCGATTCCGCGGTCGGCGATGGTGACGGTGACGGTGGCCGGGTCGTCGAGGTGTGCGGCGATGTCGAGGCGGGCCGGCTGGCCGGGCAGGGTGTACTTCAGGGCGTTGCCGATGAGGTTGTCGAACAGCTGCCGCATCATGCCGGCGTCGGCCGAGACGACCGGCAGCGGGCCGACGTAGATGTCCGGGAACAGCACGGGAGCGCCGCGGTCGTTCGCGGCACGCAGGTGTGCGGTGCGCTCGGTGATGATGTCGGCGACGACGCCCTGCAGGTCGACCTCCTGCACCGTGATCCGCGCGTCACGGGCGGTCGCGTACGCGAGCAGGTCGTCGATGAGCTGCTGCATGCGCCGGATGCCGGCCTGGATCTTGGGCAGGGTCGGGCGCAGCGACTCCAGGGAGTCGCCCTCGGCCAGCGCCGTGTCGAGCAGATCGGCGTAGCCGGCCACGATGCTCAGCGGCGCCTTGAGGTCGTGTGCGGCCACACCGGCGAACGCGGCGAGATCGGCCTCCCGTTCGCGCAGGGCGGTGATGTCGTACGACGAACCGACCACCCCGATGACCGCCCCCGAGCTGTCACGCAGGGGGCGGGCGTGCAGCATGACGGCACGGCTGCTGCCGTTGGCGTACTGGATGAAGGCTTCCTGACGTACCGGCCCCTCGCCGCGCAGGACGCGCGGCACCGGCATGTCGCACGCCGCGATGGTGTGGCCGTGGAGATCGGTGGCGACGAGGCCGGCACTGATCTCGGCGATGTGCCGGCCAACGAGGTCGCCGTCGCCGACCCGCGCACCGCCGGCGGCGTTCGTGTGCACCAGCACACCGGCGGTGTCACAGGTGATGACGGTGTTCTGCAGCGCGTCGAGCACCTGGGTGAGGTAGTCCTTCTGCGCCGCGAGTTCGTCACGCCCGGCCTTGATGGCGGCGGTGGCGGCGCGGCTGGCGGTGACGTCGTGGAACACCGCGACCGCGGCCGGTCTCCCGCCGCGCAGCCGCAGCGGCCGCGCGGTGACGCTGATGGTGAGCCCGTCCGGGTTGTGGGCGTTGCGGATGAGCAGGTCGACCATGTCCATCCGCTCACCGGCGAGGGCCCGGACCAGCGGCAGGTCCGCGGTCGGGTACGGGCCGCTGCCGTCGGGCAGGAAGATGCCGTAGTGCTCCTGCCAGCGGTCCGCGCCGTTGCGGTCCTCGCTGACGCCGAGCATGGCCTTGGCGGCGCTGTTGTGCAGCAGGAAGTCGCCGTGCTCGTCGACCACCCCGACACCGTCGCCCATCGCGTCGAGGATCGTGCTCAGCAGGGTGGCCTGCTCCCTGGCGCTGGTCTCGGCCGCCGCCAGACCGGCCGTCGCCTCGGCGACCTTCCGGCGGGCGCGGGCGTGCCCGGTGGCCAGCACATACGCCAGGGCGGCCAGCATGCAGCCGAGCGCCAGGACCGCGACGGCGACGACGACGGGCAACGCGACGGAGCCGACCATGGACCGGCTGCGTGCCTCGATCCGCAGCTGCCACACCTGATCCCCCACCATCACCGACTCGGCCCGGCTCAGGTCGCCGGCGCCCGCGGGCGCGTGCACCGCCACCAGCGGCGCTTGATCGCCGGCCGCGGCGTACAGCGCGACGTTCAGCACGCCGTCGCTGATCCGGGGCAGGACGTCGCCGAGGAAGTCCGGTGCGCGCAGGCTCATGGCCATCCAGCCGCGGAACTCACGCTCACCGGCCCAGGGCAGGCCGTAGACGGGTACGGCGAGCGTGAACGCCAGTCGCCGTTGAGCCGGCGGCAGGGCGCGGTCCACCAGGAGCCGGTACGGCTGCGAGACCGCCACCCGTCCCGTGCTGCGTGCGGTGCGCAGCATGGTCATCAGCGGCGGCGACTCGGAGGCGTCGATACCGGTACGGGGAACCGTCACCCCGTCGAGGGAGCGCACCATCACCGAGAAGACGTGCTGCCCGGTTCCGGCGGGGTGGAACTGCAGGTCATCGACGCCGCGGGAACGCCACAGCGCCTGAGTTTCGGCGATCTGAGCGTCGGCGACCGGAAGCAGGTACGACATCGAGGTCGCCCCGGACAGCCGCAGCGCCGCCGCCGGCTCACTGAGCTGCTGGAACTTCGCGTTGGTCAGGGTGTCGTGGGTGCCGGCGGCAGCGGCCGCGACGGTGAGGGCGGTGAGGTAACGGCTGACCTCGCCGCGTACGCCCTCGGCCACGTGCCTGCTCTGCCGCTGCAGCTGGCGCTCGGCGTCAGCACGCCCGGCGTCGCGCAGCGCCGTGAACGTCACGCCGGCGAGAATCCCGCTGACGACGGCCACGGCGGCAGCCAGGCCTGCTGCGGATCGTACGCGGCTCGACAGTGCCACGTTCAATTCATCGTCAGCTCTGTCCGGAAGCTGAGCGCCAAGCGCTCGTCCCTGGTACCCCGGTTGCGCCGTAGTCCCGTGGAGCTACGCGTCATCTGGCTCCCGAGGGTGACGCCCGCACCCCCTTGACGTCGCGAGACTCTCCGGACCGACAACCGGAGGAGCGACGATGGCTGACGTCCGGCAGACACTGCGACTCGACCTGATCGGTTCCACGTTCGCGACCGCCCTGCTGTGCCTGTCGTTCACCCCGTCGCTGCTCCCCCGCGGCTGGATCCTGCAGGGCGTCGTCGGCGGCGTCTGCGCGGCGACCGGGTACGCGCTCGGCTGCCTGCCCCGCGCCGTGATGCGACGGTGGCACGCCGGGCGCCGGGCCTGGTTCACGTTCGCGCTGCTGGCGGTGCCGGCGACGTCGCTGGCCGCGTACCAGGGCTGGCGGTGGCAACAGGAGATCTGCCGCATCATGGGCGTCGCGGGACCGTCGGGCGCGACCTGGCCGGCGGCCCTGCTCGTGGCCGGCGCCCTGTTCGCCGGCCTGCTCGGGGCCGCCGCGCTGATGCGCCGTGGCGGGGCGGTTCTCGGTCACCGCGAACACCGCCACCGCGCCGCGGCCACCCTCGTGGCGCTGTCGCTGCTGGCCGGCGGCTCGATGTCGGCGTCAGGTCCGCTCGGTGCCCTCTCGACGGCGCTGGACGGCCGGGTCACGGACCTGGCGGCACCGTCCGGCACGACGCGGGCCGGCAGCCCGGGTTCGCTCGTGCCGTGGTCCTCGCTCGGCCGCCAGGGCCGGGCCTTCGTCACCGGCGCGCTGACCGTCCGCCACACCACATCGCCGATCCGCGTCTACGCCGGACTGGGGTCCGCACCGACGACCGGGGCCCGGGCCCGGCTCGCCGTCGCGGAACTCACGCGCACCGGCGCCTTCTCCCGCAAGGTGCTCTGCCTCGTCGTGCCGACCGGAAGCGGCTGGGTCGACGAGCCCACCGTGGCGGCGCTGGAGGACGAGTTCGACGGCGACACCGCGATCGCCGCTGTCCAGTACGCGGCGCTGCCCAGCTGGCTCGCCCTGGCGACCGAGCCCGAGCGCGCCGAGGACGCCGCCACCGATCTGCTCGACGAGGTCCGCCGCACCTGGTCGGCGCTTCCCGCCGCGGGCCGGCCGAAGCTCCTTATCTACGGGCACAGCCTCGGCGCGCTCGCCGCGCAGGCACCGTTCGACTCGGCGCGGAGCCTGCTCGACAGGGTGGACGGCGCGCTCATCAGCGGGACGCCGAGCAGCAGTCCACTGCGGAACAGCCTGGTGGCGGGCCGCAGCCGGGCGACGACGGAGGTACGGCCGGCGCTGCCCGGCCGATCCGCCATCCGCTTCGCCACCGGATCGGCCGACCTGGTCTCCGCGGCGGGCCCGTCGCCGCACCCGCGCGTGCTGTTCCTCCAGCACGCCACCGATCCGGTCGTCTGGTGGTCGCCGCGCCTGATGCTGAGACAGCCGGACTGGCTCCGCGAGCGACGCGGCGACGCGGTGCTGCCGTCGGTGCGCTGGTGGCCGATCGTCACGTTCTGGCAGTTGTCCGCCGACATGCTCAAGGCGCAGGACGTCCCGGCGGGTTACGGCCACCGCTACGGCGCCGAGGCCCGGGCCGCCTGGCACCTGATCACCGGAGGAACCGGCTGCGACTGCTGACAACGGCGAGTTCTCCCCGAGGCTCAACCAGGCGGGCGCGCTGCCGATCATCTCCGCCGTGAACAAGCTACCCGTGGGATCCGGAACCAGCAGCCTCGACGACGCCGCCGCAGCCGGAGCGCAGGCGGCCGGCGCCGCCCTCGCCGCACTGGACGGCGCCTCGCCCGGTCTGGTCATCGTCTACGCCTCGATCCGGTACGACCTGAGCGAACTGCTCGCCGGCGTACGCGGGATCACCGGCGACACCCCGCTGGTCGGTGCCAGCACCTCCGGCCAGTTCACCGACGGCGAATACCTGCCACCGGGCACCTCGGTGAGCGTCATGGTGCTGGGCGCCGGTCACTACCGGTTCGGCACCGCAGCCGTCACCGGCATGGGCGCCGACGCGCTCGCCGCCGGCCGCGACCTGGCCCGCAACGCCGTCGAAGCCGCGGGTGAACCCTCGCCGCACAGCGCGTTGCTGGTGCTCGCCGACGGCGTGACCGGCGACATGCAGCAGCTGCTGAACGGCATCTACCGCGTCACCGGCGCCCGGGTGCCGGTGCTCGGCGGCGCCGCCGGGGACGACCGGACCTTCACGGGTTCCTCCGTCCTGCACGGCGGTGACGTCCTGCGCAACGCGGCGGTGGCCGTCTGCATCGGCTCCGACCGGCCGCTGCGCGTCGTGGCCGCGCACGGCTGGCGCTCACAGGACCTGCCCATGATGGTCACCTCGGTCGACGGCCTGATCGTCGACGAGATCGACGGGCGGGCGGCGATCGAGGTGTTCAACGAGGTCGTGGAGAAGGACAAGCGGGCGCGCCGCCAGTATCTCGGCGCCGCCTGGGACGCCTCGAAGGGTTCCCACGCGCTGGGCCTGATCGAACCGGACGGCACCCAGCTGGTCCGCGCCGTCGTCGAGGGCGAGGACGGCAAGCTGCGCACCTTCACGCCACTGCCGGAGTACTGCGCCGTGCAGATCGTCTCGGCCAGCCAGGACGAACTGCTGGACGTGAGCGACCAGGTCGTCGAGGACGCCCTGCGCGACGTGCCGGCGCCCGCCGTGATGCTGATGTTCAGCTGCATCGGGCGCATCGACATCCTGGACGACCGGGCCCCCGAGGAGCCCGCCCGGCTGCACAAGGCGGCCGGCGACGTCGCCACGTTCGGCTTCTACACGTACGGGGAGTTCGCTCGCACCACCGGCGTGGCCGGCTACCACAACGCCACCATCGCCGCGCTCGCACTGTAATGACCGAGGTCGACCAACTCCGGGAGAAGCTGGCGGCGGCGGTGGCCGCCGCCGGTGACGCGTACCGGCACACCTCTCGCCTGATCCGGATCCTCACCGTTCTCGGCCGGCCGTCCTCGCCGGCCGAGCTGGTCGAGGAGACGCTGACCGTTCTGTCGCAGATCTACGCGGCGGACGTGACGGCGATGGTTCAGGTGACCGGCGACCGGCTGACCGTGTCGACCTCCTGCGGTATCCCGGAGGACGACCCGGCGTACACCGTCGGCTGGCCGTTGGCCGGCGGCGCGCTACGGGCCGTGACCACCGGCCGGGCGGTGGCCCGGTCCCGTGACGACCTGGACCTCGCCGCCGACGTCCCGCCCTCGCTGGTGGACCTGGCGCCGGCGTGTGCGGTCTGGGTGCCGGTCGGCGAGGCCGGCGCCGCGGACGAGCTGCTGGTGATGTACCGGATCGGGCCGGACGGTTTCCCGCCGGCCGAGCTGCCGGTGCTCGACTCGGTGGCCGCCCGGCTGCGGGTCGCGGTCGAGTCCCGCAAGCGCAGCGCCGCTGCCGAGACCCTCGCCACCCTCGGTCACCGCCTGTCGAGCCGCCTCGACCTGCCCTCGCTGTACGAGGAGATCCTCCGCATCCTGCCCGTGCTGGTCGACGCCGACCACGCCGCCGTGACGCGTGTCGACGACGGCGTCACCACCCTGCATGCGACGACCGGCCCGGCCGCCGGCGAACTGGCCGGCTGGGACGGTTCGGCCCTGGCCGTGCCCGTGATGCGCGACGGCGCGCCGGTCGCCGTTCTGCACGCCCTGCGGACGGACCACCGGCCGTTCCGCGCGGACGCGGTCGAGTCCACGGCCGTCTTCGCCAACTACGTCAGCTCGGCGATGACCAACGCCGAGCTGTACGTGGCCCTCGGCCGCAGTGAGAACTCACTGCGGCTGATCACCGACTCGATCAGCGACCTGATCGCGGTGGTCGACGCGAACGGGCGGCTCACCTACACCTCACCGTCGCACGACCGCGAGCTGGCGCTGGCACCGGACGCGCTGCTGGGGGCGCTGGTGACCGACCTCGTGCACACCGCTGATCGGGCCGCGCTGTCCGGCGCACTCGCCGACCCGGCCGCCGCTCCCAAGGTCGAGTACCGGCTGCGTGCCGGTGGCGGAACCTGGGTCTGGGTGGAGAGCGCGCTGCGCCCGGTACCGGAGGACGGCATGCTCGTGCTCTCCTCACGGGTCATCGACGACCGGCGCCGGCTCGAGGCCGAACTGCGCCACCGGGCCACCCACGACCCGCTGACCGGCGTGGCCAACCGGGCACTCACCACGGAGCGGCTGGAGGCGGCGCTCGGCCGCGACGACACCGACCAGGTCGGCCTGCTCTTCTGCGACCTGGACAGGTTCAAGCAGGTCAACGACCGGCTGGGCCACGAGGCCGGTGACGCGCTGCTGCGGGAGGTGACCGACCGGCTGCGAGGCTGCGTACGCGCCAAGGACCTGCTGGCCCGTTTCGGCGGGGACGAGTTCGTGATCCTCCTCGACGGCGTCAACGACCTGGACGCGGTCACCGACGTCGGCAACCGGGTGGTCCGTGCGCTGGAGGCACCGTTCTGGCTGCACGGCGAATGGGTGCGGATCGGCGTCAGCGTGGGCGGCGTGCTGGGCATCCGCGGCGTGTCGCTGCCCGGCGCCATGCTGCGCGACGCCGACGCCGCCATGTACGCGGCCAAGAACGCCGGCCGGGGCCGCGTCGAGGTCTTCGACGAGGACGCCTCCTACCGCAGCCTGGACCAGCACGAACTGCGCTCCGACGTGACCCGCGCCGTCGCCCGGGGCGAGCTGGCGGTCCACTTCCAGCCGATCGTCGCGCTCGCCGACGGTCACATCGAGGGCTTCGAGGCGCTGTGCCGCTGGCATCATCCACGCCGCGGTCCGGTGCCTCCGGACGAGTTCATCCCGCTCGCCGAGGAGACCGGCGCGATCACCGGGATCGGCGAGTGGGTGCTCGGCGAGGCGTGCCGGCAACTGACCGAGTGGCAACGGCTGCCCGGCCGCCGGCGTCTGCGGATCAGCGTCAGCCTCTCCCCCGTACAGCTGCAGCAGCCGGACGCGGCTCAGCGCACCCTCGACATCATCACCTCCGCCGGCGCCGACCCGTCGGACGTCTGGCTGGAGATCACCGAGCACGGCGCCATCCGTCAGGACGTCACCGAGTTCGCGACGACGCTGCGCGCGGCGGGAGTGCAGGGCCTTCTCTTCTCCCGCCCGCTGCCGGCAGACGACGCGACCGCTTTGCTCCGCCGCGGCTCACTGCTCAGGGGCTCGCTGCCCATCCCGTGATCCGGAGCCCTGGCGCCGATCGGCGTCGCGCACAACGCAACATTTCCGAAACCTTGACACCACAAATGTTAACCTTCACACTTTTCCGAACAGCGAGATGCATCGATGCAAGCCTCGGAAGCTGCGTTCCCTGAGCAAGGTCACGGCAGTTCGCAGCCCGGCATCCCCAGCCAGGCCCCGCCGGTCCGTCGCGTCGCACAGTCCCCCAGGAGGAACCGATGCTCGAGACCCACCAGCACCGCGCCACAGTCCCGCCGCGACGCCCCCGATCTGTACGACTACTGACGATCGCCCTTGTCACCGCGCTGACCGCGTTGGGAAGCATCGTCGTCGCCTCGTCACCGGCCGCCGCTGCCACCCGTCAGTTCCGGGGCATGAACTGGGCGGTGCTCGGCGACAACTTCAGCACCAGCCCGCTCGTGCTGCACGGCCTGACCTCGTCGGACAGCAACGCGACGGTGCAGGCCAAGGCCAACGCCGTCTACGACGACATGGCCGCCACCATGGGCGTCAACACCGTCCGGCTGCCGATCAACACCCACACGGTGGGTACGACGTGGTGGAACGCCTACCGGGGCGCCATCGACGCCGCCACCGCCCGCGGCTTCAAAGTCATCCTGGCGTACTGGGAGGACGGCGCCGCCTCGGGCGGCCGGATCACCAACCTCGCCGCATGGAACACCATGTGGTCCACGGTGACCAGCACCTACGGTTCCAACGCCAACGTCTACTTCGAGCCGATGAACGAGCCCCACGGCTACAGCTCGGCCGAGTGGCGTGACGTCGCCGCCAACTGGCTCACCTACCACTACTCAGCGGTGCCCGGCCGCGTCCTCATCGGCGGCACCGGTTACAGCCAGGATCTGCGCGACGTCTGCAACGACAGCCGCTTCAACTCGACGCTGCTGTCCTTCCACCACTACGCGTTCTTCTACAGCGCGATGACATACGACGCGTTCCGTACTCACATCCAGACCCGCCTCGGCAACTGCGCCTCCCGCGCCGTCGCCACCGAGTTCGGCGCGACCATGGACAACGGGCTCGACTACGCCGACGCCAACAGCACCAACAATTTCGTACGGCACATCCGCGCGATGGCACAGGTCATGCGGGACAACCAGATGGGCGGCACCTACTGGCCGGCCATCGGCGGAAAGGTCGGCAGCGCCGGCTACGACGCGTACTCGATGTTCTCTCTCAGTGGCAGCGGCACCAATCTCAACCTGACCGTCCGCAACACGTCCGGCGCCGACCGGATCCGCTACGCCTGGGGTGACACCATCAGCGGCCCCACGACTCCCCCGCCGACCGGAACCTCTTATCGGATCAACGTGCGCCACAGCGGCAAGGCCATGGACGTGCAGGCGCCGAACACCGAGAACAGCGCGCGTGTCGGCCAGTACACGTACAACGGCAACGCGTGGCAGCAATGGCAGTTCCAGGACGCCGGCAGCGGCTACTGGCGCATCGTCAGCCGGCACAGCGGCAAATGCCTCGACGTCGTGGGCGCATCGACCGCCGACGGAGCCGAACTCGTCCAGTACACGTGTGGCAGCGGCACCAACCAGCAGTTCCAGATGGTCACCAGCGGCAGCTACTTCCAACTCCGCGCCCGCCACAGCGGCAAGTGCGTGGACGTACCCGCCGCCGCGACGGCGGACGGTGTGATCCTGAAGCAGTACCCGTGCAACACGGGCACCAACCAGCAGTGGTCACGCACAGCCGTCTGAGACCATCAGTTCCCGTGGAACCTCGACGATCGTGCCCGTGCCCGCCGGCCACGGGCACGTCGCACGGGACTGCGGCGAATCTTCGGCCCGCGGTCGGGCAGGGCCCGCCGCGGGCGGCCCCCGCCACGGTGATGCCGGATGCAACTCTCGCCGGCCGCATGTCACAAATAACATTGACATCAATGTATCTCTTAACACTGAGCCTTTTTCATCGTGACGGTGCAGGTCACGGCAGGGGCAGAGCCCGGGAGTCGACATAGGACGAGGCTCCCGGTAAGACAGCAGTCGACCAA
>NZ_JBFAYE010000013.1:0-99575 GCF_040681145.1 Actinoplanes sp. NPDC051861
TCGACTACTACAACACTGCACGCAGCCACTCAGCCCTCGGAGGACACCCACCGATCACTCGACTGGCCGTGTGAACAACGTCTTCGGTCACAACATCTAGCCCAGGAAGAAGGTTCGCAGGTCGGCGGCCAGTACCTCCGGCGCCTCCAGGGCCGGGAAGTGGCCGCCCTCCGGGAACTCCGTCCAGTGCGTCCCGTCCGGCACCGGGATCAGCCGCCGCACGGTCTCGTCAGCGCCGAAGACCGCGAACCCCTGCGGCACCTCCGTCGCGCCGCCCCACTCCGTCGAGTGCGCCTGCTCGTACAGCGTCTGGGCCGCCGACACCCCGCTCCCGGTGAACCAGTAGAGGCTCACCGTCGTCAGCAGCGCGTCCCGGGAGACCGGCAGCCGGGTCCACTCGTCGAACTTCTCCGCGATCCACGCCAGCTGGAACAGCGGTGAGTCGTTCAGCGCGTACCCGATCGTCTGCGGCCGGCTGTTCTGAATGGCCAGATAACCCGAGCCCTCGCGCCGGAACGCGTCCATCCGCTCCAGGATCGTCTTGTCGACCGCGTCGTTCGCGTCCAGACGGTCCGCCATCCCCGGGAGGAACGTCGCGGTCGCCGCCGCACCGGGCGGATCCGTCACCACGTGCACCCCGATGACGTGCGCACTGTCGTAGGCCGCCACCGCACCGGAGACGCCGGCTCCGACGTCACCGCCGTGTACTCCGTACCTTTTGTAGCCGAGGTTTCCCATGAGCCGCACCCACGCCCGCGCCGTCCGGCCCATCGTCCACCCCGTCCCCGACAGCGGCGTGGAGTATCCGTATCCCGGAAGCGACGGCACCACCAGGTGGAAGTCCGGCCGCAGCAGGTCCACCAGGTCGAGGAACTCGGCCGGCGAACTCGGATAGCCGTGGGTCAGCACCAGCGCCGGCGCCTCCTCGCGCTGCGACCGCACATGCAGGAAGTGCACCCGCTGCCCGTCGATCGTGGTGACGAACTGCGGATAACTGTTGAGGCGCGCCTCGGCGGCACGCCAGTCGAACCCGTCCCGCCAGTATTCGGCCAGCTCACGTAACCGGCCGGGCGTGATGCCGCGCTCGGAACCCACGCCGTCGAGCGCGGCGGGCCAGCGTGCCTGCGCCAGCCGATCGTGCAGGTGGTCCAGTTCGGACTGCGGAACCTCGATGCGAAAACTCTCCATGACACTGAAGCTAGGCCCGATTGCGGATCCCTTCGTTCCGCATTTGTCGACGACCATGGATCCATGGAGACGACCGTGCGCCTGCTGCGTCTGCTCTCGCTGTTCCAGGCACGCCGCGACTGGACCGCGTCCCAGCTCGCCGAGCGCCTCGCGGTGACCACGCGGACCATCCGCAAGGACGTGGACCGCCTGCGCCGGCTGGGCTATCCGGTGGACGCGCGGCCCGGCGTCGCCGGTGGATACCGTCTCGGTACCGGCGGGCGCCTGCCGCCGCTTCTTCTCGACGACGACGAGGCGGTTGCGGTCGCGGTCGGGTTGCGCACCGCCGCCGGCGGTTCGGTCACCGGCATCGCGGAGACCTCGGTGCGGGCGCTGGCCAAGGTGCAACAACTGCTTCCGGAGCGCTTACGGCGCAGGGTCGAGGCATTTCAGGGGTACGCGCTGAGCGCACCGCCGCTCCAGGGAGCAACCACCGACCCGACCGTCCTGACCACGGTCGCCACCGCCTGCCGCGACCACGAACGGCTCCGCTTCGACTACGAGTCCCACGACGGCGAGGTCACCCGCCGCGACGTGGAGCCGTACCGCCTCGTCCACGACCGCCGCCGCTGGTACCTCCTCGCCTGGGACACCGCCCGCAACGACTGGCGCACCTTCCGAGCCGACCGCGTCACCCCACTCACCCCCGGCGGCCCACGGTTCACCCCACGCCCACTACCACCGGACGACGAGATCGCCACCGGCGTCGCCCGCCGCCTCAACACGGCCACCTGGCGCTACCGAGCCCGCGTCGTCGTACACGCACCGGCCGACTACGTCCGCCAGCGCCTCCCAGCCGCCACCGAGATCCACCCACTCGGCCCGAACCGCTGCGAGTTCACCCCAGGCTCCGACCACCCCCAGATGCTCGCCCTCAATCTGGGCCTCCTGGACGCCGACTTCACAGTCATAGACGGCCCCGAGTTGACCGAGGCCCTGACCGTCCTGGCCGACCGCTACCGCCGAGCCTGCACCCCCGACAAGGAAGACATCACATGACAGCCCCGCCCACCTTCCGCTTCCGCCGAGCCGTCACCACAGTCCTGCTGGCCACCACCACCCTGTTGACACTGTGCGGCTGCCCGTCCTCCAACTCCTCAGACCCGGTATGCGAACAACCACCCACCGGCACGACTCCCATCCCCGACTGCGACGACACCGACACGACCACCGCAATCGCCACCGCAATCGCCACCGCAATCGTCACTGCAGTCGCCACTGCAATCGCCACCGCCATCACCATCGCCGCTGCCGTGTAGTCGTGGCCCGGCCGCCCTCAGCGAGACGCCCGACCACTCACACCCCGCACCGTCAACACGTTCCACACCACGCCGTCAACATGAAGCAAGTGCTGTCAACACAACGCTCGCCAAGTCGTCAACATGACGCAAGTGACGTCAACACGTCGCACGCGCAGGCGTTGCCCGTGTTCAGCGGCCGCATCCGGTGCATGCCCGTCGGGTTCGCAGGTGGTAGTCGGTCGAGGCTACGAGCAGGCCCAGCCCCAGTACGCAGTAGGCGGACATCGCCACGATCAGGAACGCCACCGAGAACTGGCTGACCGAGCCGGAAGCCAGTTGGACCAGTCCCATTCCGAAGTAGGCGACGATCCCTGCGCCCAAGCCGAACCCCGGCACGAGCAGCACCAGCCGCGGGATGGTCCGCCCCGCGAGCAGCGGAACCCAGCCTGGCCAGATACGGCCCCACCCGTGCACCAGTGCGAGGGGCAGCAACACTCCCGCCAGCAGCAACCCGACCTCGAGCCCGATCAGCGACGCGCTCTGCTCGATCCCCTCGAACCCAGCCACGAACTGCGCCACGAACCGCACCGCCAGTCCAGCCACCGCCGCGTAGGCCCCGAACCACGCCCACACAGCCGGCGCATCCCGTCGCGCTCCCGGCTGTCCTGTCCGGCAGCAGGCCGGGCAGTCACCTCGGGTCCGACGCTGGTAGCGAGCCGTGGCCAACCCCAGCAGAACCGCCCCACCGGCACACGCCAGGCGAGACCCGAACGCCACCGGATCGAAGTACGGACCCACGCTGAACAGCAGAAATCCCACCAGTTCAGGCAGCAGAATCCCGGCCGCCGCCACCAGTGCACCCGCGACCGCCCAGCCCGCCCCCGCCAGAACCGGCCGCCATGTCCCCGCCCGTTCCAGCCCCCACGCCAGCAGTCCAGCCGCTACACACAGCCCGACCGCCCACCACCCCGTGAACCCCAGCAGATCCGACCCGAAAGGCGGAAACTCCGGAGCCGCGCCGGCCGTCCAGGCCAGACGCACGCCCCCGTATGCCACGGCCCAGCCGAGCACCGCGTACGTCAGACCCCGGCCCCCGCCGAGCCGCAGAGATGTCGTCGTCACCATGCACCGAGCCTCGCGAAACCCCGGCACCCACACCTCCCGCCGGACGGGGAACCACCTCCCTCTCCAGAGGGAGAAACACCCACTCGGCCGGTGTGCCAGGATGCGAGCCGTGGAACCGATCGAGATCGAGCCGGCGGAGTCCGGCGGGTACAGCCTGTGGCTCGAAGCCGGCACCACCGACGTCGACGAGGTGATCCGCGAACTCGGTCATGAGGCGAACGGATACTTCTGGGAGGGTGTCGCCGAGCTGCTGACAGCGACGGAGGCGCCGAGCCTCGCGGGGCGTTTCTCGCCCGACCCGGAAGGCGGCGCCTTCTGCGCGTACAGCGACGACCGCGCCGTGCTCGAAGACCTGGCGGCGCGACTTCATGCGGTCGCGACGGATGAGGCCCGGCTGCGGCACCTCGTCGAACGGGCGACCGCAATCGGGTTCGAGTTCGACGACTGACCGGTCCGCGGGCCGGCGTTCAGCCGATGATGGCGGTCATGCGGATCGACACGAGGACGCCCGGAAGGTCGACGCCGAGCTTGGCCACGTAGCGCGTCGGGGGTGAGGTGGGGAACCAGGTCGCGTACTCCTCGTTCATGCCGGCGAAGTCGGCCGGGTTGTGCAGGAGCACGCCCACCTCGGCGATGTCCTCCCACGCCGCGCCCGCCGCCCGCAGAACGGCGCGGCAGTTGGCGAGCGCCTGCCGCGTCTGCTCCTGGATCGTCGGCCCGGCCAGTCCGCCGTGGCTCACGTCGATGCCTGCCTGGCCCGCGATGTGGACCAGGCCGCCGGCTTTCACCCCCTGGCTGTACAGAGGGGAGCTCGGTGCGTCCGCCGTGCTGACGATTTCTCGCATGCCCTCAACCTAGCCCCGATGGGGAAGCCCAGATCAGGAAGAGCAGCACAACGACGAAGCCGATCAGCAACCCGAAGCCGCCGATCACGAACGGGGAGCCGGCCACCCGCCGCGCTCCCGGATCAGTCTCCGTCGGCGGCGTGGGTGACCGGACAGCGAGATTGACCGACGGGATGTACATCGTCGCGTCCGGATCGGCGTCGAGGATGCGGTGCAGGGAGCCGCTGTGGTTCTCCGGAACGCTTCCGCCCAGCACGAAACCCTTCGGGGGCGGCGACGCGGTCGAGATGCGCACCCGCACGTCCGCCGCCAAGCCCTCGTACACGCCGGAGTCGGCCAGTTCCTCCCCGCGCACCAGCGCCTGCAACCGGCGCTCCGCCCGTTGTGTGATCAGGTGGTCGGGGCCGAGGCTGCGCTGCGCGTCGGCGAGCACCGTCCGGTACATGGCCTCGGCCGTGTCGCGGCCGCCCTGTTCGCGGGTCAGGCCGGCGAGGCTGATGCGCGCGCTCAGCGACTGGGTGCTCGAACGGCCGTGTACGGCGTCGAACGCGGCGATCGCCGTACGGTACTCAGCCTCCGACTCGTCGAAGGCCCGGCGGAAACGGCACATCTGCGCCAGGTTCAGCCGGGTCCGCAGGGTGTCCCCGTCCCGCGTGCCGAGGGCGGTCTCCTGCCCGGCCAGCACCTCGCGGATCTGTTCCTCGGCGGCGTCGCGGAAGCCGAGTTCGTACTGCAGGCACGCGATGTTCGCGCGCAACGCCAGGGTCTGCCGGTCCGCCTCGCCGAGGCCCTCGCGCGCCGCCACCAGCAGGAGGTCGAGCAGGTCACCGGCGGTACGGGCCCGGCCGGACTGGTGCAGCACCCCGGCCAGTCCCGCCCCGGCTCTGATGGTCGTCCGGTGCGGCAGCCCGTGCATCCGGGCGTAGGCGTTGTAGATCTCCCGGTAGGACTCGGCCGCCTCGGCGAGCCGGCCGCGCCGCCGGGCCAACTCGGCGCGCGCCTCGGCCAGCTCCAGATGCCGGATTCCGGGGTCGGGCTCGTGCGCCCGAAGCAGCGTCTCGACGTCGTCCAGGCGCCGGCCGGCCGCCTCGTACGCCCCGCACGCCTGCAACGACTTGGCCGCCAGGATGCCCAGCCGGCACATCAGGTGCACGCCGTCGTCGGAGAACCCGGTGCCGGCGACCATGGCCGCGCTGATGCCGAACACGTGCGGTTCGAGCGCGGCCCACAGCCGCCAGTCGTCCCGGTCCCGCAGTTCGGCGGTGACCAGCGAGTTGATCAGTACGGTGGCGTGCGACTGCATGCCGGCCATCTCGCGGCGTACGTGTGGGTCCGCGCGGCAGCAGCGCCGGACCAGACGGTGCACGTGGATCAGGGAGAACGTCTCGGCGGATCCGGGCTCGATCCGCAGCAGCCCGACCTTCGCCAGGGCGTCGAGGTGCCGGGCCACGTCCTCGGTGGACGAGACGCGCGGGAGGGCGGCGCGCAGCGCTTCGACACGCAGGAGCAGCTTGAGCGGGACGGGTGCGTCCGCGAAGCAGCTGAGGAAGCCGAGCATCGCGGCCGCGTCGTCCCGGTCCCCGCTGCGCACCGCGCCGAGCGAGATCTCCCAGATGCTGCCCAGGACGTCGGGCGGGTCCCCGTCCGACTGGCCGGGCTCGAGGAGCGTCCGGTACTCGCCGAAGGTACGCGGCGTGCCGGGGCGGACCAGTTCGGGCGGCGCCTCGTGCACCGTCGCGAGGGCGGCGCCCGCCATGCCCAGCGCCAGCGGCAGGCCGCCCAGGGCCGCGCCGAGCGCCCGCGCCTCGGCGGTGCTGCCGGCCAGGTGGGGCGCGTGGTCCAGCAGGATCTGACCGGCCGCCTCCGGGTCCAGCAGCGGCACCTCGCGCAGCCGGCACCACCGCGCCCACGACGCCGGGCGCGGATCCCGACTGGTGATCACCACGCAGCCGAGCCCACCGGCAAGCGGGCGGACCAGGCCGGACCCGTCGGCGAAGGCGGGCCCGCCGCCGTCCGCCGGATCGTCCAGTCCGTCGAGCACCAGCAGCCACGGCCGGCGGCGGACACGCAGGCGTTCCCACATCAGGTCACCGGCGTTGTCGCCGGCGCCGAGTTCGCGGGAGGCACCCAGCCTGCTGGCGAGCGCGGCCGTGAGCGTGGCGAGCGAGTCCCGGTCGCCCGCACGCATCCACCAGACGTCGGCACCGGCCGATTCGGCGCGCTGGGCCACCGCGAGCGCGACCGTCGACTTGCCGGCGCCACCGAAGCCGTGCAGCACCCACACCTTGTCCGGGCTGTCCGGGGTCGCCCGCGCCTGCTCGATCTCGGCGATCAGTTCCTCGCGGCCGCGTACCGGGAGTTCCGTGACGAGCCGGCCGAACGGCGCGGCCAGGCCGGGCAGTTCCTCGCGGGTGGGATCCCTGCGGTCGAAGTAGTAGTTGTTCTGCACGTTCTCGGCGCCGACCTGCACGGGAGCGTTGCCCAGCGCCCACACCCCCGGCGTCGGCCCGAACGCCAGCGTGTCGTCATCAGACAACCGGTCGATCCCCTCTCCACAGAGGGCAGATGATTCCCGCACCCGTCGACGAGGGGAAGACCGTCATCGACGTCTCAACGCATCGGTGAGTGACTCTGCACGTTCGTTCCGGGTGTGCCGACCGACGGGCGGAGCCGGGCGGCGGCCGCCACCGCCACGCCCAGGGCGATCGTCAGCACCGCTGACAGCAGCAGGGTCGGCTGGGCGCCCAGGGCTTCCACGGCCGGGCCGCCGATCAGGGTGCCCAGGGCCGTCGACGGGATCGTCAGGGCGGTGCGGGTGGCCAGGACCCGGCTCAGCAGTTCGGGTGGGCTGGCCTGCTGGAACAGTGCCACGCAGATGGCGGTGAACGGGCCGTAGATCAGGCCGCCCAGAGCCAGCCCGATCAGCCCGGCCCACACCGCGTGGGTCAGGGCGAGCGGCAGCAGCGAGGCTCCCCAGCCCACGATGATGCCGGCGACCACGGTCGACAGGCGGCGGTCCCGCAGCAGGCCGGCGCCCAGCCCGCCGGCCACCGCGCCGAGGCCGAAGGCCGTCCAGTACGCGCCGAGCAGCGCCGGTGAGCCGGCCAGGTCGTGGGCCACGTAGATCGGCAGGGCCACCTCGACCGGGCCGTACAGGAAGAAGAACACGCAGGTCACGCCGAGCAGGCCGAGGAGCTGTGGCCGGCTGAGGACGATCCGCCAGCCGCCCGAGGAGGCCGAGGGCGGGCGCTGCGAGGACGGCACCCCGGCGCAGCTGATCGCGAGCAGGGCGAAGCTCAGCGCGTCGAAGCCGATCACCCAGCCGGGACCGGCGACGGCGGCCAGCCCACCGGCCAGGGCCGGGCCGGCGATGAACGCGGCCTGTTGGAACGTCGACACCAGGGCATTGCCCGCCAGCCGGTCGTCGGGCGGCAGCAGCTCGGCGATCAGTGTGTACGTCCCGGCGCCGCCCCACGCGTGCAGCAGTGACGAGACCGCGAGGAGCAGCACGAACCCGAGCGGGCTGAGCTGGGCGGTCACCGCGAGTACCGCGATGGTCCCCAGCGTGAGCGCGCGCAGGCTGGCGTCGGCCGCGACGAGCCGGGCGCCGCTGAGACGGCGGACCAGCCTGCTGAACAGGGCGGCGCCGGCGGTGGCGGGCAGCGAGTAGGCGGCGACGGCCAGGCCGGTCCAGACCGCTGTCTGCCCGGCGGGCGCGATCTGCACGGCGAGCCAGGCGACGGCGACCATGGTCATTCCGTCGCCGAGCGCGGACACGGCGAGAGCGGGGAGGATGCGGCGCAGTGCGGGTTGCTTCAGCACCTGCCGGTAGGGGCGAGTGGACACGACAACAGCGTCTCGGGAAGGGCGGCCGCCGCACATCCGTGCCCGCCACGGACTCCGGTACTGAGCGGGTACGTGAGAATGGTCCCGTGACGGCGACGGTCGAGATCTCAGCGCGGGAGTCGGAGGTGCTCACGCTGCTCGGGGAGCACCTGAGCAACGCGGAGATAGCCACAAAGTTGTACATTTCCGTCCGTACCGTAGAAAGTCACGTCTCCTCCCTCCTGCGCAAGCTGAATGTGGCCGACCGCCGGGCGCTCGCGCAGCGGGCGGCCAAGACTCGAAAACCGGATGAGAAGGCACTGCCCGCACCGCTGACCTCGTTCGTCGGCCGCGAGCCGGAACGCGCCGCCCTGGCCGGGATGCTCAAGGCGCACCGGCAGGTGACCGCCACCGGACCCGGCGGCGTCGGCAAGACCCGGCTCGCGCTGGCCGTGGCCGCCGAGACCGCCGCCGGCTACCCCGACGGCGTCTGGTTCGCCGACCTCGTCCCGGTCACCGACCCGCGGGCCTGCGCGGCCGCGGTCGCCGGAGCGCTCGGCGTCGGCGAGCAACCCGGGCAGAGCCTGGACGAGTCGGTGCTCGCCGCCCTCGCCGACCGGCACGCCCTGCTGGTGCTGGACAACTGCGAGCACGTACGCGACGGCGTCGTCCCGTTCCTGGAGCGGCTGCTCGCCGCCTGCCCGCGGGTCACCGTCCTGGCCACCAGCCAGGCGCGGCTGATGGTGCCGTTCGAGCGTGTCTACCCGGTGCCGCCGCTCAGCCTGGCGGGCGACAGCGAGTCGGACGCCGTCGCGCTGTTCCTGGACCGGGCGGCCGCCGCCGGGCAGCCACCGCCGCCCGCGCTGCGCGAGCACATCGCCGGGATCTGCCGCCGCCTGGACGGGGTGGCGCTCGCCATCGAGCTGGCCGCCGCGCGGTACGCCACTCTCGGCATCGACGGCCTCACCGCCGGGCTGGCCGACCCGCTGCGGGTGCTCGCCGGCGGCCCCCGCGCCGACGAACGGCACCGCTCGGTCCGCGCGGTCCTCGACTGGAGCCACGCCCTGCTCGCGCCCGGCGATCAGGCGCTGCTGCGCCGGCTGTCGGTGTTCGTGTCGCCGTTCACCGCCGAGGCCGCCGCCCAGGTGACCGGTTCTGATCTCATCGAGGTCGCCGACGGCCTGTCCCGTCTCGCCGAGCACAGCCTGCTCGCGGTGACCGCCACCGGCACCGCCGTGGAGTATCGCGCTCTGGAGTCGATCCGCCGGTACGGCACCGAGCGGCTGGCCGAGGCGGGTGAGCTCGACGACGCACGGGCGGGTCATCTGCGCTGGTGCCTGGCACTGGAGGTGACGGCGGAGCAACCGGACTTCCGGGCCGTCTTCGACCGCGTGGCCGACGACCTGCGCGCGGCCCTGACGTGGGCAACCGAACAAAAGGCGGGCGAACGGCAAGCGGCCGAACGGAAAGACGCACACCGTCTCGCTCATCGGCTGGCGGGGCTGTCGTTTGCCCGTACCCTCGCCGGCGAGGCCCAACAACGCTATGAGCAGGCGGCGGCACTTGCTGATGACCCCGCCACCGTGGCCCGCATGCTCCGGGAGGCCGCCGCCGCGGCCGGATGCCGGATGCGCGGCGACGACATGTACCGGCTCTACCTCGCCGCCGCCGAAGCGGCCCGCGAGGCCGGCGACCCGGCCGGCGCCGCGGTGAACCTGGCGACCGCCGCGACCAGCGCCTACCGGTTCTCCGGCAAGTTCGAACGGCTGCCGTCGCACGACGAGGCCGTTGCGCTGATCGACACCGCGCGGGAGCTGGCCGGAAATGATCCGGCCGCCCTCGCCGCCGTCGCGCTCGCCGAGGCCGGCGTGCTCACCGACGCGTTCGGCTCCGCGCAGGGACCGGAGGAGAACGACGTCACGGCGACCGTCGCCCGCTCGGAGCACGCCGTCGCGCTCGCCGCCCGGACCGGCGACCCGATCGCGCAGTCCGCGGCGCTCGGGGCGCTGACCGGCGCGCAGAGCTGGGCCGGTGACTCGTTCGCGACCGCGGCGACGGCCCGGCGCCGGATCACGCTGCTGGCCTCGGCACCGCGGACGCCGACCGGGACGCACGAGTTGCTCGACGCGCTGGGCGACGCCACCGAGGCGGTACTCGGCGTGGGTGACCTGGCCAACGCCCGGCAGTGGGCGCGGCAGCTGGCCGACCACCCGCTGCTGGCGGAGGTCGGCCACCGGGCGACGAACTGGCTGCTCATGACGGGCGCGCTCGCCGGGGACGCCGACCTGGTACGCGGTGTCGGCATCCGCTTCCGGGACGCCTGGGAACGGGCCGGGCGGCCGGCCCGGGCCCATCTCGGCCCGGCGGTGGCCGGCGTCGCGATGATCCACGGTCTGGAGGGTGACGCCGCGGCCCGGGGCGAATGGCTGGCGATCCTGGACCAGCTGGGCACTTCACCCGGGCGGACCCTCTCCTACGGCGCGGTCTTCGACGCGATGCTGCTGCTGCACGAGGACCGTGCCGCGGAGGCCATGGCCCGGCTCGCGCCGGAGCCGGACGACGTGTGGAAGTGGGTCACCTGGATCTGGCTGCACTGGTACGTGGCACTGCGCGCGGAGGCCACCGTCCTGGCCCACTCCCCCGCCGCTGCGGACCGCCTCGCCGAGGCGCGCACGATCGTCGCGGGCAACCCGGTCTGCGAGGCGATCGTGGAACGCGCCGCGGCCCTGCTCGACGGCGACACCGACCGGGTGCTGGCGACCGCGGCGCCGTTCGAGGCCGCCGGCTGCGCCTATCAGGCAGACCGCAGCCGGCGGCTGGGCGCCCGCTGAGAGCGCTCGGGAAGGTCGGCGGCAACCCGGTCGACTAGCTGGACGGGACCGCCGATCAGGTGCATCTGTACGACCGGGTCCTCGCCGGCACCGAGATCCGGCAGTTGTTCCAGTCGAACGAGTAAACCTGTTTGGAAAGGGGGCCGCCCGGACGACCGGGCGGCCCCCTCTGTCATGCCGCCTCGAAGCCCGTCAGGTGCAGCGAGAAGGCGCGGATGGAACCGACGTCGGCGCCGACCGCGTCGCGGACCTTGAAGGTCCACGCCCCGTCGGCGGCCGACAGCCGCAGCGACGACAGCGACTGGTCCGGCTTCCAGGTGCCGGTGAACGGCGCACTGGTCGAGGTCAGGTCACTGAACGGCGTCGTGGCGGCGTCGTCGAACACCGCCTGGCAGATGTTGTTGCCGGTGCCACCGGTACGCGAGAACACCGTCGCGGTCCGGCCGTCGGGTGCGGTCAGCGTACCGACCAGGTCACCGACGAACGTGTGGTCGATGCCGTTCGTCGTCACCCCCGCGACGTTGGAGCAGGTCGCGCCGTCGATCGAGAAGGTGAGCGAGGACGCGTACCCGATGCCGCTGACGTTCACCGTGGCGGTGGCGCCGGTCGGGTCGTTGTCCGGGATCGGCACCGGCTCGCCGCTGTAGGCGAAGTCCACCACCGTCGAGGACGCCTGACCGGTGGAGACCGGGAGGGCGGCGTTCGTCGGCGAGAGGACACCGGCGAAGGTGACCTTCGTCTTCAGCGTGACCGGCCGGCCGAGCGGGTAGTCGGCGGCCAGCTTCAGCGTGTAGTTGCGCGACTTGGAGGCGCCGGCGGCGATGTTGCCGTACGACGCGGCCCGCGGTGTCACCGTGGCCCGTGAGTCGTCGGTCTCCACGACGACGTTGACGCCTGTCGCCGTACCGTCGCCGATGTTCTCCGCGGGAAGCGCGACCGTCGCCTGCTCGCCCGGCTCCAGATAGACGTCGCCGTCGCCGGTGGTCGGGGTGACCGTCGGCGTGCCGGCCCGGACCAGCGGTTGCGGCGTGGCGCCGGTGTTGCGCAGGACCAGGTCGGCGCGGATCACGCCGTGGCCGCTGCGGTTGTCGAACCCGGCCGGGGCCAGGTCGAGCGCGGTGCCGGTGAGCGCCGCCCGGATCTCCTCGTTGGTCATCCCCGGGTTGCCGGACAGTGCCAGCGCCGCGATCGCCGCGGCGGCCGGAGCCGACGCCGACGTGCCGAAGAACGGCGCGAAGTCGGGCACCGTGGTGTTCACCCCGTCAGCCGCGGTGATGTCCGGCTTGGCCCGCAGCGAACCACCGGTGGAGCTGAAGTCGCCCGGCGTGATCGGGGTGCCGTCGGCGTTGTAGAACACCCGCCGCGGCCCGTCCGACGTGAACCGCTCCAGCTTGGACTGCCGGGTGTGCACGTTCGGGAACGGCCCGGTCGGGTTCGGCGGGTCGCCCACCTCGAGGTCCACGGGAAGCGGGTCCTTCGCCGGTGTCGCGGCGACCGAGAACGCGCCGACCGCGGCACTGTGCCCACGGGTCACGCCCGGGGTGGAGAACGCCTTGAGCCCGTTCGCCTGGTCGACGAACCGCCCGCGGAACACGCTGAGCTGGAAGTACCGGTCAGCGCCCGAGTACTTCACGACGGCGAGCCGCTGGTTGGCGCCGGCACCCGTACGGAAGATCTCGAACGGGTCGTCGTCGCCGTTCTGGATGGCCTGTGAGAACTGCGTGACGTTGCCGGCCGAGTCCAGCAGGTAGAGGTCGTAGTCGTTGGCGGAGCCCAGCAGCGGGTCCGCCCACCAGAGCGTGGTGACCCGGCCGGCGCTGCCCGGCGACAGCGGGTTGTAGATCTGCACGCCCGGCCCGGGGTCGAAGTCGTGCGCGGTGCCGGCGAACTTGCCGACGCCCAGGCCCGAGTTCACGAAGTCGCCCTCCCAGTTGCCGGAGGTGCCCTCGAGAGTGTTGCCCTCGTTGCCGGCCGAACTGAAGTAGAACGCCCCGTCGGCGACCACGTCGTTGACCGCCTGAGCCGGGAGTCCGTCCTGGAACGGGCTCTCGTGGTAGTACACGACGTCGTCGACGATGATGTCGCAACCGCCGGTGAAGCGCAGCGCGCGGATGTTCTCGGCGAAGCTGGCCTCGCTGGTGAACGCGGTGGCGAACCCGAGCTTCGCGTTCGGCACCAGGTCGTGCAGGATCTCCAGCATCGCGGTGCCCTCGTCGCCCGAGCCCTCCTGCCCGGTCAGCACGTCGAGGTCGGCCGGCAGGTCACCGGTGGCCTGCGAGGCGGCGAGCGAGTCGACGCCGTCGGACAGGGCGCACACCTTCACACCCACGCCGGTCACCCGGTACCTGGTCCGGGCGGTGTCGGCGGCCAGCGTACGATCGCTCTCCGCCACCACCGTGCCCTGGTCGACCGCCGCGGCGACCCGCGACGTGGCCTCGGCCGCGCGCACGGCCGTCTCGATCCGCGCCGACTTGGCGTCCTTGGTCTCCGGCCCGATCTTCTTGGGACTGATGTCCCGAGCGGTGATCGCGCCGTAGTCGGCGCTGACACCGGACACGTCCGACCAGCCGGCGATCGCCGTCAGCGACGTGAGCGGCGCCTCGACCAGCACGGTGCCGTCCTTCGGCGACGCGAACCTGATGCCCGCCCCGGCGGCGCGCAGCCGCCCGATCAGGTCACTGTTCACCTTGCCGGCACGTACCTCGACCTTCGTGGTGCCCTTGCTGGAGACCTCGACGCCGGTGCCGAGCCGCGGGAGCGCGCTCGCCGACACCCTCCCGTTGCGCTTGCGCAACTCGACGGCGAGCCGGCTGTCGAGCTTGCGCTCCGCCGGCGACAGGGACTTCTTGAGCTGTTGAAGTGCGTTGATCTGCGCATACGCGCGGTCCGCCGGGTCGACCGGCGCCTTCGCGTTCGCACCGGTTGCCGCGAGCCCGACGACCAGAACACCGACCCCGAGGATCGTCGCCGAGCGCCCACCGAATACGTTCAATACACAGCCCCCCACTGACAGTAATCGATTCGATGCTTGTGGATGTTAGCGGAACCGGGGCGGGATAGAGAACGATCACTTGATTCCGTAACAATCGGCAACATGCGCGATTACGACCTGTTCACGCCCGAGGCGATCGCCGACCCCACCGGCTACCTGCGCCGGATCAGCGAACAGAGCCCGCTCGCGCGGCTGCCACAGCTCGACGCGTACCTGCTCACGCGGTACTCCGACGTCAAGGACGCGCTGCGGGACCGGCGGATGGACAGCGCCAACATGGCCCGCGTCCTCAATCACCTGACACCCGCCGAGCAGCAGGAGCTGGCACCGGTCCGCCGAGCCGTCGAGATGTGGATGGGCCACACCGTCCCGGCCGACCACGTGCGCTTCCAGCAGCTGCTCAAGCGCTACTTCACGCCGGCGATGGTCGACCGGCTGCGGCCCCGGGTACGCGAGTTCACCCACGAACTGCTCGACGCCGTCGCATCAAAGGGCGGGATGGACGTGGTGGCGGATCTCGCGTACCCCTTGCCCGCGAATGTGATCGCCGAGCTCCTCGGCATGCCGGTCAGCGACCGTGAACAACTCCAGGCCTGGTCCCGCGACATCCTGCCGGTCTTCGGCAACGGCGACGTCCAGCAGCTGCGGCATGCCCAGCGCAGCATGCTGGAGATGCACGACTACCTGCGGATCATCGCCGCCGACCGCCGCCGCACGCCCCGCGAGGACGTGCTGAGCACGTTCATGGCCGCCGAGGCCGAGGGCATCGTCACCGAGGACGAGGCGGTCGCCAACTGCGTGCTGCTGCTCTTCGCCGGCCACGAGACCACCGCGAACCTGATCGCGAACGGTCTCGTCCTGCTCTTCTCGAACCCCGGCGAGCTGGCTCGCCTGCGCGAGTCGCCGGACCTGATGCCCCTGGCCGTCGAGGAGATGCTGCGCTGCGACGGCCCGGCCGGCGTGATCGGCCGCGTCACCACGGAAGCGGTCTCGTTACACGGCCGGACAGTGCCCGCCGGATCACACATCTACCTGGCGCTGATGGCCGCCAACCGCGACCCGGAGGTCTTCGAGGACCCGGACGTCTTCGACATCAGCCGCTCGCGTACCCGGCATTTCGCCTTCGGCATGGGAACGTATTACTGCCTGGGTGCCGCCCTGGCCCGCATGGAGACCGACGAGTGCCTGCGGATCCTGCTCGGCCGCTGCCCTGACCTGCGCCCGGCATACGACACACCGGACTGGCAGCCGACCCCGCCGTTCGGCCACCGCCTGGGATCCCTTCCGGTCACGTTCTGAGACCGCGATCATTGTCCGCATGGACAGCCTCACGAAGAACCGGCAGACGCCGGCCGCGCTCCTCGCGATGATCGAGCAGGCGTACGGGCCCGATCAGGTGCCGGCCGGGGACGACTGGTTCAGCGAGATGGGCGACGGCTGGTTCAGCGTGGCGTACCGGATCCGGCTGCGCGACGGTGCCGAGAAGGTTCTGAAGATCTCGCCGCCGGCCGACGTCGAGGTGCTGACGTACGAGCGCGGCGCGATGGCCACCGAGGTGGCCGCCATCCGGTTGATCCATGAGCACACCACCGTGCCGGTGCCGGCGCTCGACCACGCGCACGCGGGCAAGGACTTCAGTTGGTTCTTCATGGACTTCGTGGACGGCGAGAATCTCGGCCTGATCAGGGACTCGCTCAGCGACGAGGAGCGGGTGGCGTACCAGAAGGCCCGCGGCGCGGCCAACCGCGAGCTGAACTCGATCCGGGGCACCGGTTTCGGCCGCCTCGACGCACCCGGTGACCCCAGCTGGCGCACGGTCTTCACCGGCATGGTCTCCGACGTCCTGCGTGACGGCGAGCGCCGGTCGGTCGACCTGGGACGGGACTACGACGCCATCCGGACGGTGCTCGCCGCGAACGCCGCCTGCCTCGACGAGGTCACCGAGCCCCGCCTCTGCGAATGGGACCTGTGGGACGGCAACGTCCTCGTCCGCGACGGCGCGATCGTCGGCATCATCGACCACGAACGTGCCTTCTACGGCGACCCGCTCATCGAGAACGGCTTCGCCGGCTGCGTACCGTCCGGCTTCGCCGACCCGGCGCCCTTCATGGAGGGGTACGGCCACCCGCCGCTCACCGAGCCGGAGTTGCGGCGCCGCCGCCTCTACAACCTGCACTTCCTGCTGATCCTGGTGATCGAAACCGAGTACCGCCGCTTTCCGGACCCCGGACAATACAACTGGGCCCGCGCCCAGCTGGCCGACCTCCTCCCCCAGTTCTGAGGGTTCCCATGGCGACCTGCAACCTCTGCCCACCCGGCGCCCGAGACATCCCGGACGCCGAGATGCGCGACCACCTGCGCACCGTTCACCCGTCCGTGGACACCGACGGAACCGATAAATCCGACGGAAGCACGATAATTCAAGACTCATCCCCCGGCCCCGCCCCACACGAAGACGATTGGCACAGCTGACCGGTGACCGACGCCAGCAACTCCCGGGGTGTTCAGGTCGGCGACGGGAACACCCAGACGAACCTGAACGTCGACCCAGACGCCGTCCTGCCGACCCCCGAGTCGGTCCTGATGCCGCACGGGATGCGGAATCTGCCGTTCGCGTCGGCGGTGTTCGTCGGCCGGGACCTGGACGAGCTCGGCGGCACCGAGGGTTTGGTGCTGCACGGCCTCGGCGGCGTCGGGAAGACCGAGCTGGCCGTTCATCTCGCGCGCGCGGGCCTCGACCGGTACCCCCTGATCTGGTGGATCACCGCGGACTCCGCCGAACGGGTCGCGGCCGGCCTCGCCGAGCTGACCGCCTGGCTCCACCCGCTTCCGAGCCTGGCTGCCGGACGGTCCTGGGCGATCCGGTGGCTCCAGGCCCACCCCGGATGGCTGCTCGTCCTGGACAACGTCGAGGAGTTGAGCCACATCGCGGATCTCCTCGGCATGCTTCACGGGGCCGGCACCGTGATCGTGACGACGCGCCGTGACGTCGGTCCGGCCCGCTGGAAGACCCTCGGCCTTCGGCCGATACACGTCGACGTCATCGCCCGCGAGGCGAGCGTCAGCCTGCTGCAGCGGTTGACCGAGCGCACCGATCGCGACGGGGCGGCTCGCCTCGCGGCGGACCTCGGCGATCTTCCGCTGGCCCTCGAGCAGGCGGCCGCGTACCTCTCGCAGCACGACCACATGTCGTTCGACGACTACCGCGCGCTGCTGTCCGAGAGGTTCGAGCGGATCGCCGCGGCGCCGGGAACCGGCGGCGACATCTCCCGGTCGATCTGGACAGTGTGGTCCCTGACGCTGTCCACCATCGAGGCCAGGTCCGAGCTCGCCGCGGGACTGCTCGGCGTGATGGCCTATCTGGCGCCCGACGACATACCGGACGAGGTCCTGCTGCCCCCGGCCGATCCGCTGGACGTCGCCGAGGCACTCCACCTTCTCGCCTCCTACAGCCTGATCAGCCGGCACGGCCGGTCGTCATCGCTGCATCGCCTGGTCCAGGCGGTCAGCCGAGGCATCGCCGGCACCGAGCCGGGTGGGGCATGGGAGCAGGCGGTGGCGCTGTTGCGCCACGTAGCGCCCGACGACCCGGCCTACGACGTCACCGGTTGGGACATGTGGCGCCGGCTGCTCCCGCACGTGGAAGCCGTCGTACGCCTGGCGCCCGACGGGCACGAGAATCGCTACGTCCCCATCCTCATGTCGTTCGCCGGCACGTTCCTCCAGAGCCAGGGCGCAACTGACGACGCGATCCGCCTCTCCGAACTCGCCGCCCGCGAGGCACGCCGGATCAACGGCCCCGACCATCCGGCGACCCTGAGCGTCCTGAACAACCTCGCACGCTGCTACGACATGAACGGTCGCTCGGCGGAGGCGGTGACGATCCTGGAGGAACTGCTGGAGAAGGCACGAGCGTTGCCCGACGGCAGTCCGGCGGAGCTGCTGTCGATGAGCAACAACCTGGCCCGCAGTTACCAGTCGATCGGACGGCTCGCGCAAGCCGTCTCGCTGCTCGAGGAGACGCTGGAGAAGCGGATCGCACTGCACGGGCAGGACGACAACAGGGTCTTCACCACCCGGAACAACCTGGCGTACGCCTACCAGCAGGACGGCCGCCTCGATCAGTGCCGCAGGCTGCACGAGCAGAACCTCGCCGACCGGTTACGCGTTCTCGGCGAAGACCATCCGTCGACGCTGAACTCGGTGAACGCACTCGGTGACGCCAGCCGTGCCCTGCGCCGTTACGAGGACGCCGTCGAATACTTCACCCGCGCTCTCAGCGGCCGCGTCCGCACCCTGGGCGGCAACCATCCCCAGACGCTCGCCTCACGATCGGCGCTGGCGCGGGCACACTTCGACGCGCGAGATTTCGCGACGGCGGCCCGCCTGCGCCGGACCAACATCGAACGCCGCCGGCGCACCCTGGGACACGATCACCCCGAAACCATCGGCGACATGCTCGCCCTCGCCCAGACACTGGACGCCGCGGGGCGCGGCATCGAGGCGGCACCGATCCTCGAGCAGATTGTCGCGATGCCCGGCCTGGACGCGATCATCGGACCCCGGGACGCCCGGATCATGCGGAACAACCTCGCCGCGCTCTATCTGAAGACCAGGCGCGCCGCCGAGGCCGTCCAGCTCATGGAGGCGGTCGTGGCGGACGCTCCGGGCCACTGGGAGCCGATCGAATCGCTCACCTTCGCGAAGAATCTGGCGATCGCCTATCGCACCACGGGCAGACGTGACGAATCCGACCGGTTGCTGAACATGATCGCCAACGAAGGCCAACGCGACCTCGGGCTCGCACATCCGCTCGTCCAAGAGGCACTCGCCATCCTGCACGACGACCGCGACCCGGCCGAATCAACGGCTCACCTGATCTTCCGATGACAGCAGGTGGCCTCCCCAACGACCGCCAGACACAACGCTGGAACGGCGACACCGCCCGCGTCCTGGCTCGCACCGCCGCTTTCCTGGTCACCGCCCCGCGCGGCACCGCCCCACCGGTCTGACTCCCCGCCGGCCGGCTCCTCACCCACCCAGCTCATCTCGTCTGACCAAAACTCATGCCCATCGTTCCCGAGCCCTGACCAACCCGCCGTAAACCGACCGCCGCGAGCCTCCCCTCCAGGTCATCCACCCAGTCCGCGGCAGCGCGCCCGTCCGGCAGGGCGACCCCCGCCTCAGCCCGCCACAGCGCATCCTCCGGTTCGAGGCCGCGCGGCACGATCACACCGCCCGCCAGCTCCGGCGCCACGAGCCGCAACCCGTCTCGCAGCGCCGCCACCGTGGGCGCGGCAAGCCAGCCCGCTGTCATCCGCTCTGGTCCTTCAGGTACGTCAGGACGGCCAGCACCCGCCGATTGACGCTGTCGTCGGGTGGTAGGTCCAGTTTGGCCAGGATGTTGCCGACGTGTTTGACCACGGCGGCCTCGGAGAGCACCAGAATGCGGGCGATCGCCGCGTTGGAGTGGCCCTCCGCGACCAGGGCCAGCACCTCCCTCTCCCGGGTGGAGAGCCGCGCGACCGGCTCGTGCTGCCGGCCGAGCAGGCGCCGCACCACGTCCGGGTCGATCACCGTGCCGCCGTCGACGACTCGGCGCAGCGCCGCCACGAAGTCGCTGACGTCCACCACACGGTCCTTGAGGAGGTAGCCCACCCCGCGTCCGTCGCCGGAGCCGAGAAGTTCCGACGCGTAGCCGTGCTGGACGTACTGACTGAGCGCCACGACCGCCAGCCTCGGATCCTCCCGCCGCAGCCGGACAGCCGCCCGCAGTCCCTCGTCGCTGAACCCCGGCGGCATCCGGACATCGGTGATCACCAGCCGCGGCCGGTGCTCGGCCACCGCCCGCAGCAGCGCCTCCGCGTCCCCCACGGCCGCCACGACACGAAACCCGAAGCGCTCCAGCAGCCCCGCCAGCCCCTCCCGCAACAGCACACCGTCCTCAGCGAGCACCACGCTCACCTCCGGCAACGCGACCGGAGGCGAGCCCGGCCGACCAAGCGGCAGCTGACCAAGCGGCGGCTGACCGAGCGGCGGAGGCGCAGGCGGCGGAGGCGGCAGCGGCGGCGCGGCGGGATCCGTCATGCCGGCGGACACGGGAGCTCGACGCGAACCACTGTGGGGCCGCCGGGTGGGCTGGCCAGCAGCATCCGCCCGTCCACGACGGCTGTGCGGTCGGCCAACCCGGTGAGGCCGGTGCCCCGGGACGGATCCGCGCCGCCGTGGCCGTCGTCGGAGACCTCCAGGACGAGCATGTCGTGCTCCTCGGTGGCGGTGATCGTGCCGCGGGTGGCGCCCGCGTGCTTGAACATGTTGGCCAGCAGCTCGGCCACCACGAAGTAGGCGGTCGCCTCCACGTGGTCGGGCAGGCGCCGGGGCAGGCTGGTGCGCACGGTCACCGGGATCCCGGCGTGGCCGGCCAGGTCGGGCAGGGCGGCGGTCAGACCCAGATCGGTCAGCAGTTGCGGGCGGATGCCGTGGATGAGTTCGCGTAGTTCGCCCATCAGCTCCTTGGCCTGCTGGTGTGCGGTGGCGACAGCGCCCGCCGCCGGTGAGCCGTCGGGCAGGTCGATGCGCGCCAGGCCGAGCTGCAGGGTCAGGCCGACGAGTTTCTGCTGGGCGCCGTCGTGCAGGTCACGCTCGATGCGCCGCCGCTCGGCGTCGAACGCGCCGGCCAGCCTGGCCCGCGACCGCGCCACCTCGACCAGCTCGGCGCGGAGCCGATCGGTGGAGACCGTGTGCAGCGCCGCGCGCGCCACCGCCGCGTGGGCCGCAGCGGTCAAGGCAATCAGATAGGGCACGCCGATCAGGGCGATGAAACCCCCGATTGCGTACGGGACAGCCTGCCCAACCGTCCGGATTGTCACCACCCCGAACGAGATCGGCCCGCCGTCCAACAGCACCGGGCTGAGTGCGCAGACCACGATCAGCATCACCGTCACAGCGAGTGCCACGTAGACGATCGGAACCGCCGTGACCAGCACCGCCGCGTATCCCAGCCGCCGCCACGGCGACCGCCCCGCACGCAGCGGACGGTCGTCGACCAGCCGCAGCCGGCGCCGCTCCACCCAGGGCAGCGGACGAGTGACCAGCGGGCCCAGAGCGGCCAGGAGCGCCGCGCCGCCCAGGAACAGCGCGAGCGACACGACCGGGTCGGTGTCGCCGGTCGACAGCCTGCGCACCAGCACGATCCACGGTGCCGCGAGGACGCCGACCGGTGCGGCCACGAACAGGACGAGCGGCAGGCTGCTGAGCACGAACAGCAGCGACCGCCACGGCCACCCGGTGATCAGGAAGCGTGGTGAGCGCAACGCGGAGAAGACGGACACGAGGGAACCGTAGCGAGGTGGTGCGACGGTTTCCGAGGGGTTCAGGGATAGTTCGGAAGTATGGCTGGGCGTAGTGCGGCCCGGCCGTCCACCATGGTCGTCTCTGGCGGTGAACATCATCGCCCGGAGGCCGTTGACCTCCTACTTCGTGCTGGCGTTCGGCCTGACGTGGCTGGGCTGGCTGCCATACATCCTGTCCGAGACCGGCCTCGGCGTCCTGAGCTGGCGGGTGCCCGAGGTCCTCGGCAGCACCCAGACGCTGGGGATGCTGCCGGGCGCTTATCTGGGCCCGGTCACCGCCGCGTTCGTCGTCACCCTGGTCGCTGACGGCCGGCCCGGCCTCACCCGGTGGGCACGCAGGCTGACCCATTGGCGCGTGGGCGCTTCCTGGTACTTCGGCGCGCTTTTCACCGTACCCCTCATGGGTGTGACCCTGACCCTGCTCCTGCCCGGCGCCGTCTCCGGGATGAGGTGGCCGCAGGCCGCCGCGTTGCTGGGCTATCTTCCCCTGCTCGCGTTGCAGGTCCTCACGACCGGCCTGGCCGAGGAACCCGGCTGGCGCGACTTCGCCCAGCCCAGGCTGCAGGATCGCTTCGGCCCGCTGACCGGTTCCCTGATCCTCGGCCCGCTGTGGGGCGCGTGGCACCTGCCGCTGTTCTTCAGCGACTGGGCCGGCTGGCCGGACGTGGACTGGACGATGGCGGCCGAGTTCGTGGTCAGCTCGATCCTGCTCAGCATCGTGCTGACCTGGGTCTTCAACCGCACCGGCGGCAGCGTCCTGCTCGTCATGCTGGTGCACGCCAACGTCAACACGCTGTTCTCACTGCTCTGGCCGGAGATCTTCCCGCACCTCGACCTGTTCCGGGACTCGCTGCACGCTCTGATGCTCGGTGCGGGCATCGCCGCGCTGTTCCTGATCATCACCACCCGGGGCCGCCTCGGCCTGCCGGACCGCGTCGCCGAAGACGCCCGCCGCCCGCCGAGCGATCTCGTCGTCGGCGCCTGACCAGAGATCGTCCAGCCAGGGACCGGCGAAGAGGCCGACGAGGGTGGGTACGCCGTCGGCCTCCGTCGCGTCCAGCCACTCGCTGACGCTGCCGCCGGCCGGGCCGTGCACCCGGTAGTAACCGGACCCGTGCACCGGCCAGAACCGATGTTCGAAGCGCAGCACCACCTTCTCGACCCGGCCCGCGCCGAGCCGCCCCAGCGCGTCCCGGTGCGCGGCCGGCAGCGGCGGGGTGAAGCTGATGACGCCCGCGGCCAGCACCGGGACGGGCGCCGTCACGATCACCGCGTCCACCGTCTCGCCGTGCAGGTGGACGCCGTCGGCGGTGACCTCGATGTGCCGGACCGGCCGGCCCAGGCGGATGTCCAGACCGTCGGCCAGGTGCCGGACCAGCAGCTGATATCCGCCGACGATCCACCGGTCGCCCTCGCCGACGCCGGGCTCGAAGCCGTGCCGGGCGCTGAGCCACGACAGCGGCACCCCGGAGTCCATGACGATCTCGGCGTCGGCGAGGCGGCCGATCGCGGCGGCGGTGTCCGGGTCCACGTCCCGCACCCAGTCGTCGATCACGTCCGCCACGGTCGCGCCGGCCGGTGCGGCGCCGAGCCGGGACCGCAGCTCCCGGTCCAGGCCCTCCGGGGGCTGCGGGGAGCCGAGCACGAGCGGATCGTTGAAGTCGGTGGCGACGACGCGCAACCCGATCGCGGAGGCGAGGCGGGCGAGGGCGTTGTCGTCGTACTGCTGCAGCCAGTTGGCACCGAGGTCGAACCCGAATCCGCCGACGTCGACCGAGGCGGTCCGCCCACCCGGCCGGTCACGCGCCTCCCAGACGCACGTGTCCACGCCGCGCGCGGTGAGCTCCCGGGCCGCGGCCAGTCCGGCCATGCCCGCGCCGATCACCGCGACTCGCGCGTGTCCCCGGCCGGCGGCCCAGGTGGCGGCGGCGATACCCTGCTCATAGGCGCCGTGCGTCATCCCGGCCCGCGTGGGGTGGGTACCCTCCCCGGCGATGCGCAGCCGGCCGCCGATTGGGGTGCCCAGCATGATCCGGTCGTCGGGGGTGCCGTTCCTCCCGATCAGGCTCCAGGACCCGAGCGACCACGGATCGTCACCCCAGTGGGACACAGCGAACGCGACAGGTTCCGGCATGCGATCACGCTAGGTCACGGCTGCGGAAGGCCGTCCGGTAGGCCGCCGGACTGTTTCCGACCACACGTTTGAAACGCTCCCGGAAAGCGGTCGGCGAGCCGAATCCGACCGTGCCGGCCACCTGTTCCACCGGCATGTCGGTTGATTCGAGGAGGTGCTGCGCGTTTCGGATGCGGGCGCGCAGCAGCCACTGCAGAGGCGTGTCCCCGGTCTGGTCGCGGAATCGGCGGTTGAGTGTCCGAATGCTCACTCCGGCCCGCGAAGCCAGATCACCCAGCGTGAGGTCGACCGCGTTGTTCTCCTGCATCCATCGCAACAGGGGCTCCAGGCTCGCCCCGCGCGGCGCCGCCGGCTGTGCGGGAGCGATGAACTGCGCCTGGCCACCCTCGCGCTCCAGCGGCATCACCGACAGCCGGGCCGCGTCGGCTGCCACCGCCGAACCGAAATCGCGCCTGATCAGATGCAGGCACATATCAAGTCCGGCCGCCGCACCGGCTGATGTCAGGAACTGGCCGTTGTCGACATAGAGCACATCCGGGTCGACATCCACCTGCGGAAACTGCTCGGCCAGCGCCGCCGCCGCCAGCCAGTGCGTCGTCGCGCGGAGGCCGTCCAGCAGACCGGTTTCGGCCAGGACAAAAGCGCCGGCACAGATGGACGCCAGCCGGGTGCCGCCGGCTGCGGCTTTTCGCAGCAGATCCACAACCTTCAGGGGTACGGGCAGAGCACGCTCGCCGCACCCGGGAAGAATGATCGTGCCGGCCGCCGGGAGCGTGTCCAGCCCCCACGGCGCGCGCAGCTGGAACGCGCCCGCGTCCACCGTCGGTGTGGCGCCGCAGACCCGCACCTCGTAGGGCGCACTGCCGTCCGCCAGCCGCACCCGCCCGAACACTTCGAGGGGCGTGGCCAGATCGAACGGGATCACCCGGTCCAGCGCGAGCACCGCCACGACGTGCATCCGGCCAGGATAGCCCCGGCTCCACAGTCGACGGCCGTTTCGTCTCCTCGTCGACGTCGATTCACCGTGCTGTTCCCCGCTCGCCGGAAACGGCTTCCAGGCTGACCGCCGGAGGCGGGCGCGGACCCGCCGGTGAGGAGAGACGCCCATGTGGGGAATGCGCATGACTGCCGTTCTGCTACTGGCGGCCGGAACCCTGTCCGGGCCCACCGCGGCCGCCGCGCACAACGACCGGAAGACCGATTTCGATCTGCAGGCCCACCGTGGCGGCCTCGGCCTGCGGGTGGAGAGCACGCTCGCGTCGTTCGGCAACGCGCTGCAGCTCGGCGTGTCCACCCTCGAACTCGACGTGCAGATCACCGAGGACCGGCGCGCCGTCGTCACCCACGACCGCCGGGTCAGCGGCACCAAGTGCACCGACACCGGGCCGGCCGTGGCGGGCGATCCGGAGTTCCCGTACGTAGGCAAGTACGTCAACACGCTCACCCTGGCCCAGGTCCGCACGCTCGACTGCGGCTCGAGGACGCTCGCCGACAAGCCCGGCCAGCTCGCCGTCCCGGGCGCCCGGATGCCGCTGCTCAGCGACGTGTTCGCGCTGGTGAAGCGGTACGGCGCGAACGGCGTCAAGCTGAACGTCGAGACGAAGGTGGAGGCCGGCGCACCGTCCGAGACGGCGCCACGTGAGCAGTTCGTCGCGATCACCGCCGCCGAGATCCGCAAGGCCGGTCTGCTGCGGCAGGTCACCATCCAGAGCTTCGACTGGGGCGCGCTGCGGCTGATGCGCCAGGTGGAGCCGCGGCTGCCGCTGGTGGCGCTCACCAACTACGACTTCCTGCAGGTCGGCCGGCCGGGCGCGTCGCCGTGGCTGGGCGGGATCGACATCGACGACTTCGGCGGCGACCCGATCAGGGCGATCCGCAGCTTCGGGGCGACCACGTTCTCGCCGGTGCACGGCTTCCCGCAGAACGGCACCGTCACCGATCCCGGCTACCGGCCGTACGTGACCGCCGACCTCGTCCGGCACGCGCACCGCAACGGGATCAAGGTGGTGCCCTGGACCGTCGACGACGTGCCGACGATGAGCAAGCTGATCGACGACGGGGTGGACGGGATCATCACCGACTACCCGGACCGGCTGCGCACGCTGCTCGCGCAGCGCGGGTTCAAGCTGCCGAAGGGGTACGCGTCGCCGTTCGACGTGCAGGCGCACCGCGGCGGCCGGGCCACGCTGCCGGAGAACACCCTTCCCGCGTTCGCGGCGGCCCTGGAGAACCCGGCTGTCTCGACGCTGGAGCTGGACACCGGTGTCACCGCCGACGGCCACCTGGTGGTGCTGCACGACCGGGCGGTCAGCGGCTCGCACTGCGTGGGTGCCCATGTCGGGAAGCTGGTCAAGGATCTGACGCTGGCGCAGATCAAGACCCTGGACTGCGGGTCGAGGACGCTGCCCGAGTTCCCGCGGCAGGTGGCGGTGCCGGGCGCCCGGATACCCACGCTCGCCGAGGTGCTCGCGCTTGTCCGGCAGAGCGGGCGCGACGACGTACGCCTGAACATCGAAACCAAGATCAGCCCGACCGCCGGCGACACCGTGGACTACCGGGTGTTCACCGCCAAGCTGGTACGGGAGCTGCAGCGCACCGGGTTCGTGAGCCGCTCCACCGTCCAGTCGTTCGACTGGCGGACCATCCGCTACGCCCGGGCCCTGGACCGGCGGATCGAGACGGTCGCGCTGATCTGGCAGTACGGGCCGGCCGAGTGCGCCACGCTCGCCGACGAGTGCTCGCTGCGGGCGGTCTACGGCGATCCCTCGGTGAAGAGCCCGTGGACCGGCGGCCTGGACTGGTGGCGGTTCCGCGACGCCGGCGCCCTGGTCCGCGCGGCCGGCGCCGGCACGATCTCGGCGAACTGGCAGGTCCACGACCCGGCACAGCCGACGGTGACGAGCGATGACTGGTACCTGCGGCAGAACCCGGCCTACTTCCACGGGCCGAGGGTCTCGGTGTTGCGGGACGAGTACCGCCTGAAGGTCGTGCCGTACACGGTCAACGACCCGGCGATCATGCAGCGGGTGATCGACCTCGGGGTGGACGGCGTGATTAGCGACGATCCCGACCTGCTGATCCAGGTCGCGATCCGCAACGGCCTGCGCTGACGGGCACGGCGCCGACCCGGGCGGGCTGGACCGGGCGGGGGCCCACGCCGGGCTGCCCGCCGGACGCGACCGGAACCCCTCGCCGGGTCGGGGCCGCCTCGGGTTACCCGCCCGGCGCGACCGGAACCCTCGCCCGGTTCAGCGCCGACGCCACCACCGCCGCGACGGCGAGCAGTCCCAGCACGGCGATCATCGCGGCGCGCAGGCCGAAGTGGTCGCCCAGGAAGCCCAGGGCCGGCGGCCCGACCAGGAACGCCACATACCCGACGGTGGCCACCAGCGACACCCTGGCGGTCGGGTTCTCCCCCGAGTCACCGGCGGCCGAGAGCGCCACCGGGAAGCCGAGCGCGGCACCGAGCCCCCAGAGCACCACGGCCGGACCGGCCACGATCTGGCTGTCCACGAAGACGACAAGGGCGACACCCACCGCGCCGATGATCGCGCTCGCGCCGAGGACGGTGGCCCGCCCGTAGCGGTCCAGGAACCGGCCGCCGGTGAAGCGGCCGACGGTCATCGCGGCGGCGAAGACCACGTAGACGGCCGAGCCCAGCGCCGGGTCGAAGCCGTGGCCGTCGACCATGATCAGCGGCAGCCAGTCGTTGGCCGCGCCCTCCGCGAGGGCCATCGCCAGCACCACCACGCCGATCAGCAGCAGCCGGCTGTCGCGCCAGACCGGCTCGCCGGAGGCCGCGGCGCGCTCGGAACGTGAGCGTCCCAGCCCGGCGGGCAGCCGCCCGGCCGCGATCAGGGCCACCGGTGCGCTGATCAGACCGACGGCGAGCAGGTGCCAGGTCACCGGGAACGCCACCGCGGTGAGGATCATGCCGAGCGTGGCGCCGGCGACCGTACCCAGGCTGAAGAAGCCGTGCATCGTGGGCAGGACCGGCCGCTCGATGAGCCGCTCGACGTCGGCGCCCTCGATGTTCATGGCGACCTCTCCACTGCCCATGCCGAGGCCGAACAGCAGCAGCCCGGCCGCGACCAGCGAGCTCAGCGACATCGCGGCGCCCAGGCCGACGACCGGGATGCTCAGAACTGTGGTGAGGATGCCGGCGGTCACCACCGGGCGGGTGCCGAACCGGGTGACCAGGGCGCCGGATCCGAGGATGCCGATCATCGAACCGGCCGAGAGACCGAACAGCACCAGGCCCATCTCGGCCGTGGACGCGCCCAGCAGATCGCGGATGTCGGGGGTGCGGGTCACCCAGGAGGAGATCCCGAGGCCGGGCAGGAAGAAGAGCGCGAAGAGCGCGACGCGGCGGCGCGCGGTGATCTGGTCCAATGGTTCCCTCCCTGAGTGCGTACAAACGTACACACCGGGAGTGTCACCGCCGTCGCCGAGCGATTTCGCTGAGGTAGCGCCGCTCGGACTCGTCGCGGGTCAGGGCCAGCGCCTCGGCGTACGCGACACCGGCCTCCCCGTCCCGCCCGAGCCGTTCGAGCAGGTGCGCCCGCAGCACCCAGGCCGGCTGGAAGGGTGGCGCGCTCAGCCCGTCGAGCAGTTCCAGCCCAGCCGCCGGCCCGTCCACCTCGGCGGTGACCGCGGCCAGCGCGACGGCACCGCCGAGCGACGGCGCGAGCCGCTGCAGGTGCCGGTGCAGGTCCAGCAGCGTCGCCCAGTTCGTCGTGCCGGTGCCCGATCGGGCGCAGTGCACCGCCTGGATGGCCGCCTCCAGCTGGAACCGCCCCAGCCGCCCGCGCGCGTGCGCCGCCCGCAGGTGCTCGTGCGCCCGGGCGATCAGGCGCTGGTCCCAGAGCGACGGATCCTGCTCGTGCAGCGGCACGAAGCGCCCCTCCCTGGCACCGGCTCGGGCGGCGGAGAGCTGCACCAGCGCCGCCAGCCCGCGCGCCTCGGGGTCGTCCGGCACCAGCGTGGTCAGCACCTCGGCCAGGTGCAGCGCCTCACCCGGCAGCCGGCGGTCGATGACGTGTGCGCCGTACACCGCTTCCAGTACCGCGGCCATCCGCGCCGGGAGGTCGTCGCGGCCGGGTATCCGGAACGGGATGCCGGCCGTCTTGATCCGGCGCTTCGCCCGCACCAGGCGGGTGGCCATCGCCGGGCCGGACATCGAGAACGCGTGGCCGATCTGGTCCGCGGTGAAGCCCAGCACGGTGTTGAGCATCAGCGGCGTGTGCACCGCGGGGTCGATGGCCGGGTGCGCGCAGACCAGCATCAGCTCGAGGCGGCGGTCCGGTATGGCGTCGACGTCCAGCTCGTCGACATGGACCGGGGCGTGCTCCTCGGTGTCGAGGGCGACGGTGCGCCGGAACTCCGCGGTCTTCCACCAGTCGCGCAGCCGGTTGCGGGCCACGGTCAGCAGCCAGGCGTCCGGGTTGGCCGGCACACCCTGGCCGGGCCACGTCCGAACGGCTCGTTCGAACGCGTCGGCCAGGGCGTCCTCCACCGCCGCGAGGTCGCCGGTGGTGGCGGACAACATCGCCAGCAACCGCCCGTAACTGTCCCGGGCAGCCACCCCGGCGGCCCGCCGGCCCGGGTTCAGCGAGTCCATCCGCCGTCGATGAAGGAGGTGGCGACCGGCCGGATCTCCATGACGCCCCACTGGGCGCCGGGGCACTTCCCCGCCCAGCTGATGGCCGCGTCGAGGTCCGGCACGTCCAGCAGGAAGACCCCGGCGAGGGCCTCCTTGGTCTCGGCGAACGGCCCGTCCTGCACCCGCAGCGAGCCGTCCCGGTGGGTGACCGTCGTGGTCGCCTCGCTCGGCTGCAGGATCTCCGCGCTCAGCAGCACCCCGGCCTCCCGCAGCGCCCGTCCGTAAACACCGAACGCCCGCTGTGCCTCCTCGATGATCTCCGGGCTCAGTTCGCCCTCGGCCGGCTCGCCGTAGTGCATGAGCATCGCGTACCGCATGATCGCGTCCTCTCGTCCTCCTGTGGTGTTCCTACACCCTCATGACGAACCAGCCCGGCTCCGATCGTCACCCGCCCGACATCACCGGGCGCGCCGCTGTGGTACGCACGCTGAAGGAGCCCTACGGGCGAAGGAGCGGACATGTCCGCGGACCGCCGGCGCATTCTCGCCGTGATCGCCGTGCTCTCGGTCTTCCTGGCCGCGGGCGTCTTCTGGCTGACCAGGCTGGTGATGGCGCCCACCGAGGCGCAGTTCGTGTCCGGCGCCGGGTCACCGCCGACCGTCGTGACCGCGACCCCGCTGGACGTGGAGAGCCTGGCGGCGACCGAGCCTTCCGTCCCGAGGAGCACCACGGCCACTCCCACACGGACGCCGTCCAGCCGTCGGCCGACGACCCGGCCGACCACGACCCGGCCGACCTCGACCCGGCCGACAACCACGCGGCCGAGCACCACGCGGCCGACGACGACCTCCGCGGCGCCGAAGCCCAAGCCGCGGACGGTCCAGGTGGGCGGGGTGACCCTGAACAACCGCAACCCCCGCACGATGTGCACCGAGTACGAGAACAGGGTCGGCCTGCCACTCGTGCTGAGCGACATCGACGTCACCGGCAAGCTCACGATCAGCTCGCGCAGGTGCGCCGGCGAGTCGGACGTCAACGGCTCGGCCTGCCGCGAGGGCCGGACCCTGCCGGTGGACGGGTTCTGCTTCGTCGGCGTGGTGCCAACCACGGAGGAGCCCGGCGAGTATGCCGGGACCGTCACTGTCACGGTCACCGCCCGCTGCACCGCCACCAGGCCCGCGGCGTGCCGGGACCCGGCGGTGGGCGACCCACCCCCGTCACCCGAACGACCGGTCCTGATCACCTGGGTCCAGCAGCCGGTCGACACGTCCTGCCACGCCGTCCGCGCCCCCGGCGACGACAGCGACGACTTCTGCTTCCCCGAGCCACCGTGAACCGGCTGACCAGGCGCGCACGCCCGCCTGAACCACCGGCTCCGGAGCCCGCGCCGGACTGGGGCGCGCGGATCCGCGACCTGGCCGGCATCATCGCGCCCACCACCGCGATCACCGCGCTGCTGCTCTACTTCGGCTACATCGGGACCCGCGCCCGCTTCGCCTACTTCGGCGTCTATCTCGACCTGGCCGAGCTCTCCAACCAGGACCTGATGCTCTACGGCCTCGAGGTCCTCTACGTACCCGCCGCCCTCGTCCTGGTCGCGATCCTGCTCGCCGCCGGCTGCCACGCCCTGGTCAGCTGGCTGGTCGCCGAGCCCGCCAAGCGCACCGCCGCCCTCGCCGCGGCCGGCTTCGCCCTGGTCGCCGGCGTGCTGCTGGTCGCCCGCGGCACCGTCGGCCTGCTCGTCGTCCAGGTCTCCCGCTTCGAGTTCCCCGGCACCAGCGCGCTCTGCCTGGCACTCGGCCCGGTCCTGATCGCCTACGGCACCTGGGCCGGCGGCCGTGTGCTGTCCACGCACGGCGAGACCCGGTTCCGCCGCTGGTACACCACACCCCAGGTCACCCGCATCCGCCGCGTCGTCACCGTGACGGCGGCCGGTCTGGTCTTCGTCGGCCTCTTCTGGGCGGCCAACACGTTCGCCTGGTCCTTCGGCCAGGGCCGCGCCGCGGACGACGCCACGATCCTGGCCGGCGAGGCCGAGGTGGTGCTGGACACCAAGCAGGCACTCGCCGACCTGCCGGAAGGCGTCACCTCCGCCGAACTGCCGGACACCCCCGAGGACGGCTTCCGCTACCGCTACCGCGGGTTGCGCCTGCTCGTCGCCGCGGAGGACCGCCTCTTCCTGATCCCGGCCGACTGGGCACGGGGCGGCCGCACCCTCGTCGTTCCCTACGACGACCAGGTACGCCTGCAGCTGATCCCATCGGGTTAGCCACTTCGGGCACGGCGCTCTCCTCCGTTCACAGTGGACGTCAGCGACATGGCGCGTCCGAAGTGGCTGATCGGCACCATTGACCGACCGCTCCGCGACTCACTCCAGATGTAAATTGCGTGAATCGTTCGTGACAAGGAGTGACTATGGCGGAAGAGAGCTGGCATGCCGCGAGGCTGATTCCGACGTCGGGAATCAACGGCGCCGACGAGCAGGAGAGACGCGCGACATCCGCGCTGCTCGCGGTGATGGGTGCGGTGCGGGAGTTCGGCCGGGCGCTCACCCAGCAGTACGGCGCACCGGCCGGCGCAATCCAGACCTTCATCGAGGTGCCGTTCACGCTCGGTGACGGAAAGTTCTTTCCGGACGGCCTGATCCGAGTGACCCGCGGCCAGCGGCAGTGGACGGCCCTGGTGGAGGTCAAGACGGGATCGAACGAACTGCAGCCCGAACAGCTGGAGCGCTATCTCGACATCGCCCGGGAGCAGGGCTTCGACGCGCTCATCACCATCTCGAACGAGATTCCGCCGATGGCCGGGCAGCACCCGACCCGCATCGACAAGCGAAAGCTGCGGAAGGTCGCGCTGCACCACATCCCCTGGTCCGAGGTGCTGACCGTCGCGGTGATGCAGAAGGAGTACCGAGGTGTCGCCGACCCGGAACAGGCGTGGATCCTCGGCGAGCTGATTCGCTATCTGGAGCACCCGAAGTCCGGCGCGCTGGAGTTCAGCGACATGGGGCCGTCGTGGGTGACGGTGCGAGAGGCCGTCGGCGCCGGCACGCTGCGCCCGGCGGACGCGGCGGCTCCGGAGATCGCCGCTCGCTTCGACGCGCTGGTGCGTTACGCGGGCCTGCGACTCGGGCGACGGCTGGGCACGGACGTCATTCCGGCGCTGACGCGTAGGGAACTGGCCGAACCGACGGTCCGCACGCAAGCGCTGACCACCCAACTCGCCACGACCGGCACCATGACGGCGGCTCTGCGGATCCCCGGCGCGGTGGGCACCCTGTCCGTGACCGCAGACCTGCGCGCCGCGAAGGTCACCTGTCACGTGGATGTGGAGGCACCACGAGAAGGCCGGCCGACAACCCGGGTGAACTGGCTGGTCCGCCAGTTGAAAGAGGCGCCGGAAACGGTCCGCCTGGAGTCCTATGCCGCGCACGCACGGGGCGCCGGCAGCGCCGAACTCCTCCGCGCGGTCCGGGAGAACCCCGCGAGCCTGATCGGAGATCCCGCCAAGGAACTGCGTGCCTTCCGAGTGGCGCTGACCTCGCCGGCGGGCACGAAGCGCGGACGAGGCCGGGGCGCGTTCATCGACTCGGTGCTGGACGCGATCGACGACTTCTACAGCCAGGTCATCCAGAACCTGAAGCCCTGGATGCCGGCACCTCCCAGGATGCGCTCGGTCGACGACGCCGTCGCCACCGAACAGGTCCCCGCGGCCCTGGTCTCCACCGCCCTGTCGTCCCAGGACGATCCAGCTGCCCAACCGTCTCGGATTTCCAGCTGACAGACAGAATGTTGCAAACTTGAGTCCGAGTATTGCGAGCGTGTGACGAAGGCTGTCACGATGACCGTCGATCCCTACCCCGTCCCCGAGGATCGGCTGGAGTTCTCATGGTGTTGTCACGGCGTACCCTGTTGTCTTCTGTCGCATTGAGCCCTGCTGCCGCCCTCCTGGAACCCGCCGCACCAGCCCGCGCCGCATCCCCCGTCGGCGACGTGGTCGGGAAGATCAGCGTGGGTTATCAGGGATGGTTCGCGTGCCCCGGCGACGGCGCGCCGATCGGCGGCTGGTGGCACTGGAGCCGCGACCGCTTCCAGCCGCCCTCGCCCAGCAACACCACGATCGTCTCCTGGCCCGACATGCGCGATTTCACGCGTTCCTACCCCACGGCCTATTCGAATCTCGGCGATGGACGCCCCGCCGCGCTCTTCTCGTCCTATGACCAGCAGACCGTGGACACGCATTTCAACTGGATGCAGACTTACGGCATCGACACCGCCGCGCTGCAGCGGTTCAACCCGTTCGGCGACGAGGGGCCGACGCGCGACGCGATGGCGCAGAAGGTGCGGGGTGCCGCCGAGCGGACCGGCCGCAAGGTCTACATCATGTACGACGTCACCAGCTGGACGAACATGCAGTCCGAGCTGAAGACCGACTGGACGACGAAGATGGCGGCGCACACGGCGTCGGCCGCCTACGCGAAGCAGAACGGCAAGCCCGTCGTCTGCATCTGGGGCTTCGGCTTCAACGACGACGGCCGGCCGTTCGCTCCGGCCCAGTGCCTCGACGTGGTCAACTGGTTCAAGGCGCAGGGCTGTTACGTGATCGGCGGCGTGCCCACGTACTGGCGCGAGGGCCGGAACGACAGCCGCCCCGGGTTCCTTGACGTCTACCACGCCTTCAACATGCTGTCGCCGTGGATGGTCGGCCGCACCGGGGACCTCGCCGGGCTCGACTGGTTCTACACCAACGTCAACACCGCCGATCAGGCCGACTGCAACGCGCACGGCATCGACTACCAGCCCTGTGTGCTGCCCGGTGATCTCTCCTCCGGGCATCGGCGGCACGGCGATTTCTACTGGCGCAGCCTCTACAACATGATCCGGCTCGGTGCGCAGGGCCTCTACGTGTCCATGTTCGACGAGTTCAACGAGGGCAACCAGATCGCCAAGACCGCCGAGACGGCCGCGTCCGTGCCGGCCGGCAGCGGGATCCGCGCGCTCGACGAGGACGGCACGTTCTGCTCCGCCGACTACTACCTGCGGATCACGACGGACGGCGGGAGGATGCTGAAGGGGCAGATCGCGCTCACTGCCGTTCGCCCCACGCAGCCGACCACCGGCACCGGCCCCGGGCCGAGCGATCTCGCGCGCGGCAGGGCGGCCACCGCGAGTGGCAGCGTGCAGGTGTACGTGCCACGCAACGCGGTCGACGGTGACGCCGGCAGCTACTGGGAGAGCACGAACCACGCGTTCCCGCAGTGGATCCAGGTGGACCTGGGCGCGGCCGTCACGGTGGGGCGGGCCGTGCTGAAGCTGCCACCGTCGTGGGGTGCGCGGACGCAGACACTCGCGATCTCGGGGAGCACGAACGGTTCCACGTTCACGGCGCTCTCCGGTGCGGCGGGGCGGACGTTCGACCCCGGCTCCGGCAACACGGTGACGGTCAGTTTCCCGGCGTCCGCGGTGCGATACCTGCGGGTCACCGCGACCGGGAACACGGGGTGGCCGGCCGGGCAGTTGTCGGCGCTGGAGGCGTACGCCGGCTGACCGTGCCTGTGGCACGCTACGAGAATGCCGATCAGTCGAGGCGTGCGCTGGCTGGCCGCTCCAGTGGTGGCCGGCACGATAGCCGCCGTGGGGATGGCGCTGGTCAATCCCCTGACGGACGCCGGCGCCGGACCTCGCAACATCATCTTCATCAACGGCGACGGCATGGCGGCCGCCCACCGGGAGGCCGCCCGGCTGTTCCACGCCGGTCTCGACGGGCAGCTGACGATGGACCGGCTGCCGGTCTCGGGGCAGTTCACGACGAGCCCGGACGACCCCGAGTCGGCGATCACCGACTCGGCGGCCGGTGCCAGCGCCTGGGCCACCGGCGAGCGCACCTACAACGGCGCGATCAGCGTGGACGTCGACGGCAACCCGCTGCCCACGCTGGGTGCCCAGGCCAAGAAGGCCGGCAAGGCGACCGGCCTGGTCACCACCGCGCAGGTGACCGACGCGAGCCCGGCGGCGTTCTACTCCAACGCGGTCGACCGGGCGGCGCAGGACGACATCGCCCGGCAGTACCTGGAGGTCACCGAACCGGACGTCATCCTCGGCGGCGGGGAGGACTGGTGGCTGCCGGCCGGCACCCCGGGCGCGTTCCCGGACCAGCCGGCCGAGGACCCGACCGAGGGCAGCCGGGGAACCAGGGGCGATCTGATCAGCCGTGCGCGCGCCGACGGCTACCAGTACGTGACCACGCCCGGCCAGCTGGCGGCGGCCGGGCGGGGCAAACTGCTCGGGCTCTTCGCCAACCAGGAGATGTTCCAGCAGCGCGAGGAGGGACAGGGCGACGTCTACAACCCGGTCGTGAGCCTCGCCGACATGACCCGCAAGGCGCTGCAGAACCTCTCCGCCGACCGGGACGGCTTCTTCCTGCTGATCGAGGAGGAGGGCGTGGACGAGTTCGCCCACCGCAACAACGGGCGGCGCGTCCTGCAGTCGATGGGTGAGCTGGAGAAGGCGGTCGCGGTGGCTCGCGCGTTCGCTGCCGGGAACCGCGACACGCTCGTCGTGGTGACCGGTGACCATGAGACCGGCGGGCTGGCGATCGAGGACGTACCCGGTGGGGACGGCCCGTTCCCGGTCAAGGGCACGAACCTGCGGTTCTACATCGACTGGACGACCACCGATCACACCGGCCAGGACGTGCCGGTGACCGCGTACGGCCCGCTCGCCGAGCGCTTCACGGGCAAACATCCCAACACGTACGCGTACGAGGTGCTCCGAAGCACGTTCACCTGATGTCCGATCAAATGTTCTCGTGAGCGACTGGTGGTGATCGCTACGGTCAGCCGACAGCCGGCGCCGACACGGGGATGCATCGTTGACAACTCACTTGGCCATGGGGCAGTGGCTGGGCGTCGCCGGGAGCGGGCTGATCGCCGTGGGTGGTGTCTTCGTCGGCGTCGGCCCCGGCAGCGACGGCGGGGCGGTGTTTCTGCCGACCGCCGCCGTCTACCTCGGCATGACGCTCCTGACCGCCGGCTGGTTCGCGCTGCGGTGGGCGCCGGTCGGTGAGCTGATCCGGGCCGGTGTCATGTGGGCGACCCCGTTCCTGCTGAGCGGGCCGGTGTTCAGCCGTGACGTCTACAGCTACGTCGCGCAGGGTGTCATGACGGTCGTGGGGCTCGACCCGTACCGTTTCGGTCCCTCCGCTCTCGGCGGTGAGCTGGCCGTGAACGTGCCGCCGATCTGGCAGGACACGCCGGCGCCCTACGGCCCTGCGTTCCTCGGCCTGGCCGGAAGCGTCACCACGGTGACCCAGCACGAACTCTGGCCCGGCCTGGTCGGCATGCGGGTGCTCGCGGTCGCCGGGATCGCGCTGACCGCCCTCTCCGTGCACCGGATCGCCCGCGAGTGCGGCGTCGACCCGGCCGCCGCGGTCTGGCTGGGCGTGCTGAACCCCCTCGTGCTGCTGCACCTGGTGGTGGACGCGCACAACGAGGCCGTGATGATCGGCCTGATGTCCGCCGGGCTGGCTCTCGCGCTGCGTCACCGGCCCGCGTCCGGCGCGGTGCTGATCACCCTGGCCGGGCTGGTCAAAGGCCCAGCTTTGCTGGGCCTGGCGTTTGTCGCGGTGGCCGGTGCGCGCGGGCTTTCCGGCAAAGGCACATGGGTACGCGCGACAGCCGCCACCGCCCTCACGGCAACCACCACCGCGCTCGCCGTCACGGCACTCACCGGCACCGGATTCGGCTGGATCCCCGCCCTGCGCACACCCACGCTCGCCCGCACCTGGATGTCGATCACCACCGACCTCGGCACCCTGCTCGGCCAGTTCCTCGACCCGGCCGCCGCCGACCGCGCCCGGCACGCCCTCTGGCTGGCCGGTCTCACCGCCGCCGGCCTGATCATCCTGATGCTGCTACGCCGTACCGCCGAACTGGGCCCGGTGACCGCGCTCGGCCTGGCCCTGACCGCCCTGGTCGTCCTCTCCCCGGTGGTGCACACCTGGTACCTGCTCTGGGGCTTCGTCCCCTTGGCCGCGGCCGCTCCCGCCCGGGTGCGGCGCCTCGTCGCCTACGCCACCCCGCCCCTGATCCTCGTCACCCCGCCCAACGGCGCCGAACCCGGCACCCACCTGGCCCTCGGCGCCCTCATCGGCGTAGCGGCGGGCCTTGCCGTCTTCGCGGTCCTGCGGACCGCGCAGCGCCGGGACGTGCTGGCTTTCGCTACGCCGGAACCTTCGCGCGACACCAGTCGATGACCTCGGTGGCAACGCTCTCCGGCAGGGACGATCGGCACCCGGGGCCCCTCGTCGGCGAGGCGGGCCCCGGTCGCGGCGGCCAGATAACGGGTGAGGACCCGCCCCTCCGATGAGCTCATGAAGATCGAGCCCAGGTGTTCACCACCTCAGCGGGAGCGTGTCGATGAAGGTGGTCAGTGCTCCGGACAGGGCCTGGTGGTCGTGGGCGGACGGGTGCCAGTCGCAGCCCAGCAGGTCCAGGCCCAGGGCGTTGTTGTCGTAGTAGAGCGAGGTGACTCGCTTGTCGCCCGCGGCATTGCGATCGCTGACGACCTGCTCCACCGACTCGGCCAGCGCCGTCGTGTTCCACATGTAGGGATACGTCAGCACAAAGTGTGTCCTGGGGCCGTAGCGGTCTCGCAGCTTCTCCAGGAAAGCCAGGTAGGCCGCTTGGTAATCGGCGGCCAGGGCCGCCTCGTCAGGCCAGCGTTCGCCGGGGTTCACGGGGGTGGAGAAGTCGTTGATGCCGAGGCCGATCACCACCACCTGCGGGTTCCAGTTTCTCGGCTTCTGCCAGGTTGCCGGGTCGGCGGCCTGCAGGGTGCGGTCGTAGTACGTCCGGTAGTTCACGTCGGGGCTGCTGCCGTTGTAGTTGCGTACCATGCCCATGCCGGACCAGGCGTTGAGCTGGTAATCGGCGTTGAGGCCGCGTGCCGTCAGCGCGCCGAAGGTCTGGTCGGCGTTCGAGTTGCGGTCGATGCCGCCCGTGGTGGTGCAGTCGCGGACGGTGGACGTGTTGCCGTAACCGGCCGTCCAGGAGTCGCCGATGAACTCGATCTGGCGGTGGCGTGCGGCGGGCTTGGTGAGCAGGGCGCCGCCGGTGCCGGCGACGAAGCCACCGAACTGACCGGGGGTCCAGGGGCTCTCGGTGCGCTTGGCGACGCGTACCGAGTGGGTCGTCGCGGACAGGTCGCGCACCCAGTAGGTCTGGCGGCCCGGAGTCACCAGGTTGATCGGGGAGCCGTTGTCGATCCGGATCTCGTAGTCGTTGACCGTGTCGTCGAGCACGATTCCCACGCTGGTGCCCCGGAAACGGGCCTCGAAGTAGACGCCGGGCCAGGTGTAGCGGACACCCGAGTCGCGGTCCTGCAGCCGTCCGACGGTGTGGACACCGTCCAGGGCGCGGGCGTTCGGCGCCACCGCGCGGCCGGTCACCGGGGAGATCTTGCCGGAGCACAGGTTCCTCGCGCGCAGGTCGGCGGCGATCCGCGGAACGGCGGCGACCGTGTTCGGCGGCCAGTCGTGCATCAGGATCACGTCGCCGTCGTTCAGCCGGGACACGGCCGCGACGATCTCGTCCACCGTGGCGTTGTCCCAGTCGCGGGAGTCGACGTCAGTGTTGATCTCGGTGAGGCCGAGGCTCTTCTGGACCGCTCGCAGGGCGTCGTTCGTGTCGAGGTAGGGCGGCCGGAACAGCGTGGGGGTCACGCCGGTGACCTTCCGGATCACGTCCTGCGTACGCGTAATCTGGGAGATCTGCTCGGCCTCGGGCAGCTGGGTCATGAACGGGTGGTCCCAGCTGTGGTTGGCGAGCCACATGCCCGCGCGGACCTGCGCGCGGGCCAGATCGGGGTTGGCCTCGACGTTCTGGCCGGTGTTGAACATGGTGGCCCGCAGCCCGGCGCGCTCGAGCGCGTCCAGCAGCGCCGCCGTGTTGCCGGCGGTGGGGCCGTCGTCGTACGTCAGGCCCACGTAACCCGCGCACCGAGGATGGGCGGTCGCGGACACGGGCTGGGCGATCGAAAGCGCGCCGGCGGCGAGCGCGGTGGCGGCGGTCAGTGCGGCGAGGCGGTTCATCAACTCCCCTTGAACGATTCGGGAGCGCTCCCATAACGAGGAGCGTCGATGAGCGAGCCTACGCGAAGCAACGATGGAACTCGATGCGTCCACCACCGTGGCGGGCGCCGGCACGATGACCCTGAGACGGCGAAGGCATCCGGCTGCATCCGGATGCCTTCGGGGATGCTTCCCTCGCTTGTCCGCCCGAAGGCCGCAGGAAGCTATGTGCCACTGAGTGCAGTTAAGCACGCCACTCATCCTTTCGCTACCACTCAATCTGCCATGTTGCAGATTTCGTACAAGCGAAGCAGGCAATACGCACGAGGGCCGCCAGCCCTGCGGCTGGCGGCCCTCTGACGGTGGCACTATTCCGGTGCGGCCAGTGCGAACTTCAGGAGACTGAGCAGCAGAAGTGCGCTGCCCGAGAATGCGCCGGCGGCAGCCAGGACAGCCATCGGCGGATTCATGCCACCCGCCCAGGAGAGGATCCCGGCGGCGATGGCGGATATCAGTGCGACGATGAGGACGCAGGCGAGCCAGAGGCTGCGGATTTCGGGGGGATGACGCGACATCGAGCGGCTCCTTCCGAGCGGCACTCCCCTTCCCACCTGGGAGAAGGGTTGTCATGCCGGCCCCGAGCCGGAAGACCGCGGCCGACATGACGGCGGACAAGCGATTACCGAAAGCCGTCGGCGGGGATGCAGCCCCGAGCCGACATTTAGCAGTCTGCCGCCTCGCAACGTGCTAGCTGGACTGTCACCGCGCCCTGGTGCAGCTCACGCGCCAAGGGAGATAGGTGGCAAATAAGATAAAGGCACCCGGCTGCATCCGGATGCCTTTAAATGGTGTTTTCTTCGCTTGTCCGGCTAACGCTACGGATAGCCATCACCCACCAATTGCAGTTAAGCACGCCACCCGTCCTTTCGCTACCGCTCAATCTGCCATGTTGCAGATTTCGTACAGGCGGAGTCCCCATCGCCCGCGGTGCGACTGTCGGGAGGTTGCTGGCGCGGGCGCTCGGCGGCGCGGACACTGTGCCTCATGGTGAGGCTGGGCGACGTCATGGACGACGTTCGGTGGCAGGGATTCGTCGGGCGGGGCGAGCAGGTCGTCGCCTTCGACGAGGCTCTGGCCGGGCGGTCGCCGCATCGCGTCCTGTTCGTCCACGGTGCGGGTGGCGTCGGCAAGACCACCCTCCTGCTGCATCTGCGCAGCCGGGCGCAGCGAGCCGGGCGCACCGCCGTCTACCTCGACGGCAGCGAGATGGACCCGTCGCCCGAGGGCTTCGTGCAGGCGGTCGGTGCGCACACCGCGCCGGTGCTGCTGGTCGACGGGTACGAGCACCTCACCCCGATCGACGGCTGGCTGCGCCGTGATCTGGTGCCCACCCTCCCCGCCGACGGTGTCGTCGTCATCGCCGGCCGGAATCCGCCGGGAGCCGCATGGCGGTCGGATCTCGGCTGGCGCGGTCTTGTCGCCGTACACATGCTGGTGAATCTCGACGATGCCGACAGTGCCGCTCTGCTGGAGCGGGCCGGTGTCGCGGCGCCGGACCGGGAGCCGATCATGCGGCTCGGGCGGGGGCATCCGCTGGCGCTGGCGCTGCTGGCCGACGCGACAGCGAACAACGGCGCGGTGCCGCGGACCCTCGCCGAAGCCCCCGACCTGATCTCCGCGCTGATCGCGTCGCTGGTGCAGGAAGCGCCGTCGGACGCCCATCTGGCCGGCCTGGGAACCTGCGCCAAGGTACTGCTGACCACCGAGGACCTGCTGCGGCGTACCGTCGGCGACGACGCGCCGCGGGTCTGGGAGTGGCTGCGTGACCGGCCGTTCATCACGGTCCGGCCGCACGGGCTGACGCCGCACGATCTGACCCGCACTGTGCTGGACGCCGAGTTCGAGCGGCGCTTCCCGGACCGTTACCGGGAGCTGCACCGGGTCATCCACGACTACGTCGTCACCGGTCTGCACAACTCCGCCGGCACGCACCGCCAGCTGCTCGCCCAGCAACTCGCCCAGCTGCACCGGCAGGGGCCGTTCAGCACGCAGTTCCGAGCGGTGGCGGCGGACGGCAACACCGCGGTGGTGCCGGCGCGTCCGGAGGAGCTGGCCGATGCCGTCGAGCTGATCGGCAGGCACGTGGGCGCGCGGTCGGCCGAGTTGGCCCGCGGATGGTTCGCTGAGCGGCCGGCGGGCGGCAGCGTGGTGCGGGCCGAGGGCGGGATCGGCGGTTTCTGCTACCACGTGCTGGGACCGGCGGGTTCCACCATGGAAAATCAAGATCCAATTGTACGGGAGATACACGCGCACATCGCCCGGACCGCGCCGCTACGACCCGGTGAACAGGTCGACATCTCACGATTCCTGCTCGGGCGGGACGGCGCTCAGAGTGACCCGTACGCGGTCTTCACCGGCTCGATCTCGTCGATCGTCGAGTGGTGCGGCCGGCCCCTCGCCTGGGCCTTCATCGTGTCGGTGGAACCGGAGTTCTGGGGCCCGTTCTTCGACTATCTCGCCTTCCGTGAGGTGCTGGAGGTGACCTTCGACGGGCGGCGCCACGTGGTCTACGGCAACGACTGGCGGCGCTTCCCGGTCGGCGCGTGGCTGGAGCTGATGTACGAGCGCGAGCAGTCCGGCGGAACCGGCCCACCGCCGGACTCGATGCAGCTTCCCGCGCCGCTCGGCCGCGCCGCGTTCGACACCGCCGTACGCGCCGCGCTGCCCAACCTGTGCCGGCCCGACCGCCTCGCCGGGTCACGACTGGTCGGCACCCGGCTCGGCGCCGACCCGGCCGCCGTCCGGACCGCGCTGCGCACCGCGGTCGGCGAGCTCGCCGGGCTCCCCCGCGGCGACCGGCTCCGGGCGGTGCTGCACCGCACCTACCTCAGTCCGGCACCCACGCAGGAGGCCGCGGCGGAGGTGCTCGGCCTGCCGTTCAGCACGTACCGGCGGCATCTCGCGAAGGCGGTGGACGAGCTCGTCGAGCGGCTCTGGGCCCGCGAGACCGGGCAGGAATTGGGCGGCGACTGACCTGGAGAGTGAGCACCGCCCGGTCGGATCCTCGGCCCATGACGACGACAACGATCCTGGGAGCCGGCCTCGCCGGCCTGACCACAGCGATGATGCTGACCGCCGACGGCCACGACGTGACCGTCCTCGAACGTGACCCGGCCGTGCCGGGCGACGAGCCGTGGGACGACTGGGAGCGGCCCGGGGTGAACCAGTTCCGCCTGCCGCACTACCTGCTGCCGCGCTGGTGGGCCGAGTTGCGGGCCGAACTGCCCAGCGCCGCCGCGGCGGTACACGCCGCCGGCGCGACCGCGATCAGTCCCCTGCTGGCCCTGCCCGCGGAGCTGCGCGGCGACCAACGCGACGGCGACGACCGGTTCGCGACGGTCACGGCTCGCCGCCCGGTCCTCGAGGCCGCGCTGGCGGCAGCCGCGACCGCCGCCGGGGTGACGGTCCGGCGCGGCGTACGCGTCACCGGCCTCCGCACCGACGGCCGCCGGCCGGTCCCCCGGGTGACCGGCGTGACCACCACCGGCGGCGCGGTCGACGCCGACCTGGTGATCGACTGCGGGGGCCGCCGTTCCGCGCTGCCGGCGTGGCTGACCGCGGCCGGCGCGCGGCCACCCGCCGAGGAACGGGCCGACGCGGGCTTCGTCTACTACGCCCGCCACTTCCGGTCGCGGCACGGTCTTCCGGAGATCCGGTCGCTGCTGGTTCAGCCGTACGATTCGCTCTCGATCCTGACCCTCCCGGCCGACCACGGCACCTGGAGCGTGGTGGTGACCTCCAGTGCCAAGGACCGGGCGCTGCGAGCCCTGCGCGATCCGGCGGTCTGGTCGGCCGCGGTCGGCCGCTACCCGCCGGCCGCGCACTGGATCGACGCCGAGCCGATCACCGGTGTGGAGGTGATGGCGGGCCTGGAGGACCGGTTGCGCCGGTACGTCATCGACGGCTCCCCGGTCGCCACCGGCGTCGTCGCGGTCGGCGACGCGTGGGCGTGCACCAACCCGTCGCTGGGCCGCGGCGCCTCCTTCGCGATCATCCACGCCCGCGTCCTGCGGGACGTCCTGCGCGAGGTCGGTGTCGCCGACCACGACAAGCTCGTCCGCCGGTTCGACGAGGTGACGGCCCAGGTCGTCGAACCGCTCTATCGCGCGACCAACTTCGTCGACACGCACCGGCTGGCCGAGATCGACGGCGACGTCGCGGGCGTGCCGTACTGGCCGGACGACCCGCGCTGGCTCGCCTCCAAGGCGCTGTTCGCCGCCGCCCTCAGCGACCCCGGCGCGTTGCGCGGCTGGCTGTCGATCAGCTCGTTCCTCGCCACCCCCGACGAGGTCTTCGCGACGCCGGGCCTGCGCGACCGCGTCCTGGCCCTGGGCCTGCAGGCTCCGCAGTACCCGCTGCCCGGCCCGTCCCGCGCCGAACTCCTCGAAGCCGTCGCCGGAGGCACCCGATGACCGTCACGATCGGCGATCTCACCCTGCACGTACGCGACACCGGCCACGGCACGCCCGTTCTGCTCCTGCACGGCTGGCCCGACACGGGCGACCTGTGGCAGCACCAGAGCCGATCCCTGGTCGCCGCCGGCTACCGGACGATCGTGCCCGACCTGCGCGGCTTCGGCGCGTCGAGCAAACCGTCCGACGTCGCCGCCTACGCCGCCCCGGCACTCGTGGACGACGTCGTCGGCATCCTCGACGCGCTCGGCGTCGGCCGCGCCCACATCGTCGGGCACGACTGGGGCGCTGCGATCGCTTGGATGACCGCGGCGTTCGCGCCGGAGCGAGTCACCTCGGTCACCGCGTTGTCCGTCGGGCATCCGTCGTCGTTCGCCCTGGCCGGCTGGGAGCAACGGCAGCGCTCCTGGTACATGCTGCTGTTCCAGTTCCCGGACGTCGCCGAGCAGTGGCTGTCCGCCGACGGGTTCCGCAACCTGCGGGAGTGGTCGTCCCATCCGCGAATCGAGCAGGTGGTCGAGCGCCTCTCCGAGCCGGGCGTGCTGACAGCGAGCTTGGGCGTCTACCGCGCGAACGTGCCACCCGAGACGCTGCTCGTGCCGCGCGTGCTGCCGCCGATAACGGCGCCCGCCATGGGCGTTTGGAGCAGTGACGACTTCGCGCTGACCGAGGAGAGCATGACGAACTCGGCGAAGTTCGTGACCGGCCCCTGGCGGTACGAACGCCTGGAGGGCGCCGGCCACTGGCTCCAGCTGGACGCCCCCGCCCAGGTCGGCGACCTCCTGCTCGACTTCCTGCGATCCGTGCAGCCGCCGAACTGACGACAGGCCGGGCGGTCCAGGGTGGACAGAGCAGCCCGGGCGGCGAAAAGTGGGACCATGGACCGGGTCGCGATCGTGACCGGTGCGTCCGCGGGCATCGGCGCGGCCACCAGTCGCCTGCTGCACGAGACCGGCTTCCGCGTGTACGCGGTCGCCCGGCGGCTGGACCGGATGGCGTCGCTGGCCGCGCTCGGAGTCCACACGGTCCGGGCCGACGTCACCGACGACGCTGATCTGGTGGCACTGGTCGATCGAGTCGTCACCGAGTCGGGCCGCATCGACGTCCTGGTCAACAACGCCGGGTACGGGTCGTTCGGCGCCCTCGAGGACGTGCCGCTGGACGAGGCCCGACGCCAGTTCGAGGTGAACGTCTTCGGCGCGGCCCGGCTCTGCCAGCTCGTGCTCCCCCATCTCCGGGCGCGGGGCGGCGGGCGCATCATCAACGTGTCCTCGATCGGCGCGCGGATGTACCAGCCGCTGGGCGGGTGGTACCACTCGACGAAGTACGCGCTGGAGGGCCTCAGCGACTGCCTGCGGGTGGAGCTCGAACCACTGGGCATCGACGTGATCATGATCCAGCCCGGCGGCATCGACACCGAGTTCCCCCGCGTCGCCGGCGAGCGACTGCTGGCCGCCTCCGGCGACGGGGCGTATGCGGAGTACGCCCGCAGGTACGCGGCGTCGCTGGCATCGGACGCCCGCGGCATCTCGTCCCCGTCCGTCGTCGCCGGGGCGATCTGCCGAGCGGCGACGACCCGGCGGCCACGCGCCCGGTACGCGGTCGGACGCGGCGCGAAGGCGGCTCTGCTCGTACGCTGGCTTCTGCCTGACCGTGCCTATGACCGGGTGCTCGTGGGACTGTTCAGCGCCATCACCCGCGCAACCGCCCGGCAGGCCGGACACTCGTAATTCGGTGTCGCGGGGCGGCCCGCGCCTGATACACCCCGTAGATGCGTGAAGAGGCCCTGCCCGGCGGCAACACCACCGGCGCTGTGTTGATCGACGGTGTCGTGCACAAGCGCGCCTCGCCGTGGACGGCGACGGTGCACGCGCTGTTGCGGCATCTCGAGGAGGCCGGTTTCGAGGCGGCTCCCCGCGCGCTCGGCTTCGACGACCAGGGCCGCGAGATGCTGACCTATCTGCCCGGCGAGACCATGGGCGCCCGGCACTCCTGGCCCGCGTGGGCGTCCGCCGACTCGATGCTGACCCAGGTCGGCCGCTGGATGCGGCAGGTGCACGACCTGACAGCCGGCTTCACACCACCGCCGGACGAGCGCTGGTTCATCGGCGGCGCGAAGGCTCCCGGGCACATCATCGGTCACCAGGACGCCTCCCCCATGAACGCGGTCGTGGACGGCGACCGGCTGGTCGGCTTCTGCGACTGGGACATCGCCGGCCCGTCCGCACCGGAGTGGGACCTGGCGTTCTCCGCGCTGACCTGGGTGCCGCTGGCCTCACCACGCGACGGGGCGGAGCTGAGCGACCACGACCGCCAGGAGCGCCGCCGCCGGCTTCATCTGCTGCTCGACGCGTACGGGTACGACACCGACCGATCCGTGTTCGCTACCGTCGTGCCGCAGCGGGCCCGCCGCCAGGCCGAGGTGATCCGCCAGATGGCCGCCGCCGGAGACGCGGCATCACTTGCCCTGATACCTGTCGCGGAGCTTCTGGAGGAATCCGCGGGTGACGTTGGGGCCCTCTCGGACGACTTCTGGATCCTCTGATCGACCGGCGTGCGTTCGGCGCATCTCGATGACACGCTCGAGCAGCGTGATCAGCATGTCGTTCGTTGATCGGCGGTTGCGTGCGTCCCCCGCGATCACCGGGACATCCGGCGAGATGGCCAGAGCGCCGCGAACGTCATCCGCGTTGTGATACTGCATTCCATCGAAGCAGTTGATGGCCACGATGTAGGGCGCTCTCCGGTGTTCCACGTAGTCGATCGCAGCGAAGCAGTCTGCCAGTCTCCGGGTGTCGACGAGAATGACAGCGCCCATACATCCCCGGATGATCTCGTCCCACATGTACCAGAACCGGGTCGACCCGCCCGGGCCGAACAGATACACCACGAGATCCCGGTCCATGGACACCCGGCCGAAATCCATCGCGACCGTCGTGGTCGTCTTTCCGGGCACCTGGCGGTTGTCGTCGACGCCCACCGCGGCGCTGGTCATGATGGCCTCGCTGGTCAGCGGCGTGATCTCCGAGACGCTGCCGATCGCGGTGGTCTTACCCGCGCCGAACCCGCCCAGGATGGCGATCTTGCAGCTGATGGTCCGCGGCGAGCCCCGCGCCGGTCGTGGCGGCGGCTCCGCCCGGTTGGGAACGATGACGAAGCGGCTGCCGAACCCGTCCCGCGTCGGCGGCGTGCGGTTGCCGTCGCCGCAGGCCAGTACGCCGTAGATGTCCTCGATCGACAACTGTTCAGGGGCGCCCGTATGGCCCAGGCTCAGGATCCGGTCGAGGTCGGCGATGTGATGCGGCCGCAGCGACAGTTGGTAGATCTTATCCCCGGCCGCACCGCTGACGGGCAGTTCGAGGCCCTCGCCGGTGTGCACCACGACGACAGCCTGGGCGGCACTCTGTCTCAGCGCGTCGATGATCGCGCTCCAGGCGAGGGAGCCGTCGCTGGTCAGGATCAGCGGGTCGTCGCGTCGCACGGATGCCAACGCCAGGTGCACGAACAGCATGTCCGAGGTCGCGGCGGCCGCCTCGCGCAGGTGCTCGACGAGTTGCCGAGTCGTGGGATTCGTCAGCCAGGAGACGGCCTCAGGTGACACCCCCGCGTGCTCGATCAGCGTCTCCGGAAGCAGTCGCGCGGACGCCGTCGCGTCGCTGACCAGCAGGACCCGGGAATCGGGATCCTGCAGGCGAACGATCGACGGATCGCGCCAGCGCGGCGGCGTGGACAGCGTGTCCTCGCCGGCCGGCACGTACGGCCCGCCTTCGAGGCGCTGCATGACCTGCGCGCGGACCCTGGCGAAGGGCCGGCTCAGCGCTGAGATCCGCAGCTCACCGTCGGGACCGGGTGTCGCGATCGCCGGCGCGACAGTCGCCGACTTGTCGATGTAGGACGACACGTTGTCGAGAATCTGTGTCGCCTCGTCGGTTCGCATGGTGCCGAGCAGGACGTCGCGTACACCGGGAAGGAAGTCGTACATCGGTTCGGGGCCGGGGAACGGCACCGGCATGACCAGGCCCCCGTAGATGACCTCCGCGAGGTGGGATTCGTTCGACGAGGGGAGCATGATGCTCTGCACGAGTCGCATGACCCCGGGATGCAGCGGGGCGGCGGTGAGGTATCCGGCAAGCCGGTACGCCGCCGGCGACGCCTCCGCACGGAAACGCATGACCCGGTGCAGGGCCGATGTCCGCTCCGGCGGCACGGGTGCCGTCGCGAGGCTGCCGCCCGCCGCCTTGACGATCGCCACCGCACCGTCGACACCGCCCTCGGCAGCACCGGCGACCAGCTTCGCCCAGGAGTTCAGCCAGCCGGGGCTCACTTCGAGCATCGGAACGGCGTAGCGCTCCCGCCGTGGCCGCCGCCAGGGATAGTCGCGGCGCTGCACCGTGAGCTCGCCGTTGGGCCGGGCGAAACCGGTCGCCGCGAGATGGGCCGGAACCGGCGGCAGGCACGTGCGCGACCACAACCGCTCCGGCAGCGGCTGCAGGATCGCCACGGGACCGTGACGTGCCCAGTGCCGCAGGGCGCGGTGGATCCCGGGCTGCTGCCAGCCCGCGCCCACGCAGTCGCTGACGACCAGGACGAGGGTGCGCCGGGCGGGGTTCAGCAACTGCGGGCGGCGAATGCGCCCGGCCGGCTCCACGACCAGCTGATGGACGGTCACCGTGCGGAACGCGCCGAGCCGCCGGAACAGCGCGACGATCTCGGCGCTCAGGGTGGCCCACAATCCGGCCGGGTCGGATTCCACCACGACGGCGAGGTCCAACGCCCGGTCGCCGGCCGGTCGGGTGACCGGGCGCCAGCGGCGGTGTTCGGCGTACCACTGGGCGGTGGCGTCCTCGTCCAGCTCCGCACGGTCGCGCGAGGCGACCGTCCGTTTGAGAGGACGCAGAGCCCGCAACAGCTCGAGTGTGGCCAGCCTCGCCTGCTCGCCGGGCGTCACCCGCACGGGATGCGCCGGCGCCTCCTCCGGAACGTCGGCGGGCGGCGCCACCTCGGCGCCGAAGTCCCGCAGCCGCTTCGGCTCGAGAGCGTGCAGCGCCGCCGCTTCCCGGGCCTCCGGGACCGGCTCCGGCCTCGCCGCTGCCGGTGGTCGCAACGAGCCGTCCGCCCCCGGGACCGGAGAGACACGAGGCGGTGGTGAGGCGGTGGCCGGCTCCCTCGGCGGGAGGTGGGCGGCGAGCCAGAGCGCCTCGCTGAGCTCCCGGGCGTCCAGCGTGACGTCCGCGGCGCTGAGTACCTGCTGCAGCCGGTCGATCGACATGATCAGGCTGTCGAGTTCAGCTGGCGCAGGATCAGCCCGGCCAGGTGCTCTCGCGCACCGCGGTCCTTCGCGGACGCCTTGTCCAGCAGATACACGGCGTTGAGCAACTGGTCGGTGGCCATCTCGCCGGTCTCGCGGCGGGACAGGAACGAGGTGATGAGGTCCTCGTTCGTCTCGGCCCGGTCGGCGCCCAGGTGCGCCGTGACGATCGCGCTGAGACGGTCACGGTCGGGTGACGGCAGATCCAGTCGCACGCACCGCCGCAGGAACGCCGACGGGAACTCCCGTTCCTGGTTGCTCGTCATGATGATCAGCGGGAACTGCAGGCAGGCGACGTGCCCGTTGCTGACCCGTACCTTCGGGCCGTTGTCGGCCGGCTGCAACGAGACCTCGGGGGTGGTGTCGGCGATGCGGGCCAGCTCCGGGATCTCGTACTCACCCTCCTCGAAGATGTTGAGGAGGTCGTTGGGGAAGTCGAAATCGCTCTTGTCGATCTCGTCGATGAGAAGGACCCGGGGGAAAGGGTACGGGACCAGCGCGGTGCCGAGCGGGCCCAGCCGCAGGTAACGCCCCAGGTGGCTGTCGGCCGCGTCACCGGTGCTGGCGTCCTCGACCCGGCCGATCGCGTCGTAGCGGTACAGGCCGTCCCGCAGCGTCGACCTGCTGGTGATGGGCCAGCGCAGCACCGAGCCGAGCCGCAGTTCGTGCGCCACCGCGTACGCGAGGGTGGACTTCCCGACGCCCGGCTCGCCGGTGACCAGCAGCGGGCGCCGCAGGTACAGGGCGGTGTTGACCAGGTCGATCGTGTCGGGGTCGGCCTGATAGGTGGTGGCCAGGGCGGTCCGCCGGTGCCCGTGCGGTGTCGCCGGCGTCCGGTCGAACTCCGCCACCGGATCCCCGCTGAACCGTCGCCACGGTGGCGGCTCCGGCAGACGCTCGATCCCGTCGTGCACCTCTCCCGTACCGGTGAAGATGAGCCAGTCGTCGGTCATGAATGCCACTCCTCGGGGCGGACGAGCCGGTCACGTGGTGGCCGGCGCGTGGGGTCGTCGTACAGCAGCACCAGGTTCGCGGCGCAGTGCCCCGGCGATGCTGTCTCGGCGGCCTGGGCACGCAACCGGCGGACGCGCTCGGGGAGCTCGGGCAGGCGCACGCCGGCCAGCGCCGCGCCCAGCTCCCGCAGGAAGGAATCGCCGGAACAGCCGTCGCCGCCGCAGTCCGGGCACGCGTCGCGGCGCCACATCATCACCGGCACCCCGGCGGACAGCGACACCTCCATGGCGGGCCGGTTCGCGGAGTGCAGGGGCGACGAGGCGAACACCAGGACGCAGCGGTGGAGATCCTGGGACAGCCAGCCCTCCACCGCCTCGTGACTGCGCCGGTCCGTGCAGGACACGCGGTCGTCCTCGGCGCCGAGATCGCGGCCGGCACCGGTGACCCACCGTTTCTGCCACTCCGGGACGACCCGGTCGTTGTCGAGGCGCGACTGGTCGCGCACCAGCACGGCGTGCTTGCGCCCGAGGGCCGACCAGGGCTGCTCCGGCCAGATCCGCCAGGACTCGAAGTCCACCTCGAGCAGCCCCGGCGGGAGGAACACCTCGACCGTGACGTCGCCGCCGTCCGCCGCCATCGAGGTGAGCTGGCGGGGCAGTTCGTCGTGCAGCAGGCGCAGCGCCTCCGGCACGGTCATCGGCCGGGTCTCCACGGGCACCGGGATCACCGTCGACGCGTCGAACCAGTGCCAGATGCCCACCTCCACCCTGGTCTGGTCGTACCCCACCGGGCGCAGCCGGACCATCAGCGACGACGGCCCGCCGAACTCGGGGCCGGCATTCAGCCGGGCGGTCGTCTCCTTGCCGAGCCGCAGCCGCCCGGCCGTGACGAGTGCCCAGTCGCGGACCAGCAGGGAGTCCTTCCCGGTCAGGTCGCGCGCCAGATCGGCGGCGTAGCGCAGCACGTACGGCAGCTGTCCCGGCATCGGTGGCATCTGGGCCGAGAGCTCGGCGACCACGTCCGCGCTGTCGACCAGCGGCCGGACCGGTGCCGGGCTCTCCCGGCCGGCCGCCCGCAGGAACCTGTCCTGGTGATCGTCCGGCACCGTGACACGCGCCAGGATCCCGCGTAGCTGGCGTTCCTCCTCCAGGAGCAACCGGCGGGGTTTCGCCTGGTCGAGCGCGTCGCAGGCGGCGGACCACTCCTGGTCCTCGGCGTGGAAGCTGTCGTGTGCCCGGATCAGCCGCCGGTAGATCGCGGGGCCGGCCTCGCGCAGGGCCCAGATCGGCACCGCGAGTCCGCCCATGTCGGCGTCGCGCTGCCGGTTGGCCTTGGCGAACCCGCACACCCCGCCCGTCCTGAGGTTCAGCACCGGGCCGCCGGACATGCCGGGAGGAATCTCCCGGCCGCCCAGGAGCAGCATCTGGCGGTCGGCGCGACCGTGGAACCCGTCGAACGTCGGCGCCGCGGACGTCTGGTCCAGGTTCGCCTGGTAGACGCCGGAGAACCCGGCGATGTGCAGGAAGGATCGCAGCGACGGCATCCGCTGATCCAGATAGGCACAGGCCCGGACATCGGTCGCGGCGGGAACTTCGACAACCGCCAGATCAGGGTACGGCCAGAGCTCACCGTCCCGAGCCGGAGCCGACGAGTAGAGGACCTCGCCCTCCCACTCGGACTCGTCGTGCCGCACGAGCACGCTCCGGCGGTTGCCCACCACGTGCGCGCACGTCACGACCAGTCCCGGTGCGGCGAAGAACCCGCTGCCGGTCAGCACTTCCCCCCTGATCTTCACCAGGGAGTCGCGCAAGAGCCGCGCGGCGACGTCGGATGGCTCCACGGGCTCTCCGTTGACGGGGACGGACAACGGTAACCAGCCGAAAGTGGAGCCGAGCGCTTCTGGCGGCTGCCGGACAGTTGCCTTGACAGCACAGGGGTGACCGCGCCGAGCAGCGCGGTCACCCGTACAAAATCTAGAAGTTGCCTTCGGTGTTGCACTTCGCCTTCTGGACCAGGCAGTTCTTGACGCGCTCGCTCTGCGCCCGGTTCTCCCAGGCGAAGAACGCGTCGCCGTGCATCGACGACGCCATGCCCGACGCGAGCCGGAAGCCGGCCGCGGTGCCGCTGGTCTGGTACGAGATGAGGAACGACAGGTTGGGGATCGCGATCGGATAGTCGCCCCGGCAGGTGCCGTCGTAGCTGTAGGAGACGTGCGCCTTGTGGGTCGGACTGTCCAGGTTGCGGCCGTCCCAGCAGTCCTGGAACACCAGGTGGAACATGAGGACGGCGGTGGACGCGCAGATCGGCCAGTTGCCGTCGGCGCTGCGGCCGATCTCGCCGCCCGGGCCGGCACAGTAGAAGGCGTTGACCGAGCCCGCCGGAGTGGGCGTCTGCAGCTTCGCGTCGCCGGCGATCATCCGGAAGCCCTGCGGGAACGGCTTGGTCACCGACGGGTCGGTCAGCCGGGATCCGTAGTAGACGACGACGTCCTTCGGCTCGATCACCCGGTCGCCCTGGTAGAGCGACGGGATCCAGTACGCGGACAGGTCCGGTGCCGGGCGGCAGCTGGTGCTGGCGTTGGCCAGCAGCGTGGCGGTGGTGGTGTTCGCGTCGGTCCTGTCGTTGCCGAGGAACGAGTGCATGTGCGAGGCGCCGGGCAGGCCCGGGAAGATGATCGGGTCGTCCGGGCGCGAGTGGCTGTACCCGCAGGTCGCGTTGAACTCCGCGACCCGGACGGTGCCGGCCGGCACGGGCCGGGGCACGATCGCGTTGAACTGGGCGAGCTGCGCGTTCCACGCCGCCTGGTCGATCGGGATCCAGCCGGCGCCCGGGTCGGACGGCTGGCCGTCGCCGAACGAGAACCAGTTGAGGTTGACGAAGTCACCGCCGGTCGTGTTGCGCAGGACCGCGAACACGGTCTGCGCGCCGGTCGGGTGGCTGGCCACGGTCGCGGTCAGGGTGCGCCAGGTCTGCCAGCCGCCGGTCGCGGTGATGGCGAACTGGGTCAGGAGCGGCCCGGTCACCGAGCCGGTGCGCAGCTCCACGGTGCCGGTGCCCACCGCGGACGCCACCCGCGCCTGGACGGTCAGGGCGCCGGCCGCGCCCAGGTTGACGTTGTCGTAGCGGAGCCAGTCGCCGTTGGCCAGGTAGGCGACGTTCTGCCCGCCGCCGGTGTCGGCTGTCGCCTCGACCTGCGTGCCGGACTGGGCGGCGTAGGACTCGGCCTGGACGGTGACGGTCGCGGCCTCGGCGGATCTCGGTACCAGGATCGCTGCGGCCGCGAGGACGGCGGCGAACAGCACGCGGGTGCGTTGCATCGATGCTCCTCGAAGTGGGGACGGTTCAAGGAGTATCGGGGTCGAGAGAGCGCTTTCTCAAGCGCTACCAGCTTTGATCGTCGCCATGTGCGGAAATCTCGGGAAGCGCTTTCTCAGTCTCTCTGCGCCAGCAGGAAGTCCGTTACCGCTGGAGCGAAGCCGGGCCCCAGCGGAGGTACGTGTGTACCGCCGTCGATCGTCCACGCCTGCACCGTCGCGTTGCCGGTGCAGTCCCAGGCTCGTACCGACGTCTCGGCCGGGGCGCCCCCGACGAGGTCGACCGCCGCCGCTTCCCGGCCGTCGCCGGTGCATCCGTCGTGCTCCCGCCACTGCGCGACAGTGGTGGCCGCCGACGGGTAGGTGGAACCGTCGATGGAGCCGCCACCGAACGCGATGGTCTCGTCGGCGTCGCCGTGGACGGCGAGCACGCTCACCGGTTCCGACGGCCGGCATTTCGTGGCGTCGTTCCAGGTCGCACCGTTGAGCGACGCGACAGCGGTGACCTGATCGGCGTGGTCGCAGGCCATCCGGAACGCCATGAAGCCGCCGTTCGAGTGGCCGATCAGATAGACGCGGTCGATCCGGTACTCACGCTGGATCGTGGCGATGAGCTCGCTGAGGTACCGCGAGTCGTCCGGCTGCGCGTCGAAGAAGTCACAGCAGGCGTCGGTGGCGTTCCAGAACCGGTCACCACGATCATCGACGGTCCCGTCCGGATACACGTAGACGAACCCTCGCCGGTCCGACTCGGGCGTCAGCTTGAAGTAGGACTCCTGCTCCTTCGCGAACGACGAATACCCGTGCAGCAGCACAACCAGCGGCGCGGCGGCCTTGGCCGGATCATAGGACTCCGGTACGTGCACGGTGACCGGCCGCCCACCGATCTCCACAGTGCTGGTACCGCTCTCCGGCAGGGCCGCCACCGAAGGGCTGCTCGCTGGCTTTGATGCGCCCGTCGAACCACACGACACCGCCGCCATGACCACCACCACGGCAAGCACGATCCGCGCCGCCACCCCACCGTTTCGAGACACGAACCTCATGCTAGACGTGCCACCCATGGTGTTTGATCGATCAGTGTTCGACTGGGACTCCGTGCGGGATGCGCGAGGCGACTCCGGTGCCGTCGTCGAGCGGCTGCTCGATCGGCTCAGCCGCCGGCCGGACGCCGCCCTCTGGGACGAACTCAACCGTCGACTGGTTGTCGAGGACGAGTGCTTCTTCTCGGTGGGGTTCGCCGCTCTGCCCGCCCTCAGCCGGCTCGCGCAATCCGGCGACACCGAGCAGCGGGACCGGGCGCTGGATCTCGCCGCGGTGATCACCCGGACGCTGCACCGAAATCACGAGGACGACCGTTTGGTCCGGGCCGATCCCCAAGCCCTGCGGGTACTGCACGGCCTGGCTCAGATCCGCGTCGCCACATGCGTCGGACCCACATTGGCCAGGCTCTTACAGGACACCCTGGCCTTCGCCGGTTACACGTTCTGGGCCTCGATCAGCATGGACTTCACCGACGAGCACTACCACCTCGACTGCCCACATTGCGCCACCCGCCTGGCGGTCGTCATCGGGGACTACGGGCACTACTCGGCGATCCGGGATCACAACGACGGCGATGTCCACCGCGTTCCCCTCCGCCCGGCCGCGCCCGCCGACCTCACCGGGACAGCCCGGTGGATGCACGACACCGCGGTCTCCGGGGGCGACACGACACTGGCCGGCGGGCTCACCCACCTGTTCGGTCAGGCCGAGTGCGGCGCCTGCGGCAGCACGTTCAACCTGGCCGACTGGTTCGAGGCCGAGAACAGCCCCACTCAGCCCATCGATCCCGTGGTGCCGAGAACCGACCGCTCGAACTGACGCCGACCGCCGGCCTTTGTCGGGATACCCGGATTCGAACCGGGGGCCTTCCGCTCCCAAAGCGGACGCGCTACCAAGCTGCGCCACATCCCGTTTCCTACGTAGGCCAGGCGGGATTCGAACCCGCGATCTCCGCTGTGAGAGAGCGACGAGCACTCCAGGCTGCTCTGCTGGCCCAAGGTTTCCTTCAACAAAAAAGCCGCCACGACGTGGCGGCGGCGAAACTGATCGTCGATCAGCTGCGCCACCGGCCCGGCTCGGGCCGCCACGAGGCGAACGATGCGGTGAAGGTCATGCGTCCACGATAGGCGGCGGCCCGGGAGCCCGCAAAGCAATTACGGCGCGCATCACGGCATCTCGATGTCGCATTCGGCACGCCGGCCCCGCACAGCGTCCAGCGTCACGGGGTGGTCGGGACCGAGTCGCCGCCCGAGCGCTTCGGCTGCCTGCCGGAGCAGGATCTCGCCCTTCGACTCGTCACCTGTCGCCATCAGATCAAGACTCAGGTTCACCGCACAGAGCTGGGTGTAGGGATGGTCCTCACCGCGAACCTCTCGGGACGCCTGAAATGTCCTGTCGGAGAGCTCCCGAGCAACGTCGCTCTCGCTGCTCAGAGCGAGGTCGTTGGCGACGTTGTTCGCGGCGCACAGCGTGTTCGGGTGCTTCTCGCCCAGTACGTCGATGAGCATCCGGTGTGCGTGCTCGTCGAGAGAACGCGCGGCATTCACGTCACCGACCTGCCGGAGCGTGGTCGCGGAGTTCACCATGGCGGCCAGCGTCAGTGGATGATCTGCGCCGAAACCGTCGCGGTAACGATTCACGACCTCCGACGCCAATGTCTGAGCCGCGCGCATCTCCCCGGCGACGAGAAGCGTGTTCGCATGGCTCATTTCGGCGGCCAGGGTGTACTCGTGGTCAGGACCGAAGCGAGCCCCCAAGTCCCCACGATTGCTACGGCTCTGATCGAGTGCCTCGGCATACCGTCCGGCTTTGCGCATCGCGACAGCCAGAGTGCGAGCCGCCAGCAGTACCTGGATATGACCGATGCTCAGGCGTTCACGCATCGAATGCAGCGTGGGGAACTGCAGGTTCACGGCGTCCTGGTAACGGCCGAGATCGTAGAGGTCGCGCGCGATGGCGGTGTTGCCCGACAGGCGGCGCGGGTCGTTCTCATCCACGACCGCCCGCCACAGCTCCATCAGTTCCTGGTCCACCCGGAGTGCTGCGGCAGGGTCTCCGAGCAGGCGCAGATCCTCCGCGAGACTCCGCATGGCGCTGAGGGTGGCCACGTCCTGCGGACCGAAGACCTCCCGGTATTGCTCCACGCTGCGCCGATCCAGTTCGTGAGCACCGGGGTAGTCGCCGGCAAGCCGCAGATCGGCGGCCCGCCCAAGCATCGCGGACAGCGTGTACTCGTGTTCGGGCCCGAACTCCGGACTGTCCCGCAACTGTTCCAGCACTTCGGCACCGAGCGCGCGGGCATGCTCGCGATAGCCCAGGCTGCGCAGGGCGTCAGCCAGATGCCGCGACGCCAGAAGGGTGTGTTCACCGGCTGGCCCCCGATTGCTGGCCGTGCCGGAGCGCCAGGTCTCGGCGGCGAGTTCGCCGAGCCTGCGGCCGCCTTCGTAGTCACCGACCGCGAGGAGATAGCGAAGTTGATCCAGCACGAGCATCCCGGCCTGCTCGCTGTCCGCGGTAAGCAGGTCCGCCGGAATCACGTGCGGAGCGATTTCGGCGTGCGTCGCCCAAGTGGCCGGGTCCTCGGGATAACCCGGGTTGGCTGCGGCGAGCAGATTCTGCACGTCCCGCCGCGTGCGCTCCACGGCATCCGGCAGAAGCGCATCACGAGTGAACATCCGCACCAGACGAGGAACCTGGATCCGCTGATCCGAGTCGATCCTCGCCAGGCCGAAACTGCGAAGGTCTCGAATAGTGCGACTCAACGCCATGGGATCACGGAGGACGCGGTCCAGCGGGCCATCGACAATCGCACTTCGGCCGAGCCGCAACAGACGGACGGAGATCGGCGCGTCACCCAGGAACGCGAACAGGTCGAGAAGAAACGCGGCCGCCGGCATGTCCATGCGGAGCCGCTCGAACACCAGGCCGGTCGTCGCGGCGATCGTCGAGGGGTAGGCGGTCGGCCTGCCCTCGGACATCAGCTCCCGCACGTGATAGCCGAGAAGTTCGAGGTACTCCTCCACCGGCATACCGGTGACAGCCTGCCAGGACACCGCTTGTTCCAGAGCCAGCGGAAGATCGCCCAGCGCTTCGGCCAGCCGGGCGGCGTCGCCCTCGGTAATCCGGGGATGACGCCTGCAGATGAGCTCGACGCTTTCCCTCCGGTCGAAGACGTCCAGCTCGACCACCGGGGCGATCGCGTGCCATTCCGGATTGCGGGAGGTGACGATGACGTGGCCACGGCCGGAGGGCAGGAGCTGGGCCACCGCCTGCGGATCGTCGGCGTTGTCGAAGACGAGCAACCACCGCAGCTCACTCGTTGCCAGATTGTCGAGAACCATGCCCGCTGTCTGCCGGCGATCCTCACTGCCGGAGATGCCGAGACGCTCCGCCAGACGCGACAACGAATCCAGGACCATGAGCGGGTCGCCGGCCGGCAACCACCAGATCAGGTCGTAGTTGTCAGCGAAGCGGTGAACGTACTCCGCCGCCAGCTGCGTCTTACCGACCCCGCCCAGGCTGTGCAGAGCCTGCGGCAGGATGACGACCTTTCCTTGGCTACTCAGCTCGGACCGCACCTCATCCAGCGAACGATGCCGACCGACGAAATACGGGTTACGAACCGGGATGTCACCCCGGATCACCGAGCGCGGGAGCACTGCCACAGCGGGGAGGGTGATTTCCGGGCTCGACGCGAGGACGGTCGAGGGGAGATCACGGCCACCGATGGACGAGCACAGGGCCCTAACAGCGGCCTGATCCATGCCGACCGCCGGGGCGACCCCGTCAAGCCATTCGTGAAGGTGGCGGCTGTCGGCCCGGCCGCTGCTGTGCGCCACTTCCTCGACGAAGACCATCAGCGGAGGCGGCGCACCGTCCCGGCTCGCTGCCGACTCGAGGCGCCGGACGACGGCGAGGGCGTCCTGCCAGGACGGTGGCGGATCCGGGAGGCGGAGTCCCTCCACAGCCCTGCGGAACGCCTCGGCGGTCCGGACCGGCGGCAGTTCCCGGAGCATCTGCACGAGTTCCAGACGGTCATCCGCACCGATCAGCGCCGCCTCGGACTCTTCGAGGAGCCGCTCGACCTCCGCGAGCGCCGGGTGCCCTCCATGGAGCGCCTTGACCACCTCGACTAACGCGCGCAGCCCTCCGGGTATCGCCTGGCAGGTGTTGACGATGGCCAGGAGGTCGTGGCGGACGTCGGCGTGCCGTTTCACGGTCATCGGTTTTCCGAGCCGTTGTGAAACCTCGGCCAGGTACAAGCTGCGTGAATCGCCGTCGAGCAACCCGGGCACCTCGAGCAGCGCGTCGCACAGGCGCTGCTTCTCGTCCCAGGAAGGTGGCTGCTCAGCGGTTGCGTCGCCATGCGCCGCCCGCAACGGATAGATGGTGACGACCACCAGGCCGTCCTCCTGCACCACCACCGGCTCCGGCGCGCCCACCTGCCGGCACTCCTGGATCGCCCGGGGGATGCCGGCCCCCTCGCCCTCCACGAGCTTCATCCAGCTCAGCACCTCGGCGAGCCGGAAGTTGCGGCGTCGCGACTCGGTCGCCAGCCCTGCCAGCGGTTGCCTTGTCCCGGTCATGAGTGCCGATCCGGTCCACGTTCCGGGGTTGACCACCTCGATCCGGTCGGCGAACACCCGCACGTGCACGCAGGACTCGTGGTTCTGGTAGTCACGGTGCACCAGCGCGTTGGCGATGATCTCGCGGACCGCGATCATGGGGTACTCGAAGACGGGCCGGACCTGGGCGGCGTACTCCGTCGGCGCCTCGCCCCGGATCGCCGCCTCCGCGACGAAGTCCCGGGCACCGACGATCTGCTCCGGCACGGTGCCGCGGAACACCCGCTTCCTGATCGGTGCGCTCCGGTCGGCGCCGTCGATCCGGGTGCACTGCACGATGGCGGTCGGCAGAATGGCGGCGGGGCTCGCACCGAACAGCAGAGCACCGGCCAGGGTGAGCCGGCCCGCGCTCATGAGGTGGGCCTGGTGAAGAAACTGGAGCGGTGGGAGGTCGGCCGTCAGCTCGGCCGGGATGTCGTCACGCAGGTCCTCCCGGAACGCACGCACCCGTTCCACGCTGTACGAGGTCGCCGCGGTCATGCGGTCCAGGAACGCGCGGTCGTCGCCCGGGTCGAGTGGTGCCGCCACATCCACCGTCTCCGGGGCGGGCGGAGACTCCTGCGCGGCGACGGGCCGGCGGGCGATGTTCACATTCCCCGATCCGGTCCACCTCCGGAAGGGTTGCGGACCGCCCGCCAAGGCGCCGACCAGAAAGGCGTGGAGATCATCGAGGTCGACGAGGCCATCCCCGTCCCGGTCCTGCGCTCCGCCGGTCAGCCCGTCCACCAGAGCCTTGGTGAACGGGCTGAGCTGGCCGTCGCGCTCGGCGTCCTTGACGAGCTGGTTCGGGGGCGAGGCGGCGAGCACGAAGCGCCCCTGACCGGCGAAACGCTCGGCCGCTTGGCGTCCCTTGTACGCGCCGCTGTAACAGCAGTCGAGAACGATGATCTTCGACCGTGCGGCGCAGGCGTCGACCATCCGGTTGAGAGTGTCGTCCGGCACGCCGGTTGCCTGAAGCCCGTTGACGCGGGTGTTCCTCGCGCACAGGAACAACTGCCGGTTGGACCGCCAGCCGTGCCCGCTGAAGTAGAACAGCACGACGTCGTCGGGCTCGGACTCGGAGAAGAACCTCTCCGCCTCCTCAAGGATGGCCCCGGCGGTGCCCTCGGGGATGGCACGGACATTCTCGTGCCGGAACATGCCGGTCACCGGGTCGGTGAGCGCCTGCCAGAGACGAGGGCCGTCCGACCGGGGCCCCAACAGGCGGTCGAAGGACGCGGGATCGGACTCGTAAACCGAATTGCAAACGATGAAGGCACGATGCACGCCCGCTCCTCGGCTGGAGATGGGTACGCCCGGCCTCTACCCTACGACCAAGCCGCCGACAATCAGGAGTCCGCTGATGGTGCCCGCGTCGCTCGTTCTCTCCCCCGTCGCCGCCGACCTCGAAAACGCGCGCGACGAGCTACTCACCTACCTCGAGGACGAGCCGGGCCTGCGGGTTGCGGACACGGTCCGGGACACCCCACAGCAGGGCCCACCCAAGGGCGTCGTCACGGACGTCGCGGTGGTCCTCAGTGGCTCCGGGGTGATCGCCGGGATCGTCCGGGTGATTCAGCTCTGGTTGAGCCGCGACCGTGACCGTCGCCTGAGACTGACTGTCCACACCGGCGAGAACGGCACCGAGATCGAACTGACCGGTGAGGACATATCAGACGAGACCGTACGTGCGGTCATGGAGAAGCTGCTGACCACGGAGGTGGCGGAGCAGCAACCCGCTCCGCCACCCGAGACCACCTGACTCCCTACGGCTGGCTGGGATAGACGGCGGGGTCGCCCTGTTTGATCCAGACGTTGGGGGTGTTGATCGGGAGGAAGGAGCGGTCGCCGCCGGGTTCGCGGGACGTGGGCACGGTGTCGCCGTTGGGCAGGTGCATGATGAAGTTGACGGGCTTGGTGTCGTCGACCAGGGCGATGTCGTATTCGGCCCAGCCGTTCTCGATTCTGGTGGGTGGCATGGGGCGGTCCCAGGCGATCTGGGCGAGCAGCGCCGGATCCACCGCGTCGCCCCACAGGTGCAGGCCCCAGCCGTCGAAGTCGCCTGCCGGGCGCTGGTAGTGCAGGGTGGCGGTGCGCAGCGGCGGGCCGGCGTATCGGACGGTTCGCACCGCGCTGGTGGAACGTGGTTCGGCGAGTACGGCGCGGTAGCGGATCGTGGTGCCGGGCGCCAGGGACAGTGTGGAGAGATCGTCGAAGGCCGTGTACGCCGGCGACGAACTGTCCGTGCCGATGGTCGTCCAGGGCCCGTCGGCGATGCTGCGCTCGAAGCGGACGACGTGCGTGCCGCGCTCCGGGTCGGCAACGGCGCGCACCTCGACGCGGCCGCGGACGTTGCTGTTCTCGGCCGGCGCCTCGATGGTCACCAGTGGCACGGGCACTCGGGCGCCCCGCGCCCGGCTGGTGGCGGTGTGGCCGGCGTTGTCCAGCACGACCGCCCGGTACTCCACGGGTGTGCCGGCGCGCAGCGAGCTGACGTCGTGGAACACCCGGTAGGGAGCGGTGTCGTCGGTACCGATCGGCGCCCATGAGCCGTTTCCGGTGCGGGCGTAGAAGCTGACCTCGTAGAAGGACGAGCCGGCGACGTTCGCCGTGACCTGCATCCGGCCGCGCGTCTCGGCGGCGGGCGCGGGCGGTTCCAGGGTGACGGCAGGTGCGGCGGCCGAGCGCGGGATGCGCCCGTCAAGCGCGTAGACCACGGTGGAGAGCGGCGGAACCGTCACCGTCAGCGTCCGGTCAGCGGCGGACTTCACCCGCGCCGGCCCACTACCATAAATCCGGGAAAATCCGCTCTTGGTGGCGAATGTCGGGATCGAGGCTGTAGCGGCAACCGCACTGTTGTTCAGCGCGACAACATACTCCCGCCCCTGAGCGATCCGCGAGAAGGCGTAGAGGGAAGAATCCGCGTACCGATGCTGATGCGCCCCGTCGCGCAGGGCCGGATGCTGCCGCGTCACCGAAGCCAGCCCGCTGATGGCCTGATAGAGCGGATGCGAGGGTACGAAGTTGGCCGCCGCGTGCGTCGACGACGTCCCGAGCAGATCGTCGTCCAGATACTCCGGTACCCGGCTCGCGAACAGCGTCTGCCGTGCGTCCTGATCCCCGCCGGGCCCGGTGAATCCCTGCTCGTCGCCGTAGTAGACGACCGGGTTGCCCCGCGAGAAGTACATCAGCTCATGCGCGAGCCGGTCCCGCGCGACCCACTCGGCATCCCCCGCGCCCGGGTTGTCCGCGACCACGAAGCTGCCGATCCGGCCCATGTCATGGTTGCCCAGGAACGTGGGCAGTTGGTAGACGTTCGAGTCCGCATCGGTGTACCAGTCGTCGCCCGCGAAGAACGTGCCCAGCTCACTGGCCGGACGGCCACGCGACGCGAAGTTCCGCGCCGCCTCCTGGAACGGGAAGTCGATCACGGCCTGCATGCGGTTGCGGGTCACGAACTGTGAGGTGAAGCTGCGGCTGGTGTCGAAGACCTCACCGAACATGAAGAACTCGCGTTTGCCCTGCGAGCGGGCGTACGACAGCACCTCCGGCCCGAACCGCTGCCAGAACGCGTCGTCGACGTGCTTCATGGTGTCGATCCGGAACCCGTCGATCCCGAAGTCGCGGATCCACGTCTTGTAGATGTCGATCATGCCGCTGACCACGCGCGGGTGCTCGGTGAACAGGTCGTCGAGGCCGAAGAAGTCGCCGTAGTACGAGTTCTCGCCGACGAACGTGGTGTCACCGCGGTTGTGGTACAGCGTGACGTCGTTCAGCCACGCCGGCACCTTCAGATCGCGCTCGGCGGGATCGAGAACCGGCACGTACGGGAACGAGACCGCCGGGTCGAGCGGTGGGATGGCATAGTCGCGATCGTCGAACGGCACCCCGGCCGCGGACCGGTACGGCGAGACGTCCTTGGAGACGTAGGGCTGCCGCGCGCCGGACGCGTACCCGATCACATCGGCCGTGTGGTTCGTGATGATGTCGAAGTAGACCTTCATCCCCCGCGCGTGCGCCGCGTCCACCAGCGCCCGCAGCTCCTCGTTGCTGCCGAGGTGCGGGTCGATCCGGGTGAAGTCGGTGATCCAGTACCCGTGGTAGCCCGCCGACGGCCCGTCCTCCGGCTGCACCGGCTTGTTCTTGAAGCTCGGCGTCAGCCAGATCGACGTGGTGCCCAGCCCCCGGATGTAGTCGACACGCTTCAGCAGCCCGCTGAGGTCGCCGCCGTTGTAGAAACCTTTCCGGGTCGGATCGAATCCGGACACCAGCGGGTCGTCCGCCAGCCCGCCCCGGTCGTTGGCCGGATCGCCGTTCTCGAAGCGGTCGGCCATGACGAAGTAGAAGTTCTCGTCGGTGACCGGCTCCCGCAGCGAGTGCCGCCCCGGTAGCCCGCCCGATCCCGCCGCCGCCGGAACCGGCGAGACGGCCAACGTTCCCACGACGACCGCGGAAGCGATCATCGCCACGACGCGACGTATCGACATGCGTACGCATGGTACGCATTCGGGACCGGGGCGGGAGGCCGAAACGCCTTAAGGCACCGGGAACTCCTCGACGGGCTTACCTCGCATGTAGTCCGCGAGGGTCTCATAAACGGCGGGATTGACGATGTCGTGCGACATCCGGTCGGTGTGCGCGGCCCAGTCCGGGTTCGCCAGATAGCCGGCCACCACCAGCGACCTGGTCCCGATCACCAGGGCGGCCGTCTTGTCGTTGTCGGTCGTGCCGGTCTTGCCGAACACCGGGTGGCCGACCGCGCCGCGCGCCGCCCGCGCCGTCGCGCCGCCGCACGACCCCAGCTGGGCCTGGTCGCCGACCGGGCACCGGGCCGCGTCGAGGGCCTTGCGCGCGACCTCCGTGCTGGTGGCCCGCAGGCAGCGCGACTTGCCGGCGTCGACCGCCGCGCCGTCCGCCGTGGTGATCGACTTGATCGGCGTGGGCGTGCAGTACGTGCCGTCGGCGGCGAGCGTCGCGTACGCGTTGGCGATGTCCAGCGGCGTCGACAACGACACCCCGAGCGTGAACGCACCCCAGTTGTGCGCCTGGTCCGGGTCGTTCGCCCGGTCGGCGTCGCCCGACTCGCGGAACTGAATACCGAAACGCTCGGCCACGTCCACGACCTTCTCCGCGCCGACCTGTTCCTGCAGCGGCACGAAGTACGTGTTCACCGACCGCCCGAACCCGGTCCACATGTTGAAGTTCCCGGACTCGCTCACCGACGAGTTCGTCGGGCACCAGTAGCCGTCGCACTGCGCGGGCGCGGACGAGTCCCGGTAGCTCGACTTGTACCGCTGCTGCGCGTTGATCGTCGTGTCCAGCCCCATGCCCGCTTCCAGGGCCGCGACCATGGTGAACATCTTGAACACCGACCCCGCCTGATATCCGGGGATGCCGCTGCTGCCGGTGATGATCGGGTTCGTGGTGTTCGGGTACGTGGCGTGCACGTCCTTGCGCGCGTCGGCCGGGTTCGAGGAGAGCGGGTTCTTCCCGTCGTCGATCTTGAAGCGACGGTTCGCCGCGAGAGCGCGGACCTCGCCGGTGCCGGGCTGGACCGCGGCCAGCATCAGGGCGTTGCGGCTGGTGTCCTTCTGCCGCTCGGAGATCTCCTTGCGAGCGGCGGCCTGCGCGTCGACGTCCAGAGTCGTGACGATCCGGAAGCCACCGCTCTTCAAAAGGCGCTCACGATCGTACGATGTCTGGCCGAAGGCCTCCTGGCCCAGCCACCACCGGTAGAAATAGTCGCAGAAGAAGCCCCACTGGTTCTTGGCCACCGAGACGCAGCCGCTGCTGGGCCGTTTCGTGGTGCGGCCGACCGTGACCTTCTTCGCCGTCGCGGCCTCGGCGGCGGTGATCTGGCCGAGCTCCAGCATGTTGCCGATGATGTAGTCGCGACGCTCCACGGCCTGCGGATATCCGCTCTTGGTCGTCGGATCGAAAGCGGTCGGCGCCTTGACCATGCCGGCCAGCATCGCGGCCTCGGCGACGGTCAGGTCGGCCGGTTTCTTACCGAAGTACACCTGGCTGGCGGCGTTCACCCCGTAGGCGCCGTTGCCGAACGGCGCCATGTTGAGATAGCGCTCGAGAATCTGCTGCTTGGTGAGTTCCTTCTCGACCTGCAGCGCGTATTTCATCTCGGTGAGCTTGCGTTCCGCGGTGTCGGCCGTGGCGTTCACGACCTCCTGCGGATCGGTCGCCGAATAGGCGAGCGCCATCCGCACGTACTGCATGGTGAGCGTGGACGCGCCCTGCTGAGCGCCGCCCTGGTTGTTGTTCACGAAAGCGCGGGCGACACCCTTGAGGTCGACGCCGTCGTGCTCGAAGAACTTGTGGTCCTCGGCCGCCACGATCGCGTCCTGCATGTTCTGCGAGACCTTGGCGAGCGGCACGTCGCTGCGGAACTCGTCGTACATGACCGCGATCTGCGTCTTGCCGTCGTTGGCATAGACCCGGCTGACCTGCGGCGACGCCTGCTCGACGAGGCCCTCGGGCATCTCACCGAGCTGTTCCGAACCGGTCTTGGCGGCCAGCCCGGACATGGCGACGGCCGGGAACGACGCGGCCGCGACCACGAGGCCGGCCAGCACGCCGCACACGACGAGAACGACCGCACTGCGCAGGAGGGGGTGTTTCCCGGAATTCACTCGATCCAGGCTATCCACGGCGGCCGCCGTGAAACCTGAATCCGCCTATGAAGATGCTGAGAGATCACTTCAGAAGCATGCGGAGCAGGGACACCAATTCTCCCGGGTGCACCGGCTTGTCGAGATATTCCACCGCGCCGGACTCGAATGCCGAGGCGATCTCCGCCTTCGACGCGCGGCCGCTCATCATGACCACGGGCGTGTCCGAATGGATCCGAGCGCAGACGCTGAGGCCGTCCAGACCCGGCATCACCATGTCGAGGACGACCAGATCCGGTCGCGTGGTGGCAAGCAGGTCGATGGCCTCCAGGCCGTCGGCGGCGGTGACGGCCCGGTAACCCGCGCGGTTCAGCAGGAACGCGATCAGTTCGCGTACGCCCTCGTCGTCGTCGACGACGAGGACCGTGGACGCCGCGGGGGTCAAGGTTGCCATGCCCGGAGCAATCGGCCCGGGCACGGCAACCCTGAGGATCATTCGTTGTCTGTCTTCTCCAGCGCGCGCCCGTTGGCGGCGGCGCTGGAGCCCAGCTTCGCGAGCAGACCGGACAGGTCGACACCGGTCAGGTCGGAACCCAGCTGCAGGCCCTGCGCGACGTTGTTCGCCACCGACTTGGTCAGCGAGGACGCGCCATCGGTGGAGATCACCGTCATCTTGTCGATCGCGCCCATCGGAGCGCTGGCCGCCTCGACGACCTGCGGCAGCACCTTCACCAGAAGATCAAGAACGGCCGCTTCACCGTACGCCGCAAACGCGTCGGCCTTGCGCGCCATCGCCTCGGCCTCCGCCTGCCCACGGGCCAGGATGGCCGCCGCCTCCGCCGCGCCCTCCCGCTCGATCGCCTCGGCGATCGCGGTCCTCCGGCGCTGCTCCGCCTCACCCTCCTTGGCACCCTCGATCGCGTGCGCCTCGGCCAGCGCGGCACGCCGGGCCCGCTCGCCCTCACCGGTCAGGCGGGCCTGCTCGGCCTGCGCCTGCGCCGCGGCGATGGTGGCCTGCCGCGCCGCGTCGGCGCCGATGACCGACGCGTTGCGGGACGCCTCCGCCTCCTGCTCCACCTTGTACCGCGCGGCGTCCGCCGGCTTGCGCACCTCGGTGTCGAGCTGGCGCTGCTTGAGCTCCGCGTTCTGCTCGGCGACCTTCTGCTGCTCGGCCAGGATCTTCTGGTCCCGCTCCGCCTGCGCGAGCGGGCCGGCAGCCGCGGACTGCGCCTTCGCCGCGTCGATCTCGGCCTGGATGGCGGCCTGCTTGAGCGCCAGGTTCCGGTTCGCCTCGGCGATCTTCTCCTCGGCGAGCAGCCGCTCCTGCTCGGCGGCCTGGCGGGCGCGGGCCTCGGCGATCGCGGCGTCCTTCAGCACGCGCGCGGCCTCCGGACGGCCGAGATCCTGCAGGTACGACCCCTCGGCCAGGATGTCCTGCAGCTGGAACGTGTCGAGCACGAGACCCTGGTTGGTCATCGAGTGCTCGGCCTCCTCGGCGACCGCGCTGGCGAACGCCGCCCGGTCCCGGATGATCTCCTCGATGGTGAGCCGGCCGACGATCGAGCGCAGCGCACCGGCCAGCACCTCACGGGTGAAGTCCTCGATCTCCGCCTGCTGGTGCAGGAACCGCTGCGCGGCGGCGCGGATCGCGTCCTCGGTCCCGCCGACCTTGACGATCGCGACACCGTGCAGCTCCGCGCGGATGCCCTGCTTCGACACCGCGCCCTTGATCCCGACGTCGATGCGGCGGCTGGACAGGTCGAGCGACTGCAGCCGCTGCACGACCGGCATGACGAACACCGAGGCGCCCATCACGACCTTCTGCCCGGACAGGTCGGTGCTGCTGGTGCCGTCGGCGGACTGTGTCACCCGGCCCTTGCGGCCGGTGATGATGAAGGCCTCGTTCGGCCCGGCGACCTTGATCCGCGAGAGCACGAACAGGACGAGGAGAATGGCCAGCAGCAGGGCGCCGCCGATCGCGATCAGCAAAGGTGACATCTATTCCCTTCCGGGGTCCGGGGTCGCCTCGACGACGACCGACGTTTCGGTGGGTGCTTCCACCACGAAGATCTGGGTGCCGGCCGGCAGGGCCTGGTCGGCGCGGGCGTTGAGTTTCACCGGCTGCCCGCCGAGCCGGACGCGGACCTCGCCGTAACCGGAACCGGCCGGCACCGGCGTGACCACCACGCCGAGAGTGCCGATCAGATGCTGCCGGGTGGGGGTGGCGTCGGTGCGCATGTTGCGCGCAGCGCGGGTCAGGCGCAACGCGAGCCAGGCGGCGATCACCGCGGCGACGGCGGCGACAGCCGCCGAGAGGACGATCAAAGCAGGTGTACGCGCATCGAGCACCTCGGCCATCACGGCACCGGCGAACCCGAGCGCCCCGAGGAAGCCGGCCACCGCCTCGAGGGAGAACAGCCCATCCGCGTCGATGTGCCCGAGGTGCAGGATCTCACCGCCGAGCAGTGCGATCGCGAGGAGTGCGACTCCGACGGCCCCGATCGCCAGAAAAACCACGGTCGCCGCCGTCAATCCGGAACCTCCCCCATTCGACCCCGGTCTTCCGACCGCTGCCACAGGGTAGTCGACGACTTCCACATTTCCGCGCCTGAGCTGGCATCATCGGCGGATGCCTCTCGGTCGCCGCGCTGTCCTGGGTGCCGGTCTCGCCGCCGCCCTCGCCGGTTGCCGGTCCTCCCCCACGTTCGTCTCCCCGGCCGCGGCTGCCCCGTCCGCTGCTCCCGTTCCTGTCGCTCCGGCTGCTTCGGTTGATCTCACTCCGCTTCTTCAACGCCACCTGAAGCCGACGCCGGCCAACCCGAAGCACCCCGGATACGCCGGTGCGGTCGCCCTGGTCATGGTCAACGGCAGGATCACGACACACGTCGCGGTCGGGCACGCACTGCGCTACACGGCCGGCCCTCGCGAGCTGCCGCCCGCCAAGCGCGTCGCCATGCGGAAGGACTCGATCTTCGACACCGCGTCGCTCACCAAGGTCTACACCGCGATCCTGGCGCTCCAGCTCGTCGACCAGCGGAAACTCGACCTGTCCGCACCGGTGCGGACCTACCTCCCCGGCTTCACCGGCGCCGGGAAGGATCGCATCACGGTCGCGATGCTGCTCAGCCACACCAGCGGCCTGCCGGTCGGCGTCCGTCGCACCGGCCTCTCCCGCAAGTCGGTGCTGACGACCCCACTCGTGTCCGGCGCGCGGCCCGGCGACGCCTTCCGGTACTCCAGCACCGGCCTCATGGTCGCCGGCCAGCTGATCGAGAAGCTCACCGGCAAGACCCTCGACAGGGCCCTGCGCGACAACCTGACCACGCCGCTCGGCCTCACCGACACCGGATTCCTGCCGCTGAAGTGGGTCCGCGCACCCGCCCGCCTGGTCGCCACCGACGCGCGCAGCTCCCGAGGACTTCTGCGCGGGGTCGTGCACGACGACGTGTGCAACGACCTCGGTGGGGTGGCCGGGCACGCGGGCGTCTTCGCAACGGCCCGGGATGTCGCCGTGATCGGCCAGATGCTCCTCGACGGCGGCACGTTCAACGGCCGACGCGTGCTTTCCCCCGAAATCGTCCAGCAAATGCTGATAAATGCCAATAAAGGCAAGAAAGCGTACGATCCGGAGCGCCCGAAACGCACCGCCGACCATGGACTCGGCGTGGTACTGAACCAGCGGTGGTTCATGGGCGCGCTGTCCGGCCCCGCCACGTTCGGCCACACCGGCTTCACCGGCACGTCGCTGGTGGTGGACCCAACCCGCTCACTGGTCCTGGTGCTGCTGACAAACCGCGCCCACCCCAACTGGACCTGGTCCAACCCCGACCCGATCCGCGCCGCCGTCGCCGACGCGGTCGCCACCTGACTCTTCCAACCCCAACCCGGCGCCGTGTGGCCTTTTGTGCCTTCCGTCGCGCAGGCTGGGCGGCGCCCGCTCGGCCGCGCCTTCCCCGCAGCCGCCGCCAGCCAGCCGCGTGGGCGCGCCGCCTGTTCGGCCTTGCCTTCCCTCGCCGCCGCCGGTCCTTTCCGCTAATTGCCGGCCACGCCTTCCTTGCCGCCGCCTGCGTGGGCCGCGCCTTCCTTCCTTTGACCGGCGCCTGGGTGGTGGTTACGCGGCCCGCCGGTCGGTGGTGGAGGCGAGGGCGTGTGGCACCGAGCGGTAGGTCGCGAACGCGGTGTGCAGGCGCATCGTCCGGAGCATCATCTGCAGGAAGCGGGACGGGGCGGCCAGCAGGAGGTCGCCGCCCCGGCGACGGGCGGCGTTGCGGCCGCGCACCAGCGCGCCCACGCCGGTCGAGTCGATCGTGCCGGCCTCGGCGAGGTCGACGACGATCACGCGGCGCTGGACGGCGGCTGACTCCAGAACCGCCCGCAGTTCGTCAGCGACGGCCAGATCGACGTCGCCGGTCACCCGCACCACGGCGGCAGCGGGCCCGATCTCCAGCGACACCTGGTCACCCGTCGCCGTCCGCACGCGCAGCGCCCGTGCCGCAACCGAGGTCGCCGAGCAGGACGGGCAGTGGTGCGGCCCCCGCGCGAACGCCGTGCCCGTCCACCCCGTGCCGGCAACCGTCACATAGACCACCTCGGTGTCGTGCAGCCCGTAACCACCGGGCGCCGCGACCACGCCGCAGCCGTCACAGGTCAGCTCCACGCCCGTACCCCGCCTGGCTGGAACAGCCGTCATCTGCGCGCTCCCCACGTCATTCGCCGCCGTGATCGTGACTGACCGAAGTGGTGCCTTCCTAAACCCTGACAGACCGATATGACAGACACGTGACAAGATCGTCCGATTTGGTGAAACCGCCCCGGTCGCCGGGAACTGGGCGCACCTTTCGACCGACTTCCGGGTTGAAGATGATGATCTAGCGCGGAGGCGGGCCACCATGGGAAACGACGACAGCCCGGCACCGCCGTCCCCACACCGCCCCCGCCGGCACCGCCCGCGCTTCGCCGGCCGCCCTCACCTGCGGGTTCTCCACCTGAACGGCCGCCCGGTCCTCGTGCCCCGCACCACGCCACCACGCTCCCGGCGCCACCGCGGCGCGCTCGCCCTCCCGCTGGTCGCCCTGCTGCTCCTGATTCCCGGCGCCGGCGCCCTGATCGCCAACCCCGCCCTGCTCGGTTCCCCACCGTCCGGGCCGTGCCCCGACCGCACCTCCCAGGCGATCGCCACTTCCCACGGCACCCTGCGCATCCGCACCGAACACACCCGCGCCCACAGCACCACGCTGATCCACCTCTGCGCCGACCCCGCCCTCGGCCCGGTCACCGCCTGGTCCGCCACCACCCACCACCACGGCATCCGCCGCCCGGTCCCGGTTCAGGCCATCAGCGACCGCCTCGCCCTCTCCGCGCTGACCTCGGCGCTCGCCCCCGGCACCGAGCTGACCGTCACCCTGCGCCTGCCCTCGGGCGCCCGCTCCTCGTTCACCACGACCCTGACCGCCTGATCCCTGGGACGATCTGCGTACACGGGGTAGGCCGGCCCGCTACCGGTGCCCCGCCCGCGCTCAACGGCGCAGCGTGAACCGGAACAGTCCCGCCTCGCCGGCCACGAACAGCGCCCGGCCCTTCGGATCCCACACGCACGAGTGCGCAGCCTGATCGATGCGGGTCATCGCCAGCGCGCGCCCCGACGCGGCTTCGAAGACCTGGACAGTCCCGTCGTCGCAGACCGCTGCGACCAGGTCGCCGTCCGGGGCGACGGCAAGCCCGCTGACCCGCCCGGACCGGGGGCGCAGCTGCCCGGTGACCCGCCAGGTGGTGGTGTCCCAGCGGCGAACCGTGCCGGAGCCGCCGGTGACGAGCCACTTCCCGCCGGGCTCGATCGCCATCGCGTTCATCGGGCCGGACGAGGTCGCCACCCGGGTCAGCACCGCTGCACGGGCGACGTCCCATGCGGTCAGCCCACCGTCACGATCCACCGCGGCGACCCAGGTGCCGTCCGGCGAGACGGCCACGGCGTTGACGTCACCGGCGCCGTCAGTGAGGTTCGACCGTACGGTGCGGGTCTGCGCGTCCCAGATCCGCACCTGCCGGTCGAAGCCGCCGGTGACCAGCCAGGTGCCGTCCGGTGCGATCGCAACCGCGCGGGCCTTCGCGCTCAGTTGCCCCAACGCCCGGGTGAGGACCACGTCCCACAACTTGACCAGGCCGTCGCCGCCGACGCTCGCCGCCCAGCTGCCGTCAGGCGCCACCGCGGCCGTCTTCGGCGTGCCAGCGTGGGCGCCGAGGTCACGGTGCAGGTAGCCGTGATCGGCGTACCGGAAGAGAATCTCGCCGCGGGCACCCGCGGTCACCAGGGACTCGCCGTCGGCGGTGACCGCGACCGCCCGCAACGGGCCGGTTATGGCCGCTGCCCGCGAATCGAACAGCCGTGCGTTGGCGCTCACCTGCCAGGTCCGGAGGGAACAATCGTCACCGCCGGTCGCCAGCCATGCCGAGTCAGGCGCGAAGGCCAGCGCGTTGACCAGGTCGCTGTGACCACTGAGCGTGGCCAGACGCGCTCCGGTCCGCAGGTTCCAGATGTCGATCGCGCCGCCGTGCAGCGACGCCGCGACCCAGGCGCCGTCCGGCGAGACGGCGATCGTCCGCACGCTGTCGCGATCGGGCCCGGCGATCAGCGAAAGTTCGACACGCGTCGCCAGGTCCCAGAACCTGATTGTCGCGTCGCTGACCGTCGCCACCCACGCGCCGGCCGGGTCGGATGCGATCGTCCGGACCTCGGCGTCGAAGTGCAGCCTGTGGCGTACCTCGCCGGAGCCGACGTCCCAGACCCGGACGACGTGCTTGCCGTAGAGCTCCGCACCCGCCGGCGACGCCACGGCGAGCCCGTCGCCGGGGCCGGCCGCCAAAGCGGTCACCTCACGCCCGCCGGCCGTCAGGACGCGGCGCGTCGTGTCCGTCCTCAGGTCCCAGATCTGGATCGTGCCGTCGGAGTAGCCGGCCGCGAGCCAGCCGCTGTCGCGGCCCACCGCCACATGGAGCATGTCCTGGTGGTCGGCGGTGTCCGGCGGGAGCAGGCGCTGATCCCCGGTCTCGAGGTCCACGATCGTCGGGACACGCCACGCCGCGCTGCTGTCAGGACGGTGAGCCCGGCCGATGAGCCACCGGCCGTCGGGCGTGACCACCGGCGCCGGCGTCGTGTGGAGGACGCCGGTGAACGTCCGGATCAACCGGCCGCTGTCGGCGTCCCGGATCATCACCGTTCCGGACGCGTCGGTGGAGACGATGGTCGAGCCGTCCGCGGTGACAGCCACGCAGGTCAGCCGGGTGCGATGTCCGGTGAGGGTGCGGCGGGCCGCGGGATCCGGCCGGTCCGCGAGCGGCCAGTCGCTGATCAGAGCAGGCCCGGCCGGTTCCGGCACCGGACTGAATTCGCCCAGCCGCTGGTAGAGGATGTCGGTCAGCGAGTGGGCCGGGTCGGTGGGCGCCAGCAGGTGGGCGACCTGGCCCAGCGCCTGGCGCAGGCGCCGGCTCCGGTCGGTGCCGGCCACCGCCATGTCACGCATCGGGGCGGCCGGGCCGTTGACCTGCAGACTTGCGGCCACCCACCGGAGGTCGACGGCCAGTTCACCGGCGCCGTCGCGGTCGCCGGCCGCGATCAGGTGCTCGACGAGATGGTCCCAGAGATAGCGGGACGACTCGGGCAATACCCACCATCCGTCCGCCGGGCGGGCCGCGACGATCAACGCGCGGTGTGCCGCGCAGAGCCGCTCCTCCCCCATCTCCCCGGACAGGTAGTCGCGGACGACGTCATGCAGTTCGACCGCACCGTCCGGAGTCGTGGTGATCAGCGCGAGGTGTTCGAGGCGGTCCCGCAACGTTCGCGCCCGCAGCGGCTCCATCCCGCACGTGCCCGCCCACAGCGCCTCGACCAGTGGCAGCGGCGCCGCCTCGTCGCGCGCGAAGACCGCCAGCTCGGCCACGCGTTCCCGCTCGTCCTCGGCGAGCAGCCCGAGGCTCGCCTCAAGGGTCGCCCGCACGGTCCGCACCCGCTGCTCCGGGTCACTGAGATCGAGTGCCGGCGCAGCCGTGCCGGTGAGATCATCCACCTGGGAAATCCCGCCCCGGAGCCGGTGGAGCACGTCCTCCGGCCCGAGCCGCGACTCCGCAAGGATCCGGTTGATCAGGCGCAGCAGCAGCGGCCACCGCCCGGTCTCGGCCAGCAGCGAGGCTACGAGACCCGGGCTCAGGTGCGGCAGTCCGGCGGTCAGCACCGCCCGCGCCTGCTCCTCCGACATCTGGTCGACCTTGATCGACACGCCGAGCCCGTCCACCAGCAACCGGCTGCGGGTGGTCACGAGCCGCACGGACCTGCGGCCGGGCGGGAACGCGTCCAGTTGGTCCGGGAACCACACGTCGTCGACGATCACCAGCCGCCGCGGCCCGGAGTCGAGGACGGCGAGCAGGTTCTCCGCCGCCCGCCACACCTCGGGGTACGGCTGCATGCGGCCCGGCGCGATCTCCTCGACGAGCCGGTTCACCTTCTCGGCCAGCGCGCCGGCGCGCACGTCACGCCCGACGGTCACCCAGTAGACCTCGGCGCCGAACCGTCGCCGGACACGCCGGTCCGCACGCACAAGCTGCGCGACCGTGGATTTCCCGAAGCCGCCGGCGCCGTACACCCCGGTGGTGATCGCCGCGGTGCCGCGGTCGGTGTGCAGCGCCCGAATCACCTGGCGCACCTCGTCCGGCCGGTCCACAACCCAGGACGGCCGCCGTGGCCGGATCCGCCGGCCCGCCGCCGCCCGGTCGAACCGGCGCTGCGTCCACCAGGCGCCGCACGCGGCCAGGAACGCCACAGCGGTCGCTCCCAGGGTCCACCACCACGGATCCCGGCGGATGAACTCGATCCGGCCCACACCGACCTCGGTGGCCAGGTTGACCGCCACCGACACCGTGGTGGCCGCCACCACGCCCGCGGCGAGGGCGACGAGGACGAGGAGCAGCCAGCCGACTCTTCGCACCCGGTACTCCCTGCCCGCCGATGAGGACAGTCAGGTTAACTGGAGTGGCGACCGGAGGGCGAAGGACGTTCGGCGTCATCCGCCGCCCGGTCCCGGTCCAGGCCACCAGGCGACCGCCTCGCCCTCTCCGCCGTCGCCTGGTGGCATCTCCTGACGCTGCCCGGTCAGGCGCCGGTGTCCGCGCCCACGCCCTCCACCCCCGAAAAGATCAACCAAGCCGAGTTGAAGCTGCTCGCGCTCCGCGACTGGTCGAAGCGTGGCCTGATCGAGCCGGGCGAGGCACGCAAGATGCGGATGCGAATCACCAAGCAGATGGCGGATCTCGAGTAACCGGAAACCGTGAGCCGTTCGGGTGATTCGTGCGAAAGCGTGGTGTGAGCGGTGCCTGGTTAACTTGGCGGGTGACCCGCGAGTGGAGGACAGCCGGTGTGCTGCTCATGCTGCTCGCTGTTCTCGCGGCCGGGGTGCTGTATTCCGCCGGGAGTGTTCATCACGCGCATGGGCACGTCCACCACGTCTGTACGCCGCACGACGTGGTGAAGGAGCCGGCTCACGAGCATCGGCACGGCAACGAGTGGGTGCCGAATCTGGGGCACCGCGCGCGGCCGATGGTTCAGTCCGCGCTGGTCACGATTGTTCCGGTGGTGCCGGCGCGGGCGGTGGAGCCGTGTGCGGGGGTTGGTGAGCGCCCGGATCCGGATCTGAAGCTGCTGGGGGTTCTGCGGGTGTAGGAGCTTTTTGCCTCCAGTCACCCGAAATGTCCCGCAGAACAGAAGGACGATCCACTGTGCACCCGCAACCACCGCGGCGTACCACGCATGCCTATGGGACGCCGAAGAATCTGATTGTCTATGACCGCTGGGGGCGGTTCGGCCGGCCGGTCGTGCTGCTGCACGGGCTCTGTTACGACCGCACGATGTGGTGGCCGGTTGCGGCTGAGCTCGGGGCGGCGTGTGCGGCTGTGGCGGTCGATCTGCCGGGGCACGGGGAGTCGGCGCCGAGGGAGGACTACGGGCTCGACGCGGTCGCTCATGACCTGGCCATGCTGGTGCATGGTCTGGATCTGCGGCGGGCGCCGATCCTGGTGGCGCACGCGGAGTCGGCGTTGCTGGCGGCGGCGTTCGCGGAGCGGTTCGTGACCAGGACGGTCATCCGGGTCGGGAGCGGGCCGCCGGGCGAGGAGGAGATCCCGGAGCCGTATCGGCAGTTCGCGGTGCCGCGTCAGGACTCCGGGCTGAGGCGGTCCTACCGCGACTGGATCGGGCCTCAGCCCGACGCTCGCGCCGGCTTTCCGCACCTGCGCGACCCCGCCGGCTTCGCGGCCCGCCTCCAGAGCGTGGGCTGAGACGACCCACCCGCGCAGCGCGGGCTGAGCCGACCCACTCGCGCAGCGCGGGCCGAGACGACCCACCCGCGCAGCGCGCGCTGAGACGGAGCGCCCCGGCCAAGAGCCGGGGCGCTGCTTCTCAGACCTTCTGGGGGCGGCGCCGGACGAGCCAGAACAGGCCGCCGCCGACCGCGAACGTGATGAGGACGCCGAGGACGCCGGAGAGGCCGGTCGAGAGGAACTCGTTGTCGATGCCGCGGATGCCGTAGTCGGCGAGCGGGCTGTCGCCGAGCTGGTGGGAGCCCTCCTGCTGTGCCATGCAGGTGCCGCCGGTGATCTCGTCGTCGGCGTTGAAGGTGCAGCCCTCGCGGGCGGCGTAGTCGAGGCCGTCGGGGCTGCCGGAGGCGAAGTTGCTCACGACGCCGGCGAGGAGGAACGCGACCAGCAGGCCGGCCGCGAGGAACCAGCCGAGTTTCTTGTTCATGCGGCGGCTCCGACCTCGACGGGGGTGCTGGTGGGGGTCTTGCGGAAGGCGCGCAGGGCGTAGACCAGGTCGGGGCGGACCCGGGCGACCGTGACCACGGTGGTGGCCGCGATCAGGCCTTCGCCGATACCGATCAGGACGTGCACGCCGGCCATGGTGGCCGCGACGCCGCCGATCGAGAGCTGGGTGGTGCCGCCGAGCGCGTACTCCAGGACGAAGCCGAGCGAGGCCACCACGACGCCGATGACCGAGGCGATGAAGGCGGTGGCTCCGAGGCCGCCGGGGGTGCGCGGCAGGATCCGGAGCAGGCCGGCGACCAGAACGTACGCGGCGGCGGTGCCGAGCAGGGCCATGTTGGTGATGTTCAGGCCGATCGCGGTGAGGCCGCCGTCGGCGAAGATCAGGCACTGCACGATCAGCACGGTGGCGACGCAGAGCGAGCCGACCCACGGCCCGACCAGGATCACCGCGAGCGTGCCGCCCAGGAGGTGACCGGAGACACCGGGCAGCACCTGGAAGTTGAGCATCTGCACGGCGAAGATGAAGGCGGCGACGAGGCCGGCCATCGGGGCCAGCCGGTCGTCGAGATCGACCTTGGCCTTCCACACGCAGAACGCCAGCCCGGCGACCGCGATCACGAGAAAGATCAGGGAAACGGGACCGTCGATGATCCCGTTGGCGATGTGCATCGCCACTGCGTTGTCCATGGCACGCCCCTCCTGGCTCACAGGCAGCAGCATATTGACAGCATGGGGTTGTTGCCAAGAAGTTGCAACTGTGGGGTTCAGCGCACAGCTATAGGAGCCGCAGGACCATCGTGTCCGAGTTACCGGTGCGCCCGACGACCTGATAGCCCGCACGCTCGTACAGATGGCGGGCCTGATTGCCGTCCTCGACGCTGAGGCTCAAACCGGGAATCCCCCGCTGCACGGCGAGCGCGGCGATCTCGGCGAGGAGGTTCGACGCCACGCCTCGGCCGCGGGCCTCCGGGACGACGCCGACCGTGAGCTCCGGGACGTCGGCGGCCACGAAGCCGTAACCGGCGCGGTCGGCGGGCAGGGCACGACCCCAGACGGCACCGGCCGGGCAGCCGTCGATCACGGCCACCACCCCGATGTCACCGGGCCCGGGGAAGCCGGCGAGGTAGCGCTGGGCCATCTCGTCGGTGCGCACCCAGTCGAGGGTGAAGCGCGGCCCGGACCAGTTGTAGGCCGCCAGGACGATCTCCTCCAGGAACGGCACGTCGGCCGCGACCGCTTCCCTGATCCGCACGGCGCACCTCATCCGGTGAAAATGACCTGATCAATGAGGGATCATGGCATGAAATCGCTGGTACGCTCGCCCCGTTTTCATCGGGGAGGACATCATGGGAATCCTGGACCGGTTCCGGCGGCAGCCCCCGGATCCCACCGGCGCCGAGACTGCCACGATCATGATCGATCTGGCGGAGACCTTCCGCACGGGCACCGCGCGGCTCGGATGGGATCGGACCGAGGCCGCTCGCCTCGACGCGCTGTGCGAGGGCTTCCTGGCCACGAACCCACCCCCTGAATACAAGCACAACATGATCATGGGTCTGGGTGCGTACCTCGGTGAGCTGCTGGTACGTCACGGTGGCGGCCGCTGGGAGTACGACCCGAGGCAGAAGGCGGCGGTCGTCGCGATGCCCAACGGCCTGCAGGCCTATCCGCACAACAAGGTCGCCAAGCGGCTCGAGCACGGGCCCGAGCACAGCCTGCTGACCTTCTATCAGTACGGTCTGGCCGAACGCTGAACCACGCAGTGGGCGCCGTAGGGCGCGCTGCGGCCTCGCGCGGCAGTATCGCCGCGGGTCTGGTCAGGGCAGAGCGCGATTGCCCGTACCGTAAAAAGGAACGCGAAGGGTGACCCCGTCGAGAAGCAGTTCCAGCGCGGCGGGGTATGCGCTGCCCACCATCTCGGCCGCCAGCAGCGGCGCGACCTCGGCGACGTGCGGGTGGGTGGCCGACGGCAGCCGGGCGTAGGTGGACCGCCACACCTCCTCCTCGGCGAGCAGCGCGGCGTTGGGCAGGGCGAGCGAGGCGGCGTCGAGAGCGGCGAACGCCAGCGTCTGGTCGATGAAGGCGTGGTAGACCCGGACCTCGAGCGGCGGCGGCAGTCCTGCGCCGCGGAGCACGGACAGCACGGTCTCGTCGGCCGCGAGTTCGTTGGGACGGCCGGTGACCCGGCTCGTGGTGAGCACGGCGGCCTGGGGGTGCGCGGTGTACGCCGCATGGATGCGCAGACCGAGCGCGCGCAGGTCGTCGCGCCACCGCCCGGTGGGTGACCAGCCGGTCAGCGCCTGGCCGATGAGCGCGTCGCCGATCGCCAGGATCACCTCGTCCATCCCGCGGAAGTAGCGGTAGAGCGTGCTCGGGTCGCAGTCGAGCGCCAGGCCGAGCCGGCGCGCGCTGAGCCCGGAGCTGCCGTGCTCGCGAAGCAGCCGCAGGGCCGCCTCGACGATCAGCCGCTCGGACAGGACCGTTCCGCCGCGGGTCGGGCGGCGCCGGCGGCGTTTCTCCTCGGGGACCACTGGCTTCGCCATACCCTTATGCCAACACGGTTGACGTTAGGTTCGCAAGCCGCGTTTCATCAGGTCATGCGAATCCTCCTGGTGGGTGCCGGGGGTGTCGGCACGGCGATCGCCCGAATCGCCGCCCGGCGCCCGTTCTTCGACGAGATGGTGGTCGCCGACTACGACCTGGCGCGGGCATCGGCCGCGGTGTGCGATCCCCGCATGCGTGCGGTGCGGATCGACGCGAACGACCGGCGTGCGGTCGCGGCCCTGCTCCGCGACACCGGCTGCGACGTGCTGCTGAACGCGACCGACCCGCGCTTCGTGATGCCGCTGTTCGAGGCGGCCCGGTCGGCCGGCGCGACGTACCTCGACATGGCGATGTCGCTGTCCCGGCCGCACCCGTCGCGGCCCTACGAGCAGTGCGGCGTCAAGCTCGGCGACGCCCAGTTCGAGCAGTCCGCGCAGTGGGAGCGGGCCGGCCTGCTGGCCCTGGTCGGCATCGGTGTGGAGCCCGGCCTCTCGGACATCTTCGCGCGCTTCGCGGCCGACGAGCTGTTCGACGAGATCGACGAGATCGGGGTACGCGACGGCGCGAACCTCACCGTCGACGGCTACGACTTCGCGCCCTCTTTCAACATCTGGACGACCATCGAGGAGTGCCTCAACCCGCCGGTCGTCTATGAGAAGGACCGCGGCTGGTTCACCACGGCGCCGTTCAGCGAGCCGGAGGTGTTCGACTTCCCGGAGGGCATCGGCCCGGTCGAGTGCGTCAACGTCGAGCACGAGGAGGTGCTGCTGATCCCGCGCTGGGTCGGCGCACGGCGGGTCACGTTCAAATACGGTCTCGGTGAGCAGTTCATCGGCACGCTCAAGACGCTGCACCAACTGGGTCTGGACCGGACCGAATCGGTCACCGTGCCGGGCGGCACGGTTTCACCGAGGGACGTGGTCGCGGCCTCGCTGCCGGATCCGGCTTCGTTGGGCGAGCGCATGCGAGGAAAGACTTGCGCGGGGACTTGGGTACGCGGAAAGCACGCGGGCGAAAACCGGGAGGTCTACCTGTACCACGTCGTCGACAACGAGTGGTCGATGGCGGAGTACGGCAGCCAGGCCGTGGTGTGGCAGACGGCCATCAACCCGGTCGTCGCCCTCGAACTTCTCGCGACCGGCGTCTGGACGGGCACCGGTGTCCTGGGGCCGGAGGCCTTCCCGCCCCGGCCGTTCCTGGACCTGCTGACCGCGTACGGCTCCCCCTGGGGCATGCGGGAGCAGACCAATCCCGGCCGATTGGCTTCGGCGTCCCCGCAGGTGGCCGCCTAACGTCGGGCGGGTGACCGTAGGTTTCCTCGGCCTCGGGGTGATGGGCCTGCCGATGGCCCGCAACCTCGCCCGCGCCGGCACCGACCTGATCGTCTGGAACCGCACCGCCTCCCGCGCCGCCCCTCCCCTGCGCGCGGCCGTCTCCCCCGCCGATGTTTTCACCGGCGCCGACGTGGTGATCCTGATGCTCGCGAACGACCGGGTCGCCGACCAGGTCCTCGACGGCTGCGACGTGAGCGGCCGGATCGTGGTGAACATGGGCACGGTGGCCCCGGCGTACTCGGCCGCCCTCGGAGCCCGGATCGCGGCGTCGGGCGGCGCCTATGTCGAGGCCCCGGTCTCCGGCTCGCGCGGGCCCGCCGAGGCGGGCTCGCTGGTCGCGATGGTCGCCGGCGACGATCCTCACGTCGACGCGATCACGCCGCTGCTCGCACCGATGTGCGCGTCGGTGGTCCGCTGCGGCCCGGTACCGTCCGCGCTGCGCATGAAGCTGGCGGTCAACACGTTCCTGATCAGCATGGTCGCCGGGCTGGCGGAGTCCTTCGACTTCGCCGCCCGCGCCGGCCTCGACCTGTCGGTCCTGCGCACGGTCCTCGATGCGGGACCGATGGCCAGCGCGGTCTCCCGCGTGAAGGCCCGGAAGCTGGCCGAGCGGGACTTCGAGGTGCAGGCGGCGGTCAGCGACGTCCTCTACAACAGCGAGCTGATCGTCGCGGAGGGTGCGCCCTCACCCCTGCTCCGGGTCTGCCGCGACCTTCTGGCCTCGACGGCCGCGGCAGGCTTCGGGGGCGAGGACATGGCGGCGGTGGTCAAGGCCATCAACGCTCAGGACGTACGCCGGAACGTCGCGTCGGACCGCCCGGCGGCCGTGGTGATCGAGTCGATCCGCAGCTGATAGTTGCTGTGCCGGATGTAGCGGTCCGGGAAGTTGTACGACTGGAACGACGACCACGCAGCGTCCGCGAGCCCGGCGACCTGGCGGAACGTCGCGTCCTGCCGGAACGTCGCCGTGCCGGTGTTCGGCTCGAGGCGCAGCACGTAGTTGTTGTGCCGCAGGTAGTGGCCGGGGAAGTTCACCGACTCGAACGACACCGCGGCACTGTCGGCCAGGCCGGGCACCACCCGGAACTGGGCGTCCAGGGCCGGCGTCACGTTCGCATCGATGCGAACGCCGTAGGACTGGTGGCGCACGTACCGGTCCTGGAAGTTGTAGGACTGCAGCCGCTGGACGGTGACCGCGCCCGGGTTGCCCAGCTCGCCGGAGGGACCGGCCAGGACAGTGGTGGTGGAGACCGGGACACCGAGGCTGGGCGTGCCGTCCGGGTTCCAGGCGATCCGCTGCGCCCGGCTGGTCCGGGTGGTGCCGCAGCCCTGCGACGACGAGTCGTTGGCGTGGTAGACGATCCAGTCCTCGGTGCCGTCCGGCGACTTGAAGAACGAGTGGTGGGCGGGGCCGTACACACCGTTGGCGTCGGAGCGCTGGAACCACGGGCTGGCGAACTTCGACCAGGAGCCCCGGTTCAGCGGATCGGAGCCGGTGAGCTCGAGCGCTCCGATCTTGTAGTCCGGCGTGCCGCAGTAGCTGGCGGAGTAGGTGAGGAAGGTGCGGCCGCCGCGCTGCAGCACGAACGGGCCCTCGTTGACCGGGTTGCCCTGCCGCTCCCAGGAGAGCGTGGGCTCGGAGATCAGCGAGCCGAGCGCGGCGGGCGTCCACGGGTTGGTGAGCCGGGAGACGTAGAGGCTCTGCAGTCCGCCGTTCTCGAAGCCGCTGTTGTTGTTGAAGGCCGAGAAGACGAAGTAGTTGACCCCGCCGACGGTCATCACGCTGCCGTCGATCGACCAGCCGTTGTTCGGCATCAGCACCAGGGCGCCCTTGTACGTGTACGGCCCCATCGGATCGGTGCCCGCGCTCTCCAGGACGTGCTGGCGCTGCCCGCCGCAGCAGGCGGACGGCCCGGCCGAGTAGTACAGGTACCACCGCTGGCCGTTCGGGCCGTTGAGCAGGTGCAGGCTCGGCGCCCACATGTTCGACACCGCGTTCGGCTGCGACATCGTGAACACGGTCGTCTCGGCGGCGGTGCGCAGGCCGGCGAGGGTGGCCGACCGGCGGATGAGGACGCGCCCGGTCCAGGTCGTGGCGGCGTAGTAGTAGTTGCCGTTGTGGTAGCCGAGCCACGGGTCGGCGCTGTTGGGCGTTCCGACGACGGGGTTCTGGAACGAGGCTCCGACCGCGGCGCTGCTCGGGGCCGGCGCGGCCACGAGGGAGACGACGAGAGCGGCCACTGTCAGCAGTCCGGTGATCAAGCGTCGCACGGAGAAGTCCCGTCTCTCGTTAGCGCTCACAAAGTTGACGGGCATGTTACGAGACATCGACATGCCTAACAAGGTCGAAAATTTTCTGATTGCCGAATCGGGCCTGTTTCATCGATGTTTCTTGACGGGCTCCCCGGGTGGCGTGCATGTTAGCGATCACACATGCACGTCTCCCCCGCTCCCGCATTCAAGGAAGTCATCGATGGGTATCCCCGCTCGCATCCGTCGCAAGGCGGCGGTCGTGCTGGCCCTGGTCGTCGTCCTGCTGACCGGGTTCTCCGCACCGGCGTCCGCCCAGTTCATCACCGTGCGCAACCCGGTGATCTCCCAGCGCGCCGACACCGCGATCTTCAAGCACACCGACGGCTACTACTACATGACCGCGTCGGTGCCCGACTACAAGCGCGTCGAACTGCGCCGCGCGACCACCCTCCAGGGCCTGGGCACCGCCGCCACCACCAACGCGTTCGTCGCGCCGGGAAGCGGAGCGCTCAGCGGCTGGATCTGGGCTCCGGACATCCAGTACGTGGACGGCGCCTGGTACATGTACTTCTCGGCGTCGCCCAGCACCGCCGTCTTCGACCAGCGGCTGTACTGGATCCGCAACACCTCCGCCAACCCGATGACCGGCTCGTGGAGTGCGCCGCAGCGGTTCAACACCGGCTGGGAGTCGTTCCAGCTCGACGCCGCGTCGTTCGTCAACCGGGGTGTCCGCTACTTCACCTGGGCACAGGACAGCCCGTCGACGAACTTCAACAGCCACATGTACATCGCCCGGATGAACGGGCCCACGGCGATCACCGGCTCCGCCGTGGAGATCGCCCGGCCGACCGTCGCCTGGGAGAAGGAGGGCGTCGCAGGCGTCGTGGAGGGCCCGTCGCCGCTGGTGAAGAACGGCCGGGTGTACATCGCCTACTCGGCGTCGGCAACGGACTCGCGGTACAAGCTGGGCCTGCTCTCGTCCTGGGACAACGTCGACCTGCTCAACCCGGCCTCCTGGTACAAGCACCCCAACCCGGTGTTCCAGACGGCCAACGGTGTCTACGGTCCCGGGCACGGCAGCTTCACGGTCGCCGAGGACGGCGTCACGGACATGCTCGTCTACCACGCCCGTGACTACGCCACGCCCAACCCGGACGCGCTGACCGACCCGAACCGGCACACCCGCATGCAGCAGCTGCTGTGGCGGGAGAACGGCGACCCGTTCTTCGGCCAGCCGATCCCCAGCACGGTCACCAACCCGGGCATCCGGGGCCAGTTCAGCAACCGGTGCGTCGACAACTACAACCGGGACACCACGCTCGGCGCCCTGGTCCGCCTGTACGACTGCAACGGCGGCACCGCCCAGCAGTGGGAACTCACCTACCGGGCACCCACCCACTACGAGATCCGTAACCGCAACACCGGCACCTGCCTGGACGACCTGAACTTCAACACCGCGTCGAACGCCGATGTCGGCCTCTACACCTGCAACGGGTCCACCGCCCAGCAGTGGATCGTCCAGGACCGGGGCAGCGGCTGGTTCTCGCTGCGCAACGTCGCCGGCAACATGTGCCTCGACAACTACGCGTGGAACAACGCCAACGGCGCGCGGCTGTCGCTGTATCCGTGCAACGGCACGGGCGCCCAGCTGTGGCGAATGGGCTGATCCGCTCCATCACCGAGCGCCGGCCGCCACGGGGCGGCCGGCGCTGTTCATGAAAACGGCGGTCGATGAACCGCGCGATGTTACCGGCCCGTTAATAAGGCTGGGAGGTGTCGCGATGACCCCGAAGAAACATCGCAGCCCGCGTGCCCGATGGGCGGCCTGGACGGCGGGCGGCGTCACGCTCGTCGTGGTGGTCGGCGTGATCGCGTGGACCGTACCCGTGCCGCTCCTCGACGGTTATCTCCGCGACCGGATCGTCAGCCAGGTGAGCAGCCAGGTCGCCTGCCCCGGCGCGGCGGAGGTCCGCACGGAGGTGACCGTCGGCGGCGGGCCCCTGGTGCGGCAGGCCGTGCGGCAGCGCCTCTCCGAGGTCCGCCTGACCGTGCCCGACGCGACCCTCAACGGCGTGCCGCACGCCCGGTTCACCGCCACCATGCGCGACGTCACCCAGCCGTCCGGCGGCACGCATGTCGGCAGCATGGACGCCGACATCACGGTCGGCTTCGAGAACCTGCCCACGCCGGAGGGCACCCCGAAACGTACTTACCGGCAGGCGGACGACGGCGGTCTCTCCGTCGACGTGGTCATGCCGGCCAAGGCCGCCGTCGGCATCCGGGCCAAGCTGTTCATGAAGATGCGCCTGCGCGGCGACACCGCGCAGTCGGTGCCGGAGCGATTGGAGATCTTCGGACAATCGGTTCCGGCCGCGCAGGTCAGCGATCTGGCGGGAGGGGTACGCAGCCAGCAGTTGCCGCCTCTTCCGGACGGCGTCACCTACCGCTCCATCGTCCCGCGCGGTGACGGTGTGCACATCGAGATCGGCGGCGTCTCCACCACCGCCCTGAACACGCTGCCCACGCGGATCGGCGAGCGCACCGTCTCGTACTCGGCGGCCGGCGGCCTGCTGGGCATCAACACCACCGCGATCGGGCTCCCGCTGACCATCCACACCGAGCCGGTTCTCGGCGACGGCACGCTGACCCTGGTACCCCGGCGGGTACGCGCCCTCGGCGTGGATCACCAGCCCGACTCCCCCATTGCTCGGCTGGTGCTGGGCCAGGTCGACCAGGACGCGCTCCGGCGTGAGCTGCCGGCCCTGCCCGGCGGGGTCACCTACCGCTCGGTCAGCGTCGACCCGCAGGGCATCAAGGTCGTCATCGGCGGCGTCACGACCCGGCCGTTCTCGGTGCTGAAGCAGCCACCGGGCGCCCCGACGGTGTTCGGCGCCGAGAACGGCCTGCTGACCGCCACCACGAAACGCGAACCCGAGAAGGACACCCCGGTCGTGCTGTACGGCCGGCCCGTGATCAAGGGCAGCACGCTGGACATCTCACCGGACCGGATCGACATGTTCGGCGTACGCTTCCCAGCCGCGAACGTCCTCGCCGAAGTGGCACCCCAGCAGACGACCCAGGCGCTGCGCGAGCTGCCGCCCGGCCTGGCCTACACCGGCGTCGAGGTCCTGCCGGACGGCCTGCGGATCCGCCTCACCGGCCGCGACGTCACCCTGCAGCAGGGCTCCCTGACCTGCTGAGGCCGAATCAGTCCAGGCAGAACTCGTTGCCCTCGATGTCCTGCATGACGACGCACGACTCGTTCACGCCGTCGGCGACCAGCGTACGCACGTGGGACGCGCCGAGGGCCTCCAGCCGCGCCTGCTCCGCCTGCAGCGTCGCCAGCCGCTCGTCACCGACGAGCCCGGTGCCGGCCCGCACATCCAGGTGCACCCGGTTCTTGACGACCTTGCCCTCGGGCACGCGCTGGAAGAAGAGCCTCGGTCCGGCCCCGGTCGGGTCCACGCACGCGAACCACGAGTTCCGCTCCTCCGGCGCCTGAGCCGCGTGGTAGTCGTCCCAGCTCCCGAAACCGTCCGGCACCGGCGGCACCACGTACCCCAGAACCTCACACCAGAACCGGGCGACCCGCTCCGGATCGGCACAGTCGAACGTGACCTGAACCTGCCTGACCGACACCATCGGACCACCATAGAGGCGATCTTCGGGACAGCCTCGGGTGACTCGCCTACGTTGGGGACGTGGATCCCACCGCGGTAGGCATCGACGGCGCGGTCGCCCTCGTCGACGCATGGCTGGCCGAGCCGACATTGGATGAGCACGCAGAACACCTGCGGAACCTCACCGAGCAGAGTCCGGCGGCAGCGGAGAACCTGGTGATCGGACTCACCCAGCTCGCCGCGGGTCTGGCGTTCGCGCTCTCCCAGAACACCGGCATTCCGATGTCAACCGTGCTGACAGACATGTCCGCGGCCATCAAGGCCACCAACGCCGAGGACTGATCCACGTGAACCGGTTCATCGCCTTTCAAGCCGGCGGCGGCTGACGGTCTGCCGCGGCCAGCAGCAGGTAGGCGCTCGCCGTCCACGTGTAGGCGCGGTCGCGCAGCCCGGCCCCCGTCTCGGCGTCGAAGTTCTCCGCGAAGCCGGACCTCTCGCACAGCGCCAGGAAGCGCTCGCGGATGCGGTCGGCGAGCCCGATGTGGCCGGCGCGGCGCAGGCCGTCCTCGATGAGCACCGTGGAGGGCGCCCAGATCGGCCCGCGCCAGTAGCCGTCGGCGAGGTAGTCCGGTGAGGCGGGTGGTTCGGTGGCCAGGCCGTGAACGGTCAGATGGTCCTCGATCCGGGCGGCGAGCTGTGCGCTGGTCCCGGGAGGAAGATCCTCGCCGAGGACGATCGGCATCAGGTCGAGCAGGCTCCTGCTCGCGCGCTGCTGCCCGGAGTGAACGGCCCGGGAGACGAAACGCGGTTCCTGCCACAGGTCGCGGAACAACGCCTCCCGTACGGTATCGGCGGTCTTCCGCCATTGACGGGAGTCATCCGGGCGGTCGAGGGCCTCGGCGACGTCCGACAACTCCCGCAACTGCAACACCAGGAAGGCGGCCAGGTCGGCGGTCTCGAGGACCCGCTCGCCGTCGAAGGTGGTGGCGTTGTCCCAGCCGCTGTCGTTGCCGTGCTGGTAATGCGGCAGATCGCGACCTGGTGCCCGCCGGTGGTCGAGCCAGAACCGGGTCCAGGCGGCGAGCCGCGCGTACGCCTCCTCCAGCTGGTCCCTGCTCAGGGTGACCCGCTCGCGGAGCAGGCGGAGCGCCCAGCCGTGGACGGGCGGTTTGACGAAGTTGTGCAGCACCTCGGAGTGGGTGATCGAGTCGGGCAGCGCACCGGCCGGGTCCTGATGGTCGAACGGCAGGAGGAACTGGTCCCACGCCAGGCCTGGTTCCCCATCGGCGAGCGCGAGGGCGTTGAAGCAGTGGTCCCAGCTCCAGATCTTGTCCATCCAGTGCTTGGACATCAGCACGCCGGGGCGGGCGAGGAAGCCGGCCGGGTCGACGGTCGCGGACCACAGGACGTACGCGGCGAGCTCGGCGGCCGGGGTCCCCGCGCCGCGCCACGGTGCCACGGCGTCCACGAACGCGGCGAACCGCTGCCCGGCGGCGGTGGCGACCTCGTCGAACGAGCCGGTCGCGGCGAACGGCGGATGCCCGGTCCGGTACTCCTCGATCGCGATCTCCCAGCCGCGGTCCGCGGGCAGGATCAGGTGCCGGGTCCCGTCGCCGAGTGCCTCGACCCCCGCGGTGCCGGTGATCGCGCCGGCCAGCACGGTGATCCGGTAGCGGCGGCCGGTCTCGTACGACGTGAGCACGTGCCCGCCGCTCACCGGGTCGCGGTAGAGGTAGCTGCCACTGAACGGCGTCAGCGTGCCGGCGGCGACGGCCAGGCGCAGGCCGAGGCCGGTTCCGCGTACGCGAAGGGCGCCGGCACTCTGGTAGGCGGCCTCGATCCGATGGCCGTCCGCGTGCTGCCATGTGAGCCGGGACGGGGTGGCGACGATCGCGGTCTCGGCGGGCACGCCGCCGCGCAGCGGCACGAACCGCAGGACGGCGTGCATGCCGGTCTGGTGGGAGACCAGGTGCAGGTCGTCCGCGTACCTCTTCTCGGCGATCACCGGCGAGAGGCCGAACCATGACCCGCGGTAGGAGAACGGGATCTCATGGACACCGAAGGTGGGACCGTGCATATGCCTGCCCTATCCGGGGTTGCGGGAGGCGAGCCAGGTGGCTGCGCGGCGGGGTGAGGCCTGGGCGAGCCAGGCGTCCTGGATCAGCTCGGCGAGTTCGCCGTGGGTCAGCTCACTGATCCGGGCGGCGCGCAGCAGCACCGACGGGTGGCCGTCGAAGTGGCTGGTGGTGAAGAACGGGGTCGTGGCGTCCTGGATCAGGGCCTGCTTGTCCGACTCCGACTCGACCCAGAACACGATGACGTCCGTCAGGCGCTCGCCGGTGTCAGGGTCGACGGCGTCCGGTCGCGGTGTGCGGAAGAAGACGAACGACTTACGGCCGACCTGGTAGATCGGGTTGTCGCCGCCGCCGTACTCCACGGTGACGTGTGGCATGGCCTGCGCCAGCTCGTGCACGTCCTCGACGGTGGCGGGGCGATCCTCGTTCAGGGACACCTGCCACCTTAGCTAGGTGGTGACCGCGGCTGTTGCCTCCTCCCGGGTGCTGCCGAAGTGCAACGGGACGAACTGGCCGTTCTCGTCCCTGCCACATCTGACCAGGACGCCGGCGGCCAGTCCGCCGTGTGGTGGATCCCAGGTCACCAGCGGTGAGAATCTGCCCTCCGCGCCGGATGCCGCGGCCCGGTCGGCGATCTTCTCCGCGGCGAGAGCCTCGGGCGACGTCTGGTCGGACATCCAGCCGAGTACCCGGCCCGCCCGCACGACGGCGCCGTCCCGCGTGGCGCACCACAGCGGGTAGCCCTGCGTGATCGTCGTCACCAGGCCATTCTCCGGCAGCACGGGCGCCCACCGGCCGGTATCGAAGAAAGCTCGTCCGGGGTGTGCGCCTGCCGATCTGAGACGGAGCAGGATCACGCGCCTCGAAACGAACGGACCCTCATGCTGCGTAATGGCCGGCACCGCCGTCGCACCAGCCGCCTGACGCACGCTGTCCGGGCGGCGGTTGCCGCCGCGCTCGTGGGTACCGCCGCGGTGGCCGTGCCGATGCTCGCGGGCACCGCCAGCGCGACGCAGTCGACGTGCAACAACGCGGTGACGCTCGCCAACGGGGACTTCGAGACGCCGGTCATCGCCAACGGCAGCGTCAACATCATGCCGGAGACGGACGTGCCGGGATGGCTCACGACGGCTACCGACAGCAAGATCGAGCTGTGGCGCGGGTACAACAACACGCCGTCCAACACGGGTAGCCAGCACGCCGAGCTGAACGCGAACCAGGTGTCGACGCTGTACCAGGACCTGCCGACGGCGGCGGGCCAGGTGCTGCGGTGGGAGCTGAAGCACCGCGGGCGCACCGGCGTGGACACGATGGCGCTGCAGATCGGCAAGCCGAACGCCACGCTGGTGCAGCAGGGCGCGAACATGCTGGACGGCAACACGGCGTGGGGCGGGTACTCGGGGACCTACACGGTGCCGGCCGGGCAGACGACCACGCGGTTCGCGTTCAAGTCGATCGCCTCGGCCAACGGTGACCCGACGTTCGGCAACTTCCTCGACACGATCTCGTTCGGCACGGCGGCGTGCCTGTTCACGACGACGGCGGCCAGCGCGACCAGCGCCAACGTGGGTGACACGATCACGTACACGGTCACCGCGCGCAACGACGGCGGCAACCCGGCGAACCTGAGCAGCATCGTCGACACGCTGCCGGCGGGCACCACGTACGTGGCCGGCTCGCTGAAGTCGATCAATGGGTCGACGACGGTCAAGCCGACCGACGCGGCCGGCGACGACACCGGCGAGTACGACGCCGCGTCGCGCACCGTGAAGGCCCGCGTGGGACTCAACGCCTCCTCGTCGGTGGGCGGCACGCTGCTGCCGGGCGAGTCGCGGCAGATGTCGTACCAGGTGAAGGTGACCTCGGCGGCGGCCGGCACAACGATGCTCAACGACGCCACCAGCAACTACACCGACCCGCTCGCGAACGCGGCCCGGACGTCGACCTCCAACGAGGCCGGCACCACGATCAACCCGGCCGTGGACCTCGCCGTCACGGCCGCGCTCTCGGGTGCGGCGGTGGTGGCGGGCAGCACCGCGACGTACACGGTCACCGCGACCAACGGCGGCCCGAGCGCCGCGTCGGCGGTCCAGCTCACCGCGGACGTGCCGTCCGGGCTGACCGGCGTGACCGCCACCTCGCCCGGCGGCAGCTGCTCGATCACCGGCACGACCGCGAAGTGCACGTACGCCACCCAGGCCTCGGGCGCCTCGAACGTCATGACGATCGCCGGGTCGGTTCCGGCCGGCGCGACCGTGGGCACCCAGTACAAGCTCTCCGCCGCGGTCACGGCCGGCACGTTCGAGCTGAACAGCGTCGACAACACCACCTCGCTGAGCTACCCGGTGACCGCCAGCGCCGACCTCGCCGTCACGCTGACACCGCCGGCGAACCCGGTCGCCGGTGCGATGGCCACCTACCAGGCAACCGTCACCAACAACGGCCCGTCGACCGCGCGGGGCATCACCCTGGCGAACCCGATCCCGACGCTGGACGCCGGCGCGCCCGACCCGGCCGCGTCGGTCACCGGCGGCACGTGCGCGTACGTCAGCACCGCCCGCACGATCGACTGTTCGCTGCCCAACCTCGCGCCCGGCGCGACCAGCACCGTCACGATCAACTTCCAGCTGCCGTCCAGCGGCGCGATCAACAACGCGGTCTCGATCGCGTCGTCGACGCCCGACCCGGTGATCGCGAACAACAACGCCTCGGTCAGCACGGCCGGCACGGCGATCGCGGACGTCGGCGTGGACCTGAACATCAACGTCGCCACGGCCAAGCCGGGTGACCTGGTCGACTACACGCTCACCGTCACCAACCACGGCCCGTCCGTGGCCCGCAACGTCTCGTTCAACACGGTGGTGCCGCCGGGCGTGACGATCATCCGTACGCCCAGCGCGATCTGCACCACCTCGGGCTGCACCATCCCGACGCTGCCGCCCGCGCCGCACCCGCAGAGCACCGTCGTGATCACCGGCAAGGCCCGGATCGAGGCCGACGCCGCCGCGGGCCCCGGCTCGACCAGCACGACCGTCGTGTCGCCGACCACCGACAACAACAACGCGAACGACACCGACACGGTCTACCTGACCATCCTGCTCGACGCCGACCTGCGCGTCTCCGAGACGCTGACCGGCGGCGCCGTCGCCGGCCAGGCGATGCAGGAGGTCGTCACGGTCACCAACGACGGGCCGACCCGGGCCGAGGGCCTGCTGGTACGCCAGTCGATCCCGGCCGGCGCGGTGGTCCCGTCGGTCGCGGCCGGCGCCGGTCACTGCGACTTCCAGGGCACCGGCGCGGCCGGGACGGTCACCCCGGACGGCGGCAACTTCGTCTGCACGCTCTCCCAGTTGGCCGCCGCCGGCACGTGGCAGATCACGTTCACCGGGAGCATCCCGGCCGGTTTCAGCGGCAACACCTACTCGCGTACGGCGGTGCTGACCGCCACCTCGCCGGACCCGGACACCACCGACAACACGGTCACCGCGAGCACCCCGGTCGCGCACGTCGCCGACCTGAGCCTGACGCAGACCACCAGCACCCCGCAGGTCATCCAGTCCAGCCCGGTGCAGTTCCAGGTGACGATCCGCAACGACGGGCCGTCCGACGCCACCAACGTCATCGTCTCCGAGCAGCCGCAGAGCAGCCTGGCGATCAGTGGCGGCACGCCGAGCACCGGCACGTACGACGACGGCCAGCGCCGCTGGCAGATCCCGTCGCTGCCGGTGGGCGCGACGGCCACGCTGACCCTTTCCGGTGTCGCGCAGACGGCCGGCACCGGCACCAACACGGTTCGGGTGCTCTCCGCGGACAGCACCGACCCGGACAGCTCCAACGACACCGCTGCACGGTCCGTGACCATCGACCCGTCGGCATCGTCGCTGGCCGTCACCGTCACCTCGGCGGTCTCGCCGGCCGCGCACCAGGGCGCCGCGCAGACCGGTGACACAGTCGCGTTCTCCTACCTGGTCCGCAACACCGGCAACGTGACCATGTCGAACGTCGCGGTCACCGCGGGGCTGGGCGGCACGATCTCCTGCCCGCAGAGCTCGCTCGCCTCGGGCGCGTCGATGACGTGCACGTCCGGTACCCCGTACACGATCAGGCAGGCCGACGTCGACGCCGCCTCGCCGGTCACCGACACGGTCTTCGTCTCCGGGTACGCCCCCGCCGCCACCAGCGCGTCGAGCTTCGGCCCCACGCTCGTCTCGGTGCCGGTCGCCGCGCCCGCCCCGGCCGTCACCGTCACGGTGAACCCGGTCGTCACCCCGAACGCGCACCAGAACGCCGTGGAGGCCGGTGACACCGTGACCCCGGGATACCGGGTGACCAACACCGGCAACGTCACCGTCACCGCGGTCGCCGTCAGCGGCACCCGTGGCGGGACCGCCACCTGCCCGTCGGCGCCGGTCGCGGTCGGCGCGCACGTCATCTGCACCGGCCAGGCGTGGACGGTCAACCAGTCCCAGGTGGACGCCGGGCTGCCGCTGACCGACACGGCCACGGCCACCGCGTCCGGGCCGGGCAGCACGTCGGCCACCGCGACCGGCAACGCGAGCGTCACGGTCGCCGGTGTCTCATCAGCGCTGGCCGTCACGGTCAAGCCGACGGTCTCCCCCGCCGCGCACCAGGGCGCCGCGGAGGCCGGTGACACGATCGCCTACCAGTACGTGGTCACCAACAACGGCAACGTCACGATGAACACGATCGGCGTGACCGGCACGCTCGGCGGCACGATCACCTGCCCGGCCGGCACGCTGGCCGTCGGTGCCTCGGTGACCTGCAGCCGCACCGGCGCGTACCCGGTCGGCCAGGCGGACATCGACGCCGGCCTGCCGATCACCGAGACCGCCGCCGCCACCGGCCGCACCCCCGGCGGCACGACCACCACGTCGGCCACCCACACCGCGACGATCCCGGTCGCGCACGCCATCGCGTCGCTGACCGTCACCGCGAACGCGGTGGTCACGCCCAGCTCGCACCAGAGCGCGGCGGACGTCGGCGACACCATCACGTTCCGGTACACGGTGACCAACAACGGCAACGTGACGATGCACGCCGTGACCGTCACCGACTCGGCGAACCAGCCGGTCACCTGCCCGGCCGCCACGCTGGCGGTGGGCGCGTCGATGACCTGCGAGTCGACCGACGTGCACACGGTCGTCCAGCAGGACGTGAACAACCAGGTGCCGATCGCGCGTACCGCGACGGCCACCGGCACCGGTCCGGGCGCGCTCAGCTCGACCACGTCGTCGCCAGCCGCCGTCAGCGTGCCGCTCGCGGTCGCGGCCGCCGCGCTCAACGCCACCGTGGACCCGACGGTCGCGCACCCGAACGCCGCGGTGACCGGTGACGTGATCACCTACACCTACACCGTGATCAACAACGGCAACGTGACGATGGACCAGATCGTCGTGGCCGGCAGCCGGGGCGGCACCGCCTCCTGCCCGCAGACCTCGCTCAACGTGGGCGACTCGATGACCTGCACGGCGTCGACCGGCTACACGATCACGCAGGGCGACATGGACGCCGGCAACCCGATCACCGAGTCGGTCACGGTCACCGCGGAGGACACGAACGCCGTGCCCGCGAGCTTCGGCCCGTTCACCGGCGTCGTGGCGCTCGCGCCGGCCACCGGGCAGCTCAGCATGGTGGTCACGTCGACGGCGGGCGGCCCGGTCCCGGCCGGCACCTCGCTCGGCTACACGTTCGTGGTCACCAACACCGGCAACGTCACGATGAACACGATCGCCGTGGGTGAGGCGTCGACCGGCGCCGCGACCTGCCCGGCCGCCCCGCTCGCCGTGGGCGCGTCGATGACCTGCACCTCGGGCGGCACGTACCTGGTCACGAACGCGGACATCGACGCGCAGTCGCCGATCGTGGGTTCGGCGTACGTCTCCGGCCGCATCCCGAACTCGGTCGTCGCCCGCACGTTCGGCCCGTTCACCGCCACCACGCTGCCCGCGCCGGCCGCACCCTCGCTGACCGTCACGATCAACCCGTCGGTGCCCGGCCCGGTCGCGGCCGGTGACAGCGTTGACTTCCAGTACGTCGTCGCCAACAACGGCAACGTCACGATGAACCAGATCGACATCCACGCGCAGCTCGGCGGGACGGTCACCTGCCCGCAGGCGTCGCTGGGCGCCGGCACGTCGATGACCTGCACCGCGGCGCACCCGCACGTGGTCACCCAGCACGACGTGGACGCCGGTCTGCCGGTCACCGAGACCGCGCAGGCCAGCGGCCGGGCACCGGGCGCGCCGAGTGCGACCACGTTCGCGCCGGTCACGGCCGGTACGCCGGTGGTCGCCAGCGGCCCCGCCCTGAGCACCACGGTCCAGGCGGTGGTTTCGCCCGCCGGGCACCAGGGTGCCGCGGAGGCCGGTGACACGGTCACGTTCCGCTACCACGTCACGAACAACGGCAACGTCAGCCTGTACACGGTCGGAGTCACGGACTCGGCCGGTGCCGCGGTGACCTGCCCGGCCGGCACGCTGCACGTCAACGCCACCGTCAGGTGCACCTCGACGCTGCGGTACGACGTCACCCAGGACGACGTGGACGCGGGACAGTCTCTCGACCGGTCGGCGAGTGCCGAGGCGTACGCCCCCGGCGCCGCTCTCCCCACCGTGTCGGCCCTGGCCAGCGGTGGGACCGGAGTCGTTGCCGCGGACGGGCGGCTGAGCATGGCCGTCACGCCGGGCATCGCCGGTGGGCTGCGCGCGGGTGAGCACCTGGGGTACTCGTACCTGGTCACCAACACCGGCAACGTGACGATGACCCAGGTCGGCGTCCAGGACAGCCTGACCGGGGCCGCTTCCTGCCCGGTCACGGTCCTCGCCGTGGGCTCCTCGACGACCTGTGTGTCGGGTGGGGCGTACCAGGTCACCGCGGCCGACATCGACGCTGCCGCACCGATCTCCGCGACCGCGACCGTCTCCGGCCGCGAGCCGGGCGCGGCGAGCCCTTCCCCGTTCGCGCCGGTGACCACCGCCGTGACCGTCGCGACGGCCGCACCGCAGCTGACCGTCGCCGTCACCCCGGCCGTCGCCCCGGCGTCGCACCAGGGCTCGGCCGAGGTCGGTGACAAGATCACCTACTCCTACCTGGTCACCAACACCGGCAACGTCACGATGAGCCAGATCGCGCTGGACGACACCCCGGTGGGCGCGGCGACCTGCCCGCAGGCCACGCTGGCCGCCGGCGCGTCGATGACCTGCACGTCGCCGGCCGCCGGGTACCGCGTCACCACGGCGGACGTGGATGCCACCACGCCGGTCCGCGACGCGGCAACCGTGACCGGCCGGGCACCGGGCGCGTCCTCGGACGACAGCTTCGGGCCGTTCAGCGCCGCCGTCCCGGTGGTGCAGAGCGTGCCGTCGCTGACCGTGCTGATCTCGCCGGTGGTCACGCCGTCCGAGCACCAGGACGCGGTGCGGGCCGGTGACCGGGTCTCCTACCGGTACCTGGTGACCAACAACGGCAACCGGCCCATGAGCAACGTGGTCGTCACCGACGAGCCGTCCGCCGCCGCTTCTGCTGCCGCCTCTGCGAAACGGGTCCGGATCAAGAGCGACTGGGCGATCGACTGCCCGGCCACCGTCCTGGCCGTCGGCGCCTCGATGACGTGCCAGTCGGTGGGCTCGCGGCCGGTCACACAGGCTGACATCGACGCCGGGCAGCCGCTGCCCCGGTCGGCCACCGTCGCCGGCCTGCCGCCGGGTGGGAGCACCCCTCGGACGTACGGGCCGACGCGCACCGACACGCCCGTCATCGCCGCCGCGCCCGACCTGGCCGTCAAGGTGAACCCGCTGGTCAGCCCGGCCGCGCACCAGGCCGCCGCGGTGGCCGGTGACACGGTCACCTACCAGTACGTGGTGACCAACGACGGCAACGTCACGATGCGGAACGTCGAGGTGGCCGACGCGTTCGGCGACGACGTCGACTGCCCGGCCGGCACGCTCGCACCGGGAGCGTCGATGACCTGCACGGCGACCCGGACGTACGAGGTGACCCAGGCGGACATCGACGCCGGTCTGGCGCTGCGGCGTACGGCGGCGGCCACCGGTGTGCAGCCCGGCGCGAGCAGCCCGGCAACGTTCGCGCCCGACTCGGCGAGTGTGCCGCTCGACCCGCCCGCGCCCCAGCTGACGGCCGAGCAGAACGCCATCTGGCAGGACGTGGACGGCGACGGCCTGCTCGGGCCGGCCGACGCCATCACCTCGACGCTGATCGTGGTGAACACGGGCAACGTCACGATCCGGGCGCTGACCGTGGCGGGGGTGCCGGCCGACGTGGTGTGCACGCCGACGGTGCTGGCTCCGGGTGAGCGGGCCACCTGTGTGTCTCAGCCCTATCACCTCACGGCTGGGCAGATCGCGGAGGGCGTACACCGCAACGAGGCCACCGTGACCGGCGCGACCCAGGCCGGTCCGCAGGCGGAGGGCAAGGCGCCGGCCACCATCGTGGCGCCGGCTCCGAGCACGTCGTCGACCGCGACCGGCACGCCCACCTCGACCGGCACGCCCACCTCGACCCGCAGCGTCACCCCGTCGCCGACGGTGTCCGCCACCGCGACGATCGCACCGACGGCCGACCCGACGACCTCGGCAACCCCGACGGCGGGTGTCACCGAGACCGCGGCGCCCGACCCGGACGAGGGCTCCCTCCCGATCACCGGCAGCAACATCGCCGGAGTGATGCTGGCGGGCACCGCGTTCCTCGCGATCGGCTTCGTCCTGGTGCTGACCACCGGCGGCCGTCCGGGCGCGCATCGCCGCCGGCGGTGACCGCGGGCGCTGCATTGCCGCCGGCGGTGACCGCGGGCGTCGCATCGCCGCCGGCGGTGACCGCGCCGGTGTGGTTACCGGGCAGGGGCGGATCCCGGGCCTAGGGTAGGTGCGCTATGACTGCGCCTGAACCCGAATCCGAGACCCGCCCCTGCGCCCACTGCGGGCGCCCGGTGCCGCAGCGCGCCTCCGCCGGCCGCCCGTTCCGCTACTGCCGCGACAACGACGGCGATTGCCAGCGGGCGTCCCGCAACGTCCGGATGCGCCACCGCTCCTCCCCCGGCCTCGCCGGATCGGTCGCCCGGACCTGGGAGGTGGTCGACCGCCTGGACACGCTGGTCGGCACGCTCACCGAGGCGCTGCACTCGGAGATGTCCCCGGCGGGCGTCGAGCGCCAGGTGGCCGAGGTGCGCGCGGAGACGTCGCGGCAGGTGGCGGCGGCGCACGCGGAGCGGGACGACGCGCGCCGTGACGCCGAGCAGGCGGCCACGGCGACGGCGGCGGCTCAGCAGATCGCCAACGCGGCCACCGCGGAACGCGACGAGTCCCGGCAGCGTGCGGCGGATGCGGACCGCGCGGCCGAGGAAGCGGGCAAGCGGGCGGCGGAGGCGGCGACAGCGCGCGACGAGGCGGTCCGGGCGGCGACGGCGGCGGCTGCGCTGCGTGAGCGGGCCGAGACGGAACGGGACGCGGCGGCCGAGGAACTGGGCGCGGCCCGTCGCGAACTCACCGAGGTGCGAGGATCACGCGACGCCGCGGAGCGAGACCTGGCCGCGGCGCTCAAGGATGCGTCAGATTTGAGGCGTACGGCGGAAGCCGCGCGACTGCGATCCGAGGAGGAACTTTCGGCCGCTCGCGCGGAGGTCGCGCACGCCCGCTCGGCCGAGTCCGCGACGGCGGCGCGGGCCGACGCGGCCGAGCGCGGCCGGGACGAGGCGGTCGCGGCGGCGCATTCGACTGCCGGATCACTGGCCGAGGTGCGGTCAGAGCTGGCCGGCGTGATTTCTGAGCGGGACCGCCTCCGGCGTACCATAGAAGGTCTTGAACGTGCAACGCGTGATCGTGCGGATCTGGAGCGGCGGCTGACCGGGACACAGGCCGAGGCCGCGGCGGCACAGGAGCGAGTGGCGCAACTGACGTCCCAGGTCAGTGATCTCGCGTCGGCGCTGGCATCGCTCGGCGGGATGCGGCCCCCCGCGCAGCCTGTCCCAACGAGTGGCAGCTGAGCTCCGGCGCGTCGACCGTCTCGACCATCTCGACAGGGCGAGATTTCTCACGTATGGGCAGCCCCGAGATGGGGTAAGTGTGGCCAAACAGGGCACCTACCGCTACCAGATGGCTACCGGTTGACGACCGGACGCTAACCGAAGCGTGAGTAAATTACTGATGAATCGGAGTGAGTGACCAACATCGCACCACCCGCACATAGGGCAAACGTGCGTAAAGTGGACCAAGGTCCACTCGCGCACCGGCTCGGTTTGCCGGGTAATGGGTGTGGCCGGTTACGCTCATAGCGTTAACACCGCCGATACAGGCGGTCCGGACAGACAACTCGGCGGGCGCCGGATCCAGGCTCGTGACAGGAATCCAGCGGCCGCCCCTTTCGTTACACCAACGAGAGCAGCACCACGAGCGAGGGGAAAGCCGATCATGGGCGAACGCATGCTGCGCGGCAGCCGTCTAGGCGCAGTCAGCTACGAGTCCGACCGTAACACCGAGCTGGCGCCCCGACAGACCCGTGAGTACCTGTGCGTCAAGGGTCACCAGTTCGAGGTCCCGTTCGCCGTCGATGCCGAGGTGCCCACCACCTGGGAGTGCAAGTTCGACGGCAGCGTGGCACGCCTGGTCGACGGCAGCGAGCCGGAACAGAAGAAGGCGAAGCCGCCGCGCACTCACTGGGACATGCTGCTCGAGCGGCGCTCCATCGCCGAGCTCGAGGACATCCTCAACGAGCGGCTGCAGGAGGTCCGCACCCGCCGAGGCCGCTGACCACCAACAGCCCAAAGGCCGTCCCGGAACTCCCGGGGCGGCCTTTTCGTCGCTCCGGCCGTCCCCCTCCCAGCTATCCACAAAACGAACCAGAACGCCACCTTCCGCACAGTTCCACCCCACCCAGCTCCCCCACAGCCCACCTACCCCGCCCCCGCATTGCCAGGCCCCCACCAGCTGGCGCCCACGCACCACCCCGCACCCGCGAAACCCACCCCACCGCCAGCCGCCCAGGGCCAGCTGGCTGGCAGGCAGCATTCAGCGGCGGCGGACCTGCGCGGATGCCAGCCGACGACGACCCCAGCATGGTGACGCGGGGAACGCGGCGAGGGGCAAGCGGCACGCGCGGAGACGCGCCATGAGCAGCGCGTCCGGAGCGAGACGTGCCCGAAGCAGCGCGACAGAAGCGGCGGGCGGCCAAAACGGCGCGGCCGAAAACAGCGCTGGGCCGTGCGTCAGGCGCCTTTTCGGCCGGCGGGAGGGTTCAGTCGGACGGCTCGTGGGGGTGGGCCGTGCGTCAGGCGCCTTTTCGGCCGGCGGGAGGGTTCAGTCGGACGGCTCGTGGGGGTGGGCCGTGCGTCAGGCGCCTTTTCGGCCGGCG
>NZ_JBFAYE010000013.1:99672-284247 GCF_040681145.1 Actinoplanes sp. NPDC051861
GCGGGAGGGTTCTGTCGGACGGCTCGTGGGGGTGGGCCGTCGACGAGGGCACAAGCGGCGGGTGGGCGGGGACGTCAGCGGACGATTTCGCCCTCGATGGCTCCGGCGGGTGGGGGTGGGGTGTCGTCTGGGACCACGACTGTTACCGGCGTGCCGGGGTGGACGCGGACTCGGCGGGGGCCGAAGAGGTCTCCCGTGACGGCACCGCCCAGGTTGCGCTGGGCGAAGCGTTCGATGCCTCGGCGGGCCAGGGTGCGGCCCGGTGGGAGGAGCAGGAGGAGGCCGGCCACGGCGGTCACGAAGCCGGGGATCGCCAGCAGGAGGGCGCCGGCCAGGCCGACCAGGGAGTGTGACACCTCGGGGCCGGGTGGGCGGCCGGCCTGGGCGGCGTCCTGGAAGGCGTGCCAGCCGCGGATGCCCTCGCGGCGGAGGAGGGTGAAGCCGATGATGGTGGAGATCACCAGGAGGAGGACCGCCAGGAGCGTGCCGATGGCGTGCGCCACCAGCAGGAAGACCGTGATCTCCGCGAACGCCAGGAGCGGGAACGCGATCGGTAGGTAGGCCAGTCTGTTTCGCCGCTTCACAACGTCCTCCGGTCCCGGGCCCGTGACATCCGGGCCCGGGTCAAGCATGCCACCTCACGGCCAGGTGGAACCCTGTCGCGGTTTGCGGTTGAGGAGACCCAGCAGGCTCTCCTTGCGGGCCTGCGCGCCCCACAGGGTGACCCTGAGCAGCTGTTCCTTGAAGATGTTGCCGCTCATCTTGCTGACGCCGTGTTCGCGTTCGGTGAACGTGATGGGCACTTCGACGATGCGGTATCCCTGCCGGTACGAACGCCAGGCCATCTCCACCTGGAACGAGTAGCCGGTGGAGGCGATCGTCGCGACGTCGATCTTGTCGAGGACGCCGATGCGGTACGCCCGGTAGCCGCCCGTCGCGTCCTTGAACGGCATCCCGAGTGCCATCCGGATGTAGATGTTGCCGCCGCGCGAGAGCAGCAGCCGGTGCATCGGCCAGTTGTGCACGCTGCCGCCGGAGATGTAGCGGGTGCCGAGCACCACGTCGTTGCCGGCGAGGGCGTCGAGCAGCTTCGACAGTTCCTCAGGCGCGTGTGAACCGTCCGCGTCCATCTCGACGACCGCGTCGTACCCCTTGTCCTTGGCCCAGGCGAACCCGGCCTTGTACGCCGCGCCCAGCCCCTCCTTGCCGGCCCGGTGCAGCACGAAGATGTGGTCGTCCGCGACGGCGAGTTCGTCGGCGATCGCGCCGGTGCCGTCGGGCGAGTTGTCGTCGGCGACCAGGATGTCCACGTCCGGCACCGCCGTGCGGGTCCGCTCGGTGATCGACCGGACGTTGTCCGCCTCGTTGTAGGTCGGGATGATCACGAGGACCCGTCCGACTCCCGGGTAGCCTTCCGCCGCAGTCACCGTTCCTCCGTAGCCTGCTCGCCGTTGCTGCTGTCAGTCTCGCGCCGACGGCGCAGGGGCAGCACGGCGGCGAGGGCGATCACCGTCAGAACGACGACGATCACCTCGGGCCAGATGCCCGAACGAGTCGCCAGCGTACGCGGTCCACCCAGGTTGATGTCACGGACCACCACCGCAGCCGTGTTGAAACCGGTCGAATCATGAACCTTGCCTTCGGCATCCACGAAACCGGACACCCCAACGGTGGACACCATCAGCCCGTTCCGCCCGTGTTCGACGGAACGCAGCCGGACCATGGCGAGCTGCTGGCGGGCCTCGGCCTCGTTGAAAGTGGCGTTGTTGGTCTGTACGGCCAGCAGCTGCGCCCCGCCGTCGACGGTGTCCCGGACGATCCCGTCGTACGCCACCTCGAAGCAGATGACGTCCCCCACGATCCCGCCGTCGCCCGTGTCGATGACGCCGGGGTGGTCGCCGGGCAGCATGTTGCGCACCAGGTCGACCTTCTCGCTGACCAGCCGCGCGATCGAGCGCAGCGGCATGTACTCGGCGAACGGGACGGGGTGGCGTTTCGCATACTGTTGGGCCAGGTCGGGGCCGGTGGTGGGGTTCCAGAGGATGCCGACGTTGTAGATGTCGCCGGGCTTGTCGGTGCGCTGCAGGGTGCCGACCAGGATGGGTGCGCCGATCGTGTCGGCGGCCCCGGAGATCGCGGCGGCCGCGTCGGCGTTGCGCAGCGGGTCGATGTCGCTGGAGTTCTCCGGCCAGACCACCAGATCGGGCTTCTTCTGCCGGCCGGCCGCGACGTCGGCCGCCAGCCGGCGGGTGGCGTTGACGTGGTTGTCGAGCACGGCCCGCCGCTGCGCGTTGAAGTCGAGCCCGAGGCGCGGCACGTTGCCCTGCACGAGTGCGATCGTGGCGGTCTCACCGGACGGCATGGTCAGCGGGACAGCGGCCGGCGCGGCCATCAGAACAACGGCGACAGCGGCGAACCCACCGGCGGCGAGAAGAGAGCGCCTCCAGAAGACGGCCACGAGGGCACCACCGGCCGCCGCGACCACGAACGTGACGAGCGGCGCGCCCCCGATCGCGGCGAGCCGCAGCGACGGCGCGTCACCCTGGCTGAAGGCGAGCCGCCCCCACGGGAAGCCGCCGAACGGGGCGCGGTCGCGCAGCGCCTCCTGAGCCGTCCAGAGCAGACCGGCCACCAGCGGCCAGAGCCAGCGCCACCGGTCCACGAGCGGCGAGGTCCAGGCGCCGGCGAGGCCGATCAGCCCGAGGATGGCCGACTGCGAGACGCCCAGGATGATCCAGGGCAGCCAGTCACCGGCGATGCTGGTCCACTGGAGAAGCGGCACGAACAATGCCGCACCGGTGAGCACGCCGAGCCCGTAACCCGCGCGGAGACGGCGCCGGTGCACGGCCGCGGCGAGCAGGGCGACGCCGACGGGGGCGAGCCACCACAGGTCGTAGGGCGGGAGGGCGGCGAGCACGGCCAGCCCGGCGGCCACCGCCAGAGCCACGGCGACCGGCAGCCGCAGCGGGCGCGGCGGCTCGTCGGCGGGGCTGCCCGGCGAAGCGAGGGCGGGCGGCGGCATCGTCATTTCCACGCCAGGCAGGCTACCCGCCCTTGGCCTGCGACGACGGAGGGGCGCGGCCACGTTTCGGCCACGCCCCTCGAGTGCTTCCGTCTGTCCTCGGCCGGTGGGCTCGGATATCGCACCCCGACCTTCGGACCGACGCGCCGCGAGCCGGGTGCCCGCTCCGTGCCGTTGTCTACTGGCCGTCGCGCGATCCCCGAGGGATCACCTGATCGCGGCCCGGTCCGCGCCTCTCCGCGCACCCTCACCCCCTGGACCTGGCTGAACGCGCGACCCCTGCGAGGACTGCGGCCAGTGGGTGAAGGAACGGAGCTATCGCTACCGCTCGCCGTGAACACGACCTGAAGACGGTACGTCCCCACACCGCCCACCTGTCAACCAGCAGTCCGCATCCTGGCGTGTCGCGTTCATCGGCGTGTCATGCACGCATACCGATCGCGTCACCGAGCAGTGCGCCCGCGACCTGCGGATGATCGACTGCGAGGAGTCCGGCGGCGGCGAGAACGTATTGATCGTCGATCACAGCTTTGGCACGTTCCGGTGGCGCCCAGCCGCCGACGACGTCGCCGAGAACCGCGTCGAGGACCCGCTCACCGCCGCCATGCCGCAGGACACCGCCCGAACCGACGACGAGACGAATGTCACGAAGATCACGTCCGCCGGTGCGCGGCTGACCGGGCCCGGCGGAGTGACCGCGCGCGTGCCGGCGCAGCGCGATCACCGCCGCGGCGGCGGCCAGTTCCTGATCGTCGCCGGGTGACGGGAGTTTCTCCGCCAGAGCGGCGGCGCGGGTTCCGTCGGCACCCACGGCCACGCCCAGGTCGCCCTCCACCGTGCGGGAGCGCCAGAGCGTGCCGGCCACGTCCCGGCGCGGGCCGGTCGAGATCTCCGCGTCGGGGACCAGCGCGGAGTAGACGTCGGTGGTGGCCCCGCCGACATCGACGACCAGGACGCCGGTGCCGGTCAGATCGGCCAGGAGCTCGACTCCGGCCAGCACGGCGTCCGGGGTAGCGGCGGACACGAGCGAGGCGAAGCGACGCCCGCGGGAGAGCCGCTTCCCACCGATGACATGGCGGAGGAAGACGTCACGGATGGCGGCACGGGCAGGCAGGGGGTCAAGGACACCGATGCGAGGCAGCACGTTAGAGGCTGATATAACCGAAATTTCGGATAATAGGGCGCGAGCGGCAGCCTGAGCGTCGGCGTTGCCGGCCAGCACGATCGGAAGCCGGAGGCGAGCGTTGGCAAGCCGAGAGGCGTTGTGCAGGAGCACCGAACTGTCACCACCGTCCGTGCCACCGACCAGGAGGATCACATCCGGCCGAGCGGCACGCAGCGCACGAACACCCCCGGCGTCGAGAGGACCCGACGCCACGTGCACCACCTGCGCCCCTGCCGACAGACCCACCCGATGCCCGGCCTCAGCGGTCACCAGAGCCTCGTAACCCACCACGGCGAGCCGCAGCCCACCCCCGGCCGACGAACAGACATAGAGGTGCTCTCCGCCGCCCACCGCCGCCACCGCCGCGTCCAGCCCGCGGAGAACATCAGAACCGGAGGTGGTGGGCACTTCCGCCCGGCGGATCAGTCGCGCGCCGTCGAGGTCGATCTGAGCGGCTTTGGTGTACGTGGACCCGACGTCCACGCAAACCGCGGTGTTCACTTGGCCGGCACCACCACGGTGCCCACCGCCGTGACCGCCACGATCGGCTCGTCGAGCACGGTCGCCGCCGACCCGCCGCTCCCCCGGCACACCACCTTCGACTCGAACGAGATCCGCCGCGACCGGGTCCCCATCTTCACCACCGTGGCCGTGACCTCCAGGACGTCCCCGGCCTGCACCGGCGCCTTGAACTGCACGTCGTCGTAGGACGCGAACAGACCCTCGTCGCCGTCCAGCCGGATGCACACCTCGGTGGCCACGTCGCCGAACAGGCCGAGCGAGTACGCGCCGTCGACCAGGTTCCCGGCGTAGTGGGCGTGCGAGTACGGCACATACCGGCGGTGCGTGACAGTGATCATGAAGAGCTCCCGGTCAGGGCGTGTACGAGATAGGAGGCGACCTCCCGTGGTGTGGTGCCACGGCTGAAGATCCGGTCGACGCCGAGTTCCGGTGCCATCAGCTCGTCGAAGCGCGGCCCGCCGACGATCAGCAGCGGGCGCCGGCCGGCCGGCAGCGCCTCACGGAAGGCGGCCGACATCGCCCGGGTGTTCTGCAGGTGCGCGTCGCGCTGGGTGACCACCTGGGAGACCAGTACGGCGTCCGCCTTCTTCTCGCGCGCCGTCTCCACCAGGTCCGGCACCGACACCTGGGCACCCATGTTGGTGACCGACAGCTCGGAGTAGTACTCCAGGCCCTTCTCCCCCGCGATGCCCTTGAGGTTGAGGATCGCGTCGATGCCGACCGTGTGCGCGTCGGTGCCGATGCAGGCGCCGACCACGTTGAGCCGCCGCCGCAGCCGCCGCTTGATCGTGGCGTTGACCTCTTTCGCGCTCAGCAGCGGGAAGTCACGCTCGACGACCTGCACCCTGTCGGTGTCGACGAGGTGCCCGACCTTGCCGTAGACGACGAAGAACGTGTACCCGTCGCCCATCTGCTTGGCGTGCACGAGCATCGCCGGGTCCATGCCCATCTTGCCGGCGAGCTGGAGCGCGGCACCCTCGGCGCGCTTGTCGTGCGGGATCGGCAGCGTGAAGGAGAGCTGCACCATCCCGTCCCCGGTGGTGTCCCCGTAGGGCCGGATGATGGTCACAGCGCCTCCAGGGCCGACGTGACGGGGTTGAAGTAGCCGTCCTCGTGCGCGGCGACGCCGTCGAGACCTTTGCCCCGATCGGCGGGCCGCTTCATGATCCCGAAGGTGCCGTCGGCGATGGCGTCCAGCAGGGTGTCGTCGACGATCCGTTCGAGCAGTTCGACGGCCTCGCCCAGGACCTCGGCCGCACGGGAGCGGATGAACGGGCCCGGCATGAAGTCCTCGTGCAGGTTGCCGGCGGCGCCCAGCACGTAGCGAACGTTCTGCAGAGCGATGTCGCGGTCCGAGAGCCATGGCGTGACGACCGCCTCGGTCATCATCCCGACGAGCAGGATGCCCTGACCGGTGAGGGCGCCGGCCAGGTTGAAGAAGCCGTCGAGCAGGTTGCCGCGGAAGACGTCGCCGGTCATGTGCTTGGTCGGCGGCATCCATTTCAGCGGCGCGTCCGGGAAGAGCTCCCGCGCCAGCAGCGCGTGCGCCAGCTCGAGCCGGAACGAGTCCGGCAAATCCGGATTTATCTCAAACGCGTGCCCCAGCCCGAGCTGCCAGTCCGCAAGCCCCGCCTCGTGGGCGAAGTACTCGTTCAACAGCTGGGAGACCGTCACCGTGTGCGCAGCGGAGACGGCATCAGCGGTGGTCAGGTAGTTGTCCTCACCGGTGTTGATGATGATCCCGGCGCGCGCGTGGACCTGCCGCGAGAATCGCTGATCGACAAATGTCCGGATCGGGTTGATATCGCGGAACAAAATACCGTACATCGAATCGTTCAGCATCATGTCCAGACGCTCCATGCCGGCCAGAGCAGCGATCTCCGGCATGCAGAGGCCAGAAGCATAGTTGGTAAGTCGGATATATCGCCCTAGTTCGCGAGAAGTCTCGTCAAGTGCCGCCCGCATGAGCCGGAAATTCTCCTGAGTCGCATAGGTTCCGGCAAACCCCTCACGAGTAGCACCCTCAGGCACGTAGTCCAGGAGAGACTGCCCGGTCGACCGGATCACCGCGATGATGTCCGCACCCGCCCGAGCAGCCGCCTGCGCCTGAGGAATGTCCTCGTAGATGTCCCCGGTAGCGACGATCAGGTAGATCCATGGACGCCGAGCGGGATCCCCGTACCTCTTGATCAAACGCTCCCGCTCAGCCCGCCGCCGGTCGATCAGCCTGATCCCCGCCTTGGCCGCCCGGGAGGCCGCCCGCCGCGCCGCCGTGATCTCCGGCTTGCGCGACGGGATCTCGAACCGCACCGCACCCGCCGCCGCCTTCTGCGCCAGCACGGTCACGTCCTCGACGCCCGAGGTCGCGAGGGCGTGGAACACCGGCACGGCCACACCGTGCCCCAGCCCCACGTCCGCGCGCACCGCGTCGACCAGGCGGTTCACCCACGGGATCCCGTCGGTGTCGGCGCCGTGCACCCCGGCCAGGCGCAGCACCGCCCGCTCCACCGACACGGTGGTGTGCGACCGCGCGAGGTCGACGACGGGCCGCCCGGCCCGTTCGGCGAGCGCCCGCGCCCGCGCGACCAACCGCGGGTCAAGATCCAGCTTCCCGGCCACAATGCTCCTAATCTTCGAAAATCGTCTCGCCGTGCAGCACCGTGCGGCGGCAGACCGGCCGCTCAGGCACGGTGCCCTCGATGTCGGGCAGCAGCGCCGGCAGCCCGTCGGTCAGCCCGCCCGGCGTGTCCCAGGCGGCGAACGTCGCCGAGTGCCCCGGCGCCAGCACGCCGATGCGGTCCTCGACCGCCGCCGCACGCCAGCCACCCCGGCTGCTCGCCGCGAACGCCGACCGGACGGTCATCCGGAACCGCGGGTTGCGCGGCGCGGCGGCGGCCACGACCATCGCCCACGGGTCGAGAGCGGTCACCGGCGAGTCCGAGCCGAACGCCAGGGTCACCCCGGTCGCGTGCATCGCCCCGATCGGGTTGCTGGCCAGCGCCCGTTCGGTGCCGAGGCGCTGTGCGTACATGCGGTCGGTGCCGCCCCAGAGCGCGTCGAAGACCGGCTGCACCGAGGCGACCACGCCGAACTCGACCATCCGCGCGATCATCGCCTTGTCGATGAGCTCGACGTGCTCGATGCGGTGGTGCCCCTCGCGCAGCCGGTCGACGCCGACCGACTTGGCGGCGATCGCGAAACCCTCCAGGACAGTCTCGATGGCGGCGTCGCCGATGGCGTGGAAACCGCCCTGGAAGCCGACCCGGATGCAGTCCAGGAGGTGTTCGGCGGCCTGCTCGGCGGTCACGAACGCCTCGCCGCAGCCGTGGTCGCCGTCGAGGTAGGGCGCGCGGACCGACGCGGTGCGGGATCCGAGGGCTCCGTCCGCGTACAGATCTCCGGCGGCACCGTGCGCGCCCAGGTCCCGCGCCCGTTCCGCACCGCCCAGCTCGCCCCAGTAGCCGAACACCTGCGGCAGTCCCTGCCCGGACAGCCTCAGCACCGACGCGAAGTCCTCCTCGCTGGAGGTGCCGGGCCCGGCGCACTCGTGCACCGCCGCGATACCCATCGAGGCGGCGCGAGTCAGCGCGGTCGTCTGCGCGGTGGCCCGCTGGGAGGGAGTCAGCGAACCGAGCGCGACCGCGCGCACCGCGTGGTGGGCCTGCTCCCGGGCCCAGCCGGACTCGTCGTAGCCGTCCACGCCGAGCGCGGCCGGAAGCAGCGACGAGGAGACGAGCGCCGAGTGCACCGAGGCCTGCGACAGGTAGACCCGGCGGCCGCCGCCGGCGCGCTCCAGCTCGGCGGCGGTCGGCGGCACCATGACCGTCCAGGTCGACTCGTCCCACCCGTGCCCGTGCACCACGCCGTCCGCCGGCCGGGTCGCCGCGAACGCCGCCACCGCGTCCAGCAGTTCCGCCGGCGAGCGCACCCCGGACAGGTCCAGGCCGTCGAAGGCCAGCCCGGTGTCGGTGGCGTGCAGGTGCGCGTCGACGAACGCCGGGGTGACCAGCGCGCCGTCCAGGTCCACGGTGTGGTCGGCGGCGGGAGCCGCGGCGCTGTCGCCGAGCCACTCGATGGTGCCGCCCCGGACCAGCATCGCGGTGGCGCGCGGGTCGGCGGGCGAGTAGATGCGACCGTTCAGGTAACGGACCAGGGGAGTCTGAGTCATGCGCGTCAGTCTGCCGCGATCCGCGCCTCGAACAACGCACGCACCGCGGGAACGCCGCGCAGCAGATCGACGGCGAACGCGGCGTGCCCCGGCACGTAACCGTTGCCGACCAGCATGGTGACGTCGGCGGCGAGGCCCTCCGCGCCGAGGGCGGCGGCGGAGAAGCTGGTCGCCATCGAGAAGAAGATCACGGTGCCGCCGGGTGCGGTGGCCAGGATCGCCCCGTGCTCGCAGCCGGGCACGTCCACGCAGACGACGGTGATGTCCGCGGGTTCCCCGACGGCCTCCGCCACCGCGACCGGGTCCCGGGCGTCGGCGATCGCGATCCGGTCGGCCAGTCCGGCTCCCTGCAGCGCCTCGCGCTCTTTCTCACTGACAACCACAGCCACGGTACGAGCACCCGCACGTTTTGCCGCCGCGAGGGTGAGCGACCCGCTCTTGCCCGCCCCGCCGAGAACCGCCACGGTCGCGTTGCCCGGGTACTGCCGCACGACACGGTCGGTGAGCGCGGGCGCCCCGCACACGTCGTAGACGGCCAGGGCCAGCTCCGGAGCGAGATCGTCGGGCAGGACGCCGACGATCGAGCGCCCGAACAGGATCGCCGTCCCGTCGGCCGGCACCTGCTCGCTGAGCCCGTCCCAGCCGGCCAGGCCGTCGGTGATCCGCAGCGGGGTCAGCGTCAGCGACACCAGGGTGGCCACCCGGTCCCCCGGTTTGACCGGCAGCGGCGACTCCGGCCCGACCTCCTCGACGACCCCGATCAGCATCCCGCCGGACCCGGTCACCGGGTTGTGCATCTTGCCGCGCGTCGCGACGATCTCGCACACCTCGGCCCGGATCGCCGCGCCGTCGCCCTCATGCTTGCCCGCGAGCTGCCGATAGCTGGCGGCGTCGAGGTTGAGCCGCTGCACGCGGATCCGCACCTCGTCCGGCCCGATCTCGGGTGAGGCGTCGAGCCGCCAGGCCGCCTGCGGTAGCACACCGGCCGGCTCCAGCACTCTCGCCAGGCCCACGGACCCCGCCATACCCATCCCCCTCACAGGAAACATCTGTCGTCGCTCGCCGGTCTACCGTAAATCTTTCGTATCATGGATGGCTAGACCGGAGATTCTCCAGTACGTTGGCGACCAGCCACAAGCTGACAAGGGAGGAAGCCGGTGCAGCCGTACGAGTACCAGCGGCGTGAGCTGATCGAGCCGGATTGGACCCGGTTCCCCGGCTGGCGTGACGTCACCGCCGCCCAGTGGCAGTCGGCCCAGTGGCAGCGGGTCAACTGCGTGAAGAACGTCAGGCAGCTGCGCGCCGTCCTCGGTGACCTGCTGGACGAGACCTTCTACGCCGATCTGGAGGCCGACCAGCAGCGGCTGGCCACCATGTCGATGCTGATCCCGCCGCAGATGCTCAACACCATGGTCCCCGACCGCACGCCCGACACGGCGTCGTTCATGGCGGATCCGGTGCGGCGCTACATGCTCCCGGTCGCCTCCGACCGCCTCCCCGACTGGCCGTCACACCCGAACGCCAGCCGTGACTCCCTGCACGAGCACGACATGTGGGTGGCCGAGGGCCTCACCCACCGCTACCCCACCAAGGTGCTCGCCGAGCTGCTCTCCACCTGCCCGCAGTACTGCGGGCACTGCACCCGGATGGACCTGGTCGGCAACAGCACCCCGGCGGTCGCCAAGCTCAAGCTCGTCCAGAAGCCCGTCGACCGCTACGCGGCACACCTCGACTACCTCAAGGCCCACCCCGGCGTCCGCGACGTGGTGGTCTCCGGCGGCGACGTGGCGAACGTGCCGTGGAAGCAGCTCGAGGCCTACCTGATGGGGCTGCTGTCGGTGCCGACCGTGCGCGACATCCGGCTGGCCACCAAGGCGCTCATGGGCCTGCCGCAGCACTGGCTGCAGGACGACGTGGTCGAGGGCATGCACCGGGTCGCGGTGACGGCCGAGCGGCGCGGGGTCAACCTGGCCGTGCACACGCACGTCAACCATGTGAACTCGCTGACCCCGTCGGTGGCGCGCGCCGTGCGCACGCTGCTGGAGGTCGGTGTCCGCGACGTGCGCAACCAGGGCGTGCTGATGCGTGGCGTCAACGCGACGACCGGCGACCTGCTGGACCTCTGCTTCGCGCTGCAGGGCGAGGCCGGCATCCTGCCGTACTACTTCTACATGTGCGACATGATCCCGAACGCGGAGCACTGGCGGGTGCCGGTCTGGCACGCCCAGCAGCTGCAGCACGACCTGATGGGTTACCTGCCCGGTTACGCGACACCGCGGATCGTCTGCGACGTCCCGTTCGTCGGCAAGCGCTGGGTGCACATGGTCGCCGAGTACGACCGGGAGAACGGCATCTCGTACTGGACGAAGAACTACCGAACCTCGATCGAGGCCGAGGACAGCGAGGCGCTGAGCAAGCTGTACGCGTACTACGACCCGATCGACACGCTGCCGCAGGCCGGGCAGGACTGGTGGCGCAAGCAGGAGCAGGAACAGGCCGCATGAGAACGGGCCCCGGGAATACCCGGGGCCCGTTTCGTCACTTCGGTATCAGCTGAGGGCGTCGCGGACGTCGCGCCCGGCGTCCTTCACGTGCTCACCGGCCTGCTTCGCGTGCGCCCGCGTCTCCTGGGCCTGGCCCTCGGCGTAGAGGCGCTCGTTGTCGGTCGCCTCGCCGATGCCCTGCTTCGCCTTGCCGGCGAGTTCCTCGGCCTTGTTCTTGACCTTGTCGGCGATGCTCATCGTCAACCCTCCGTGGTCGCGCAGCTCGTTACTGACTCCTCACAGTGATGCCCGCTGAGCAGCGAGTCGAAACGAAATGCGCGGGTACGGTGATCACCATGAATGACCACGCGTCGTCGTTCGGAGCGGCTGCCGAGGAGTACGAGCGAGGTCGTCCCCCGTACCCTCAGGAGGCGCTGGACTGGCTCCTGCCCGGCGGCGAGCCCCGCGTCCTGGACCTCGGTGCCGGCACCGGCAAGCTCACCCGGCAGATCCGCGACCGCGGCCTGGACGTGGTCGCGGTCGACCCGTCCGCCGGGATGCTCGGCGAGCTGCGCCGGGTGCTGCCCGGCGTGCCCGCGCACCTCGGCGACGCGGAGAACATCCCGCTGCCGGACCGCAGCGTCGACTTGGTGCTGGTCGCGCAGGCCTGGCACTGGGTGGACGCGGCGCGCGCGCTGCCGGAGATCGCCCGGGTGCTGACTCCGGGCGGGCGGCTCGGCCTGATCTGGAACGTGCGCGACGAGACCGCCGACTGGGTGGCCCGGCTCGGCGGCATCATCGGCGGCGCCGAGCTGGACCGGGGCAACCGGATCACCGAGCCGTTCGGGGCCGCCGCGACCACGGTGTTCTCCTGGGCCAACACCGTCAAACCGGATCAGCTGCTGGACCTGGTCGCCTCCCGCAGCGGGATCATCCTGCTGCCCGCCGACGAGCGCGCCGCGGTGCTCGCGCAGGTCCGGCAGTTGCTGGCCACCCACCCCGCGCTGCTCGGCCGCGGCAGTTTCGACATGCCCTATCACACTGAATGCGCGCGGGCGGATCTCGTTAATTGAAGGTGTCGTAACACTTAATTCTCAGTTGTAAACCCGGTCATTCGAGCGGCCCTTACGATGTGCCATCCTGCACGGATGGCAAAACGCGTTTTCCTTCACATCGGCGCCCCGAAGACCGGGAGCACCTTTGTGCAGAATGTGCTCTTCCAGAACAGGAGCGCACTGAAACGCGCCGGAATTCTGCTGCCCGGCAGCGCGTCCGCACACGACCAGGCGATGACCGACCTGCGCGAGGTGACGTGGCGCGACCCCGCCGCCACCTGGACCTGGGACCGGCTGGCCGCCAAGGCCGCCGGCTGGCACGGCGACGTGGTCATCAGCAACGAGGCGCTCGGCGGCGCCACCCCGGCGCAGGCGGCCCGGGCGGTGTCCAGTCTCGCGCCCGCCGAGGTGCACATCGTGGTGGCCACCCGCGACCTGTGGCGCACGTTCCCGTCGATGTGGCAGCAGAGCATCCGGTCCCGCAACATCTGGACCTTCGAGGCCTTCCTCAGCGCGGTCGAGCAGGGCAGGTTCGAGACGTTCTGGGAGATGCACACCGGCAACCGGATGCTGCGCCGCTGGGGCGACCTGGTCCCGGCCGCGCACCGGCACCTGATCACGGTTCCGCCGGCGGGGGCGCCGCACGGCACCCTGTGGCAGCGGTTCGCGCGTGTCCTCGGCATCCCGGACGGCGTCTGCGAGATCGGCGAGCCCACCGCGAACACCTCACTGGGCGCGGCCGAGACCGAGGTGCTGCGCCGGGTCAATCAGGCGCTCGGCGACCGTTATCCGCATCGCACGCCGTACCAGAAAGTGGTGCAGCGTCATCTGGTCAACGCCGTTCTGCGAAAGAGCGGCAACACGGTGCCGTTGCGCGTCGGGCCGGACCGCGCGGAATGGGTGCTCGACCTCGCCGAACAGCAGATCAAGGAACTCGCCGAATACCCGTGCGACATCGTCGGTGATCTCAGCGAACTGCGGCCGGCCGGCGTACGGGAGGCTCCCGGGCCCGCGCCCGCGGAACTCGGCGACAGCCAGGTCCTGGCGGCGGCGATCGAGGCCATCATCGGGATGCTCGGCCACGCGGAGTCGCTCGGCGACCGGGTCGACCACAGCTACGAGCAACGCTTCCAGCGACTGACCGAGCGGGCCACCGGGAAGGTGAAACGGACACTCCGTCTGCGTGGCTGATCACGAAGCCGGCCGGGTCCGTGATTAGTTAGTCCCTGTGGATGTCCGTTATGACCAGGCTTGTCAGGTGCCCGGGCCGTTCTTCGACATCGGAGGGCAGCCCGGGGACGGCTACGCCACTTGGGCGCCGGCGCCGCCGGGCTGGGTGACACGGCTCGAACGGGAGTGGCGCCACGTACGCCCTGAGCAGTCCGTCCTGCCCGAGCAGGGCTGGAAGATCCACGTGTCGGCCGTCGCGTCCACCGCGGTCGAGGTGCTGCAGAACGTCCACGACTACTGCGTACGCCACGCCCTGGCCTACAAGCACCTGGTCTCCCCCGTCGCCCTGCTGCGCCGCAACAGCAAGTACGCGCCGCGCGGGGCCAGCGGCAAGTTCGTCACCGTCTACCCGCCGGACGAGCAGAGCCTGGCCGCCGCCCTGACCGCCCTCGACGCGAAGCTGGGCGGCCGGCCCGGCGCGTACGTGCTCAGCGACCTGCGGATCGGCAAGGGCCCGCTCTACGTGCGCTACGGCGGTTTCCGCCCGATGTGGGCCACCGACGGCGGCCGGCGAGTCGCCGCGATACGCCGGCCCGACGGCACGCTCGTCCCCGACCGCCGCACCGCCGCGTTCACCGTCCCGGAGTGGGTGACGGTCCCCGAGGCACTCGCCCCGCACCTGGCGGCCCGCACCGGCGGCGGGAACCTGCCCTACCGGGTCGCCCGGGCCCTGCACTTCTCCAACGGCGGTGGCGTCTACCGGGCCACCCGCATCGCCGACGAGCAGGCCGTGGTGCTCAAGGAGGCCCGCCCGCACGCCGGCCTCGACGACCGGGGGGTGGACGCGGTGCAGCGGCTGCGCCATGAGCACCGGGTGTGGTCCGAGCTCGCCGGGCTGCCCGGCGTGCCCCGCGTGCACGAGCTGTTCACCGCCTGGGAGCACACGTTCCTGGCCATGCAGGACGTGCCCGGCGTGCACCTGGGCCGCTGGATGGCCCGCCACTACCCGCTGCACGCCGAGACGAGCCCCGAGGAGCGCGCCGCGTACGCCCGCCGCGCCGTTGCCCTCGCCGACCGGCTCACCCGGGTGGTCGCCGGCCTGCACGAGCGCGGCTGGGTCTTCGGCGACCTGCACCCGCGCAACGTCCTGGTCGACGACGAGGACAACCCGGTGCTGATCGACGCCGAGGTCGCCTTCCCGGCCGGCGAGGACCACCGCCCGGCGCTCGGCACGCCCGGGTTCCGCCATCCGCAGCTGCGCGGCACCGCCGTCGACCACTACGCCCTCGCCGCCATCAGGTGGTGGCTGTGGCTGCCGCTGGCCGCGATGGACGAGCTGGTGCCGCCGGTCGGCGACGATCAGCTCGACTGGGTGCACGAGTGGTTCGGCGTGCCGGTCGCCGACCTGGAGTCGCTGCGGCGCACCCTGCGCTCCGGCGAGCGCCGCTACCGGGCCCGGCCCGCCGACCCGATCACCGACGCCGCCGGGCTGCGAGCCGCGCTGATCCGCTCCGTGCACGCCAGCGCCACACCGGAGCGCACCGACCGGCTCTTCCCCGGTGACGTCGAGCAGTTCGACAGCGGCGGGCTCGGGTTCGGCCACGGCGCCTGCGGTGTGCTGTACGCCCTGCACGCAGCGGGCGAGCAGGTCCCGGGACACTACCGGCAGTGGCTGCTCGACCGGGTCCGCGAGGAGCCGCCCGCCCACCCCGGTTTCTGGACCGGCGCGCACGGCGTGGCGTGGACCCTGGAGCTGCTCGGCGAGCCCGCGCAGGCCGACGCCGTCCTGGCCGGCTGCCCCGACGACCGGGTCGGCGGGCCGGGCCTGGCGCACGGCCGGGCCGGGGCGGCGCTGGCCTTGATCGACCTCGCGGAGAGCCGGCACGACGACCGGTTCACCGCACGGGCCACCGCCCTCGCCGACGGCCTGGACCCGGACGCCCTGCCGCCGGGCCTGTTCAACGGCGCGGCCGGTGTCGCGCTCGCGTTCCTGCGCCTGCACACCGTCACCGGCGCCGCCGGCTGGCTGTCTCGCGCCGAGCACGCCCTCGACCAGGCACTCGCCGGATGTGTGGACACCGGGCACGGGCTCGCGGTGGCCGACGGCGAGACCACCCTGCCCTACCTGGAGCAGGGCAGCGCCGGTGTCGCCGTGGTGCTGGCCGAGCTCGCCCGTCACCGGCCCACGGCGCTCGCTGTCCGCAAACTGCCGGAGCTGCTGCGCGCCTGCGAGGCGGCGTTCACCGTGTATCCCGGACTGCTCAACGGGCGGGCCGGGCTGCTCACCGTCACCACCGACGCGGACCGGCACCTGGCCGGGCTGCGGTTGCACGCGGCGGGGTACGCGGACGGGGTCGCGTACCCCGGCACCAGCCTGCGCCGGCTCTCGATGGACCTGCACACCGGGACAGCGGGCGTGCTGCTCGCCCTGGCCACTCTCCGGCGCCCGGCCCTTCCCCTGGTCACCCCCCTCATCGGTCTCCGGCCGCTACCGGCCGGCAAGGGAAAGCGACTCGAAGGGATACCGCATGGAAGAGATCCTCGCGCTGCAAGAGCTGTCCGCTGACGACGAGATCGGTGAGCCCGAGCAGGGCCTCACCGCCGGCTCGTCCACCGACAGCGGTCTGAGCCTTCTCCTCTGCCTCTGACCGCGGCAGCGGCCGGAGCCCGCCCCGGCTCCGGGCGCTGTTGCGGGCATGGTGCACCCTCGGTTGCGCTGAGTCTCCTGTGGAGCACCGGGGGTGGTTGTGCCGGCTGTCCTGCTCGCGCCCGACGTCGCACCGAAGGCCGCCGGGCGGCTGACGACACCGCAGCTCTACCGTCTGGTGGCGGCCGCGCTGATCGCCCTCGGGCTGGCCGCCGGCGCCGCGCAGCTGGCCGCCGTCCGCGAGCGGCAGGCACTGATGCACGACGTCACCGCGGTCAGCGGGCCACTCAGCGGGCGCGCTCAGGAGCTTTACCGGGCACTCTCGGACGCCGACGCCACCGCGGCGACCGCCTTCCTGTCCCCCGGTGTCGAGCCGGCCGAGCTGCGCAAACGCTACCTCGACGACATCGCCCGCGCGACCGCGGCGCTCACCGTCGCGCTGCGGGAGGCCGACGACGAGGACGCCGTGCGGCTGCGGACCCTCGCTGACCGGCTGCCCGTCTACACCGGCCTGGTGGAGACGGCCCGCTCCTACAACCGGCTCGGGCTGCCGCTCGGAGGCGCGTACCTCATGGAAGCCTCCACCCTCATGCGCCAGACCCTCCTGCCGGAGGCGCAGGGTTTGCTGGCGGCCGCGCAGCGGCGCGTGATCGACGCCCAGCGGGACGCCACCGGCACGCCCATCACCGTCTACCTGAGCGGCCTGGCCGGGCTGGCCGCGCTGGTCGCCGCTCAGGTGCTGCTGGCCCGGCGCACCAATCGGCTGTTCAACCGCGGCCTGATCGCGGCGTTCCTGGTCGCCGTGGTCGCACTCGGCTGGACCACCGTGGCGCTGAACGCCGCCGGGAAGCAGGCGCGGGCCGGGCAGACCGAGGGCTCGTCGCAGGTGCTGCACCTCGCCGCCGCCCGGCGCTCGGCGCTGCAGGCGCGCGCGGACGAGGGTCTGACACTGATCGCCCGGGGGAACGGGGCGCGGTTCGAGGAGGACTACGCCCGGGTCTTCGACGAGCTGACCGGGACGCTGGGGCGGGTGAGCATCGCCGGCACCGATATCCCGCTGAGACGCTGGACCCAGCTGCACGGCGAGATGCGCGAACACGACGACACCGGCGACTACCGGGCGGCCGTGGCGATGGCGACCGACCCCGAACCCGCCGGGCTCTCGCAGACCTTCCGGGAGCTCGACATGACCCTGGACGCGGCACTGACCGCCGCGAACGACCGGGTTCGGGAGCGTGCCCGCCGGGCCGCCGGCGCGCTGACCGGGCTGACCGCGCTGGTCCTGCTGCTCACCGCCGGGCAGCTGGCAGCGGTGGTCCTGGGTTTCCGGCCGCGGATCGGAGAATACCGATGAAGCTCAGGGCTGCCGGCGTGGCTCTCGTCCTGATGGTCGCTGCCTGCAGCGCACCCGACGAGGTCCGGGAGGCACCCGCGGAGGCCGTGCTGCCGCTGCCGCAGAACGTGCAGGACCCGGCCGAGGTGCCGAGCGCCGCACCGGCACCGTCCTGCGTGCCCCGGGCCAGCCTGCGCCCCACCGGTGCGCTGCCGCGTCCGGGCCGGATGCCCTCGAATACCGCGATGGCCCGGATCGCCCAGCGCGGCCGGCTGATCGTCGGCATCGACCAGAACGCCTACCTGTTCGGTTTCCGCGATCCGCAGACCGGTGACCTGGCCGGCTTCGAGATCGACCTGGCCCGCGAGATCGCCGAGGCGATGCTCGGCGACCGCGGCGCCGTGCAGTTCCGGGCGATCACCACGGCCGACCGGATCCCGGTGCTGGAGCGCAAGGAGGTCGACCTGGTCATCCGGACCATGACGATGACCTGCGAACGCTGGCAGAAGGTGTCGTTCTCCACCGAGTACCTCAGCTCCCGTCAGCGGCTGCTGGTCCGCAGGGGCGAGGGCATCAAGGAGTTCGCCGATCTGGCGAAACGCAAGGTGTGCGCCACCCGCGGCAGCACCAGCATCATCAAGATCGCGGCGCAGCCGTCGAAGCCGATCCCGGTCAGCACCGACAGCACCCTGGACTGCCTGGTGCTGCTGCAGCAGGGCCAGGTCGACGCGGTCTCCACGATCGACGTGCTGCTGGCCGGGCTGGCCGCGCAGGACCCGGCGACCGAGGTGATCGGCACCCCGGTCTCCGACGAGCCGGCCGGTGTCGGCGTCTCCAAGGACTCACCCGAGCTGGTCCGGTTCGTCAACGCGGTCCTGGAGCGCAACCGAGCCGACGGGACGTGGCAGCGCAGCTACGACCGCTGGCTGGCCTCGCGCATCGGCCCGGCGCGGCCGCCGGCGGCGGTCTACCGGGACTGAGCAGCGGTCTACCGGGGCTGTGCCAGCACCCATCGTCCTCGGCCGGCGCGCTTGGCCTCGTACATCGCGGCGTCGGCGGAGCGCAGCATCTGCCGGCCGGGCACCGCGTCCGGGCCGTGGGCGGCGATGCCGACGCTGGCGCCGACCTCCAGCCGGTGCTCCCCGAAGGGGATCGGCCGGGCCACCTCCGCGATGATCCGCTCCGCCAGCCGGACGGCCTCCGGGCCCGGCAGCGACGGGCACAGCAGCACGAACTCGTCGCCGCCGAGCCGGACCACGAGGTCGCCGGTGCGCACGATCCCGGACAGGCGCCGGGCCACGGTGGTCAACACCTCGTCGCCGGCCTCGTGCCCATGCGCGTCGTTGACCTCCTTGAAACCGTCGAGGTCCAGGTAGAGGGCGGCGACCGGGCCGGACTGCTCGCGCTCCATCTCGGCGGCCAGCACGGTCCGGTTGGCCAGGCCGGTGAGCGGATCCCGGCGGGCCTGCTCGGCGAGCCGCGCCTGGGCCCGCTCCTGCTCGCGGACCGCGATCGTGAAGCGGGCCAGCACGAAGGCGGTGCTCAGCGCGGTGGCGGCCAGTGCGATCACGGCGTTGCGCTGCAGGCCCGACTGGAAGAGCGTCAGCGTGGGCGCGGTCAGGAACGCCAGCCCGAGGAAGAGGACACGGGAGGGATGCAGCACGTTGGCCCGCTGCCCGGCGGTGGTCAGCTCGGCGCGCCCGCGGTGCAGGCACGCCGCGACGAGCAACGCGTTGCCCAGCATGATCAGCGCGCCGAGGCGGGCCACCAGCTCGTAGTCGAGGAAGTACGGCAGCACGTTGTAGGAGATGTCGATCGCCAGGTAGAGCACCACGGCGGCGAGGACCAGGCGAGTTGGCGCGCCCCGGTCACCCGGCGACAGCGCGATGAACAGGATCGCCGCGAGCAGCGCCACGTCGGCGACCGGGTACAGCGCCGGGATCACGACCTCGGCGGTCGTGTATCCCTGGCCGAGCGTCGGCACGATGAGGAACTGCCAGCTCGCCAGCGCCGCGGCGACCGTCAGGGTCAGCCCGTCGAGAACGGCGCTGCGCAGGCGGCCCGGCGCGCGGCGGCGGGCCATCATGGTCAGGGCGACGGCTAGCAGCGCGTACCCGGCGAGCCAGCACGCGTCGGCGACACCGACCGGCGGCACCGCGGAGCGCAGGACGGAATAGGCCATCTCGATCGCGTCGCCGAGCAGCCACAGCGTCTGCGCCGTGGCGACCAGCGTCCAGGGGCGGCGGTCGGTGGCCGTGACGCGGCGAGCCGCCAGCCAGCCCGCCACGCACAGCGCCACATACGTGGCGAAGTAGAGGACGTCACCCGGGCCCGTGTCGTAAGCCAGGAAGGACGCGGCGACGGCAAGCGCCGCCGCCCCCGAGGAACAGGCGGATCCCGCGTGGTGACATGGCCGAACCGTCGGCAGGCCCGCGGGCGAACTGTGTGTCACGCAGCGTGAACGCGGACACACTGACCCAATCGGGTCAGTCGTCCTGGATGGCGGGCTCCAGCGACGGCGGGCGGGAGCGGATCTCGAGGTTGCTGAACCAGGTCGTCACGCGTACCCGGATCTCGGGGGTGCCGGGCAGGCGCGGAACCGCCGCGAGACGCGTCTCCTGGCTGCTCAGCGCGACGACGCCGGTCACCTCGACCTCGACACCCTGCGGGACGATGATCTTCAGCTCGCCGAAGACACAGCAGCCGTTGATCTCGATGACGTCCTCGGCGGTGGCCACGTCCCGCAGGTCGATCTTGGTGGAGCCGAAGACCGTGTAGGTGCCCAGACGCCGGCTGCGCAACCGCCAGCGGCCGCGGCGCTTGGTCTGGCTGAACACGGTGACGATCTTCTCGACGGTGCGGGCGGACCCGACCACCGGTGTCGGGGCGATGTCCCTGGTCACCAGCGCGAGTTCGGACTCGCTCTCCGCGGACCAGACGGCTCCGACCCGTACGCTGAATTCTTCAAGAGTGAGGCGCCCCTCACCGCACGCCTGCTGCAGAAGCTCAGCCACCCGCTCCCGGTCGCCGTCCGAAGGACGCGCCGGCACTGGAATCCCCACGGGGCGAACCTAACCACTCACCGCAACCGAACGGCAACCCCGCCCGCACCGGTGCGGCAACCGCGGCCGTCAAGGCTGCTGATCATGAGAAAGAGAATCGGAGCGGCGGTGGCCGTGGTCGCCGCCGTCGTGAGCCTGGCCGGTGGGATCGCCGGTCCCCTGTACGCGGTGTTCGGGGCGAACTGACAGACTTGCAGGATCATGACGCTGACCGATCGCCTTCCGGGTAACGCCGAACCCGACGCCGTCTTCGATGCCTTCCAGTCCTGGGTGACGGAACAGGGCCTCACCCTGTACCCGCATCAGGAGGAGGCGCTCATCGAGATCGCGACCGGCGCCAACGTCATCCTGAACACCCCCACCGGCTCGGGCAAGAGCCTGGTCGCGACCGGCGCGCACTTCGCGGCGCTGGCCTCCGAGCGCACGACCTTCTACACCGCACCGATCAAAGCTCTGGTCAGCGAGAAGTTCTTCGCGCTCTGCCAGACCTTCGGCGCGCACAACGTGGGCATGCTGACCGGCGACGCGAGCGTCAACGCGGACGCCCCGATCATCTGCTGCACCGCGGAGATCCTGGCCAACCTGGCGCTGCGCGAGGGCGCCGAGGCCGACGTCGGCCAGGTGGTCATGGACGAGTTCCACTTCTACGCCGAGCCGGATCGCGGGTGGGCGTGGCAGGTGCCGCTCATCGAGCTGCCGCAGGCCCAGTTCATCCTGATGTCCGCGACGCTCGGCGACACCACCCGCTTCGTCGAGGATCTCTCCCGGCGCACCGGGCGCGAGACCGCCGTCGTCAGCAACGCTGAGCGTCCGGTCCCGCTCCTTTTCGAGTACGCGATGACGCCACTGCACGAGACGATCGAGGAACTGCTGTCGACGAGGCAGGCGCCGGTCTACATCGTGCACTTCACCCAGGCTGCGGCTCTGGAGCGCGCCCAGGCGCTGATGAGCATCAACATGAGCACCCGGGCGGAGAAGGACGCGATCGCCGCCGCCATCGGCAGCTTCCGGTTCACGGCCGGGTTCGGGCGCACCCTGTCGCGGCTGGTGCGCCACGGCATCGGTGTGCACCACGCGGGCATGCTCCCCAAGTACCGCCGCCTCGTGGAGACCCTGGCGCAGGCCGGCCTCCTGAAGGTCATCTGCGGCACCGACACCCTGGGCGTCGGCATCAACGTGCCGATCCGGACCGTGCTGTTCACCGGTCTGTCCAAGTACGACGGGGTGAAGACCCGGCTGCTCAAGGCCCGGGAGTTCCACCAGATCGCCGGGCGGGCCGGCCGAGCCGGGTACGACACGATCGGCACCGTCATCGTGCAGGCCCCGGAGCACGTGATCGACAACGAGCGGGCGCTGGCCAAGGCCGGTGACGATCCGAAGAAGCGGCGCAAGGTGGTGCGCAAGAAGCCGCCGGAGGGGCAGATCGGGTGGGCGCGGCCCACGTTCGACCGTCTCGTCTCGGCCGATCCGGAGCCGTTGACGTCGTCGTTCCAGGTGTCGCACGCGATGCTGCTGAACGTGATGAACCGGGGCGGTGATCCGTTCGCCGCCATGAAGCATTTGCTGACGTCGAACCACGAAGATCCTTCTGCGCAGCGCCGCCATATTCGCCGCGCCATTGCGATCGCTCGTGCCTTGATCGCCGGCGGGGTGATCGAACGCGTCTCGGCCGGGACATACCGCCTGGTCGAGGATTTGCAGCTCGATTTCGCATTAAATCAGGCATTGTCGCCGTTTGCGCTTGCGTGTCTGGAGCTGCTCGACCGTGAGTCCCCTGAATATCCCCTGGACGTCGTCTCGGTGATCGAGTCGACCCTGGAGGACCCGCGGCAGGTCGTCTCCGCGCAGCGCCAGAAGGCACGCGGCGAGGCGGTCAACGCCATGAAGGCCGAGGGCATCGAGTACGAGGAGCGCATGCAACTCCTCGAGGACGTCACCTGGCCGATGCCGCTGCGCGAACTCCTCGAAGCCGCCTACGAGACCTACCGCCGCGGCCACCCGTGGGTCGCCGACTACGAGCTGAAACCGAAATCCGTGGTCCGCGACATGTACGAGCGCGCCATGACCTTCACCGAGTACATCTCCTTCTACGGCCTGTCCCGCTCCGAGGGCCTGGTCCTGCGCTACCTGGCCGACGCCTACCGAGCGCTGCGCCAGACCGTCCCCGAGGACGCCCGCACCGAGGAACTCACCGACCTCATCGAATGGCTCGGCGAACTCGTACGCCAGGTCGACTCCAGCCTCCTCGACGAATGGGAACGCCTGCGCAACCCCGGCGCCGCCGTCGAAGAGGTCCGCATCGACGACAAACCACCCGCGGTCACCCGCAACACCCGCGCCTTCCGCGTCCTGGTCCGCAACGCCATGTTCCGCCGCGTCGAACTCGCCGCCCTGCGCCGCTGGGACCTGCTCGGCGAACTGGACGCCGAGGCCGGCTGGACCTCCGAACGCTGGCAGAAGGCCATCACCGAGTACTTCGAGGAGTACTCGTCGATGGGCACCGGCCCGGCGGCGCGCGGCCCAGCCTTCCTGCACATCGAGCAGGGCACCGAGGCCTGGACGGTCCGCCAGATCTTCGAAGACCCCGAGGGCGACCACGACTGGGGCATCGAAGCCCTCGTCGACCTGTCCGCCTCCGACGAATCCGGCTCCGCCGCGATCAGGGTGACGGCGGTCGGCCCCCGCTGACGGGTGACAGCACTTCACAACCCGGGCCCGCACCCGCTCTCTCTCCATGACGGAGACTTCAGCGGAGGTTGAGACATGGCAGGCAGAGCGGGCAGGCGCCGGGAGCTTCCCCAGGAGGGTGGCGGTCCGGGGCTGGTCCTGGTGATCAATGGGACGCTCATCGGTGTCGGCGGGGTCTTCCTGGCGACGGCCTCGGTCGCGGTCACCGGTATCGCGGCGGCTGCGGCGGTGGCGATGGCCGCGGTCGTCACCCTCGCCGGCGGCTACTCCCAGGTGTAGGCGTCGACGGGGCCGAAGTCGATGCTGTCCATGCCGAAGTTGTAGCTGTCGAAGGCGTCGTACTCGGCGAAGTCGTAGCCGGAGAAGTCCAGGCCGCTCCAGTAGTCGGTGCTCTCCCCGAAGCCTTCCAGACTGCCGAAGTCCCAGGTCTCCGGCATGGGGGCGCTCATCGACGGTGAGCCGCCGTAGTACTGGAACGAGTTGCCGACGTCGTAGAGGTCGCCGCCGAAGCTGCCGGTCAGGTTGCTCCAGTCGAGGAGCTCGGGGGTGCCGAAGTCGCCGTCGGCGGGGACCGGGGACCACCAGTCGTTCATCCAGTCGGTCTGTTCGGCGGGCGGGGCGAAGCTCAGCTCGGTGCCTTCGTAGAGGGGGTTGCCGTCGACCCAGTTCGACAGGCCCTCCGCGCTGACCGGCAGCCGCAGGCCGATGCCGGCGAGCAGGGCGTGGTCGCGGATCTCCTCGGGCGCGATCTCCACCTTGCCGTCGACGACCAGCGTGGCCGACCCGGAGCCGTCCCAGGCGACGGCGTCGCGTACGCCCATGCGGATCAGCGAGTCACGCAGCTCGGACATCAGTGGCCCGTCGGTGCCGTGCGGCTGGACCAGGACAATGACTGTGCCGTCGGGCCCGAGGCCGGTCACCACCTTGCCCACGTCGCGGCCCAGCTTCTCGAAGCTGGCGAAGCCCTCGTTGTTGCGCTGCACCAGGAACTGCTCGTTCCCCGCGCCGGGCGGGCCGGTCGGCGGCAGGCCGGCCGGCGCGTCGTCGCGGTAGACGTTGCCGACGCCGAACGGCAGGCCGTCCTTGAGGATGGGGATGCCGCCGCCGAACGCGAGGGCCGAGTCGAGCGGCGGGTCGCCGGCGCCGAGACGCCAGGTGGCGCCGGAGCCGTCCGGGTCGGGTTTGACCACCAGGTGGTTGGTGAGCGGGGAGGACTCGCCCACGATCGTCTTGCCGTCCTGAATGACCAGGCCCTCGACGTCCACCAGCATCGGTGAGATGTCGCCGGTCACGTTGTACTGGATGCCGCCCAGAATCTTGCCGAGCACCGGGATCTCGAAGGCGAGCAGTTCGCCGTCGATGACCACCTCGAACGCCGGTGTGTCCTTCGCGGCCGCGGCGCCGGTCAGCGTCCCGCCGCTCTCACGCAGCACCGGGAAGCCCTCGGGGTTCTTGAGGATGATCCCGGTGACGTTGCCGTCGGTGAAGCGGATCGGGTCGAACGGGTTCTCGGCCAGCCGGGACCGGATCTCGGCGAGGAAACCGTCCGTGTCCGCATCGGTGGCCGGCAGTTGCAGCGCCGGCGACGACGCCGCGGCCAGCGTGATCGGCTGGGCTGCGAAGACCTGCTGATCCACCTGGTCCGCCTTGCCGCCGAGACCCGCGCCCAGCTTCGACAGCCGGTCCTGGACGTCGCCGAGCAGAAACGCGCTCTGGCTGGACACGTCGGCCATGCCGAGGGCGGTCAGCACCGTATGCCGCACCTCGTCCGCCTGCCCGGCGGCGTCGTACAGCGCCCGGCTCAGCTCACGCGTACCGTCCGCATCGATCCCGACGTAGGCCATCGCCACCACTCCTCTGCTCGACACACGGGGTAACCCGCCTTCGCCGCGAGCCGTGGTGACGGTTCCCTCAGCTCGCCGTGTCGGCCAGGGCCTGGTCCAGGATGGACAGGCCCAGGTCCAGTTCCTCCTCGGTGGAGGTCAGTGGGGGTGCGATGCGGAAGACGCCGCCCATTCCGGGCAGCTGGACCACGTTCATGTGCAGGCCCAGCTCCAGGCAGCGGCGGGTGACGGCGGCGCCGCGCTCGTCGGCCGAGCCGCCGGGTGCGGCCTCCAGTTCGAGGCCGATCAGCAGGCCGCGGCCGCGGACGTCGCCGATCACCGGGTGGCGCTCGCCGAGAGAGAGGAGGCCGGCGCGCAGGTGGTCGCCGAGTGAGGCCGCGCGGGCGTCGAGTTTCTCCTGCTGCAGGACGTCCAGGACGGTGTTGCCGACGGCGGCCACGAGGGGGTCGGAGACGTGGGTGGTGAAGAACAGGAAGCCGCGTTCGTGGGCTGTCTGTTCCAGCTCGGGGGTGGTCACGACGGCGGCCAGGGGCAGGCCGGCGCCGAGGGTCTTGGAGAGCGTCAGGATGTCGGGTACGACGCCGTCGCGCTGGAAGGCGTACCAGTCGCCGGTGCGGCACAGGCCGGTCTGGGCCTCGTCGAGGATCAGCAGGCCGCCGCGTTCGTGGACCCTGTCGCGCAGCGCCGCCAGGTAGCCGGGTGGCAGGTCGAGTACGCCCCCGGAGCTCAGGATCGGCTCGACGATGCACGCGGCCAGACTGCCGACGGACTGGGCGTCGAACAATTCGAAGCCGTAGTCGAGCTGCCGGCACCAGTCCAGTGAGCCGTCCGGCGCGGTGAAGTCGGGACGGTAGGTGTTGGGTGCCGGGATGGCGAAATTGCCCGGCGCGGCCGGCCCGTACCCTTTGCGCCCGGCACTGTAGGTGGCGCTCGCCGCAGCCTGCGTCATGCCGTGCCAGGACCGCGCGAAGGAGATGACCTCGTGGCGCCCGGTCGCCAGCTTCGCCATCCGGATGGCGGCCTCGTTGGACTCGGCGCCGGTGGTCAGCAGCAGCACCTTGCTCAGCGGGTCGGGCAGTGACTCGGACAGGCGCCGGGCGAGCTCCACCACGGGACGGCTGAGCATGCCGCTGAACAGGTGGTCGAGGGTGGCGGCCTGCCGCTGGACGGTGGCCACGACGGCCGGGTGCGAGTGGCCGAGGATGCCGCTCATCTGCCCGGAGGTGAAGTCGAGGATCCGGCGGCCTTCGGCGGTGAAGACGAAGCTGCCCTCGGCCCGCTCGATGATCTCCGGCGTGAACCGGCCTGCGCCGGAGTAGCGGACGAGGTGACGCTCAGCGCCGGACCAGAAGGAGTCAGCCATATGTCGACGCTAAGAACCCGCCGAGCGTCACGTCCATCTCACGTTTCTGGTCGCACTGTTAAGTAGAGTCGTACAGTGCTGAATCCGTGGCGGCTGCGGCTGCTGGCCGATCTGGCGACGTACGGCACGGTCCGCGCGGTCGCCCAGCGCGGCAACCTCAGCCCGTCGGCGGTGTCGCAGCAGCTGGCCACCCTCGAACGGGAGACGCGGACCGCGCTGCTGGAACGCACCGGGCGGCGGGTCCGGCTCACCGCGGCCGGGGTGCTGCTGGCCGGCCGGGCCCGGGAGATCCTCGCCGCGATGGACGCCGCCGAGGCCGAACTGCGCGGGCTGGCCGACGAACCTGCCGGCACGGTGACCCTCGCCGCGTTCCAGAGCGCGGTGCACGCCCTGGCCCAGCCCGCGGTCACCCGGCTGGCCGCCCGGCACCCGGACGTCACCGTGGTCCTGCTCGAACTGGAACCGCACGAGAGCATGCCGGCGCTGCGCCGCGGCGACGTGGACGTCATCATCACCACCACCGACTTCCCCGGCGCCGAACTCGACCCGGCGATCGACCTGGTCCCGATCGCCGCCGACGAGATCGTGCTGGTGCTGCCGGCCGGTCACCCGCTGACCGCGGCCGAGGCGGTCGCCCTGGAAGCCTGCGCCGAGCAGCGGTGGACGTTCGACGTGACCGGCTCCTACATGTCCGGGCTGGCCACCCGCCTGTGCCGGGAGGCCGGCTTCGAGCCGTCGGTGATCTGCCGCTTCAACAACTACATGATCGCGCTGCAGCACGTGGAGGCCGGCGGCTCGATCACGATGCTGCCGAGCCTGGCGATCGACCTCCGCTACCGGGTGGCGACCCGCCCGCTGACCCCACCGGTGACGCGCCGCATCATCGCCGCGTCGCGCCGCCTGCCCACCCCACGCCCCGAGATCACCGCTCTGCTGGCCACCCTGGTCACCATTTCCCGTGCAGGGTGAGGGTCTCCAGCATGTGCTGCCAGACGGCCTCGTCCTCCGGCCGGGTCATTTTTATCTCCACAGCCAGCAGATAGCGATGGTCGGCCGGCCACGCATATGCATATCGCCACCGCGCACCGTAGTCGCATTCCCATGTCCCCCAGCGGCCGGTCAAGGCGAGCCGGTCCAGCGTGAACGGGCCGGACTGTTCCAGTTTGCAGCCGTTGGGGCCGAACACCTTCGCGAGGGAGTCCGGGGTGAATTTCGCCTCGGTGACCACGCGGGTGGAGCCGCCGGCGAACGCGCCCGGCATCGCGTTGCGGCCGAACCAGTCGTTCACGTTCGGGGCCGCGTTCAGGCCGGGGCCCACGTTCACCTCGCGGAAGTACGGGTCCAGGCCGGGGTGCCAGCCGTTGCCCAGATGGTGGGTCCAGGTGTCCGGCACCTCCAGCGAGAGCCGCCCGGTGTCGTCGGTCACGCGGTGGTAGGCCACCGGCGGTGCCGCCTGCCGGGCGGGTGCGCGAGCGGACAGATGGATGCCGGTGGCGACGGCCAGCACGGTTCCGGTCACGGCCGCGGCGAGCAGGGCGCGGCGTGGGCGCGGGGCACGCCTGCGGGGCGTGACCGGGCCGGAGTCGCGAGCCAGGGCCTCTTCGAGGACCTTCAGCCAGGACAGCGCGGTGGGCTGGCGAGCGCTGGGTGCCGGGTCAAGACCGGTCAAAATCGCATTGCGTACGCAAGGACCGGCCGGACTTTCCGCGAGCAGGCGCTCGGAGTCCGGTGCCGGGGGCGCGCCGACGAGCATGCGGAACAGCAGAGCGCTGCACGCGTACACGTCGGCGGCCTGACTGACCGCGGCCGCCGCCGCCTGCTCGGGTGCCATGTAGCCGGGCGTGCCCACCGCGACGCTGTATCCGCTCGCGGCCCGGCTCAGGTCCTTGGCCAGCCCGAAGTCGCCCAGCGCGAGCCGCTCGCCGGCCGCCAGCACCGGTTCGGCGCCGTCCGCGCCCTCCTCGGGCCGGCCGGTGAACAGCAGGATGTTGCCGGGTTTGATGTCGCGGTGCACCACACCGGCGCGGTGCACCTCGCTGAGCGCCAGCGCGACCTGCCGGGCCACCGCGACCGCCGCGGGCAGGGTGACCCGCTCCCCCGCCGCGGCGAGGGCGTCGAGGCGGTCCTGCAGGGTGCCCAGGTCGGCGTGTTCCATCACGAAGTAGGGCCGGCCGTCGGGCAGCTGGCCGATGTCGTAGATCCGCACCAGGCGGCGGCTCTCCAGGCGGCGCAGCAGGCGGGCCTCGTCGAGGAACCGCTCGCGCACCCCGGCGTCGAGGTTCCACCGCGGCGCCAGCACCTTGATCGCGACGCGGCTCTCCAGTTCCTCGTCGACCGCCAGGTGAACCGTCGCGAAGGAGCCTTCACCCAATGGGCTGACAATGCGGTATCTGCCGATCCGGCCGGTATCCTGCACAGTGGTCCCGCCAATTCTGTCCGACAGCTCTCTGCGCATTCTTATATCACCGCCGACATCCCGGGGAAACGAGTGCCGGAACCGACGAAACACGAATCAGAAATTGATTCGGAAATGGTGGAGGAATGGGCGTCGGCGGCCGCCGGCGGTAATCCGGCCGCGCTGCGGCGGCTGTTGTCGGCGATCAGTTCCGGGCGGCTGGCGCATCCGGCGCTGCGCCGGGTGCTGGCCGACGCGGCGGACGTCGAGGACGCCGCGCAGGAGACGCTGATCGCGGTGAGCCGCGGCATCGGCACGTTCGCCGGGCGGGCCCGGTTCACCACGTGGCTGCACCGGGTGGCCACCAACGCGGCCCTGGACGTGCTGCGGCGCAGGGACCGCGGCGGCATCCCCTCGCAGGATCTGCCGGAGCCCGCGCTGCGCGCCGGTGAGCTGCGGCGGATGAGCTCGATCGCGGCCACCCGGCTGGACGTGGAGAACGCGATGCGGCTGCTGCCGGACCGCTATCGCGAGGCGCTGCGGCTGCGGGAGTGGGAGCAGCGATCGTACGAGGAGATCGCCGCGGAACTGGATCTGCCGGTCAACACGGTCCGCACCCACATCAGCCGCGGCCGCCGTCTGCTAGCCGTCTATCTCACGGCGGGCGCGGCTCGACAGGACACTCGATAGGGTGGCCGCCGCGGTGGCCGCGACGCTGGGGAACCGCACGGTGAACGTGGTGCCGAGCCCCGGCGTGCTGGTCGCGTCCAGGGTGCCGCCGTGGTCGGCGACGATGCGACGGGCGATCGTCAGGCCCAGCCCCGAGCCGCCGGTGGCACGCTGCCGGGCCGGGTCGGCGCGCCAGAACCGGTCGAACACCCGCGTCACCTCCTCCGTCGTCATGCCGACGCCGGAGTCCCGTACGCTCAAAATCGCCGCATGCGAATCCCGCTCCACCCGGATCTCCACCCGCCCGCCCGCGTCGGTGTATCGGATCGCGTTGCTCAGCAGATTGCCCAGCACCTGGCGGGTCCGGTCCGGGTCGGCCTCCACCCGCACCGGCTCCGGAGCGTCGACCACCAGATCCACACCGGCTGCCGCCGCGACCGCCCGGTGCGCCGTCACCGCCGTCTCGGCCAGCTCGGCCAGGTCCACCGGCACCTTCGCGTATTCCAGCTCCCCCGCCTCGGCCAGCGCGAGAACCTGCAGGTCGTCGAGGATGCGCCGCTGCAGCAGGGTCTCCTCGTGCAGCGACGCGAACAGCTCCGGGCTCGGCTCGATCACACCGTCTGCCAGCCCCTCCAGATAGCCGCGCAGGTTCGACAGCGGCGTACGCAACTCGTGCGCCACGTCGGCGACCAGCCGGCGCTGGCGTTCCTCGCTGCGCTGCAGCGCCTCGGCCATGGCGTTGAACGACGCCGACAGCCGGGCCAGCTCGTCCTCGCCGCGGGTCGGTACCCGCACGTCCAGGCGCCCGGCCGCGAGCTGCAGCGACGCCCCGGTGAGCAGCCGCACGGGCCGGCTGACCCGGCGCGCTATCCAGGCCGTGCCGAGCGCGGCCGCGACCAGCAGCGCCGCCGCGCCGAACACCGCCGGGCGGCCCAGCGCGTCGAGTTCGTTGCGCGCCTGCGCCCCGAAGTAGATCTCCACGGGTACGGCGGTGGTGCTCGACGCCGCCTCGGTGAACGCCCCGCTCAGGCAGCTGGAGAACGGCGTTGGCGCCGCCTCGGCCCAGCAGGACGCCAGCTGGGTGAACGACGAGTCCAGCCAGTAGCGGTCGTCGTGCACCTTGGCCAGCGCGGTCTGCACGCACCGCAGCTCGCCGAGCTGGTCGGCGTTGAGGTAGGGCATCCGGTCGGTCGCGGTGGCGGCCTTCTCCGCCTGGTCGCCGGCCACGCACCGGACCGAGACCAGCGCCGCCCGGTACTGGGCGAGCTGGTACAGCGCCTGCACGGCCGGGTCGGTGAAGGCCCCGCTGGTGGGTATCGGGCCGAACAGGTTCTCCGGCAGCCGCGGCGCGGTCAGCACCTCACCGTTCGGGTTCTTGCGCGAGATGATCCCGGCGCTGCCCAGCTCCTTGATCCGCCGCTGCCGGATGCCGTTCTCCCGCAGCTCGACCCGGTCGACCTGCTCCCCGGCCCAGGCGGAGATCGCCTCGTCGAGCCGGGGCACCGGATCCACCGCGGCCGAGACCAGCTGCACCGGCCCGACCGAGCGGCCGGCCATCGCGTCGGAGTCGGTGAGCACGTCGTCGCCGTCGCGGGCCTGCACCCGGATGTGCAGGCCGGTGGACCCGGCGAGCTCGGCGACCACCCGGTCGATGCCGTTCCAGCGGCCGTTGCGCACGCCGAACACGCGGATCCGTTCGACGATCTCGGCCTGGTGCCGGTCGCGGGCGGCGTCGGCCTGCGTCACCTCCCGCGAGGTCAGGCTAAGCGTGAGCCAGGCGGTGGCGCCGATCGCCGTACCGGCCACCACCAGGACCAGCAGGAAGATCCGCAGCCGGAAACTCACCGCTCGGCCATCCGGTAGCCGCGCCCGTAGACGGTCTGCACGAACCGCGGCTCGGCCGGATTCTCCTCGATCTTGCGGCGCAGGTTGACGATGTGGGCGTCGATGGTGCGCTCGGAGACGTCGTTCTCGAACCCGAACGTCTTGTCCAGGATCTGGCCCCGGGTGAAGACCCGGCCGGGTTCGCGGGCGAGCAGTTCCAGGATGCCGAACTCCTTGGCGGTCAGCTTGATGACGGTGCCGTTGCGGCGTACCTCGAAGCGCGGTGGATCCACCTCGAGCTCGCCCACCCGCAGCACCTCGGCGGTCTCGCCGCCGCGCAGCCGGCGCAGCAGCGCCCGGATCCGCGCGGTCAGCTCGCGCGGGCTGACCGGCTTGCTCAGATAGTCGTCGGCGCCGATGTCCAGGCCCAGCAGCATGTCGTTCTCGGCCGAGCGGGCGGTCACCATCACGATCGCCACGTCCGACTCGGCGCGCAGGATCCGGCACACGTCCAGCCCGTCGACGAGCGGCATCATGACGTCGAGCACCACCAGGTCCGGCTTGCGCGAGCGGGCCTGTTCCAGGGCCGCCCGGCCGTCACCGACGGTCAGCACCTGATGGCCCTCGCGTTCCAGGTACAGCCGGATCAGCTGGGCATGCTTGGGATCGTCGTCGGCTACCAGGATGCGGGCGGTCACGGTTCGCATTCTCGCCCAGCCCGTCCACCCGGCAAAGAAATGTCAGGAACCGGTGAAGAAGCGGGCGGGTTCCGGTGCGCGTGCGGATCGCTGCGGGAATCGCACAGGTTCTTCACATGCCCGGACCTACGTTCGGCCTCCCTGTGTCGCTGGAGGCTTCGATGTGTGGACTGAGCGCTTTCGTCAGCAGCCGGCCGGACGCCGGCCCGCCGGACGCGGACTCGGCGGCGGCCTTCGCCGCCGCGCTGGCGACGATGCGCCACCGCGGCCCGGACGACACCCAGATCGAGTACGGCGACGGGTACGCGTTCGGCTTCAACCGGCTGGCGATCATCGACCGGGAGCACTCGGTGCAGCCGATCCGGTACGCGGACCGGTGGACCGTGGTGTTCAACGGTGAGATCTACAACTACCGGGAGCTGCGGGCCGACCTGATCCGCGAGCACCAGGCCGTGTTCGCCACCGAGGGCGACTCGGAGGTCCTCGCGGCGGCGTTCCACTACTGGGGTGAGGCGGCGCTGCCCCGGCTGCGCGGCATGTTCGCGTTCGTGGCGTTCGACCACCGCACCGGCACCCTGCACGCGGCCCGCGACGCGTTCGGCATCAAGCCGCTCTATCTGCTCGAAACCGCCGACGGGCTGTTCCTGGCCAGCGAGCGCAAGGCCCTCGACACGTTCGCGGCCGGTGCCGGCGGCGCGCTGGACACCGACGCGCTCGCCCACTACCTGACCTTCCAGTACGTGCCGGAGCCGCTCACCCTGCACCGGCACATCCGGCGCCTGCCGCCCGGGCACCGCCTCGTCTGGACGCCCGGCGGCGGTGTGCGCGAGCACCGCTGGTTCCGGCCGTCGCTGCGGCCGCTGCGGGTGCAGCCGGAGGCCGCGCACCACGCGATCCGCGACGCGCTGAGCGCCAGCGTCCAGCGGCACCTGCACGCCGACGTGCCGGTCGGCGCGTTCCTGTCGAGCGGCGTCGACTCGTCGGCGATCGTCGCCCTCGCCTCCCGGGTCGACCCGTCGATCCACGCGTTCACGGCCGGTTTCGCGGCGCACGGATACTCCGAGATCGAGGTCGCGCAGGACACCGCTGATCAGCTGGGTGTGCGGCTGACACCGACAATCGTCACCGACGAGGATGTTTTATCTTTTTTGCCGCAAATCGTCCATTTGCTGGATGACCCGGTCGCGGACCCGTCGCTGATCCCTCTCTATTTCCTGGCCCGGACCGCCTCCCGCTACGTCACCGTGGTGCTCTCCGGCGAAGGCTCCGACGAGTTGTTCGGCGGTTACCGCATCTACCGCGAACCGCAGTCGCTGTCCGGCGTCGAACGGCTGCCGGACGGCATGAAGCGCGGCCTGCGCCACCTGGCCGACGCGCTGCCCGAGGGGGTGCGGGGCCGCTCCTTCCTGGAACGCGGCACCACCCCGATCGAGCAGCGCTACTACGGCAACGCCCGGATCTTCACCACGGACGAGAAGGCCCGGCTGCTGCGCTACACCGCCCAGCCGCACACCGCCGTCACCGCCCACCTGTACGCCGAGACCGCGGACGTCGACGACGTCGCCTCCATGCAGTACGTCGACCTGCACACCTGGCTGCCCGGCGACATCCTCGCCAAGGCCGACCGGATGTCCATGGCGCACAGCCTGGAACTGCGCGTGCCCTTCCTCGACCAGCAGGTGTACGCGGCCGCGGCCGGGCTGCCCACCGAGCTGAAGCTGCCGGCCGGCTCGCAGACCACCAAGCACGCCCTGCGCGAGGCGATGCGCGGCATCGTCCCCGAGTCGGTCCGCAACGCCACCAAGCTCGGCTTCCCCACCCCGACCCGGCTGTGGCTGCGCGGCCCGATCGGTGACTGGGTGGACACGCTGCTCGCCGGATCGCAGGCCGGCCACCTGATCGACCTCGAGTACACCCGCGGGCTGCTGGCCGAGCACCGCCGCGGCGACGCCGACCGCTCCCGCAAGGTGTGGACCGTCGCGATGTTCTGCCTGTGGCACGCCATCAAGGTCGAACGGTCGATCACGGTGGCCGAGCCGGCGATCACCGGCGGCGCCGGACGTGCCGCACGGTGATTTCCCGCGCCCCGCTATCGGCGGGGCCGGAAGTGCCGTGCGGTGACGAAGGCGCTCACCTCCTCACCGAGCGTGCGGCCCTGCGCGCTGGCCGACCGGAAGTGGATGCCGCCCCAGATGCGCGCACCCAGCACCTCCGCCGAGGCCTGCGAGAAACTCGTGAAGTACCGGGTCGTGCCGGCCGCCTCGCTGTACGCGCTGAACGGGATCCGGTCCCGGCCGAAGAACGTGTGCATGGTCGCCATCCGCGAGGCGGTGCCGCAGGTGTGCCCGGAGGGGTGATCCGGGAACGCCGGTGCCACCAGCAGCGAGTCCCACGCCGGGTCACCCTGCGTCCGCGGGTTGCCGTCGCCGTCGCCCTCCCGGATGCCGGTGATCGGCCGCCAGAAGCTCCAGTACCGCTTGTCGTCGAAGCAGGCGATCTGGGCGTCCACCGCGATGATGTCGATCATCGCGAACATCCGCGCGGTCTGCAGCACGGTCAGCCGCTGCGTCTCGGCGACCTGCCGTTTGATCTGCCACTCGGTGTTGTTGCGGTCGTGCCACCAGATCGCCGCCTCGGTCTGGTCGGCGGTGCGGGTCGTGCTCTGCAGCGCGCCGACCACCTTGATCTCGTTGAAGTCGCGGGCGTACGCGGCGCTGCTCAGCGGGGCCGGCCCGTCGGTGCGGAAGGCGGCCGGGTCGGGCACCAGGAACGGCTTGATGAACGCGACCTGCCCGGCCGTCGAGGCGAAGGCGGGCGGGGTGGGCCGCCACTGCCCGGGCGCGGTGCCGATCACCCACTGCTGGGTGCCGTCCGACCCGTCGCCGGTGCGGGCGGCGATGATCGCGGCGGCGGTGCGCTCACCGACCGCGACACCGCCCCGCTCGGCGGGCCCGTCCGGGATCGCGGCCAGCGCCTCGTCGTACTGCCCGCGCAGCCGGTCGGCCTGCTCCGGCAGGATCGTGGCGAGCACCCGGTAGGCCGCGGTGGCCACGGCCGCGTCGGCCGACTCACGCCCGGTGGCCCGCGGCGCGCCGAGATACGGTTCGTACGGCTTACCCGCGATGGCGTTCACCGCGTCGTAAACGGCACCGCTGACCATCGCGAAGCTGCGGCTCTGCACCCACGGCAGCTGCTGGCCGAAGTCCCAGATCGCGGTCTGCGCGTGCCGGTCCCAGACGATCACCGAGTTCGGCACGGCCGGGGCCCCGGCGGCCGCGGGCACCGGCGCCACGATCACCGCCCCGATCAGAACGAAGGCTGTCACGAAACGTCTCATGGTCCCTCCCGTTCGGGTAAGAGATTCACATGAATCGATAAAACCCTAGGCGGTGAACCCCGGCCGTGACCCCGCGGGTCGCCATCGCGACTCGACGGCGTCAAACGAACGTTTTACGCTGGGTGGTGTGGGATACGAGTGGCTGGCCGAGGCGCTGGCCGCGCTGCGCGACGTCGAGACGTGGGAGGTGACTCAGGTGCTGTCGGCGAAACGGCGGCTGCCGCTGGCGGCGGAGAGCGCCGGGGTGCACTTCCTGACGATCAGCGGCCGCACGGACGCGGGCAGGCCACTGGTCGTGGCGGTCCGGCTGCTCGGCGGTTATCACCAGCAGATCATCGGCGCCCGCGCGATGACCCCTGAGGAACTGGCCCGGTTCGAGGCATGGGAGCGGTCATGACCCAGCACTACAACGACAGTCAGATCGCCGCGGCGGCCGCAGCCTTCGCCGCCGGCGACGTCCGCTACGACACCTCGGTCACCGCGGTGCTCCCCCCGGCCCCGGACACCGAGCCGATGGTCCCGCTCGGCGTGCGGGTCCCGCCCGCACTCGCCCAGAGGGTACGAGCGGCGGCCGAACAATCCGGCGTCCCCTACTCCCAGCTGGTCCGCGAATGGATCGAGCTGGGCCTCACCGACATGGCAGGCGACCTGACGGTCTCGGTGGCGGTCCTGCGCCGGGCGATCGCCCACGCCGCCCAGACCGGCCACGCCGCCTGAGATCAGTCCCGGCCCTCGTCCAGCATCGCCCTGAGCCGCGCCAGGGCGCCGGCCTGGCTGTCGTCACACCCGTGGCCTTGCCAGAAGTTGATGAAATCCTCGAACCGCTTCCTCCCCGACGTCATCGTCCCGGCGGCGGTGACGGCGTCCAGCAGATCGCTCGGGCGGATCTGCGACCAGCTCAGATCCCCATAACTGCTGATGTCGATCAGAATCCGGTTCAGGTCGTCCGCGCTCGGCCGCAGCCCGGTCACCATCGACGGGGTGGCGATACCGATCTCGCCGCGGGCCTTCTCACGCAGTGACTCGATGATCGGGTCGAGTTGTGCCGGATCCCGGTCACGATGGGTCCTTGCCACCTCGTGCAGGAAGGCGGGCTCGCCGGCCGCGTCCACGACCGGGCGCAGGCCCGGAAACTCCGCCAGCAGGTGGGGATAGGTCAGGGCCAGCACGGCGATCGCCATGCCGTCGTGGCCGCTCGGCTTCTCGCCGGGCAGCAGGGCTTCCCGCACGATGCGCCGCACGGTGCCGGGGTCCAGGTGAGGCAGGTCCTGGAGCACGCATTTCGCCAGCAGTGACCTGCTGACAACCAGCGGTTCCACCGGGCCCGAGGTTTCGAGCCAGCCGAGCAGCGTCCGGTAGAACTCCTCGTCGTAGGGCGCCATCCGGCCCATCGCGGACGCCGGCCACCGCCAGGCGATCAGACCCACGACACGCTGGTGGAAATCCCGCTGGAACGGTGTGATCGTCTCGCGATAGAACTCGCCGGACTTGTCCGTGTGGAACGTGGCCCAGCCGGACCGGAGAACGCTCTCCAGCAGGATGTCGCCTGTCAGGACGGATTGGGTCAGCTCGACCGGCGCCGACTGCGCCGCGCCGAGGACCAGCAGCTCGTCCCGCCTGTGCAGTTGCTGGAAGAAGCTCTTCTGCACCTCGTCGTCGAGGCCGCTGCGCCACAGCCGCACCGCCGACTCGATCCCCGGGCCGTCCGCTCCGCGCAGCTCGCCGATGTCGACTCCGGCCGGACGGCAGAGCATGGCCAGCAACACCAGGTTCGCCGAGTAGGCGGCGCTGCGGTTGACCACGTCGAACGGCGTCGGCCGGTAGGCGTCGTCATCCGCGCGGCGCCGGACCGTGCGGAACAGCTCCAGGCACACCTCGGCGAACGCGGCCGTGTCCTCAGCAGTCCTACTCGTGATCATCTGTTGGAGGAACGAGATCACCTGCTCGCCGTTGGTGAGCGGCTGGTGGGAGAGCACCGCCCGCAGCAGCCGATCGTCCGGCGCCGCGCCGGTGCTGTCCTCCCGGGACAGCCGCCAGTGCGCCACGACGGAGCTGAGCAACTCCACGGTCCGCTCGGCGACCAGGTATTCGGCGAACGTCGCGTGCAGGAACTCGTAGGATCGCCGCCCGGAACTGCGGGCCGGATCGTCGGTCTGGGCCACGTGCACGAAGAAGAACGCGCCGGCCGTGCCCTGTGCCCGGCTCACCGGTTCACCCGGCCCGGCGTCGCGGCGCTCCTGCGGGTGCAGCGCGTCCAGGTCCGCCTCGAGGTCCTTCTCGCTGACGAACTGCCGTTTGCGGTTGAACATCGCGAAGGCCACCGTGGCCAGGTCACGACGGCTGGACCTCTCCAGTTTCCGGAACTCGGTCTCACCGAGGTGGGCTCGTGCCTTCTCCCGGACCTGGCGCCGGATGAACTCGTCCAGCAGGCGCCGGTACAGCTGATCGGTCGACAGGTCGGCGGCCGCCAGATCCCCGGCACCGGCCGCATAGACCGCCAGCATGACCAGCAGCAACGGTTGCTGGGCCAGTTGCCGGTGCCGCCACAGCTCGGCCGTGGTCAGCGGCCGGAAGGTCGGCTCGTCCCGGTTCACCCGGTTCCAGACAGCGGTCCAGCGGTCGACCTGGGCCTCTTTGAAGGGTTCCAGCTTGACCACGAGCGTGCCGTCGCGGACCACGGTGCGGTCCATGACCAGGGTGCGGGAGGTGATGACGACGACGACCGGCCGCTCCTGGTCCCATTCCTCCCGCTGGAAGGCGGCGGCCGAGTCCACGTAGTGCGACTGGGTGACGCCGGTGGCCTGCACCAGCTCGTCGAAGCCGTCGAGCAGGACCACCTTGGTGGTGTCGGCGGCGCGGCGCAGGTCGCCCCAGGTGATCCGTTCCTTGGTGATCTGCTCGATCGCCGCCTCGGCCTGCTGGTAGACCGGGGCGTCCGGGTTCACCCGCCGCAGCGGTACCCGGATCGTGGTGAACGCCTCGGTGGGCAGCCGGGCGGCCAGCACCTCGGTCAGCAGTGACTTGCCCGCGCCCGGGTGCCCGAGAATGATCAGCGGCTGGTGCGCGCTCTCCGGATCGGCGAGGTAGGCGGCCATGAAGGCGTCGAGGCCGTCGCGGACCTCCCGGCCGTGCCACCAGGACTCGTCACCGAGCCGGGCGTCCTTGTCGTGGACCGCGAGCCGGAACCGGGGGCTGATGAAGCCCGCCTCCACCGTCGGGAACCGCAGTCCGTCGGGGGCCGGGGTGTCGGAGCGCCACAGCAGCTTCTGCAGACCCTGGACGTGGTGCCGTTCCAGCGCGCGGACCGCGTCGCCGGCCGGCGTCGGCATGTCGACCAGGCCATGGAGCAGGCCGGCCAACTCGGTCAGGGTCTCGGACTGGCCCCGGACCTCGGCGCGGGTCGCGGCGTGTTCGTCGAGCTGGGACCAGATGGCGAACTCCGGGACGTCGGCGGCCAGCCGGACATAGCGTTCCTGATAGATGGCGAGGGCACGGGCGACGGACGGTCCCGACGACATCGAATGGACGCCACGGCCGGCGGCCAGGCCGCCGATGAAGTCGCTGAAGACGCCACCCATCTGGGCCAGGGCACGCTCGACGGCCGGAAGGTTCTCCCGGAAACCGGTCAGCGCGCCCGGCATCGGCGGCGCGGCCGAGCCGAAGTGCTCGCGCGGCAGGCGGGCGATGTGGCGTTTCTCGTCGTCGGTGAGTTCCAGGGCGGTGAAGCGTTCCTCGCCGGCCTCCTCGGCGACCGCGTCGAAGAAGGACGACAGCACCAGCACCGTGTGGGCGGCCTCGATCAGCTCGTAGTGGCGGCGCCCGCGGCTGGCCCGGATCCGGGTGGGCGCCGCGCCGACCAGGTCGCGCAGCAGGGTGTTGGCCTCGCCCTTGGCGTCGAACCAGGACAGTACGCCGGGGACGAACGGTGCCGCCACCAGCAGCGCGCCGCCGGCCACGCGGCTCAGCAGCGCCACGCGGTCGTCGCCGCCGGTGAGGGTGCGTACCGCTTCCGCATAGGACAGTCGGGATCTGGCCACGAGCTGAGGGTATCGGCGCTCGCCCCGGCCTGTCGGGGACACGAACGGGGCCGGCCGATGAGTTCGTGGGGGACGGCGGGTCCCAGAGGGTATGACGGCCAGCTTTGCGCTCGGCGCCGAGTTCACGCGCGCGGACATCCCGGTGGTGTGCGCCTCGCTGATCCGGCTGGCCGCCACGCTCGGGGACGGTGAGATCGTCTGCGACGTCAGCGCGGTGACCAGGCCGGACGTGGTGACCGTTGAGATGCTGACGCGGCTGGCGCTGGCCGCCCGCCGGGCCGGCGGGCGGCTGGTCTTCACGGGTGTCAGCGCCGAGCTGCGGCAGCTGATGGAGCTGCTCGGGCTGCGCGAGGTGCTGCTGCCCGGCGAGGGCTAGCGCTCACGGCAGGTGGGTGGGCAGGCCGAACAGCGGGAACAGTGCCGGCGCGTCGCGGATGAAGGTGTTGTCGAGGAAGTTGTTGACGGTGGCGATGCGGCCGTCGTGGATCTCCAGGACGATGATCGCCCACGGGTCGTGGCCGGCGCCGGTGGTGCTGCGCCGGTACTGGGCGAAGGCGGGCAGGCCGTTGGCTGTCACCGGGAGCAGGCGGGAGCCCTCGCAGCCGATGCCGGCGCCGGACATCCAGGCGCGGATGTCGGTGGTGCCGCGCAGCCACAGCGGCAGCGGCGGCATGTTCAGGACGGCGTCCTCGTGCAGCAGGGCGGTCAGCGCCGTCAGGTCGTACGCCTCGAAGGCCGACACGTAACGCCCGAGCAGCGCCTTCTGCTCGGCGTCGAGGGGCTGGTGCAGGTCGGCGCCGGTGTCCGCGGCGGCGATCGTGGCGCGGGCCCGCTGCAGGGCGCTGTTGACGCCGGCCACCGACGTGCCGAGCAGGTCGGCGACCTCCTGCGCGGACCAGGCGAGCACCTCGCGCAGGATCAGCACGGCCCGCTGCTTGGCCGGCAGCAGTTGCAGCGCCGCCACGAACGCCAGGCGGATCGACTCGCGCTCGGCGACCAGGTTCGCGGGGTCCGTACCCTCGGGAAGCACCCTTTCGTCCGGGACCGGCCCCACCCAGATCTCCTCCGGCCGGGGCTCGCCGCCGTGGGTCGCGGTGCCGGAACCGGCCGGGCCGAGGTCCATCGGCCGCACCCGGCGCTGCGCGCTGCCCAGCATGGTCAGGCAGACGTTGGTGGCGATCCGGTACAGCCAGGAGCGCAGCGCGGAGCGGCCCTCGAAGTTGTCGATACCCTTCCAGGCGCGGATCATCGTGTCCTGCACCGCGTCCTCGGCCTCGAAGCTGGACCCGAGCATCCGGTAGCAGTAGCCGGTCAGCTCCGGCCGGAACACTTCAAGCTGTGCTGCCACATCAGTCACGCTGCAGAAACTACCTTCCCGGGAAATTCCTTCGCCAGTCGCGATGAGTTCGCCGCATCCCGCCGGTCTACCCCGCGACACTGAGCAGAACGACGAAGGAGCTCGACATGACCGGCCGGTACGCGGACGTCAACGGCATCAACCTGTACTACGAGATCCACGGCGAGGGCAGCCCGCTGATCCTGCTGCACGGCGGCCTCGGCTCCGGCGAGATGTTCGCCGCGGTCCTGCCCCAGTTCGCCGCCGAGCACCGGGTGTACCTGGTCGACCTGCAGGGACACGGCCGCACCGCGGACATCGACCGGCCGCTGGAGATCCCGCTGATGGCCGACGACGTCGCCGCGCTCATCGGCCACCTGGGCCTGGACCGGCCGGACGTGGTCGGCTTCTCGCTCGGCGGCGGTGTCGCCCTGCAGGTGGCCATCCGCCACCCGGAGAAGGTCGGCCGGCTCGTGTCCGCCTCGGCCGGGATCCGGCGCGGCGCCACCTACGCGGAGATCCTGGAGCAGCAGGGCCAGGTGACCGGTGCCGCCGCCGAGTTCATGAAGGACACCCCGATGTACGAGCTGTACGCCCGGGTGGCGCCGCGCCCCGGGGACTTCCCCCGCCTGCTCGACAAGATCGGCGCGGCGATGGCGCAGGACTTCGACTTCACCGAGCAGGTCCGTGGACTGCGGGTGCCCACGCTCATCATGGCCGCCGACGCCGACATGTGCCCGCCGTCGCACTTCGTCGAGGTGTTCGCCCTGCTCGGCGGCGGGCAGCGCGACGGCGGCTGGATGGGTGAGGGCCGGCCCGGCGGCGGGCACGCGCTCGCGATCCTGCCCGGCCTCACCCACTACAACCTGGTCGACTCGCCGCTGTTCGCGACGACCGCCCTCAGCTTCCTGGCGCAGAAGAGCTGACGTAGTCCCGCAGGTGCTGGGCGGTGAGGGTGGCCGACTCGGCGACGAGCTCGGCCGGCGTACCCGTGAAGACGACCTTGCCGCCGTCCTGGCCGGCGCCGGGCCCCAGATCGATGATCCAGTCCGCGTGGGCCATCACCGCCAGGTGATGCTCGATGACCACCACCGTGTTGCCGTCCTCGACGAGGCGGTCCAGCAGGGCGAGCAGCTGGTCCACATCGGCCAGGTGCAGGCCGGTGGTGGGCTCGTCGAGCAGGTACGTGACGGTGCCGCCGCCCATGTGGACGGCCAGTTTCAGCCGCTGCCGCTCGCCGCCGGACAGCGTGTTGAGCGGCTGGCCGAGGGTGAGGTAACCGAGGCCGACGGCGGCGAGCCGGTCCAGCACGGCCCGGACCGGCTTCTCGGTGAAGAAGTCCAGGGCGTCGCTGACCGGCATGGCCAGGACCTCGCTGATGTCGCGCCCGCGCAGCCGGTAGCCGAGGACCTCGGCGGTGAACCGCTTGCCCTCGCACTCCTCGCACACGCTGGCGACACCGGCCATCATGGCCAGGTCGACGTAGACCAGCCCGATGCCCTTGCAGTTCGGGCAGGCGCCGGCCGAGTTGGCGCTGAACAGGGCCGGTTTGACACCGTTGGCCCTGGCGAACGCGGTGCGGACCGGGTCGAGCAGGCCGGTGTAGGTGGCCGGGTTGCTGCGCCGCGAGCCGCGGATGGCGGACTGGTCGACCACGACGACACCCTCGCGCCGCGGCAGCGAGCCGTAGATCAGGGAGCTCTTGCCGGAACCGGCCACGCCGGTCACGACGGTCAGCACCCCGCTCGGGATGTCGACGGAGACGTCGCGCAGGTTGTGGGTGGTGGCGTTGCGGATCTCGATCTTCTCCGAGGAGGAACGAACGTTCTCCTTCAGGGCCACCCGGTGCGACAGGTAGCGGCCGGTGAGCGATCCACTGGTCCGCAGATCGCCGACCGTGCCCTCGAACTGAACCCGGCCACCGGCCGGGCCGGCACCGGGACCGAGGTCCACGACATGGTCGGCGATCGCGATGGTCTCCGGCTTGTGCTCGACGACCAGGACGGTGTTGCCCTTGTCGCGCAGGCGCAGCAGCAGGCCGTTCATCCGCTGGATGTCGTGCGGGTGCAGGCCGACGGTCGGCTCGTCGAAGACATAGGTGATGTCGGTGAGGCTGGACCCGAGGTGGCGCACCATCTTCACGCGCTGCGCCTCGCCGCCGGACAGTGTCGCCGACTCCCGGTCGAGCGACAGGTAGCCCAGGCCGATCTCGACGAGCGAGTCGAGGGTGTGCCGCAGGTTGGTCACCACCGGGCCGACCGACGGCGCGGTGATGCCGGCGAGGACGTCCGCCAGGTCGCTGACCTGCATGGCCGAGCACTCGGCGATGTTGCGGCCGTCGATGCGGGACTCCAGGACGGCCGGCTTGAGCCGGGTGCCGCCGCAGTCCGGGCAGGGGGCGAACGTGGCGGCACGATCGATGAACGCCCGGATGTGCGGTTGCACCGACTCACGTTCCTTGGTCAGGTACATCCGCTGGACCTTGGGCACCAGACCTTCGTAGGTGGTGTTGATGCCGTTTACCCGTACCTTGATCTGCTCTTTATAGAGAAGTTCAGACATTTCTGATTCGGTGAACAACGCGAGCGGCTTGTCCGGATCGAAGAAGCCCGACTCGGAATACGCCTTCACATACCAGCCGTCCACACTGAAGTTGGGAACCGTGATCGCACCCTCGTTGATCGACTTCGAGCGGTCGATCAGCTGGTCGACGTCGATCGAGGACACCTTCCCGAGGCCCTCACAGGTGAGGCACATCCCCTCGGCGTTGAACGAGTACGCCAGCGCGGAACCGGCACTGGGCGACCCCAGCCGGCTGAAAAGGATCCGCAACATCGTGTACGCGTCGGTCGCCGTCCCCAGCGTCGATCTCGCGTTCGCGCCCATCCGCTCCTGATCCACGACGATCGCCGCGCTCAGATTGTGCAGCGCGTCGACGTCCGGCCGCGCCGGGCTGCCCATGAACGACTGAAGGAACGCCGAATACGTCTCGTTGATCATCCGCTGGGATTCGGCGGCGATGGTGCCGAACACCAGCGAGGACTTGCCCGAACCGGACACCCCGGTGAAGACGGTCAACCGGCGTTTCGGCACGTCGAGCGAGACGTCGCGAAGGTTGTTCTCCCGGGCCCCGCGGACCTGGATGACATCGTGGCTGTCTGCGATGTGGGTCACCGGGGAAAGTTACCCCGGCTCGCGGTCAGAACCTGTCCGCTATCCGGCCCGGCGGCGCGCCCGCCGCGCGGCCAGCTCGTCACCCTCCGGTGAGGAGTCCGGCGCGTCCGAACCCACCGGCTGCGGCACGGCCGGCTCGGCCGGCAGGTGCGACAGCGAACCCTGTATCTCCTTGAACGCACCGCCGATGGCGATGCCGAACACGCCCTGACCGCCCTGCAGCAGGTCGACGACCTCCTCCGGGGACCGGCACTCGTAGACCGTCGTGCCGTCCGAGATCAGCGTGATCTCCGCGAGGTCGTCGACACCGCGTGAACGCAGGGTGTCGATGGCCCGCCGGATGTTCTGCAGCGACACACCGGCGTCCAGCAGTCGCTTGACGACCTTCAGAACCACCAGGTCACGGAAGGAGTAGAGCCGGGACGTGCCGGAGCCGGAGGCGTCCCGCACACTCGGCACCACCAGCGTGGTCCGGGCCCAGTAGTCGAGCTGGCGATAGCTGATCCCGACCGCCTGGCAGGCGGTGACCCCGCGGTATCCGACCGAGCCGTCCTCGCCGAGAAGTGGTCCTTCCAGAGGCTGCTCGTGCACGCGACTACCTCCCCGCTGCCCATGATCAAGATCTGGGCGGTGTGCCGGTTCACCTGGACTTCACGAGCGTATATCTCAGGACGAGGCGAAACATGGAGGTAACCGCACGACACGCCGCTTTCGGAGGAGCGGCGGCTCTCGATCCCTTAACCGGCGAAGTCCTCGGGACGAACCTGGTCGAGGAACTCGCGGAACTTCTCCACCTCGTCCTCCTGCTCGTCCGGGATGACGATGCCGGCCTCGGTGAGCACCTGGTCCGCGCAGCGGATCGGCGCACCCACCCGCAGCGCCAGGGCGATCGAGTCACTCGGCCGGGCCGACACCCGCAGGCTCTCGCCGATCAGCAGGTCGGCGTAGAAGACGTTGTCCTTCAGCTCGGTGATCTCCACGGCCTTCAGCGGTGCCTGCAGCGCCGCGAGGATGTCCCGGAGAAGATCGTGGGTCAGCGGCCGGGCCGGCTTGACGCCCTGCTGCTCGTACGCGATGGCGGTGGCCTCCACCGCCCCGATCCAGATGGGCAGGTACCGGTCGCCGTCAACCTCCCGCAGCAACACGATCGGCTGGTTGCTCGGCAGCTCCACCCGTACCCCGACCACGCTCAGCTCGCGCACCGCCCGCCTCCGTGTCGTTGTGTTGTCGCCGCGCTGTCGCACAGCCGCCCCTACCTGCACGGTACACGCACACCATCGGAAACCGACCCGCGCGGGATACCCCCCACAGGGTAGGCCGAACCGGCGTCAGCGCCCCAGTTCGCCGCGCAGTCCGGAGCGGACCAGCGCCGCGTGCAGCCGCTGCGAGAGCGCCTGCAGCTCACGTGCCGTCTCGGTCGCCCGCGCCCGGGCAGCCGGGTCCTGCTGGCGCACCATCGGCGCCAGCAGTTGTGCGAACAGGCCCACCTCACGATCGGCCGCGTTGCGGAACGCGCGCAGGTGCCGGCCCTCGAGGCCGTACCGTGTGAGACCCACCACCGCCTCCACGATGATCACCGCGTCGGCGTCGTACCACCCCGGCGGGCGCGCGGTGACCAGGCCGATCTGTTCCAGCTCGGCCAGCAGCGCCTCCTCCACCCCGGTGCGCTCGAGGAGGTCCGCCTTCGGGATCCGGGTGTCCGCCGGGTCCGCGGCGCGCTGCGTGCCGACCGCCACCAGCGTCGGGCGCTGCGGCACGGCGGGCTCCTGCTCCAGCCGGTCCAGCTGCTCGCGGATCACCCGCAACGGAAGATACTGATCGCGCTGCGCGGTCAGCACGAACCGCAGCCGGGCCACGTCGTTCCACGAGTACTTGCGGTACCCGGAGGCGGTTCGCTGCGGGTCGACCAGACCCTCCGCCTCCAGGAAGCGCAACTTCGAGATCGTGGTGTCGGGGAACTCGGTGCGCAGATGTGCCAGCACCTCCCCGATGCTCATCAGCGCACCCTCACGCCCGTCCTGAGGGCGCGAAGCCCCCGGATCACGCGCGGCCGCCCCCGACGACGTCACGCCCGGCCGCCCTCGCCCTCCGGGCGCGGACCGGCGATGAAGACCAGACGGAACTTGCCGATCTGGACCTCGTCGCCATTGCTGAGCGTCGCGGCTTCAACCCTTTCGCGGTTCACATACGTACCGTTGAGCGAGCCGACGTCGCGGACGGTGAAGGTGCCACCGTCACGGTGGAACTCGGCGTGGCGGCGCGACACCGTCACGTCGTCGAGGAAGATGTCACTGTCCGGGTGCCGGCCGCTGGTCGTCACGTCGTGATCGAGCAGGAAGCGCGCGCCCGCGTTCGGGCCGCGGCGCACGACCAGCAGGGCCATGCCGGGCGGGAGCGAGCCGGACATGCGGCTGGGCACCACGTCGGTCTCTGGTCCCTCGAGCACCTCGTCAAGGGCGCCAAGGTTCAGCGTGGACGTGACGTCGAGTGGGGGGAACTCGTCGTCTGGGCGCGTCATCGGACCACCTCACGGATCAGTTGGTCGTCGCCTGGCGGCTTCGCCGAAGGCCGATTCGGCCCGACGCACGACTATCGGTTTCAAAGGGATAACAGTTGCTCCGCGAGCCTAGTCAGCGCCAATATCGCTGGGCAACCGGACTCGCGGAGACCAATTGACTTCCGTTCAGATCCGGCGCGTGCCGGATCCGAACTCAACTCTCGGTGATAGCCCGGTAAGCGGCCGCGTCCAGCAGAGAATCGAGCGCCGCCGGATCATCCGGCGCGATCTCCACCAGCCACCCCGCCGCATACGGCTCGCCGTTGATGATTTCCGGCTCATCGGTGAGAGTGGCGTTGCGCGCCACCACGGTGCCCGCGATCGGCGCGTAGATCTCCGAGACGCTCTTCGTCGACTCGATCTCACCCAGCGAGTCGCCCGCCTGCACGACCGTGCCCTCCTCGGGCAGGTCAACGAAGACGATGTCGCCGAGAGCGTCCTGCGCGAAGTGGGTGATGCCCACCCGCACGGGCCCGCTGCCGTCACCGGCCACCCACTCGTGCTCCGCGGTGTACCGCAGATCTTCAGGAATCAACGCTTCCTCCGTAAATCACGAAACCGGACGCGCGTACTGCAAGGTTGCCGCCTTACGCACCTCGGTCACTTCGACCAGTGAACGCGAGTCCATGGTCACGCTACCGCCGTCGTTCTGCACCGACGCCACCACCCCGCCCGGGATCTGCAATGCCGTGCGCATCGTGTCCGGCTGCCCGATCACCAGAAGCCGGAACGGACCGGTGAGATGTTTCCCGTCCGCCACGATCCCGCCACCGGTGGCGTCCACGAAATAGCTCGACGCGACCACCCGTACCGCCGAGCCGTTCGCACCGTTGAGCTGCATCACCTCGCCGCGCGCCCCGCGCAGTTCCTGCACGGCGTTCAGGATGTCCGAGGCCTTCACCCGGTCCAGCAGGATCTCCAGGCCCGGCCCGCGCCCGGCCACCGTCCCGGCCAGCAGACCCAGCTCCTCACCACGCTTGGTCGCCTCCGCCAGCGCCGCCTCACGGCCCTGGACACCCGAGTTGAGCTGCTGCCGGGTGCTCTGCAGCGCCTGGATGTCGGCCAGCAGGCGGCTGTCCTGCGCCTCCAGGTCACTCAGGATCCGGACCAGGTCCTCCTGCCGCGCGGTCGCCAGCCCGTGGTCCGCGTCGTTGCTGCGCAGTTGCACGACGAGGGTGAACCCGAGCAGCGCCAGCAGCACCCAGATCAGGGTTCCGGCCGGGGCGGGACGCTTGATCCGCAGACCACCGCCAGCAGGTTCGGGCTCTTCAGGATCAAGATCACTTTCTTCGGGTACGGGAGGAGCACTCTCGTCTTCACCCGTTAGTGGCTGCTCCGTCACGACCTTGGAGCTGTCCATGGGCACCGTCGGCTCGTCGCCTCTTGCCTCGCTGTCGGTCATCGCCAGTCCTATGCCCGGAAGAGGTGCCTGCGGATCGCCGCGACATTACCGAAGATCCGCACGCCGAGCACGACCACGACACCCGTCGACAGCTGCCCGCCGACACCCAGTTGGTCACCGACGTACACGATCAGCGCGGACACCAGAACGTTGGAGATGAACGAGACGACGAACTGCTTGTCGTCGAAGATCCCGTCCAGTTTGGCCCGCACCCCGCCGAACACCGCGTCCAGCGCCGCCACCACCGCGATCGGCAGATACGGCACCAGTTCCGGCGGCACCGACGGGTTGAACACGATGCCCAGCAGGACACCGGCGAGCAGGGCCAGTACAGCGATCATCGGCCGCCTTCCGAGGCTGAACCGGACGGCACGGGAGACAGGGAGCCGGCCGGCGACGACGAGCCCGACGGGGCGGGCGGGGCAACACTCGGTTCGGCGGCGCGCAGCTTCAGCTCGGCCGCCGCGTCCAGAGTCACGTTCTTGACCTCGGCCACGTCGAACGACATGCCGTAACGGTCGGAAAGGGTGTCGAAGAACTGGCCGGCGTACCCACCGCGGAACTCGTCGGCCAGCTTGGCGGGACCGATCGCCACCACCTCGTACGGCGTAGTTACCGGACGGACACCGACCAGGATCGCCTCACCGGCCTGGCGGATCGTCGAGGTCACGGTCAGGCGCTCCCCGTTGATCGCGATCGCCTCGGCACCCAGCGACCACAGCGCGTTCGCCGCCAGCTGCAGATCGGTGTCCTTCACCTGGCCGTCGGTCCGGCGCTCCCCCGTGACGGCGTCGATCGACGTCGGGCCGTCCGCCACCGTGATCTTGGCGCCGTTACCGCGTACCGTCTCAAGCCCCGCCGCCGCGGCCAGATCACGCAGCTGGGCCACCGCGGTCTCGCCCAGCTCGCGCTCGCGCAGCTCGGCGACCTCACCGGAGAGCTTGTCCGCCCGCGCCTGCAGGCGCTCGGTCTCCTCCCGGCGCCGCTCCACCTGCTCGACCAGCTCCTGGCGCGCCTGCGTGCGGGCCGGCTCCTCCTCCATCGTCTGCCGGTAAGCCACCACCAGCAGGAAACCGATCAGCAGGAGCACGACGGCCGACGAGGCACCGGCCACCCGCTTGCGCGTCCCGCTCCGGCCGCCGGTCCGCTCGCGGCGCGCGGCTGCGTCGGCATAGCCGGGGTCGAGCGGATTGCGGAACAGCTCGGTCAGGAAGTCCGGCGCATAGGTCCGTTTCCCCGAACCGCCGTCCGGATCCCTTTCTCCCGAACCGCCGTCCGGATCCCTTTTCCCCGGGCCGCCGTCCGGATCCGGAACCGTCACGGCTCAACCGTCTCGGAGCGCAGCATCTGGACGGCCTGGACGATGTAGAGGCCGGCGGCCGCCCAGTAGAGCCCCAGCGCCCACCAGGCCAGGCCCCAGCCGACCGGCACGGCCCACCAGTCGATCGACGGCACCGCCTTGGCCAGCAGAATGATCGGGAACGCGGCGAGCAGCAGGAACGTGCCGGTCTTGCCGACGTAGTGCACCGGCGGCGGGCCGAAGCCACGGCGCCGCAGGATCAGCAGCACCACGGCCATCACGGCCTCGCGCAGCAGCAGTGCGCCGGTGAACCACCACGGCACCACGTCGCGGACGGTGAAGCCGATCAGGGTGGCCAGGATGTAGAGCCGGTCGGCGAACGGGTCGAGCAGCTCACCCAGCCGGCTCACCGAATTCGTCCGGCGGGCGATGTAGCCGTCGACCCAGTCGGTCGACCCGCCCACGGCCAGCACGATCACCGCGGCGATGTCCTGCTCCGCGACGAGCAGCAGGTAGAGGAAGAGCGGCACGCCGAGCAGCCGCAGGAAGCTGATCACGTTGGGCAGGGTGAAGATGCGGTTGGAGGTCTCGATGGACGGCGCAGGCTGCTGCGACATCGCGACTTCCTCTCCCCCTCGGCCCGGCGTTGCATCGCCGCCCGCGTCCCCCGGGGCGGCAGCGCGCCGAGCAACTATAACCAGCCGCGTCTTCCCCACCGACGCGCAGTCACACCCTCTAAGGCTTCCTAGGAGGCTAGTTCACTGCCGATCACCGTGCGAAGGCGGGGTGGGCGGTCCGCCGTCCGGCCACCCGATATCGCCCAGTCGGCCGGAACACGGTCGCTGTGTCCAGGTCGGCAAGATCTGCTACCCAACCATCACATCAGGTGACAAAGGCGCCCTAATTGACGGCGTTTTGCCCGCATTGACCAGGCCTTCGGGGCCACTGACGCGCTGCACGACGTTTGTCAACGTGTTCGTTGAATCGTCAAGCTGTTAGACGTGCGTGCAACGACTCACTCGCTCACGGACGTCGACGAGGCTCGTGCCGTACTGTCACGGCACTTCTACGCGATCGACGTGGACGTGATCCGCTGGCCGAAGGCCTGGACCGCCAGCTTCGCGATCGCCGGCGACCCCGGCGTGACATTCGGCAACCTGCGGTTCGGCGTGGACGTGCGCGTCGCCGCCGGCGAGCTGAACAGCTACCACGTCAACATGCCCCTCGCCGGCGGCTTCAACTGGCACCAGGGCCGCGACGAGATCCTCCGCGCGACCACCGACCGCGCCGCCGTCCTGCACCCGCTCGGCGACACCGTCATCGACCAGTGGGACGGCGACTGCCGGATCCTCGCCGTCAAAATCAGCCTCACGGAGCTGGAGAACCAGCTCTCCGCCATGCTGGAACGCCCGATCCGCGGCCCACTCGACCTCGGCCGCGAACTCGACCTGACCCGCGGCCCCGGTGCGACCTGGGCCCGGCTGGTCCGCATCATCGCCGAGGACACCGGAACCCCGTGCGGCCTCACCTCCCACCCGGTGGTCGGCGCACGCCTGCGGGAAAGCATGATCACAGGCCTGCTGCTGTCGACCGGTCACCGTTACCGCGACCAGCTGGAGCGCCAGCGCCCGGTCCTCGCCGCGCCGGGCGCGATCAAGCGGGTGGTCGAGGCGATGCGCGCGCAACCGGGCCGCCCGTTCACCGTGGCCGATCTCGCGGGCATCGCCGGCGTGGGCGTGCGGTCACTGCAGCAGAGCTTCCAGCGGTACGCGGGGATGCCCCCGATGGCCTACCTCCGCCAGCTCCGCCTGGGCCTGGTCCACGACGAGTTGCGCCACGCCCTGCCCGGCACGACCGTCGCGCAGATCGCCTACGGCTACGGCTTCACCCACGCGGGCCGCTTCGCCGCCGTCTACCGCCAACGCTACGGCGAGGCCCCGGTAGACACCCTCCGCCGCTAACCCCACGCGCGCCCCACCCCACCCCCCACCCCACCCACCGTGTCGAGTTCGGCCCACCCACAAACCCCAACTCCACACACCAAACGCACCCCACCCCACCGTGTCAAACTCGGCCCACCCACAAACCCCAGCTCCACACACCAAGCGCACCCCACCCCGGCGTGTCGAGTTCGGCCGACCGAGGCGCCCGAAACTCACACGCGCGGGTGAGGCTGTGGTGGCCGCCTCAGCTGGGCCACGCCACGACACCTGCCGCCCGAGTCAGCTGTGCGCGCGGTTGACACCCGGGTCAGCCTCGGCACGCCGCGAGACGCCGCCCGGGTCAGCTGCGCCGCGACATTCCACTCGGTGCCGCCCGGGTAGACAGAACGCGCGTTCTGTCTACCGAGCAGCGCAGCAGAAAGAACGATCGTTCTGCCTCCAAAGCACACACAGGACCGAGCAGCGAGAAACGGCTGCGCCCCGGACAAGACAGTGAACCTCAGGCCTAGCGGCGTCAGGGGCGGCCTCGGCGGGCCCGGACGTAGTCGTCGATGACGTAGCGGCCGAGTTCGCCCGGTTCGGGGCTGAAGACGCGGCCGCCGTTGCGCTGGGCGACCGCGCTGACGAAGCGGCGCAGGCCCGGGTCCTCGCCGAGCATGAAGACGTTCAGGGTGGCGCCGAAGCGGGTCAGTTGGTCCACCTCGCGGACGGTGGCCTGAACAGTCTCGGACAGCGGTGGCCACCAGAAGACGGCCTCGCCGTCGTCCTCCAGGTGGGCGGTGGGTTCGCCGTCGGTGACGATCAGGACGACGGGTTCGGCGCCCGGGTGGCGGCGCAGGTGGCGGCCGGCCAGTTTGAGGGCGTGCTGCAGGTTCGTGCCCTTCTCCACGGTTGGCTCGATGGCGGCGAGTTCGCCCTGGGAGAGGTTCTGTGCGTATTTGCCGAAGCCGATGACCTGGAGCGCGTCCTGCGGGTATTTCGTGGCGACCAGATGTGACAGGGCCAGGGCGGTCTGTTTCATCGGGCCCCAGCGGCCGTCGGCGTACATCGAGTAGGACAGGTCGACGCAGAGCGCGACGGCTGCTGAGGCGCGGCGTTCGGTTTCGGCCACCTCGAAGTCCTCGGGCCGCAACTGAACGGGCAGCGGCTGGACCGTGGCGGAGGACGCCCGGCGGCGGACCGCGTTGCCGATCGTGCGGACCACGTCGAGTGGCTGGTCGTCGCCGAACTCCCATCGCCGGGAGGAACCGATCAGGTCGCCCGCCGCGCCGGCGTCGCGCATGTCGTGCTCGCCGCGCTTGCCGGCGATGTCCCGGAAGATCTGCGACAGCGCGGTCTGGCCGAGCCGCCGCAGTGCTTTCGGGGAGAGGACGAGCCCCTCGGCGTCGCGCTGCACCCAGCCCTGGCGGCGCAGCTCGCGTTCGAGCTCGCGCAGCCGGCGCAGGTCGTCGGCGGCGCCGCGGCCGAGCTGGCGTTCGACCGCCTCCACGTCGACGTCGTCCAGGGTGGCGCCCGGGTGCTCCTGGCCGAGCTGGTCGATCAGCTCGTCCAGGTCGGCGATCTCGCCGAGCGCCGAGGCCGCGTCGCCGTACCCCAGATCGTTCGGGCCGCGCATGCGCTCGCCGCGTCCCCAGTTGAGGTTGGGGCGCAGCGCGCGCAGGTTGTCGGTGAGCTCGCCGAGCTGCCCCCGCAGCGGCCCGTCACCGAGTGCCTGCTCCATCAGGCTCTGCAGCTCCTCGCGCTGCTGCGGGCTGAGCGAGCGCATCAGCCGCTCGGCCGCCGCCGCCTGCCGTGCGAGGGAGTCGATCAGCTCCTCGACGTTGCCCGGATTGTCCGGGAAGAACCGGCCGTGCTTCGCCATGAACTCCCGGAAGGCGTCGTCAGTGTCCTCGCCCCGCGCATGCCGCCCCAACAGGTCGTTCAGATCAGCCAACATTTCGGAGATGTCGGAAAAGTCGCCGTCCTGCAACGCCTGCTTCATCCCGGCGAACCGCTGCGACACGACCTCCTGCCGCAACCCCTCCAGGATCTGCTCGTAGACGGCCCGCGCCTCGTCCGACGCCCACTGATAGTCGGACAGCTCCGAGACCGCCTGCGAGACCGACCGCGGCAGGCTGTCCAGCACCGCCTCGTTGAAGCGCGCCGCGTCGTCGTCCCGCGCGGCGAGCGCGTCCCGCTCGGCCGCCAGCGCCTGGTCGAGCATCTGCCGGGCACGGGTGACAGCGCCGTCCAGGTTGCCCCGGCGCAGGGCCTCGCGCCGGAGCCGCCGGGCCCGCTCGCGCAACGAGTCCAGCCCGCGGCCGTCCCGCGGCCCGCGCCGGATCAGGTCACGCAGCGTGTCCCGCAGGCTCTCGCCCTCCAGGACGCGCTCCCCCATCTCGTCGACCGCGGCCCGCACGTCGAAGGGCGGTGCCAGCGGGTCCGGCCCGTCGCGCCACGCCCCATATCGAAACGCGCTCATCGGTCAGCTCCCGTAGAGGGTGCGGCCGTCATCGGTGAGTTCCTTGGCCAGCCGGCGGGTGAGGTGCAGCCCCTCCAGGGCGAACTCCACCCCCGAGGCGGCCTGGCCGGGGCTCGGCGCGTCGCCGAGGCCGAGCCGGTCGAGGACCTTGGCCAGGCCCGGCACCGTGCCGATCTGCGCGAGCAGTTCCTCGGCGCTGACCAGGTCACCGGTCTCGATGATGGCGCCCTCGGCGACCAGGTCGGTGAAGCCGGACAGGTCCAGCCCGGCCAGCCGCGCCCGGAACGTCTCGGCGGTCGCCACCCGCAGCAGGTGCGCCAGGACCTCGGTCTCCCGGCCCTCCTCGCCGCTCTCGAACTCGACCTTGCCGCGCAGTGTCGAGGTGACCGAGACGGTGTCGCAGATCCGGGCCACCGCCTCCCGCTCACCGCGCAGGCCGGCCCGGCGCAGCGCGGAGGCGGCGACCGTCTCGGCCGCCGCGATCGCGAACCGGGCCGACACCCCGGAGCGGGAGTCGACCGACGGGGACTCGCGCACCGCCCGGGTGTAGCGGGCCAGCACGTCGATCAGGTGCTCCGGCACGGCCGCGACCAGGGCGGCCTCCTGCCGGATCAGGGCGGTCTCCAGCTCCAGGTCGACCGGGTAGTGGGTGCGGATCTCCGCGCCGAACCGGTCCTTGAGCGGGGTGATGATCCGGCCGCGGTTGGTGTAGTCCTCCGGGTTGGCGGAGGCCACCAGAAGCAGGTCGAGCGGCAGGCGCAGCTGATAGCCGCGGACCTGGATGTCGCGCTCCTCCAGGACGTTGAGCAGCGACACCTGGATGCGCTCGGCCAGGTCGGGCAACTCGTTCACCGCGAAGATGCCCCGGTTCGTCCGGGGCACCAGGCCGAAGTGGATGGTCTCCGGATCGCCCAGGGCGCGGCCCTCGGCCACCTTGATCGGGTCGACGTCGCCGATCAGGTCGCCGACGCTGGTGTCCGGGGTGGCGAGTTTCTCGCCGTAGCGCTCGGAGCGGTGCAGCCAGGACACCGGCAGCAGGTCACCGGCCTCGGCGGCCAGCCGGCGCGCGGCGGGGGTCAGCGGGTGATAGGGATGTTCGTGCAGCTCGGAGCCGGTGATGTAGGGGGTCCACTCGTCGAGCAGGCCGCCCAGCGCCCGGATGAGCCGGGTCTTGCCCTGGCCGCGCTCGCCGAGCAGCACCATGTCGTGCCCGGCCAGCAGCGCGCGCTCCACCTCGGGGAGCACGGTCTCGTCGTAGCCCACGATGCCGGGGAAGCGCGGCTCGCCGGAGCTGAGTCTCTGGAGCAGGTTGTCGCGCAGCTCCTCCTTGACGGTGCGGAACTCGTGCCCGGTGGCACGCAGCTCGCCCAGGGTGCGCGGAAGGCCGTCGGGTTGGTTCGGTGTGATCGCCTCTGTCACCGAACGAACGCTACTCCGGCCCGGTGACAAACATCGACTGTGCGAGCGCTGTGCCGGGCGACACATCCAGGCACGCGAGATTGGCTCTGGCTTGCGCCGGGCGAGGCGAGGCACGCTTCGCAGCATGACGGAAATTCAACGGTACGTGGCATTCAGCGCGGATCCCGACGGGGGCAACCCGGCCGGCGTGGTGCTGGACGCGTCCGGCCTCGGCGACGAGGCGATGCTCGCGATCGCGGCCGAGGTCGGCTACTCGGAGACGGCGTTCGTGACCGGCCGCCCCGCTGGTGCGTACCGGGTGCGCTACTTCAGCCCGCTCACCGAGGTCCCGTTCTGCGGTCACGCCACGGTGGCGACGGCGGTGGCGCTGGGCCCCGGCGACCACCTGTTCGTGACCAACGCCGGTGAGGTGCCGGTGTCCGTGACCGCCGGGGTGGCGACGCTGACCAGCGTGCCGCCGTCCGTCACGGACCTCGCCGAGCCCGACCTGGCCGCGCTGCTCGAGGCGCTGCGCTTCAAGCCCGCGGACCTGGACACCGCTCTGCCGCCCCGCGTCGCCTACGCCGGAGCGCACCACCCGGTCATCGCCGTAGCCGGCCGCGAGCGCCTGGCGGCCCTGGACTACGACGTGCCGGCGCTGACCGAGCTGATGACCGCGCGCGGCTGGATCACGATCCAGCTGGTGTTCCGGGCCGGCGACACCGAGTTCGACGTGCGCAACCCGTTCCCGGTCGGCGGCGTCTACGAGGACCCGGCCACCGGTGCGGCCGCCGCGGCGTTTGGCGGCTACCTGCGCGCACTCGGCCTGACCGGCGACGACGCCACGCTGCACCTGCGCCAGGGCGACGACCTGGGCCGCCCGAGCCGCATCACCGTCCGCCTCGTCGCCGGCGAACCCGGCGTCCGGGTCAGCGGCGCCGCCGTGCCGATCGAGGAATAGGCGGCGCGCGGGCGGACTTGGCACAGGACATGACGACAACCCAGTTCGACCCGCGCACACTGATCGCGGAGAGCCGGCTCGGTGTGCTCGCCACCATCAAGGCGGACGGCCGGCCGCAGCTCTCGCCGGTGACACACCACTACGACCGCGAGAAGGACCTGATCCACGTCTCGATCGTCGAGGGGCGCGCCAAGACCGCGAACCTGCGGCGGGACCCGCGGGTCAGCATCGAGGTGACCAGCAAGGACGGGTGGGCGTGGGCCACCGCGGACGGCACCGCCACGCTGATCGGCCCCGGCACCGACCCGCACGGGCCGGAGGTGGAGGCGCTGGTCGGCTACTACCGGGCGGCGGCCGGCGAGCACCCGGACTGGGACGAGTACCGGTCGGTCATGGTGTCCGACCGGCGGGTCCTGCTCGTGATCGCGGTGGAGCACGTCTACGGGGCGAAACTGGGCTGACTACGATGGCGTCCTGATGAGCGCCACGATGATCGCCCGGGAACTCGCCGCCGGGCACGGGGACCGCATTCTCTTCTCGGGACTGGACCTGGTGGTCGCGCCGGGAGACGTGATCGGCCTGGTGGGGGTCAACGGAGCGGGAAAGACGACGTTACTCCGTACCCTCGCTGGTTTGATCCCCACGGAGAGCGGAACCGTCTCACTCAGCCCGCCCACCGCCAACGTCGGATATCTGCCGCAGGAGCGGGAGCGGCGCGCCGGCGAGACCGTGCGCGCGTTCCTGGCCCGGCGCACCGGCGTGGCCGCGGCACAGACGGCCATGGACGCCGCTGCGGAAGACCTCGCGGCAGGCACCGCGGGCGCCGACGACCGGTACTCCGCCGCCCTCGAACGCTGGCTCGACCTCGGCGGCGCCGACCTGGAGGAACGCGCCTGGGCCGCGGCGGCCGAACTCGGGCTCACCGACATCGTCGACCTGCCGATGACCGCGCTCTCCGGCGGGCAGGCGGCCCGCGCGGGCATGGCGTCGCTGCTGCTCAGCCGCTACGACCTGTACCTGCTCGACGAGCCGACCAACGACCTGGACCTGGACGGGCTGGCCCGCCTGGAGGCGTTCACGGCCGGGCTGCGCGCCGGAGCCGTGCTGGTCAGCCACGACCGCGAGTTCCTCACCCGGACCGTCACGAAGGTCCTCGAACTCGACCTGGCGCAGCAGCGGGTGAATCTCTTCGGCGGCGGCTACGCCAGCTACCTGGAGGAGCGCGCGCGGGCCAGGGCGCACGCGCGTGAGCAGTTCGAGGAGTACGCGGAGAAGAAGGAGGACCTCCTGGAACGGGCGCGCACCCAGCGTGCCTGGATGGAGAAGGGTGTGCGCAACGCGCGCCGCAAGGCCACCGACAACGACAAGAACGTGAAGGCGTTCCGCGGCGAGACCAGCGAGAAACAGGCGGCCAAGGCCCGGCAGACCGAACGCCTCATCGAGCGCCTGGAGGTCGTCGAGGAGCCACGCAAGGAGTGGGAACTCCGCATGGAGATCGCCACCGCTCCCCGCGCCGGCGCGGTAGTGGCCACCCTGCGCGAGGCCGAGGTCCACCGCGGCGACTTCACCCTGGGCCCGGTCACCCTGCAGATCGACTGGGCCGACCGGGTGGCCATCACCGGCGCGAACGGCTCCGGCAAGTCCACGCTCCTGGCCGCCCTGCTCGGCCGCCTCCCCCTCGACCACGGCTCCCAGCACCTCGGCCCGGGCGTCGTGGTCGGCGAGGTGGACCAGGCACGCGGCCTGTTCCTCGGCCCCGACCCCCTGGCGGCGGCGTTCGGCGAGGCGGTGCCCGCCCTGTCCGACGCCGATGTGCGCACACTGCTCGCGAAGTTCGGCCTCCGGGCGGCCCACGTGCTGCGCCCGGCGGAGTCGCTGTCACCGGGCGAGCGGACCCGGGCGGCGCTGGCGCTGTTGCAGGCGCGCGGAGTGAACCTGCTGGTCCTGGACGAGCCGACGAACCATCTGGACCTGCCGGCGATCGAGCAGCTGGAGTCGGCGCTGAGCGGTTACACAGGGACGCTGCTGCTGGTTACGCACGACCGCCGCATGCTGGAGGCGGTCGAGACCAACCGCCACCTCGAGGTCACCGACGGCAAGGTCACCGGCTAGGGAGCACCACAATGATCGAGCTGACCGCCCTCGGCCGCACGCGGCTCAGGTACCCGGGGGAAAGCTTTCTGCTCCGGCGCTCGGTCGACGAGATGCCGGGAGAACCCCGCCCACGGGACTTCTGCGCCGTGATCGACACCGGGGCGGCGGCGTCGGGCTTCGCCGCGAGACTCGCGGCAGCCGAGCCCGACGTCGTGGTGCTCACCCACGACGACAACGACCACATCGCCGGTGCGCCTCGGCTCATCGGCGCTCTCGGGCGCCGGGCGCACGCACCGCAATTCTGGCTTCCCGCCGACTGGTCCTACCTCATCGACGCGCTGGAAGCCGTCGACGGCGACGCCGACCCGGCGCAGGAGCAGGAATTCCGCTCCGCGGTTCTTGAGGGCCGGCTGACAACCTCAGCGCCGGAACAGCCTGTGCCGGAACTGCTTTCGACGGACGAGCCGGAGCCGCCGGGCCTGTCGGTGTCCGGCGCCGGGGCCAGAGACGCCGACGACTGGTCACGCATAGCCGCCTCAGTGGCGGAAGCCGTGCGCGGCGACAGGGACATGGTCGAGCACTTTTCCGATGATTCGCCGGATTGGTCGGGTGAGCCGGAGGAGATCGCCACCCGTGTGGTGGACCGAGCGCGGGTCATCAGCGACGTCGTCGACGGTGCCCGCGCCCTGGGCAGCGCCGTTCACTGGTTCTCGGTCGACATCGAGTCCCCCACGGCCGCGCGGCGCCAGCCCTGGGAGACGTCGGGCGCGCCGGGTCGGCTGACATTCGTCAACGCCCGGCCGGTACGCCCGCCGGCAGTGACCCGGTCCTCGCCGCGGCTCCTGCTGTACGTCGCCCTGCTCACCGTGCAGAACCGCAGAGCTCTGGTTCCGTTCGTCCCACCCGATCCGTCCGCGCCGGCAAGCGGGGCCATCATCTGGAGCGACTCCAACGGCCAGGACGCCGACGTGAGCGGCAGGTCAGGCCGGACGCCGTGGCAACTGACGGGACTGATGAGCGCGCCGCACCACGGCTCACGTTCACCTGCCCACCGGGCCATCTGGGTCGCCCACGACCGTGCCGAGCGCGAGCAGGAGCGCACCATCCGGGTCCTGCTGAGCAACAACAAGCACAGCACCGCCTGCAGCTTCACCGACGTGACCCCGTGGGAGCGCGGATGCACCATCTGCCCGGGTGAGCGCGCCACCGCTCCTCGGCAGGACGTCCTGGCGGTCTGCAGCCAGTGGGGATGGCGCGTCGTCGACAACTGCACCGAACGAGGAAGCAACTGCTCCGTCACCTGACGCGAGAGTCAGTCTTCCGGCTCGTCGGGGGGCTGGAGTTCGGCGAGGCGGTGGCGGGCCGCTGCGAGGCCCTGGGTTACGACGGTGGAGAAGGTCAGTTTGTTGGAGAGGCGGGTGCCGCCGTCCCAGCCGGAGCCGAAGCGGTCCCACCAGGCCTGGCGGCGTTCGTCGAGGAAGAGGTCGGTGGTGAGGTTGCGCAGTTCGGCGTCGTCGATGAGGTTGAGGTCCCACATCAGGTGCCACTGCTGCATCCAGAGGTTGGAGTGGGAGTCGAGGATGACGGTGGCGTCGTCGCGCAGGGGGTCGCGCAGGACCAGGTGGGGCATCTCCATGGAGAGCTTGATGATCTCCAGCTGACGGTTGCGCAGGGTCAGCAGCTGTTCGGCGCGGACCTGGCGGTTCTGCAGGATCAGGGAGACGGCCACGCCGAGGATCGCGAGGGTGGACAGGATCGCGGAGATGCCGCCGTAGGCCTGGCCGATGTCGGACAGCTGCGACCAGTCGGTGCGGCCGTCGGCCACCCACTGCATGCCGATCGGCGAGAGCACCACCAGCGCCAGCACGGCGACCAGCGCGAACAGGATCAGTGACAGGCGCAGTAGGCGCAGGGTGTGGCGGTAGAGAACAGGCTCAGTGGACACTCCGCCGATCGTATCGGCCGTGATCACATCGACGGGTCAGGAGGCGAGGGTGAACGGTGCGCTCACCGGGCCCTCGTTGGCGGACCGGTCGAGGCCGCTCAGGCAGTAGGTGACGGGGCCGGTGGGAGGTTTCGGGTCGATCACCGGAGCGCCGGAGCGGCCGGTGGCGACGAGGTCGGCGGTGCTCTTGCCCGTACGATAAAGAGCCCAGCTCGTGGCCCGGCCACCCGCAGCCGTCCGCAGGGAGAGTGACCCGTCCGCGGCCCGGGAGGCTCCGGTGATGCGTGGCGCCGCGGGTGGTGCGGCCGGAAGGCGGGCCATCCGTGGCAGGAGCGCGGGCGAGGCGTAATGGGCCGCGCGGTACCGGGTGACCGAGCCGAGACGGTCGGCACGGATCTGCTTGGCGCTGAAGTGGACCTGGCCCTGGACACCGGCCTCGTCGTTGAGCCGCATCTGGCGGTCGAGCTGAGCGGGATCGCTCCAGTCGCCCTTCTCACCGACGCGGTAGTCGGCCATGCCGATGTAGAGCTGCACGCCGCTGTCCTTGACGGTCCGGGTCCACCACGGCAGGACCTTGGCGTAGTCGGCCTTCTCGAAACCGATCGTCCAGTACAGCTGGGGGACGATGTAGTCGAGCCACCGCTCGCGGACCCACCTGCGGGTGTCGGCGTAGATGGCGCTGTAGCTCTCCAGGCCCTTCGTGTCGGAGCCCTCGCCGCCGTTGCGCCAGATGCCGAACGGGCTGATGCCGAACTTGACCCACGGCTTGACCTGCTGGATCCGCTGGTGCATCTCGCGGACCAGGGTGTTCACGTTCTCCCGGCGCCAGTCCGCCCGCGACCTGCCGGCACCGTGTTTCGCGTAGGACGCCTGGTCGGGGAAGTCCTCGCCCTTCTCCGGATAGGGGTAGAAGAAGTCGTCGAAATGGACGCCGTCGACGTCGTACTTCTGGACCGCCTCCAGCATGGCGTCCTCGACGAAGCGCCGCGCCTCGGGGTTGCCCGGGTCGAAATAGAGGCGCCCGGTCTTGCCGGTCGGATAGGCGATGCGCCACTCCGGGTGCGAGCGCAGGGGGTGATTCGGCGCGAGCTTGGTGAGATCGGCGCCGGCTCCGGTCGGGGCCGGCTGCGTTCCACGGTACGGGTTGAACCACGCGTGGAACTCAAGGTTGCGTTTGTGGGCCTCCTCCACCATGAACGCCATCGGGTCCCAGCCCGGGTCGGTGCCGTCGAGTCTGCCGGTCAGCCAGTTCGACCAGGGCGCGTACTTCGACGGCCAGAACGCGTCGCCGCTCGGCCGTACGTGCACGAAGATCGCGTTGTGCCGCTGCGCGACCGCCAGATCGGCCCATTTGAGGTACTCGTCGCGTACCTGCGCCTGGGACAGGCCCGGCTTGCTCGGGAAGTCGATGTTGTAGACCGTGGTCAGCCACATCCCGCGCAGCTCGCGGGCGGCGCGTACCGGCTGTTCACCGCACTTGCCGGTGGCCGTCGGTGCCGGTGCCGCGACACCGGGAACCGCTGTCGTGCTGACCGCGGCGGGCTCGAAGAGGGCGGCGCGGAGCAGGCCGACACCGAGCACCGCGACCGCGAACAGGACCACGGCCAGCAGCAGTGCCACCTGGACGGGTGGCTTGCGGGGAAGATTCACAGCACCGACCGGTAGACGTCCATGGTGTCCTCGGCGATCCGGGACCAGCTGAACTTCTCCACGGCGCGGCGGCGGCCGGCCTTACCCATCTGCTCGGCGAGCTGGGGGTCGCGCAGCACGCGGGTCAGCGTGGCGGCCAGGTCGGCGACGAACCTCTCCGGGTGCACGGGCGTGCCCGTGCCGTCGTCGACCTGCTCGATCGGCACCAGCAGGCCGGTCTCACCGTCCGCGACCACCTCGGGGATGCCGCCGGTGGCGGTGGCGACCACCGCGGTCTCGCAGGCCATCGCCTCGAGGTTGACGATGCCCATCGGCTCGTAGACCGAGGGGCAGACGAAGACCGTGGCGTGCGTGAGCACCTGGATGACCTCGTGCTTGGGCAGCATCTCCTGCACCCAGATCACGCCCTCGGGGTCGCGGGCCGCGCGCAGGTCGCGGGCCAGAGCGGCGACCTCGTCGGCGATCTCGGGGGTGTCCGGCGCACCGGCGAGCAGGATGATCTGCGTCTCGGCGGGCAGGTCGTGGCAGGCCCGCATCAGGTACGGCAGGCCTTTCTGGCGGGTGATCCGCCCGACGAACACCACGCTGGGCCGGTTGCGGTCGATGCCGAGCCGGTCGACGACGGCGGTCTCGTGGTCGGGCGTGTACAGCTCGGTGTCGATGCCGTTGTAGACGACGTGGATCCGGTCGGGGTCGACCGACGGGTACGCCTTGAGCACGTCGCGGCGCATCCCACCGGAGACGGCGACGATCGCGTCGGCGTTCTCGATCGCGGTCCGCTCGCAGAACGAGGAGAGCGCGTACCCGCCGCCGAGCTGCTCGGCCTTCCACGGGCGCAGCGGCTCCAGGCTGTGGGTGGTCACCACGTGCGGCACGCCGTGCAGGAGTTTGGCGGTGTGACCGGCGAAGTTCGCGTACCACGTGTGGCTGTGCACGACACCGGAGCCGGCACAGCCGGACGCCATCGCCAGGTTCACCCCCATGGTGCGCAGGGCGGCGTTCGCGCCGGCGAGCTCAGCGGGCTCGGGGTACGCCGTGACGCCCGGCTCGTCGCGCTCGGCACCGAAGCAGTGAACCCGCACCTCGGCGAGATTCCGCAGGTCACGCGTGAGGTATTCAAGGTGCACGCCGGCTCCGCCGTACACCTCCGGCGGGTACTCCCGGGTGAGCAGATCGACGCGGAGCAGCGAAGTTCCCGAAGCGGTCACGGTTCGCAGGATAGCCGCCCGCGCCGGGAAGCCACCCGTCGGCGGCCGCATCGCACCCCATCGACGAACACCCGCCCGGGAAGCTCTTTGCAGCAAGCGCAAGATATTTCGAACGGCCCTTTCGGGTGGCGAACGGGCGGCCGGAACATTAGCGTCCTTCCCATGGCTGTCAAGGTGCTTGCGATCGTTCTGGCTGGTGGAGAAGGCAAGCGCCTGATGCCCTTGACAGCGGACCGGGCCAAGCCCGGTGTTCCATTCGGCGGCATCTATCGCATGATCGACTTCGTGCTGTCGAACCTCGCCAACGCCGGATACCTCAAGATCGTTGTCCTGACGCAGTACAAGTCGCACTCGCTCGACCGCCACATCTCCAAGACCTGGCGGATGTCCACGCTGCTGGGCAACTACGTCACCCCGGTGCCGGCGCAGCAGCGGCTCGGCCCGCGCTGGTTCGCCGGTTCCGCCGACGCCATCTACCAGAGCCTCAACCTGATCAACGACGAGTCGCCGGACTACGTGATCGTCTTCGGCGCCGACCACATCTACCGCATGGACCCGAAGCAGATGGTCAACGACCACATCGCCTCGGGCGCCGCGGTGACCGTCGCCGGCATCCGCCAGCCGCTCTCGCTCGCCGACCAGTTCGGCGTCATCGAGGTCGGCCCGGACGGCAAGAAGATCCAGGCCTTCCGCGAGAAGCCCCGCGACGCCGTCGGGCTGGCCGACTCCCCCGACGAGGTCTACGCCTCGATGGGCAACTACGTGTTCACGACGCGGGCGCTGTGCGAGGCGGTCTCCGTCGACGCGCAGAACCCGGACAGCAAGCACGACATGGGCGGCAACATCATCCCGATGCTGGTCGAGCGCGGCGAGGCCAACGTCTACGACTTCCGCGACAACGACGTGCCCGGCAGCACCGACCGGGACCGTGGTTACTGGCGCGACGTGGGGACGCTCGACTCGTTCTACGAGGCGCACCTGGACCTGATCGCCACCCTGCCGATCTTCAACCTCTACAACCACGACTGGCCCATCTTCACCAACTACGGCTCCTGGCCGCCCGCCAAGTTCGTCCACGGGTACGACGACCGCCAGGGCCGCGCCATCGACTCGATGATCTCCCCCGGCGTGGTGGTCTCCGGCGCACTGGTGGAACGCTCGGTCATCTCACCGAACGTGCGGGTCAACTCGTGGGCGCACGTCGACGGCGCGGTGATCATGGAGGGCGTCTCGGTGGGCCGCCGCTCGGTCGTCCGCAACGCGATCATCGACAAGAACGTGGTCATCCCGGAGGGCGCGCAGATCGGCGTCGACCTGGATCGCGACCGCAAGCTCTACACGGTCAGCGACAACGGCATCGTGGTGATCGGCAAGGGGCAGAAGGTCGAGTTGTAAGCCGGTCGGGGCATTGACCATCACCTCTGCGTGTTTCTAGGCTGAGCGCGCCGTCACCTGCGACGTCGGGGGAACCAGAATGGTCCTTGCGCCGCCCTTTCCGGATGACCCGAGCGCGGCAACGCGGCACCTCTGCGCGGGCGCCTACCTCGACGAGGACTTCCGTGACACCGCCCTGCGCGAGGTCTATCACCGGCCGGGGCGGGCCGTCGCGCTGTCACACGGGTTCTCCCTCACGCCGGTCCTCGCGCACTGCCTGCGCGCCCGGGACGCGTCGCTGATCAGGGACGTCGCGGTCACGGCGCTCGTCCTGGGCACGCTGCTCGTCGCGCCGGTCGCCGTCCTGTACGCGGCCACCGTCGCCGTCGTGTTCCACGCCGTCGTCACGCGTACGCCCAAGTCCTTGATCGTCGCCACCCTCGTTGCCGCCGCCTTCGCCGCCGTGGTCTCCACCCTCCCGCAGGCCCTCGACGTCAGTGGCCTGCTGCTCCTGCTCGCCCTCCTCGTGTGCGCCGCCGCCTGGTGCCTGTGGCGGCAGACCCAGCTGGACCAGTTCCGTCCCGGCCGCACCACCGCCTCGCTCGCGCAGAATCAGCGCCTGAGAGAAATAGACCTTCTTCAGTACGGGAACACGGCCGTCCACGCCGGCCACAACCCTTTCGTCGGTGCCGGCCGCGTCGTCGACACCTGGGGACTCGCCCAGCCGCTCGGCACCGACCCGCCGTTCGACGCCGCCGAACTCGTCGCCCACCTGCAATGGCACCTCGGCGCGCTGGTCGGCGGGCCCGGCACCCGCACCGACCAGACGATCGCCGGCATGACGGTGACCGACCGCGTCCATCTCGCCGGCACCGAGGTCGGCAACCTCGACCCGATCACCCCGCCCGGCCTGGTCGCCGACATCATCCGGCGGCCGACGTCGCCCGCCCGGCACCATCTCGCCTGCCAGGTGGCGTCGTGGGGCGGTGAGGTGGTGACGACGGTGCACATCCATGCGGCGGTGCAGGCGGGGGCGCTGTATCTGGAGCTGACGACCACGGCGCTGCTCCCCTGCCCGGCGGGATACCGGATCGTGGACCTTCCGGAGGGGGCGGGGCTGCGGTCATGGTTCCGCGCCCTCGGGGATGCGGTGCTGCTGGTGCCGGGGATGACGGTGCGGGCGCCGGTGAATCTGGTGCGGGCGCTGGTGGACACGGGGTTTCCGGACAAGCGGCCGTTCACCCGGGAGCGGGGGCTGCGACTCGGGCTGGACCACGGGGCGAGGGTCGCGGTGCGGGAGATCCCGGTCGTCGAGGTGGATGCCTCAATCTATCCGGACATATCCAAGCACCGGCGGCTCATCGAGCGCCGGGTGATGGATGCGGTTGTCGGGTTCCTGGAGGTCAAGGGGGCGGATTCGGCGGTGTGCCGGGCCGGGGTGGCGGCCCGGATCGCGATGCCCGCCTAGATCAGTCGCGGCCACGGAGGGTGTCCGACGGGGAGACACCGAAGCGTGCCCGGTAGGCGCCGGCGAAACGGCCCAGGTGGGTGAAGCCCCAGCGGTAGGCGACCTCGCTGACGCTCGCGCGGCCCGGATCGGCGCGGGACAGCTCGGCGTGGACGTGGTCGAGGCGCAGCCGCCGCAGGTAGGTCAGCGGCGGCATGCCGACGTGCTGGCGGAACGACTCCTGCAGGACCCGCACGCCCACGCCCGCCACGTCCGCCAGATCGCCGACCGTGTACTGCCGCCACGGTTCCGCGTGCATCACGTCCAGCGCCCGCTTCACCGTCCGCGGGCGGTGCGGGCCTTGCAGGCCCAAGGGCTCTTCACCGTACGGGTGCTCGACCGTCAACGCGAGGCCGCTCACCACCATGTCCCGCCACCGCGCCGCCATCCGCGGCTGACTGGCCAGCCCGTCCGGCCCGCGCAACTCGGCCAGCAGCAGCCGGACCAGCGCGGCCCACGTCCGGCCGGGCCCGTCGACCAGGTCGAAACTGGCGCCGAGCGGCAGCGGCGACACCACCCGCTGGTCGAGGGCGGCGTCGAGTTCGCGCTCCAGGGCCGCCCGTTCCACCTTCACGCTCAGCAGGCGGCACGTACCCGGCCACTCCAGCTCGATGTCGCCGGTGGGCCGGTAGACCACGGCGCGTGTCGGGTCCGCGAGGACGACCGCGCCGCGGTGCCGGGACGTGAGCATGCCGGTCAGCGGGACCAGCACGTGGTACGACGTCTCCAGGGCGCTGATGGAGACACGGATGTCCGTCCCGTACCCGACCTCGCCCAGCGTGATCGGGCCGAGCAGGACCACGTCGGCGCTGAAGTGGAAGCGCCGAGGGTCGCCGACCGGCTCGATCCGCAGGGGGCCGTAGTACATCTTCCGGCAGAAGGCCCGAGCCTGCTCCACGTCGGTGGTGCGCAGTCCGACGTGGACCGGGACGTCCGTGCCCGGCGCCGCCGGGCTACGGCTCAAGCCGCCTGCCATGGCGTTCAGACTAAACCGAAACGAGACCTCGTCCGGGTACGGCATCGACCGGCCACGTGAACTCCGTGACGGCACCGCCACGGACATCCACCTCGGACAACGGCTCCGCGGCGTCCTGCCAGAGCAGGTAGCGGCCCTCCGGGAGCGCGTCCAGGACCACACAGAAGGTGACCCCGCCTCGGACATAACGGGCACGGACCGCGGCATGCGTACGATCCGCGGGCGCGCCCACCGGGCTCACCTCGATCTCGTGACCGTGCCATTGACCGTCGGTGTGGATGATCAGCGCACCGATCGTCCCGCCGATGTTCAGCATCACCGTGCCCTGCCCGGAAGGGGCGAGAGTGTGGTGGTGATGGTGGTGCCCGTGCCCGTGGCTGTGCGCGTGGGTCATGACGGGTTCCCGAAACCGTCGAACGGGGTTCCCAGGAACGGGAACTTCTTCAGCAGCTTGGCGCTGGAGTCCTTGATGCTGAGTCCCTGCTCGACCAGGGCGGCCGCGGCGTCCGGCTCGAAGTCCGCGTTGACCAGCGGCACCGTGGCACCGGCAATGGCCCGCAGCGAGATCGAGACGACGTCGTCGGCGATCCGGCGTCCGTTCGGGAAGCCGGCCAGGTCGCCACCGACCACACCGAACTTGTTCTCCTTCTCGGCCGGCGGGATCGCCGTGTTGAGGCGCAGCATGTCGGCCTGCAGCTCACCGGTGTTGTTCTGGAAGCCGTCGATCAGCCCGTCCGGGATGCCGGTGAGCAGGATCGCGAGCAGGTCCGCCCGGGGCTCCTTGGTCTTGTTGAGCGCGTCCAGGTTGTCGAACAGGCCCGGGTAGAGCACCGGCAGCAGCGCGCCCAGTTCGGGCGTGGCGACGAACTCGGCGAACCGCTTGTCCTCGCTCGGCGGCAGGCTGTTCCACCTGTCCTTCTCCGCCATCGGCACGATGACCTCGTTGAACAGCGGGTTGCCGAGCCGGGAGACCTGGACCTGAGGGCCGACCACCACGTCGCCGGACTTGCCGTCGCCCTTGCGGACCTCGACCTGGCGGCGGCTCGCGGAGGTCCAGACGCCGATGACGGCGCCGGCGTCACGCCCGCGGACCCGCTTCTTGCCCTCGCGCCGGACCATGTGCAGCGGGACCTGGATGGCGATGCTGTGCACGTTCGTCTTGTCGGTGGCGTTGACCGCCTTGCCGGCGTAGTTGAACAGGTTCTGTCCGACCAGGTGCTTGTCCTGGAACGGGCGCAGTGTGCCCAGGTCGAAGATGGCGCCCAGGTCGACGAAGAAGGCGTCGGCGCGCTGCCCGGCGAAGACCTTCTCACCGGTCTTCAGCTTGTGCACGGCGTCGGCGGCCAGCTTCTCGTAGTCGGGAATCGAGAGCGGGCCGACGTTGCACGGCGGGCAGGGCAGGTTCTTCGCCAGCACGGTGCTCTTGCCGTGCCCGTCGACCTTGGTCACCGAGAAGAACTGACGGCGGTTCCAGTTCTCGCTGTCCAGCGACTCGATCGGGCCGGTGTTGTAGAGGAACGTCTTGTCGTTGCGCAGTTCGGTGCGGAACCGGAACTGGTAGGTGACGTCCGGGCGGGCGTCGCCGTTGGCGTCGACGTGGATCTCGTACAGCACGTCGTCGCCGAACTCGAAGAAGTTCGGGCCGCTCGCCGGGATCTGCAACGGCACGTAGTTGGCGATCAGCGTGACCGTGTCCGGGTCGTCGGGGCTGACGAAGGCGTACAGGTCGGAGCTGTCGGCAACCGGGTCCTTGCTGATCTCCGGTGCTTCGCGGTGTGAAGACATTGTCGTGTTCTCCTACGAGGTCAGCGGCCGGCGGCCTTGATCAGGCTCGCGACGAGCTTCTTGTCGGTGATCGTCTTCAACTTCTCTCCGGAGAAGACGTCGATCGTGCCCTTCTTGGCGTCACGGATCGAGATCACGAGCGGTGAACCGTCGCCCGAGGCGGACTCGTTCTCGCCGGCCAGGCTGAGCCCGGCGACCGAGACCGCCGAGACGCCGACGCCGGTTGCGGCGAGGGCGAGCACCTTGCGGCGGGACAGCCACTGACGTCCCTGGGCGCGGTAACGAACACGACTCATGCTTGGCCTTTCGTCGTCTGTTGGGGGCCGGACTGGCGTTGCATCGTCGACGCCCGTCAGTACGAGATCCACTGTCGCGCGGTTCAAACAAAAGTTTGAAAACGGCTCAGTGGCCGCGGCGCCGCCGCAGGCGCGACACCCCGGCACCGGCGATGACCAGGGCGGCCGCTGTGAGCGCTCCCAAAATCAGCCAGTGTCCGAGATTGACCATCCCGTCGTCGGCGGCCGGCTTGTCGGCGGAGGTGAGGACGGCGTCGGCCGTCTCCGTAGTGGTCTCCACGGCCGGGGCCTCCGAGGAGGGTGCGGGCGCGGCCTTCTTCGTGACGACCGGGGCGGCCGACGAGGGTTTCGGCTTCAGCTTCGCGGCTGCCGGGAAGACCAGGTCGGAGCAGGAGTAGTAGGTGTCCGGCGTGCTGGTCGTCTCCCACACCACATAGAGCATGTGCCGCCCGGTCCGCTGCGGCAGCGTCACCTTCATCCGGTACGACCCGCCCTGCAGCGGCGGGTCGGTGATCTCGGCGAGCGGCTTCGAACCCAGGTCGTCCCAGGTGAGCTTCTTCGCCGCGGAGTAGCCCGAACGGGTGAGATAGATGCGGAACCTGCCCTGGTGCGGAATGGTCCCCCGGTACGACACGGAGAGCCGCTGCCCCGACTTGACGTCGGTCGCCGGGAAGTCGTCCCGGGCCAGGTCCAGACCTCGGTACGCCTCGATCCCCGCGCTGCACAGCTTCCCGTCCGGCACCCGCGCCTTGTCGTTGCCGTTCACCCCGGCCAGCCGGATGTTGTCGTACGCCCCCAGGAAGTTGTCTGTCGCCTTGAGCGCCGCCTTGCAGGCGGCCTCCCCCCGCTCGGTCCCGTTGCCCGCGCACGCCGCGGACCGGCTGATCGGCGTCGTCGGGGCGCCATGGGCGAGCGCCGCCCTGGGGACGGCGGGCACGGATACGGCGGCGAGAAGGCCCACGACAGCGAGGCGGCGGACGAACATCAGATCTCCCGGGCACGGCGACGAGTCGGCCGGGAGTTTCCCGGCCACCCGTGGGTACGTACTTGCGGCACCGCTCGTTCAGCGGCCACGTAGCTGTGATTGCATGGCCGGGTCAGGCAAGAACACTGGAGGAACCATGAGCAAGCCCGACGTCGGCCCGATTCCCGACGCGCCCGCCAGCGAACTGCTGATCGAGGACATCGTCGAGGGTGACGGCCAGGAGGCGAAATCCGGCGAGTACGTCAGCGTGCACTACGTGGGTGTCGCCCAGTCCACCGGCAAGGAGTTCGACGCCTCCTACAACCGGGGCGAGCCGTTCGGCTTCCGGGTGGGCGGCCAGCAGGTCATCGCCGGCTGGGACCAGGGCGTGGCCGGCATGAAGGTCGGCGGCCGCCGCCGGCTGGTCATCCCGCCGCACCTGGGGTACGGCGCGCGCGGCGCCGCCGGTGCCATCAAGCCGAACGAGACCCTGATCTTCGTGGTGGACCTGCTCCAGGTCCACTGACCCACGGTCTGCGAAGGGCCCGCGCCGAGTCCGGGGCGGGCCCTCAGCTCGACTCGGACCGGTAGACCGCACCCGCGCGGGTCTCGGACCAGGACGGCGCCTCGGGCACCGCCACACCGCGGGCCGGGCTGTCGTACATCAGCCGGAACTGGCTGTCCACCTCCGTACGCAACACCGCCATCGCCACCGTGATCGCCTCGCGGATGGCCTGGCAGGTCTCGCAGCCCGCCCGGCACCACTGGTGCGCCGCGGCCACGTTGATCAGCGCGATGTGCAGCTCACAGATCTCCCGGGCGTGACGTCGCTGGTCAGGGGCACCGAGACGGGCGGCGGCCGCCTCGATCGCGTCCTCGTCGACCTGATAGACGCGGGCGGCCTGCCGGGTGAACCAGATGAAGTCGTCCTGGCTGATCAACGGCGCCCCCGAGCTGTTTTCCCAGGTGAACGACGCTATCCGCGTTCTGCGATCTTGGTCAATACGCTGGGTGGCCGGTCGGTTGCGGCTACTCGTCCAATACCGACGCTCCAATCAGGCACTTCCGGTCTGACCAGCGTGGATGCACGATGGTGCGACGCCCGTCCCGTGTTCCCCGTGCCGGGGCGGGCGTCCCGCCTCTTACCGTGACGAATCACCACGTCTGCGCAGCCGGGCGCGCCAGCCGGTGCCGCGCAGACGGCAGAGTGGCCGGGCCGGGACGGGCTGCTCCGGCCCGCCTCCCGAGCCCCCGGCGTCCGGGCCGAAGTCGAACGGGTCGTCGAACGGGGTCATCCGGCGCTCCGCAGCGAGTCACAGCCGGACTCGTCGGGCAGCAGCGGGCGGAACAGGACACGCCACTGCTTTCCCGCGGACTCCCACGGCGTCTGCTGGTTGGCCTTCTCGGCGGCCGCCCACACCGCGTCCTTCTGCGCACCGGTGGCCGTGACGCAGTGCGTGCCGGTGCTCGCGTTCAGCGCCTCGCCGGGCAGCGCGGGGCCGGGCCACGCGACGGGCTTGCCGGCCAGGCCGTCACCGGGGTCGGTCCACGGCGACGCGAGCGCGGCCACCTCCTCCGGCACGTACGCCGCCGGCTTCGCCATGCCCTCGGCGGTCGGGAGCGCGGTGAGCCGGTCGACGAACTTCGCCAGCTTCTTGCGGGCCGCCTTCTGCTCGGCGCTCAGCGCCGGGTCGTCGGCCTGTGCCACGCTGAGCGCCACCGCCTCGGCGACCTGCGTCCCCTCGGCCGTGACCACGGTGACCCGGGTGCTGGGCACGTCCGCGACACCGGGCGAGCCGAAGTCGTAACCGGTCTTGACGCCCGCCTCCAGGGCTTCCCTGGTCAGCTCCTCGACCACGGCCGGCCCGACCTGCTGCACCTGCAGGTTGGGCAGCGCGGGCCCGGGCGCGATCAGCGGCACCGGCCCGTCGGTGATCACCCGGCCGTCGGCGTAGACCGAGACCATCGGCAGCCGGCCGAGCAGGAAGTCGGGCGGGACGAAACCGCCGCGATACTCGACGCGGATCACGGCGGTGGTGTCCTGAGAGGCGCTCTCGGTCACGGGGTCCGCAGCGCCGGCAACGGGTGTGGTGCCGGGCTGGGCGCACGCGCCCAGCAGCATGGGGATGGTTGCGGCGGCGATCACAAGGCCGCGGGTTCGGGTCATGAACGGTACGACGAGCGGGCCCGCCAGCCGGTTCCGACCATCTCCGACTTTCCCGCCGAAGGTGTCACCGTGTCACGGAACCACGCGGGCGCGGCGCCCGAGGACCTCCACGACGTCGCCGGGGTGCAGCTGACGGCCCCGCCGGGTGTCCACCTCACCGTTCACGCTCACGTCGCCGGAGGTGATGAGGATCTTGCCCTCTCCCCCGGTCTCGATGAGGTCGGCCAGTTTGAGGAACTGGCCCAGCCGGATCATGTCACCGTCGATCGGAACGTCGCGCATCCGACCATCATCTCCTCGGAGGAAAACTTCTGCGAACTCGTTGAACCATCGGGACCCGTGATCCGAACTACATGTCGTGAGGCATCTGGGGATGGCCCGCCGCGCGGGCGTGCTGGCCGCTGTGACCGCTGCCGTTGTGCTCTCCGCCGCTGCTCCGGCCGCGGCGGACGTGACGGTGAACCCGTCCAGCGCCGTGCAGGGCAGTGGCGAGAATCTGTACTTCAGCGTGCCCAACGAGGGCAGCACCTCCGTGAAGGAGGTGACGCTGAGAATCCCGGTGGACACCCCGATCGCCGAGGTCTACCCGCTGTCGGTGAACGACTGGGCCCCGAAGATCGAGTGGCGTGATCTGAACACCGCGATCCAGCCGATCCACGGCGCGTCGCCGGTCACCAAGGTGCCCAGCGCGATCACCTGGCTGTCGGTGGGCAAGAAGCTGGAGCCCGGCCAGTCCACCGAGCTCGCCATCGCGGCCGGCCCGCTGCCGCTGCTGTCCACGATGAAGTTCACGGTCGACGTGACGTACGCCGACGGGACCAAGGCCGCCGAGGAGGCGGTCGCGCTGGCGCTGACGCCCGGCACGGGTGTCGGCGGCCACCACACCACCGCCACCGGTGACACCCAGCTGACGCCGGCCGAGGAGGCGGCGTTCAACAAGATCATGGACGACGCGGACGCCGGCCCGTCGTTCGCGGCGATCTCCGGCTGGGTGGTCGCGGCGCTGGCACTGCTCGGCGCCGGCTTCGTGATGTGGCGCAACCGGCACCGCGCCACCGAGGAGGAGCCCGGCGACACGCCCGCCGAGCCCACCGAGAGCGAGGACGAGGACAAGGAGCCGGTCTCGGCCGGCACCAGCAAGTGGGCGTTCAAAGGATAAGGACTCCCAGGCAGGCCGGGCCTGCAAGGGAAGACCTCACGCGGGTGGGCGTGAGGAAGTCGTGGACAGGCGCGTGGGGCGCTGAACCACGACCGGCGGGTGGGGCCCCGGGCAAGGCCCATGATCCGCGCGTCGTGCGGGCGGGGAGTTCGACTCCCCGCCCGCACACACATCTCTTCTTCTTCAGGTAGACAGAACGCGCGTTCTGTCTACCTAGACCGGGACCACTCGCTCCGTACGCAGCGCGTCGATGATCTCGCGCTCCACCCGGTCCGACTCGTCGTGCGGGACCTGGCAGGTACCGGCCGCGAGGTGACCGCCCCCGCCGTACCGCAGCATCACCTCGCCGATGTCCACCGGCGAGCTGCGGTCCAGGATCGACTTGCCGCAGGCGAACACCGTGTTCAGCTTCTGGCGGCCCCAGATGATGTGCATCGAGACGCGGGCCTCCGGGAACAGCGCGTACACCATGAACCGGTTTCCCGCCTCGATGACGTCCTCGTCGCGCAGGTCCACGACCACCACGTCGCCATCGAGGTGGCAGACCCGGTGCAGCTGTTCCACGAACCGCGCCGAGCAGTCGTGGTAGAGCTGGGCGCGCTCGGCGACATCCGGCAGCGCCAGGATGTCGTGCACGTCCTGCAGCTCGATGCAGGCGTCGATGAGCTGCATCATCAGCTGATAGTTGGAGATCCGGAAGTTGCGGAACCGGCCCAGCCCGGTGCGGCTGTCCATCAGGAAGTTGAGCAGGGTCCAGCCGGTGGGACTGAGGACGTCGGTCAGCGAGTAGTCCGCCGAGTCGGCCTGGTCGACGGCCCGCATCAGGTCGTCGGAGACCTGCGGGAACCTGGTCTTGGCACCGAAGTGCTCGTAGATCACCCGGGCCGCTGACGGCGCGTCGCCCTCGATGATGTGGTTGCTGCGGTCGCCCTCGTTGCGCAGCGTCTCCGAGTGGTGGTGGTCGAAGACCAGGTGGGCGCGGGAATCGTACGGCAGGTTGGTGAGGATGTCCCGGTCGGTGATGTCGACGGCACCGTCCTGCACGTCCTTGGGGTGGACGAACAGGATCGTGTCCGCGTCGATCATGTCCAGGTGACGCAGCAGCACGGCGCACACGAGGCCGTCGAAGTCGCTGCGGGTCACGAGCCGGTACTTCACGGGGTCCCCCTCGGTTGCCAGACCTTTGAGCCCATTTTGCCACTTTTTTCGCGTACGCCCGGCCGTGTTCGCCACCACGTACTGAACCCTCCGGGGCGCCCGCTGCGTAAGGTTCGGATGGACGGCATCGAAAGGGTCGGAGGATACGCAGAAGATGGACCACGCACCTCAGCTCATCCAGGAGCGCAGCGCCCCACCAGCCACGCTGGTGATCTTCGGCGCCTCCGGTGACCTGACCCGGCGCAAACTCCTGCCGGCGGTCGAGAGCCTGGCCCGGCACAACCGGCTCCCGGATCAGTTCGCCCTGGTCGGCGTCGCGCGGACGCCCATGAGCGACGAGCAGTTCGCGGAAAGCGCCCTCGGCGGCCGCAGCCTCTCCAGCAAGCGACAGTTGCTGGGCGGGGTGCGGTACGTCGCCGGCGGTTACGACGACCCCGAAACCTACAAACGGCTCGCCGAGACCCTCGACGAGCTGGACGCGCAGCGTGGCACGTCCGGAAACCGGCTGTTCTACCTCTCCACCCCGGCCGGCGCCTTCGAGCCGGTGATCAACGGCCTGGCCGGCGCCGGGCTCAACCAGCCCCGGGAGGGCTCGTTCTCCCGGCTGGTCATCGAGAAGCCGTACGGGCGGGACCTGGCCACCGCGCGCGAGCTGGACGCGGTCGTGCACGGCGCGTTCGACGAGCCGCAGGTCTTCCGCATCGACCACTACCTGGGCAAGGACACCGTCCAGAACGTGCTCGCCCTGCGGTTCGCCAACTCGATCTTCCAGCCCATCTGGGACCGCTCGTGGGTCGACCACGTGCAGATCACGGTCGCCGAGACGCTGGGGGTCGGCACCCGCGGCGGCTTCTACGAGAACGCCGGCGCGATGCGCGACATCGTGCAGAACCACGTGCTCCAGGTGCTCGCCCTGGCGCTGATGGAGCCGCCCGCCTCGTTCGGGTCGGAGGGCCTGCGCAACGAGAAGGTGAAGCTGCTCCAGGCGATCCGGCTGCCCACCGACCGGGACATCGCCGACGCCGCGGTGCGCGGGCAGTACACCCGGGGCGGCACCCGGGAGGAGCTGATGGCCGGGTATCGCGAGGAGGTCGGCGTCGACCCGCTGTCGCGCACCGAGACGTACGCGGCGATGCGGCTGAACGTGGACAACTGGCGGTGGGCGGGCGTGCCGTTCTACGTGCGTACCGGTAAGCGGCTTCCGGCCCGGGTCACCGAGGTGGCCCTGCAGTTCCAGCGGCCGCCGCACCTGCCGATCCCGGACGACCAGCTCACCGAGCTCGACGCGGACGCGCTGATCCTGCGGATCCAGCCGAACGAGGGCATCTCGCTGCGCTTCGGTGCCAAGGTGCCGGGCCATTCGTTCCGGGTGCGCACGGCCAGCATGGAGTTCTCCTACGACCAGACGTTCGCCGAGGAGTCGCCGGAGGCGTACGAGCGGCTGCTGCTCGATGCGCTGATCGGGGACGCGTCGCTGTTCATCCGCAGCGACGAGGTGGAGCAGTGCTGGCGGATCGTCGACCCGATCATCGAGCACTGGCAGCGGGACAACTCGCCGATCCCGACGTACGAGGCCGCGTCCTGGGGCCCGACCGACGCCGATCGCCTGATCGGCCGCCACGGCCGGAAATGGCGGAACGCGACGTAGCCTCACGATTCCTGCGTGGCTGGGCGGGCTCGCATAGGGTGGTTGCAAGCCCGCCCCGCTCCCAGGGAAAGACACACGCCTATGCAGGTATCGGTCGCTCACCACCCACCGAACACGGCCGTCCTCGTCCTGCGCGGATCCCTCGACATCGACACCGCGCCCGCCCTCAAGGCCAATCTCGGCCGCCTCGTCGAGCGTCCCGCCCCGCGCGTCGTGGTGGACGTCTCCGGCCTCGACTTCTGCGACTCGATGGGCGTGGGCGTGCTGGTCACCGCGCACGGCCGGGCGACCGAACGAGGCGGCTGGGTCCGTCTGGCCGCTCCGTCCGGTTTCCTGCGGCGCCTGTTCGACACCCTCGGGCTCAGCGATTACCTGCCGATGTTCCCCGACGTCACCGCGGCACTCAAAGAGGACTAGCGGTCACCGCGTCCAGTGCGGCGACCGCCGCTCCCCGGGCCCCGGCCATGTCCAGGTCGGGCACCAGGGCGAAGGTCGCCGCGCGTGCCTGCTCGTCGCGCAGCTGGGTGCTCTCCCGGACGGTGTTGAGGAACCACTGGCGGAAGTGCGGCGCCGCCTCCACCACGCCCCCGCCCAGGAAGTAGGCGTCCGGGTCGGTGAAGTTGGCGGCGATGGTGAACAGCTTGCCGATCGCCCTCGCCTGCTGGCCGAAGACCGCGAGGGCGAGCGGGTCCTCCTTCTCGCCGTACCCGCGCAGCAGCTTGGCGGCCTTGCCGACCGGCTCGGACGCGAGCGGGTGGTCCGGGAAGCGGGTCAGCCAGTACGGCAGCAGGTTGTTCTTGATCCCGGTGAGCGAGGCGATCGCCTCCACGTCGCCGAGGAAGCCGCAGTTGCACGCCGGCACCGGCTGGTCGTCCTCGAGGACGCCGTGCAGCGGGATCTGGACGTGCCCCAGTTCGCCGGCCATCCCGGCGGCGCCGCGGATCACCTTGCCCTTCTCCACCACACCGCCGCCGAGGCCGGTGCCGACGATCGCGGAGACCGACGACTTCTCCAGGGCGGCGGCGCCGAAGTGCCGGTGGTGCGCGTACAGCGCGGCGGCGTTGGCGTCGTTGTTGTAGACCACGGGCAGGCCGAGCCGGGCCTCCAGGGCCCCGCGGATGTCGAATCCGTGCCAGGAGACCTGGTTGAAGTTGGTGGCACCCTTCGACGAGATCACCCCGTGCGCGCTGGCCGGTCCGGGAGTGTCCAGGCCGACCGCGCGAACCAGCGACAGCGGTGTCCTGGTCAGCTCGAGGATGTCGCGGAACGCGGCGGCGAGGGACTCGACGGCCGACTCCGGGCCGTCCAGAACCTTGCTCGGGTTCTCCACGAGGTTGTTGACGAGGAACTGCCCGGTCGCGTCGAGGACGGTGGCGTTGTTGCAGGTGCCGCCGTTGTCGAGTCCAACCACGACCCAGGACGCCGGAGTGAGTACGGTTTCTGCCTGATCCACGGGTTTGAGAGTACGTCCGAGTGCCCGCCGGGGACACGGGTGCGAGCGGATTGCGGGATCGTTAGTCACGGTTGCAGCGGCGCGGGCTCCCGCCGGACGGGCCGAACCGGAGTGCATGACCCGACGCACTCTGCTCGCCGGATCCGTTGCCACCGTCGCCCTCGCCGCCACCGGGCTCGCGCTCGCCGAGCCGGCCGCCGCGGCCCCCCGCACCACCGACCTGCTGGGCAACGACCCGATCGCGCACCTCCTGCGCCGTGCCACCTTCGGACCCACCCCCGAGTCCCTGGCCGAGGCCCGCAAGCTGGGCGTGAACGGCTGGCTCGACCGCCAGTTCGCCCCGGCGAAGATCGACGACGCCGTCTGCGACAGGGTCCTGGCCCGCCTGCCGCTGGCCGGCGCGTCCGGCGAGACCGTCCGCGCCAAGCTGTCCAAGCACTCCTACGAGGCGTTCGGCCAGCTGGGCCGCGCCGCGATCGCGCGGGCCGCGTGGAGCAACCGGCAGCTGTTCGAGTCGTCGGTCGCCTTCTGGGCCAACCACCTGCACATCGCGGCGCCGTCCAGCGGCGTCTGGGACACCCGCGCCGACTACGACGTGAAGGTCATCCGCAAGCACGCGTTCGGCAAGTTCGCCGACATGCTCAAGGACAGCGCCCGGCACCCGGCCATGCTGACCTATCTTGATCAGCGCTCGTCGACCAAGGCGCACCCCAACGAGAACTACGCCCGCGAGCTGATGGAGCTGCACACCGTCGGCATGATCTACAGCGAGGCGGACGTGCTCGCCGCGGCGAGGCTGCTCACCGGCATGACGGTGAACAAGGCCGGGGGGTACGCGTACGACGCGGCCAAGCACGCCACCGGCTCGGTCAGCATCCTCGGTTTCCAGCACGCCAACGCGAGCACCGGTGGTGAGGCCGCCGCGCTGGCCTTCATCGACCACCTCGCCCGGCACCGGGCCACCGCCGAGCGCGTCGCCCGCAAGCTGTGCCTGCGGTTCGTCGCCGACGAGGCGCCGCAGTCGCTGGTCACCAAGCTGGTCAAGGTCTACCTGGACAACGACACCGCGATCGTGCCGGTGCTGCGCGCGCTGTTCACCTCGCCCGAGTTCGCCGCCTCGATCGGCCAGAAGACCCGGACCCCGTTCGAGGACCTGGTCGCGACCGTCCGCGCGCTCGGGCTGGGACCCGACGCGGACGGCGTGAAGTCGCTCGACGCGCTCTACAACAACCTCGTCGACGCCGGGAACGCCCCGTTCCGCTGGAGCCCGCCCAACGGTTTCCCGGACGTCGCCGCCGTCTGGGCCTCGCCGTCGGCGTTCCTGATGCGCTGCAACCTGCACCTGAACCTGGCCGCCGGGTGGTACCCCAAGCAGCTCACCCGCCCCGCCGACCTGCTGAAGTCCCTGGTCCCGGTGCTGCCGGCGACGTACGGAGCGCTCATCGACGCGCTCGCCACCCGCCTGATCGGCGCCAAGCTGCCGGCCGCGCACACGGCCGCCGTGCTCAGCGTCGCGGAAAAGCTGCCGACCAGTCCTCTGACCGCGAAGGACAAGTCGCTCAGCGGCGCCACGCCGTACCTGATCGCCCTTGTCCTCGACTCGCCCTCGTTCCAGTTGAGGTGATCATGGACCGCAGGACCGTCCTCGCCGGCGCGTGCGCCGGGCTCGCAGGCGCCACCCTCAGCACCAAGCTCGCCTACGCCGCCGGCGCGTACACCGGTGACACCCTCGTCGTCGTCTCGCTGCGCGGGGGCTTCGACGGGCTCTCCGCGTTCGCGCCGATCGGCGACACGCACTACTACAAGGCACGACCGGCGATCGGCGTGCCGAAGAACCAGGTGATCGCCGGGGACGGCATGTTCGGCCTGCACCCCGCGCTCGCGCCGCTGCTGCCGCACTGGACGGCCGGCCGGCTGGCCGCCGTGCACGCGGTGGGCCAGGTCGACCCGACGCGTTCGCACTTCGCCGCGATGGAGGCGATGGAGAACGCCGCGCCGGGCTCGTCGATCCGCACCGGCTGGCTGGACCGCATGCTCGGCCTGACCGGCGCCGGCGGCCCGCTGGCCGGGGTGTCGCTCGGTAAGGCGATGCCCGCACGGATCTTCTCCGGGCCCTCCGGGGACGTCTCGATGAACGCGATCGACGACGTGACGCTGGCCGGTGACGGCAAGCGCCCGATGGCCGCCGCGCTGCGTGCCATGTACGCCGACGCGCCCGCCCACCTGTCCGCGCCGGCGCAGGCCGCCGACCGGGCTCTGGCCGCCACTTCGAAGGTCAAGGCCGCGACGCTGCCGGTGGCCAACGGCGCCGTATACCCGGAGACCGACCTGGCCGGCGCGCTGCGAGACGTGGCACGTCTGATCAAGTCGAAGGCCGGGCTGGTGACCGCCGCGGTCGACTGCGGCGACTGGGACATGCACGAGGGGCTCGGTACCGCAGTCCAGGGCCAGCGGATGCACGACAACCTGACCGAATTAGCCCAGGCGCTGAACGCCTTCGTCACCGATCTCGGGCCGGACACCATGAAGAGCGTGACCGTGCTGACGATCAGCGAGTTCGGGCGCCGGGTCGCGGAGAACGGCTCGCGCGGTGCCGATCACGGCCACGGCAACGCCATGATGCTGCTGGGCGGCGGCGTGCGGGGCGGCAAGGTCTACGGCGACTGGCCGGGTCTCGCTCCGGCGGACCTGGTCGCGGGCGACCTGGCGGTCACCACCGACTACCGCTCGGTCATCGGCGAGGTCCTGCAGAAACGGTGCGGAATCGGCTCTCTCACCGAGGTCTTCCCCGGCGTGAAACCGTCGTCATTCGGCCTCGCGGTCGCTCGCTGATCTTCCATTCTGCATTTAGATACTTCAATGGTGTAAAAATGTCAACCGGTCCGATGATGCCAGATTGTCTGGCCGTTCGGACGAGGTTTGGCCCACGCATCCACGGGGGATTCCTCAGACCATTCGGAGGAGCACCACCTCCCCCCTGCTTCATACGCTTGGTTATCGCTTGATCGCTTTCCGGTCATACTCAGGGTGATTTGTTCACATATCGGTAATCCTCGCAGATCGACCCTTCCGCGCTCTTCGCCTCCAAAGTGGAGGAAATCCGGGCCGCCACGCCCACGTCACGCTTGTTACGCGCGCGTCAACGACGTGGCACAAAAATGGCATGTCAGGGCCACCCGACCGCGCCCACTCGCACGATCAAATTGTTTCTGAACCGGTTTGTTAGCACCGGCCGCCCCGGGCGTCAACGGTTGTCGATCTCCTAATAAATGCAGCGGATCGATGGGCGGAAATTCCTTAAATTTTGCTTAGACTCGCCGACGGCCCATCCCTTCCGAACGACTGAGACCGGCCGTCAGTCTCCGCGCGGCGCCGCTCCCTTCGTTTGCCTCGTCGTGGAGGTCGCCCGATGAGTCCTGCCCTCGTCACGCGTACGTTGATCGCCGCGTTCTGTTCCGGCCTGCTGGTCATGGCGTCCCCGGCTCCGGCCGGAGCGCAGCCGTCCCGGCCCGAGCGGCCAGGTGTCACCGCGCCCCAGGTGCCCGGCTACGGCGAGGTGGCCCGCCCCCGGGCGGAACGCCCCGGTGCGCTGCCACGGCGGACCGGCCGGGTCCCCGTCAAGGTCGCGAGCACGTCCAGGTCCGCCCCGTCCGTGGCAGCCGCCGCCAACGACCGGGTGGCACTGCGGGCGCTGGTCGTGGCCACCGACGCCGAGGACTTCGGCGTGCCCACCTGGAAGGCCACGCTCGACCGCGTCGGCGCCGCGTACGACGTGCTCTACACCGCCGACACCCCGGTCACGGTCGACACGCTCGTGCGGGCCGACGGGACCGGCCGGTACAACGCCGTCCTGCTGACCAACAGCATGCTGGTGTACGCGTCCGGCGGCGCGTGGCTCAGCGGGCTGGACAGCGCGGAGTGGAACATCCTCTGGGCGTACGAGCGCAACTTCGGTGTCCGCCAGGCAGCGCTGTACACCAGCTACGGCACCTGGCCGGAGGACCACTGCCTGCGCTCGGTGGGTGAGACCCCGGTCGGCGACACCCCGCTGAACATCGGGCTCGCCCCGGCCGGCGCGGGTGTCTTCGACTACCTCCGGGCGGACGTCACCGTCCCGGTGATCCAGTCCTACGTCTACCGCACGACGATCGCGCCGGGCTGTGCCGCCGCACCGATCGTCACCAGCGGCAGCGACGTGCTCGGCGTGCTCACCACCTCGGTCGACGGCCGGGAGCGGATCGCCCTGACGTTCACCCTGAACCAGTACCTGCTCCAGTCCGACCTGTTGGTCTACGGCCTGTTCCGGTGGGCGAGCAGGGGCCTGTTCCTCGGCGAGCAGCGGCACCACCTCAACGTCGACGTCGACGACTGGTTCAACAGCGCCGACCACTACTACCCCGACGGGCACATCGAGTACGACCCCGGGTACCGGGTCTCCGCGCGCGAGATGGTGAACCTCGACAACCAGCAGGCCGCCCTGCGTACCGCGTACCCCGCGGCGGCCGGCTTCACGTACAACCTGGCGTTCAACGGCGCCGACATCGACCCGTTCGCCGGCAACCAGTGCAGCCCGAACGGCGGGCCGAACGAGCTGACCGCGACCAGCAAGTGCCTCGCCGGGAACTTCCGGTGGGTCAATCACACGCTCAACCATCCGGAGCTCAACCACACCGACTACGCCACCAGCCACGCCGAGATCCTGCAGAACCGGGCGGCGGGCAACGCGATCGGCCTCGGTGCGCCGGACGACGTCCTCAAGACCCCGGAGTACTCAGGGCTCGGCGTCTACACGGTCGACCCGGACGACGACACCGGCGTGCCGGTCGACCACGGTCTCGCCGGGTCCAACCCCGCCCTGCTCCAGGCCGCCGAGGACCTGGGCGTGCGGTACCTGCACGGCAACATGTCGTTCGCCAGCCACAAGCCCGCGCACCTGAACACCGGCACGGTGCATCCCCTCGAACCCAGTATCTCGGTGGTGCCGGACTGGCCGACGAACATCGCGTACTTCGTCACCACCCCGGAGGAGGAGACCGCGTTCTACAACTCCTTCTACGGGCCGAACGGCAAGTTCCCGTACTGGCCGAGCAACCGGACCTACGAGCAGATCCTCGACTACGAGGCGGACATCGCCCTGCAGCACGTGTCCGCGGGCGCGATCAACTCGCACACGTTCCACATCGCCAACGTCCACGACTACGGCGGCGGCCGGTCGCTGGTCCACGACTGGGTGGAGCGCGTCACGGCCAAGTACACGACGTACTACTCGGTGCCGCTGCTCAACTCGCCGTGGTCGGAGATCGGCGCGTACACCGCCGCGCGCACCGCCCACTTCGCCCAGCTCTCCGCCGGGGCCGACGTGGTGTACGACCGCTCGGCCGGCACGGTCACGGTCACGTCGTCGCTGGCCGGGACCGTCCAGGTCGGCGGCGTGCAGGCGGCGGGCGCGACCACCTACGGCACCGACGTCACGGCGCCCGTGACGCTCACGGCGAACACTCCGGTGACACTGACCGCGGCGCCGCGGGCCTGAGCGGCGAGCCGGCGAAGGCGAGCAGCAGGTGCGCATCGCGCTGGTGTCGGAGGGGACGTACCCGTTCGCCATGGGGGGCGTCAGCATCTGGTGTGAGCAGCTCATCCGCGGCATGCCGGACTATCGCTGGGAGGTCGTCGCCCTGACCGTCGACGGCAGCGAGGAGCCGGTCTTCCCGGTGCCGGCGAACCTCCACCGGGTGCGCTCCATCCCGCTGTGGGGCGGTGGTCCCGAGGACTACCGCCCCCGCGGTGGCCGGCACCGGCCGGGCACCGCGTTCGTCGAGTCGTACGAGGTGTTCCTCCGGGCGCTGGTGACGCCGCTGGGCACCACCGCCCCGGAGGATCGTGGTCTGTTCCTGCTCGCGCTGCGCGGGTTTCACGAGTACGCGGCCGGCGGTGGTGACCTCGGCGCCGCCCTGATGTCCAACCAGGCGCTCGGCATGATGCTCGACGCCTGGCGTGAGCTACGCGTCGACGAGACCGGGCCGGCACCCGCGCTGGCCGACGCGCTTCAGGCCACGTGGCTGATCGAGCACATGCTGCGGCCCCTGAGCGCCCCGGTGGTCGAGGCCGACATCGTGCACTGCTCGATGAACGGGCTCTCCACCCTGGTCGCGATGACCGCCAAGTGGCGCCACGGCACCCCGGCGGTGATGAGCGAGCACGGCATCTACCTGCGCGAGCGCTACATGTCCTACCTCGAGGAGGACGCGTCGCACGCGGTGCGCGTACTCGTGCTGAGTTTCTTCCGGTCGCTGGCCGGCGCCGCCTACCTGATGTCCGACGTGCTGGCGCCGCACTCGGCCTACAACCGGCGCTGGCAGCTGCAGAACGGCGCCGAACCGGAGCGCATGTGGACCATGTACAACGGGGTCGAGCCGTCCGACTTCCCGCCGGCCCTGGGCGAGCCGGAGACGCCGACGATCGCCTTCATGGGCCGCATCGACCCGTTGAAGGACCTGCACACACTGATCCGCGCGTTCGCCCTGGTGCGGGCGGAGATGCCCGCGGCACGGCTGCGGATCTTCGGGGGCACCCCGGCGGTCAACCGGTTCTATCACGAGTCGTGCACGCAGCTGATCGGCGAGCTCGGGCTGACCGGCGCCGCGGTGCTGGAGGGCCGGATCGGCAACGCCGTCGACGCCTACCACGCCGGCAACGTGGTCGCCCTGACCAGCATCTCGGAGGGCTTCCCGTACACCGTGGTGGAGGCCATGGCGTGCGGCCGGCCCACGGTCTGCACCAACGTCGGCGGCGTGGCCGAGGCGGTCGGCGACACCGGGATCGTGGTGGCGCCGCGCGACCACGCCGCCGTGGCGCGGGCCTGCCTCGACCTGCTCCGCGACGACGAACGACGGCGCCGGCTCGGTGTCGCGGCGCGGCAGCGGGTGCTCGATCACTTCACCTTGCGCCAGTCGCTGCAGATGTACCGCAACGTCTACGAGGGACTCGCGACACCGCTGACCACCGGGCCGCCCCCGCGGCACCTGCGCGACGGCTCCGGGAACAACGGGGTCCTCCGATGAGCGCGGGCGGGCCGGGCGCGGACACCGAGGAGACCGTGCGGGTCGAGGTGCCGCGGCAGCACCCGGCCGGGCCACGCTTCGCGGCCGGCGAGCATCCCGCGCCGACGCTCCACCCGGTGGTGCTGCCACAGATCTCCACGGATCCGCTCGACGAGCTCGTCGACCGGATGCGCCCGCGGCTGCGCCGGGCCGTCGACGGGCTGCAGGTCGCCGCCGCGCTGGAGACGGACGGCTGCACGGACCGCATCGCCCGGGTCGAGTACGGGTTCACCGACGTCTTCGCCCTGTCCGACGAGGTCTTCCGGCGGCTCGGGCCGCACGTGCCCGACGAGCCGCCACCCGCCGGCCCCGGGCGCGGCCGGCGGGAGCGGGCACGCGTACTGCTGCACGGACCGCTTTACGCCCTGCCGAGCGCGGTGTTCCCGGCCGTGCTGGCGATGCTCGGGCAGCGTTCCCTCGTACTCGCGCTGGCCCTCGCCGGCGGCCTGGGCTGGATGTATTCCGGCACCGCCGCCTACGCCGGCTACAAGCTGCTCGGCGCGCACCGGCCCCGGGCGACCGCCGTCCTGCTGGCCCGCGCCACGCTGCTCGCACCACCCGCGGGTGCGGCAGCCGGCGCCGCGGTGGTGTGGCTGGCGGGCGGCGGCCCCGAGCTGATCCTGCTGACCGCGGGTCAGCTGGCCTACCAGATGGCCGGCACCGTGCTGGTCTTCTATCGCCAGGAGGGACGGCTGGCCGCGACCATGCTCCCCGCGGTCCTGGCCGGCTGCGCCTACCTGGTTCTCGGCGAGCAGTGGCAACCGGCGGCGGCCGGCGTCGCGGTGGCCGGGGTGTTCGCGGCGTTCGCCGTGGCGCTGCGGGCGACCCAGGGCCGCGGTGAACCGGGCGAACCGGGCGGCGGCCCGATCCTGCGGGCCCACCTGTCCGGTCTGGCCGGGGTGGCCCTCTACGGGCTGTGCTCCGCGGCACTGCTGCTGCACGCGCAGGCTCCGTACCTGCTCAGCAACTTCGACGTGGTGGTCGCGGCCGCGCCGCTGATCGTGGTGATGGGTTTCGTCGAGTGGCGGGCGGAGCGGTTCCGCGGCCTGGTCATGGCGCTGACCCGCAGCATCGGGCGCCCCGAGGAGTTCCGCTCCGCGGTGTGGCGGCTGATCGCCCGCGACACGGTGGCCTGCCTGGCGGTGACCGCGGTGCCGGCGGCCGCGCTTCTCGCCTGGTTCGCCGCGACCGGGCGGCTCACCGCGGGCGGTGTCCTGATGACCGCGGCGCACGTCGTGCTCGGCGGTGCGTATCTCGCGGCGTTCCTGCTCGCGGGCTTCGAACGGTACGGCCTGTTGTGCGTGTCGCTGCTGGCCGCGATCGCCATACATGTGGGCGCCGGTGCCCTGCTCGGCGTCAGCCCGCTCCTGGGCCCGCCGGACTCTGTCCCGGCCGACACAGCGCTCTATCTCGGCAGCGTCGTGGCGCTGCAGGCCCTCTTCCTGCTCGGCCTGGCCCCGATCGTGAGCCAGGCACGGCACTACCGGTAGTCCCGACCTGGGGAGGTAGATCTGCTATGCACGCGGTGATACTCGCCGGCGGTAAGGGGGTGCGGCTGCGGCCGTACACCACCACGCTGCCCAAGCCGCTCATGCCGATCGGCGACAACCACGCGATCCTGGAGATCGTCCTGGATCAGCTGGCCGGCTGCGGCTTCCGGTCGGTGACGCTGGCCATCAACCACCTCGGCGCGCTGATCCGCGCGTTCGTCGGAGACGGCCGGCGGTGGGGGCTGCGCGTCGACTACGTCGAGGAGGACCGGCCGCTGTCCACGGTCGGCCCGCTGTTCGCCATCCGCGAGCGGTTGCCCGAGCACTTCCTGGTGATGAACGGCGACGTGCTGACCGACCTGGACTACAGCGACCTGCTGCACCGGCACGAGCTCGCCCGCTCCGGCCTGACCGTGGCAATCGCCGAACGCACCCACCGGGTCGACTTCGGGGTGCTCGACGTCGAGTCGGCCCGAATCGTCGGCTTCAGGGAGAAACCCACCCTGCGCTACCAGGTCAGCATGGGCGTCTACGGGATGTCCCGGCGGACCCTCGCGCCCTACCAGCCGGGCCGGCCGTTCGGCTTCGACCAGCTGGTGCTGGACCTGCTGGCCCGCGGCGAGAACCCGGACACCTACCCGTTCACCGGGTTCTGGCTCGACATCGGCAGGCCCGAGGACTACGACGAGGCCAACCGCAGGCTGGCCGAGCTCAGGCCCGTTCTGTTCCGTCAACGGCAGGAGGAACCCGTATGACGTCTCGAGTGTTGCTGTTCGGCTCGTCCGGATTCATCGGGGCGCACGTGCGCGCCGCGCTGGAGCGGGATCCGGCGGTGAGCGAGCTGATCAGTCCCGGCCGGGACCGGTACGACCTGGTCGAGGGCGACCGGGACAGCCTGATCGCGCTGCTGCGGGAGATCGCCCCGGACGCGGTGATCTGCTGCATCGGCCGGCTCGGCGGCACCAACGAGGAGCTGATCCGGGCGAACACCCTGGTAGCGGCGAAACTGCTGGACGCGGTCGAGGCGGCCGCACCGGACGCCCGGCTGGTGCGGCTGGGATCGGCCGGCGAGTACGGCGTGGTCCCGCACGGCCACGCGGTCACCGAGACCGGCCCGACCGCGCCGATCAGCGCGTACGGGATCAGCCACCTGGCCGGCACGTCCCTGTACGCGCTCGCCGCCGCCGGCGGCCGGGTCGACGCGGTGTCCGTGCGGGTGTTCAACCCGATCGGTCCCGGCCAGTCCGCCGAGAACGTGCTGGGCCGGGCACAGCTTCGGCTGCGGGAGGCGGTACAGCTCAGGTTGTCGGAGATCGTCCTCGGGCCGCTGGGCGCGTACCGGGACTTCGTCGACGTGCGGGACCTGGCCGCCCTGCTCCGGTCGGTGGTGCTGGCGCCGAGCCTGCCGAGCCCGGTCTACAACGCCGGCAGCGGTAACGCGGTGACCGTGCGCGCGGCGGTGAAGCTGCTGGCCGAGCAGGCCGGATTCGACGGCGAGGTCCGTGAGCACGGCACCGGGCCGCAGCGCTCGGCGGCCGTGGACTGGATCCAGGCCGACATCGGCCGCGCCGAGGCCGAGCTGGGATGGGTTCCGGCGGTGGACCTGGCCACCTCGATCAAGGACATCTGGGCCGCGGGGGCGCCGGGGTGAGCCCGGTCCGGATCGGCGCGCTGGTCGTCTCGGCAGTCGTGGTGCTGGCGCTGGCGGTGGCGCTCCTGCCCGCGCGTCCCGAGGAACCGGATGAACCGGACGCGATCGACTCCTGGGCGTACCAGCTGCAGAACTACCCGGACGGCCGGCTCGACGAGCTCGCCGCCGGGCCGTACCAGCTCGTCGTGATCGATCTCGCGCGGGACGCGTACGAAAGCTGGTTCTCCGCCGCCGAGATCGCGCGGGTCAAGGCCACCGGCAAGCGGGTCCTGGCCTATTTCGAGATCGGCAGCATCGAGGACTTCCGGCCGGAGTACCCGATGCTCCGGCGTGACGCCACCGAGCTGATCGCGAACAGGTGGCCGGAGTGGCCCGAGGAGCACTTCGTGCGCTACTGGGATCCGCGCTGGTGGGACCTCGTCGTGCGGCCCCGTTTGGACCAGGCGCTGCGAGCCGGGTTCGACGGCGTCTACCTCGACACACCGCTCGCCTACGAGCAGCTCGACCTGAGCGCCGCGCAGGGCCGGGACCGCGACGGGCTCGCGCGGGCGATGACAGATTTGATCGTACGGATAAGCGGCTATGCCAAGGACCGCCGTCCCGGCTTTCTGATCGTCCCGCAGAACTCCCCCGAGCTGCGCCACCAGCGCGGCTACACGGCTGCGGTCGACGGCATCGGCATGGAGGAGCTGTTCTTCGAGGCCACCGACGAGCGGTGCACCGCCGACTACTGCGCCGAGAACCTCGCCGAGACCAGGGCGCTGCGCGACGCCGGCAAGTTCGTGCTCGCCGTCGACTACGCCACCCGGCCCGCTCCCGTCCGCGCCGCCTGCGCGCGGTACCGGGCCGAGAGGTTCACCGGGACCGTCACCGTGGTCGACCTCGACCGCACCGCCCCGCCGTGCGCGTGAGCGTCACGGCACCACCGTCCGGAAGGAGAACCACATGCCTATGACGATCGGGGTCGTCGGCCTCGGTTACGTCGGGCTCACGCTCACCGCCGCGCTCGCCGACAAGGGATTCACCGTGCACGGCGCCGACGTGTCCCCGCGTGTCATCGAGACCCTGTCGCAGGGGCGGTCGCACATCTTCGAGCCCGGCGTGGAGGACATCTTCAAGGCCTGCGTGGGCAGCCGGATCCACGTCGCCGCGGAACTGCCCCACGACACCGTCGACGTCGCGGTGATCAGCGTGTCCACGCCGGTCGACGAGGCGACTCACCGGCCGAACCTGGCCAACCTCGCGGCGGCGGCCCGCAGCGTCGCGGCGACGTGCCGTCCCGGCACGCTGGTGGTGGTCCGCAGCACCGTGCCGGTCGGGACGAGCCGCAAGGTCGTCCTGCCGGAGTTGCGGGCCGCCTGGGGTGACGACGTCAGGCTCGTGATGGCGCCCGAGCGCACCATCCAGGGTCAGGCCCTGCGCGAACTGGTCGAACTGCCGCAGGTGATCGGCGGCCTGGACGAGGCGTCCCGGCGCGCGGCCGTCGAGTTCTTCGCGGAGCTGGCCCAGATCGTCGTCGAGGTGTCCAGCCTGGAGGCGGCCGAGCTGGTCAAGCTCTCCAACAACTGCCACACCGACCTGATCTACTCGTTCGGCAACGAGGTGGCGCTGATCGCCGAGCAGCACGGCCTCGATCCGCTCGAGGTCCTCCGTGCGGCCAACGTGGACTACCCGCGGCCCGACCTGTCGAAGCCCGGGTACGTCGGCGGCGGGTGCCTGTCCAAGGACCCGTACATCATGCTCGACAGCGCCGGCGACTACCGGCCGTTCCTGGTGGGCCGGGCGCGGGAGCTCAACGAGTTCCTGCCGGCGCACGTGGCGGAGACGATCGTCCGGCTGATGGGTGAGGCCCGCGGCGAGACCCGGGGGACGCGGCTCGCGGTGCTCGGCTGGGCGTACAAGGGCTGGCCGCCGACCGACGACATGCGCGGCACGCCGATCGCCGCGATGATGCCGATCTTCTCGGCCGCCGGGATCACGGTGACCGGGCACGACCCGATGGTCGGCGCCGACGTCATCCGGCAGTACGGCGGCGAGCCGGTCAGCCTGGACAAGGCGTTCACCGACAGCGACGCGATCCTGGTGATCACCGACCACCCGGACTACCGGGTCATCGACGTGCCCGAGGCGCTCGGCGACGCCCGGCCCGCGCTGATCTTCGACTCGTGGCGGATCCTCGACGGCCGGGCAATCCGCGCGGCGGGCATCCGTTACGCCGGCCTGGGGTATCTGCCCGCTCAGCCGGAGGTGGCGGCGTGAGGGCCCTGCTGCTGGGCGGCGCCGGCTTCATCGGCCTGCACCTGGCCCGGCGGCTGGTCGCCGACGGGTACGAGATCACGGTCGTCGACGACTTCTCCCGGGGCCGCGAGGACGCCGACCTGAACGAGCTGCGCGCCCACCCGTCGGTGCGCGTGCTCTCCGCGGACCTGACCGACGCGGCCACCTACGCCCGCCTGCCGCACGGGTGGGATCAGATATACCTGCTCGCGGCGGTGGTCGGGGTGCGCAACGTCGAGCAGGACCCGGCCCGGGTCGTACGCGTCAACACCTTGGTGGCGATGCACCTGCTCGACTGGGTGGCGCCGGGCGAACGGGTCTTCTTCGCCTCCACCAGCGAGGTCTACGCGGGCGGGGTGGACGCCGGAGTGGTGGCGGTGCCCACCGCCGAGGACGTCCCGGCGATGGTCTCGGACGTCACGGCGCCGCGGTTCGCGTACGCGGTGAGCAAGCTCCTCGGTGAGGCCGCGTTCCTGCACACCGCGCGGGCCCGCGGCTTCGACGCGGTGGTCGGCCGGTTCCACAACGTGTACGGGCCACGGATGGGCGCGGACCACGTCATCCCGGAGATGGCCCTGCGCGCGGTGAGCGGCGAGGACCCGTTCCGGGTGCCGGGCGCCGACCAGTTCCGGGCGTTCTGTCACGTCGGCGACGCCGTGGAGGCCATGGTGCGCCTGATGGCGGCGCCCGGGGCGGCCGGTCAGATCGTGCACATCGGCAACGACCGGGAGGAGACCAACATCGGTGACCTGGCCAAGCTCGTCCTGCGGGTGGCCGAGGCCGGCCCCGCGATCGAGCCCTCGCCCGCGCCGCCGGGCTCGGTGCACCGGCGCTGCCCCGACCTGAGCAGGCTGCGCGGGCTGACCGGTTACGAGCCGGCCGTCACCCTCGAAGAGGGCGTACGGTCGACGTTCGCCTGGTACCGCGAGCACGGGCGGCCGTCGTGACCGAACGACCGCCGATCTGGTTCTACTACGGCGCGGGCCGGCTGGCCGACCTCGCGGAGTACGCACGGGTGGTGCTGCAACCGGAGTTCTACAACGCCGCCGAGCTCAGCTACCTCGCCGGGCGCGGCGCGCAGACCCTCGGATACCTCTCCCTCTCCGAGGACCAGGGACCACCCGCTCCGTGGCAGCGCCGGGAGCGCAACCCGGACTGGGGCGGGGCGTACGTGCACGTCGAACACCCGCAGTGGGTGGAGCACGTGGTGGGCAAGGCACGCGCCGCGCTCGACGCCGGGTTCGCCGGGCTGTTCCTGGACCAGCTCAATGTCGAGCTGACGTTCCCGGAGGACGTACCGCACCTGCTCACGCTCATCGCGGCGATCCGCAACGAGGCGAAGCCCGCGTACCTGCTGGCCAACCGCGGCTTCGGCATGCTGCCGCGGCTCGCGGAGCTGGTCGACGGGGTGCTCTTCGAGTCGTTCTCGGCGCGCTGGACCGACGACGGGTACGCGCCGTGGCCGCCGGACGTGCTGGAGTTCCACGCGCAGATCGCCGAGCAGCTGCTCCAGCTCCAGGTCGACCTGTACGCGCTCGACTACGCCGACAGCCCGGGCCTCACCGACTTCGCCGTCCGGCGCGCCCGGCAGTTCGGCATGCACTGCGCGGTCAGCGATCGCGCGCTCTCCCGGGTATGACAAACGGGGCCGGCGGCGATCACTCGCAGCCGGCCCCGTTCAGTGCCGTCCCGCCAAGGCCCTGGACCGGGACGACTCGTCTCAGCGACGTGTCACATCAGCGTGCGGCGGCCGTGCGGCGCTTCGACCAGACGTCGAAGGCGACCGCGGCGAGCAGGACGGCGCCCTTGACGAGCATGACCTCCTCGCTCTGCGCACCGATGAGGCTCATGCCGTTGTTGATGACACCCATGATCAGACCACCGGTGATGGCACCGACGACCTTGCCGACGCCGCCCTGCACCGCGGCACCGCCGATGAACGCCGCGGCGATGGCGTCGAGTTCGAACGAGTTGCCGGCGGTCGGGTTCGCCTGGTTGAGGCGGCCCGCGAAGATCAGGCCGGCGAGCGCGGCCAGCACACCCATGTTGACGAACAGCCAGAAGACGACCGACTTGACCTTGACGCCGGAGAGCGTCGCGGCCTGCAGGTTGCCGCCGACGGCGTAGATCTGGCGGCCGAAGACGGCCCGGTTGGTGACCACGGTGTAGCCGACCACCAGCAGCGCCAGGAGCACGAGCACCCAGGGCAGGTTACGGAAGCGGGCCAGCTGCACGATCACGAACAGGACCAGGACGGCCGGTACGGCGATCTTCAGGACGAACAGCCACATCGGGTCGACGGCCTGGTGGTAGCGGATCCGGCCGGCGCGGGCGCGCAGCTGCACGAACGCCATGCCCACCACGACGAGCACGCCGACGATGATGCTGAACAGGTCGGCGCCGCCCAGCGGGCCGAGACCGACGTTGCCCAGGAAGCCGTTGGTGAAGCCGTTCGCGAGGGTGCGGATCTCCTCCGGGAACGGGCCGATGCCCTGGTTGCCCAGGATCATCAGGGTGATCGCGCGGAACAGCAGCATGCCGGCCAGGGTCACGATGAAGGCGGGAATGCCGAAGTACGCGACCCAGTAGCCCTGCCAGGCACCGATCAGCGCACCGAACAGCAGCGTGGCGACGACCGCGATCGGCCAGGGCAGGTCCCAGTTGACCATCATGACCGCGGAGAACGCGCCACACGCGGCGACCACCGAGCCGACCGACAGGTCGATGTGGCCGGCGATGATGATCAGGATCATGCCGATCGCCAGAACCAGGATGTACGAGTTCTGGACGATGATGTTGCTGATGTTCTGCGGCTGGAGCATGTCGCCGCCCGTCAGCACCGTGAACAGCAGGACGATCAGCGCGAACGCGATGTAGATGCCGCTCTGCTTCAGGTTGAAGCCCATGGTGAATCCGGCCTTGCCGGGCTTCGGCGCGGACGGCCCCGTGCCGCCCACGCTCAGATCGGCGTTGGTGGGTGCGACCGTCACGGCGCTACCTCCTGTTCTTCCTTCGTCATGAGGGTCATCAGGCTCTCCTGCGTCGCCTCCGCACGCGGGACCTCACCGGTGATCCGGCCGGCCGAGAGCGTGTAGATACGGTCGCAGATGCCGAGCAGTTCGGGCAGCTCGGAGGAGATGACCAGGATCGCCTTGCCCTCGTCGGCGAGGCGGTTGATGATCGTGTAGATCTCGTACTTGGCACCGACGTCGATACCCCGCGTCGGCTCGTCCAGGATCAGCACGTCCGGATCCGTGAAGATCCACTTCGACAGTACGACCTTCTGCTGGTTGCCGCCGGAGAGCTTGCCGGTGATCGCCTCGACGCTCGGCGCCTTGATGTTCATGCTGGCGCGGAACTCGTCGGCGACCTTGTGCTCCTCGTTGCCGTCGACCCAGCCGCCCTTGGCGAGCTTGCCGAGCGCGGCGGCCGACACGTTGCGCTTGATGTCCTCGATCAGGTTGAGGCCGTAACGCTTGCGGTCCTCGGTCGCGTACGCGATGCCGTGATCGATGGCCTCCCGCACGGTCCGTGCCTGGATCTGCTTGCCGTCCTTGATCAGGCGGCCGGAGATGTTCACCCCGTACGAGCGGCCGAAGACGCTCATCGCCAGCTCGGTGCGGCCGGCGCCCATCAGGCCGGCCAGGCCCACGATCTCGCCGCGGCGCAGGACCATGTTGGCCTTGCGGACCAGGGCGCGGTCGGGCTGCGAGGGGCTGTAGACGGTCCAGTCCTCGATCCGCAGCGCCTCCTCGCCGATGGTCGGCTCGTGCTCCGGGTACCGGTGCTCCAGGTCGCGGCCGACCATGCCCGAGATGATCTTGTCCTCGCTGAGGTCGGCGGTCTCCTCGGTCCAGATAGTCTTGCCGTCGCGCAGGATCGTCACGCGGTCCGAGATGCTCATGACCTCGTTCAGCTTGTGCGAGATGATCACGCAGGTGATGCCCTCGTCACGCAGACCGCGCAGCAGGCCGAGCAGGTGCTCGGAGTCCTCGTCGTTCAGGGCTGCGGTGGGCTCGTCGAGGATCAGCAGCTTGACCTTCTTGGAGAGGGCCTTGGCGATCTCGACCAGCTGCTGCTTACCGACACCGAGCTCGACGACCGGGGTCACCGAGCTCTCCGTCAGGCCGACCCGGCGCAGGAGCTCGTCGGCCAGGTGGTTGGTCTTGTTCCAGTCGATCCAGCCACGCTTGGCCTGCTCGTTGCCGAGAAAGATGTTCTCGGCGATGGAAAGATTGTGCGCGAGCGCCAGCTCCTGGTGGATGATGACGATGCCGCGGTGCTCACTGTCGCGGATACCGGAGAACTGGCAGGCTTCGCCCTCGAACTCGATGTCACCGTCGTAGGTGCCGTGCGGGTACACCCCGGACAGCACCTTCATCAGGGTCGACTTGCCGGCCCCGTTCTCGCCGCAGATGGAGTGGATCTCTCCTCGGCGCACGTCCAGGTTGACGTCCTGCAGCGCCTTGACGCCCGGGAACGTCTTGGTGATGCCGCTCATCCGCAGGATCGTGTCGGTCATGCAGACCCTCCTATGGGCCGTTGGAGGCCGCGCCCCGCCCGCTGGGGCCGGGCGGGACGCGGAGCCCGGATTACTTCAGCTGGTCCGCGGTGTAGTAACCGCCGTCGACGAGTTCCTTCTGGTAGTTGCTCTTGTCGACGATGACCGACTCCAGCAGCATGGACGGGACGACCTTGTTGCCGTTGTCGTAGTCCTTGGTGTTGTTGGTGGTCGGGGTGCTGCCCTTGAGCACGGCGTCCGCCATCTCACCGGTGGTCTTCGCCAGCTGGCGGGTGTCCTTGTAGATGGTGGAGTACTGCTCACCCGCGATGATCGACTTGACGGAGGCGAGCTCGGCGTCCTGGCCGGTCACGGTCGGGTACGGGTTCGAGCCGGTGCCGTAACCGCTCGACTTGAGAGCGGAGAGGATACCGATCGAGATGCCGTCGTACGGCGAGAGCACGCCGTCGACCTTGACGTTCCCCTTGTAGGTGGAGGTCAGCAGGTTCTCCATGCGCTTCTGCGCGGTGGCCGGGTCCCAGCGCAGGGTGGCGACCGTCTTGAAGTCCTTCTGACCGCTCTTGACGACGATCGTGCCCTTGTCGATGTACGGCTGCAGGATGCTCATCGCGCCGTTGAAGAAGAAGGTCGCGTTGTTGTCGTCCGGCGAACCGGCGAACAGCTCGATGTTCAGCGGGCCCTTGGCGCCGGCGTCGCTGCCGTCGGCGTTGACGACCTTGAGGCCGGTCAGCAGCGAGGTGGCCTGCTGCACGCCGACCTTGAAGTTGTCGAAGGTGGCGTAGTAGTCCACGTTCGGGCTGTTGCGGATCAGCCGGTCGTACGCGATGACCGGGATCTTGTTCGCGGCGGCGTTCTCCAGCTGGGTGGTGATCGCGGTGCCGTCGATCGACGCGATGATCAGCAGCTTGGCACCCTTGGTGATCTGGTTGTCCAGCTGCTGGGTCTGCGTCGGGATGTCGTTCTCGGCGTACTGGAGGTCCACCTTGTAGCCGAGGCCCTCGAGCTGCGACTTGAGGTTGTCGCCGTCGTGGATCCAGCGCTCCGACGAACGGGTCGGCATGGTGATGCCGACCAGCGCGCCGGCATTGTCGCCGCTGGCGGCCTCCTGGTCCGTGGTCTTCTCCGACGAACCGCAGGCGGCCATCGTCGCGACCAGCGATGCTGCGGTCAATGCCGCTGCGAGGCGGGGGTATTTCACGTGGTTTCTCCTCTTTGAGAGCGGTATTACAGAGGCCGGGCCAGACGGTAGTACGCCTGGTTCCAGCGCACCCGGTCGGCGAAGTCGGCCGGGGTCGTGCGGCTATCGATCATTAGAAGCTCGGTTTGCGCCATTTCGGCGAAATCGCGCAAAGTTTCCGCGTTGACCGCCTGGGTGAGGACCGTGTGGTGCGGCCCGCCGGCGGTGATCCAGCACTCCGCGGACGTGGAGAGCGAGGGGGCCGGCTTCCAGACCGCGCGGGCCACCGGCAGTTTGGGAAGCGGCTGGTCCGGCGGAATCACCTCGATCTCGTTGGCCACCAGGCGGAACCGGTCACCCATGTCGGCCATCCCCATGACCACGGCGGGACCGGGCGCGGCGTCGAAGACCAGGCGAACCGGATCCTCACGACCGCCGATACCCAGCGGGTGGATCTCGGCCCGCGGGCGGGCCGACGCGATGGAGGGGCAGACCTCCAGCATGTGTGCGCCGAGGATCTTAGGCTCACCCGGACCGAAGTGGTAGGTGTAATCCTCCATGAATGAGGTGCCTCGCCCCGTTCCGGCACCCATCGCCTTGACTGTGGCGACAAGGACCGAAGTCTTCCAGTCGCCCTCGCCGCCGAAGCCGTAGCCGTCGGCCATCAGGCGCTGCACTGCCAGTCCGGGGAGCTGGCGCAGTCCGCCGAGGTCCTCGAAGTTCGTGGTGAACGCGCCGAAGTCGCCCTCCGCGAGGAAGGTGCGCAGTCCCGCCTCGATCCGCGCCGCGTAGCGGAAGGAGTCGGTGCTGCCGCGCAGCTCGTCCGATATTTCATAAATATCGGCGTATTCGCTGATCAGCTTGTCGATTTCAGCTTCGGTGACGTCATCGACGATCTTTACAAGATCATTGACACCGTACGTGTTGACCGACACCCCGAACCGCAGCTCGGCCTCGACCTTGTCACCCTCGGTGACGGCCACGTCCCGCATGTTGTCGCCGAACCGTGCCAGCCGGAGCCCGCGCATGTGCTGCAGGCCCGCGGCGGCGCGCACCCAGGCATCGACCCGCGCGACGACCTGCGGGTCCGAGGCGTGCCCGGCGACCACCTTGCGCGGGACACCCAGACGGGCCTGGATGAAGCCGAACTCCCGGTCGCCGTGCGCCGCCTGGTTCAGGTTCATGAAGTCCATGTCGATGGACTCCCACGGCAGCGACAGGTTGTGCTGGGTGTGCAGGTGCAGCAGCGGCTTGCGCAGCGCGTCCAGCCCACCGATCCACATCTTGGCCGGCGAGAACGTGTGCATCCAGGCGACGACGCCGATGCAGGCGTCGTCGGCGTTCGCCTCCAGCATGAGCCGCTTGATCGCGCCCGAGTCGGTCAGAACCGGCTTGCCGACGATCTCGGCGTGCAAACCACCCCCGGCCAGGGTCCGCTGGATCTCGGCGGACTGCGCGGCGACCTGGTCCAGGGTCTCCGGGCCGTAGAGATGCTGGCTTCCGGTCAGGAACCAGATCTGCGGTTTCATCGGGTTTTCCTTTGTTCGTGAACAGCCCGTGAGCAGGCGTTTCTTCCCTTTTACGATCTTACGTCCGATGGGCGGCTGTCGCTTTCGAACATCGCCCGGACGATCTCGTCGCTCATGGGGGTTACCTCCGTCGGGGTCACCGGCAGGGTGCGGCTCAGTGTTATCGCTAACAAATGCCCTGTCAACGGCCGTCGGCAACAACGCGGTAACGGCTCTTTAACTCGCCACTGGTCGCGCCGGTCAACCTGTTCACTCACGAGTGAACACTAAACCCCACGGAAATTCACATGGGGGCAACCCCCGGAGTGCTGTCGCGGGACGGATCAGGCCGGACGGCCGACGCTCGCCCGTTCGATCAGGTGAGGCGGCACGACGATGTGGTCGGCGGTGGTGAAGTCCTCGCGCATCTGGCCCAGGAGCAGGGACAACGCGGCCCGGGCCACGTCGCCGAAGGCCTGCCGGACGGTGGTCAGCGGCGGGATGAAATAGGCCGCTTCGGGCACGTCGTCGAATCCGACCACGCTCACGTCATGGGGCACGCGGCGGTCACGTTCGTACAGAGCACGCAGAATGCCCAGCGCGAGGTGGTCGTTGGCCGTGAAGATCGCCGTCACCTCGGGCATCCGCGCGAGCATCTGACCGGCCCGGTAACCCTCCGCCGCGGACCAGTCGGCGGAGAGCAGGGGTGGCACCTCGGCGCCCGCCTCCTCGAGGGTCTGCCGCCAGCCCTGGATACGGCCGGCCGAGTCGAACCAGTCGGTGGGGCCGGAGACGTGCCAGACCGTCCGGTGCCCGGCGTCCAGCAGATGCCGGGTCGCCGCCCGGGCGCCGGCCACCTGGTCCACGGTCACCACCGGGCGGCCGCTCGCCGGGTCCCCGTCGATGAAGACCACCGGCATGTCGCCCGGGATCTCGGCGAGGGCCTCCATGGCCGAGGCGGTGTTCGCGATGACGACCAGACCGGCGACCCGCTGATCCAGATGCCGGTCCACGACCGAACCGATCGAGGAACGGTCGAGTTCGCGGACGCTGCCGACGCTCACGGCGAAACCGGCGTCCGCCGCGGCCTGCTCGAACTCGGTCAGCATCGACGCCGGGCCGTAGAGCGTGCTGTTCCGCGCGACGACCCCGATCAGCTGGGAACGCCCGGTGACGAGTGCTCGGGCCGCGCGGTTGGGCCGGTAGTTGAGCTCGGCGATCGCGGCACGGACCCGGATGCGGGTCTGCTCCTTGACGTTAGGATGGTCGTTGAGGACGCGCGAGACCGTCTGGTGCGAAACACCGGCCAGCCTGGCGACATCGGTCATCGCCGGGCTACGGGTTACCTTGTCCACGTGCGCACCTCGTCCGGTCCGTAAATTCTGAAGCGTTTCCGGAATGTTATCGATAACAGCGTGCATTCCAGAAGCCCTGTACGGGCGGTACCGGCGAACACGTACGCTCAGGCCCGATGGAAGCGTCACCAACAACCGGCGACCGCCCCGTTTTCGGCAGCGTAGACGACGAGGGGTTCACCTCGCTGCGCCGCGCCGCCGCCCCCCGGGCGCAACGGTACGAGATCGGTCGATCGTTGCGCGAGCGGTCCCCCCGTTCCGACATGGCCCACTGGAAACCCCCTGCTCATCGCGCCGATCCGGTCAGCCAGGTGGTCGACTCGCACATCGGCCGCCTCGAACACCTCATTCCGGTCCGGATCGGCCGGATGGTCGCCTCGCCGTACGCGTTCCTCCGCGGCTCGGCCGGCATCATGGCCGACGACTTCGCCGGGCTCCCGCACACCGGCATCACACCGGTGATCTGCGGCGACGCCCACCTCGGCAACTTCGGCTTCTACGCCTCGCCGGAACGGGAACTGGTCTTCGACCTCAACGACTTCGACGAGGCGCACCCCGGGCCGTGGGAGTGGGACCTGCGCCGCCTCGTCGTGAGCGTGCACGTGGCGGGACGGCAGAACGGGTTCCGGGAGAGCGCGTGCTGGGACGCGGTGCAGCACTGCGTCGAGCAGTACCGGGAACAGATCGCGTTCCTGGCCGAGCAGCCGCTGCTCGCGCGCTCGTTCGACCAGCTCGACGTGGAGGCGATGCGGTCGGCGGCGAGCAAGGCCAGCTTCCGCGACGAGATCGAACGGGCGGCCCGGCGGGCACGGCGCCGTACGAGCGACCGCGCCCTGCCCCGGTTCACCGAACGTCACGACGGAACCGCCCGCCTCGTCGAGGAACCGCCGCTGATCACCCGCCTGCCGCACGAGGAGCGGGAGCGCCTGTTCGCGGCACTGGACGGCTACCTGAACACGCTCAAGCCGCACTGGTCGCGGATCCTCGGCGGCTACCGGATCGTCGACGTGGCCCACAAGGTGGTCGGCGTCGGGTCGGTCGGGCTGCGAGCCTACGTAGCCCTGTGCGAGGGCAGCAGCAGCGACGACGTCGTGTTCCTCCAGCTCAAGCAGGCGCGCCGCTCGGTGATCGCCCGGCATCAGCACGGCGACCTCGCCTGGCACCGCCACCAGGGCCAGCGGGTCGTCGAGTACCAGCAGGCCCTGCAGACGGTGAGCGACCCGCTCCTGGGCTGGACGACGCTCGGCGAGCACCAGTTCTACGTACGCCAGTTCCGCGACATGAAGGGCGCGATCCTCGTCGAGGACATCAACGCGGGCGCACTCGCGGACTACGCCGGCATCTGCGGATACCTGCTCGCCAAGTCGCACGCCCGCACCAGCGGAGCGTCGATGATCGCCGGCTACGTGGGCAGCGGCGACAAACTGGACGAGTCGCTGTGCCGATTCGCCCGCGCCTACGCCGACCAGGTCGAAAGCGACCACGCCGCCCTGCAACGCGCCGTCCACCGCGGCGACCTCTCAACGGAGGCAGCATGAACCCGATCCCGCTCACCTCAGCCGTGCGCCGCGGCGACCTTTCAATGGAGGCAGCGTGAGCGGCCCGATCCCGATCACGTCACCGGCGCTGCTCGAGTTCTGGACCGAGCGTCACCTGTGCACCTTCACCACACTGCGCGCCGACGGCTCCCCGCACGTGGTCGCGGTCGGCGCCACCCTCGACCCGGGTTCCGCCCTGGCCCGGGTGATCTCCTCCGTCTCCTCCGCACACGTCCGGCACATCCGCGGGCACCGGCGGGTGGCGATCTGCCAGGTCGACGGCCGCCGCTGGAGCACGATCGAGGGCGTCGCCACGGTCCGCGACGAACCGGAACCGGTCGCCGAGGCCGTGCGCCGTTACGCCGAGCGCTACCGCACTCCCCGCCCCAACCCGTCCCGCGTCGCCATCGAGGTCTCGATCACCCGTGTACTGGGCTCCGCCGCACTCCTCACCGACATAGAGTCACCGGCATGACGCAGATCGCCGACAGCGTCCTGCTCCCCGGCCACGACGTACCGCTGGGACGGTGGACCACGGTCCGCCGGCTACTCCCCCAGAAGGAACGCCGCATGGTCGGCGCCTGGTGCTTCGTCGACCACTTCGGACCCGACGACGTCAGCAGTCGCCCCGGCATGCAGATCCCGCCGCACCCGCACACCGGCCTGCAGACCGTCACCTGGCTGGCCGAGGGCGTCATCGAACACCGCGACAGCCTCGGCAGCCACCAACTGATCTCCCCCGGTCAGCTCAACCTGATGACGTCCGGCAACGGCATCGCCCACTCCGAGTTCACCCCGCCCGACCACCCACCGGGCATGCACGGCCTCCAGCTCTGGCTCGCCCTCCCCGACGCGGCCCGCCACGGCCCCGCCACCTTCGAACACCACCCGATCCTGCCCGCCCTCGCCGACGGCACCGTGACCATCACCGTGGTCGCCGGGTCCCTGGCCGACCTCCGCTCCCCCGCAACCGTCCACACTCCCCTCGTAGGCGCCGAGCTCCGGACCGCCGCCCCCTCCCGCTACTCCCTCGACCTCGAACCCACCTTCGAACACGGCCTCCTCGTCATGTCCGGCTCCGCCACCGTGGCCGGCAGTCCCCTCGAACCCGGCTCCCTCCTCTATCTGGCCCGCGGCCGCACCTCGGTCACGGTCGAGACAGCCGGCCCCGCACGCCTGTTCCTCCTCGGCGGCGAACCCTTCGACGAACCCCTGGTCATGTGGTGGAACTTCGTCGGCCGCAGCCACGAGGAGATCGTCGCGGCGCGATCAGACTGGATGGCCGAGCTGGGCGGGTCGCGCTTCGGCACCGTCGCCGGTTGCTCAGCACCCCCGTTGCCCGCACCCGAGCTGCCTTCAGTCCGGCTCCGGGCCCGCGACAGACAGGGCAAAACCTTCTAGGGGTACGCCGAACGCGCTCGCCCTCCCCAAGCCCCACCCGAAAAGCGCTCTGCGCGCCGCCCGCCCCCTGCGCTGCTCTCCTTGCTCTGCCCTCCGTGCTCCGCCGCGCCCTGCGCTGCCCCTCCGTGCGCTGCCGCGCCTGGCTCTGCCCCCCTCTTTGGCCCTGTCCGGCCCCTCTCGCGCTCCGCCTGTCCAGTGTCCCTCGCACTCGGCCGGGTAACCGCCGCTGCCGTCAGCCGGGTGATCGAAAATGCCGAAAACTTGTGCCGGCTGAGCTGGGTGGCTGCTATGGCCACGGTGGAGGGACCACGACGGGTGCGGCTTTCGCGGGTCGCACAAACTGTGTTGACGGTTCGTAGGGCCGGGGCGGAAGGTCGGGGAAGGTAACCACGCACTCCGTGCTGAGGAGCGCGCCGTGAGTTTTCGTGTCCTGCTCATCGCTGCCCTGCCGGTGGCGGTCGTTGCCGTGGCCGGGCTGGGGCCCCGCTGGGTGGCGGTCGCGCGGGAGCGGCGAGCCCGGCGGCGGGCGGAGCTTCAGCCGCTCGGGCCGCCCATCGAGAAGCTGGCGGCTGACCTGCGGCGGCTGCTGCGCCTGCACGGGGAGCTGACGGTGTCCGCGCATTCGGCCATGTGCGCCCATCGGGTGTGGGCCGTGGAGGCGGCGATCGGATCACGGGCGATCGAGGCGGCGGCCGCACTCGGCGTGCCGCATCCGGATCGGGCACAGGCGGCGTCACTGACCCGGACCGAACTGTCGGCACTTCTCACGGCCGTGGCGGAGCAGGGCCTGGTCCTCCCCCGCCGAGTCGGCCACTTCACGCTCGACGGCCGCCTCTGACCCATGCGCCGGCCTCCGCGAGGCGTGTTGGCACCGCACTCCAAGCGGGCACCGCACTCCAAGCGGGCACCGCACTCCAAGCAGGCACCGCACTCCAAGCAGGCACCGCACTCCAAGCAGGCACCGCACTCCAAGCAGGCAGCCGGGTGGGCGTCGGCCACCGCACCGGGCGGCGCGTGATGGTTCGTTCGTCCACGGCCGTTCTCCGGCCTCCGCGTTCCGGGCGAGATGAACGGCGGCGGGAGGTGCATCCCGCCGCCGTCCCTCGTCCCGGCTCCGCGCCACAAACTGCCGTCCGCGGTGGATCATCGGGGGCGTCGTCCCCCGCGGATCGTCTCGGGCGCGTGCGGCCGCTGGTACTGGGGGGCGGCGGCCGCGTGCCGGGGAGTTCGTGGGTCCGTGGATCCGGGGCGTTCCCGGTATGTGGAACCGGGGCGCACAACAAACGTGACAGACGTTCACCCCATGATCCGTTTTTCCCCGCAGTGGCCTTCGACACGCCCGGGCGTCACACGTTCAGGGTCACTCGCTAGTTGTCAGGTTCCTGAAGAGAAGCTTAAAACGTTCTTAAGTCGGCATCCGGCCCGTCACCTGGGTCGAACGACTCTCGTTGATCGCACGGCCCCGCCCGGCACCCTGCCCGGTGCTGTCGGATCCCCGGCATTGTCACTGCGTACGGCATTGAACCGGGGACACCCGCCGGACGTATACCGGGGTGATCGACCACTGTCGGCGGGCTGCGGCGCCGGGAGGGTCGGGGCTGGCGGGCATCCCGCAAGCTCGACGGCAGGGCTCCGCAGGGCGGTGGCGCAGGGCGCAAATCCGTGATTAACCTTCCACATCCACCAGGTGGCAGGGATCGATCGGGAGCGCGAGGGGCGGGCACCGGTGCTCGAGGTGGAAGCAGGGGTGAGGATGGTGGTACGGATGCGGCGACGGGGCAGTGGGTACACCCCCAGCCGGTTCGGGGCCGCCTCATGAGCTTCGAGGACGACGAGTACTGGGACGACGAGTACAGCGAGTACTCGTTCATGCCTCAGCACGCCGTGGTGCAGGAGAAGCACTTCGAGCGGCGTACCGCCCCGGACCCCGTGATACCCACGCGCCGCCGCGGCGGCGAGCCCGAGTCCGATACGGTCCGCCGGCGCAAGGCCACCGCCTTCGACTCGCAGCGACCCAGCTGGCTGGACGACCCCGACTTCGTGCCGATCGACACGTCGGTCGAGAACCTGGCCGGCGACGACTTCGACGACATCGACTTCAACCGCCCCGAACTCGGCGTCGACTTCGACAAACCCGACTTCCCGATCGTCGACCCGGCGGCCCGCCCCGACCTGCGGCGCAGCTCCGGGTCACGGCGCGGTGACGGGCGGTCCTCCCGGTACGACTCGCAGCGCTACCGGGACGACGCGGCACGGCGCGAGGATCTCCACGACGGCCGGTGGGACGAGGATCAGCGCGGCCGGCGCCCGGCGGAGCGCCGGGAGGACGACCGCCGGTCCACACGCCGCGACGCCGACCCACGCAGGGACCAGGATCCGCGCCGCGAGGACGTGCGCCGGGACGAGCGGCGACCGGCTGCGGCGCGCCAGGACGACTGGGACGATGACGACCGCCGCGTGCCGCCGAGCGGGCGGACCATCGAGCTGCGTTCGGATGAATACTGGGAGGAGCCGGGCGAGCGGTGGGGCGCGAGCCAGGACCGCCGCCGGGGCCGCGACGCGCGCCGAGGACCTGCCTTCGCCGAGGATCAGAGCGAGACGTACGCGAGATACGACGACGACCGTGCCGCCCGCGGCCGTGGCCCGGCCCGGGAGGACGAGGACTTCGGCCCGATCCGGCCGCCGGGCGGACGCCGGCCGCGTCGTGACGACCGTTCGGTGGCGGCGCGTGCGCAGGTGCCCGGCGAGTTCTACGACCCCTATCGGGAGGACGGCCGCGGATTCCCGGACCCGGAACGCGACCAGCGCGGCGCGGGACGGGAGGTGGCCGCCCGCGCCTGGGAGGACGAGCGGGTTCGCCGGGAGGGCGAGCAGGATCTGGCGCGGCGTTCCGGTGCGGTGGACCGGGATCGCGACCAGGGTGACGTCCGGGACAAGCGTGTCGCCGGCCGGGCGAGCGTGGAGGAGCGGCCGCAGGTGCCGCCGGTGGGCTCGGAGGAGCGCGCCGGGCGGGTGCCGGAGGACGGCTCCACGGAGCGGGAACTACGGCCGGTTGCGGAGGAACGCGCCGGGCGGGCGCCTGTGGCCGCGGAGGGCCGGGCGGTTGTGGAGGGCCGCGCGGCTGTCGGTGCGGACGGACGCCCAGTTGTCGGTGCGGACGGACGCCCGGTTGTCGGCGCGGACGGACGACCAGTCGTCGGTGCCGAAGGACGACCCGCGGTTGGCGCAGACGGACGGCCGATCGTCGGCGCGGACGGACGCCCGGCTGTCGGAGCCGACGGACGACCCGTTGTCGGGGCCGGCGGACGGCCAGTCATTGGTGCGGACGGACGGCCGGTTGTCGCGGCCGACGGACGACCCGTAGTTGGCACGGACGGACGCCCTGTTGTCGGGGCCGACGGACGACCCGCGGTTGGGGCCGACGGACGGCCGGTTGTCGGGGCCGACGGACGACCCGTTGTCGGGGCCGATGGACGACCCGTTGTCGGGGCTGATGGGCGGCCCGTGGCTGGGGTTGAGGCTCCGGTGGTTGAGGGGGCCGGGGACGGGCGTAGTGGTGGTTCGGCTTCGGGGGCGGGTGAGGGGCCACGGGTTGTTCGGCGGGCTGATCCTCCCGTACCCCCGAAGGTGGTGAGCCGGTCTGCTCCGCCGCCGCAACCTCGCGTGATCAAGGCTGACCCACCGGTCACGCCGCGTGTTGTCGCGGCGCCTTCGCCGGTGCCGCCTGCTCGGGTGACAGGGGCGGCTGCGGCTGCGGCACAGGTGCCGGCTGAGGCTGCGCGGGATGGGCGGCCGGTCGAGCCTGGGACGGGGTCTCGGGAGATTCGGCCTCAGTCGCCCGCGGGATATGCGGCGGGGCAGGGACCGGCGGTTGCTGACGCGCGGCCGCAGTCGCCTGCCGGGTATGCGGCTCCCCCGCAGGCTGCCGGGTATGCGGGTGGGGGTGCTGGGCGGCCTACGATGCCGGCGCCTTCGGAGTCGGGGACGATTCCGTATTCGGGCGGGGCTGCTGGGCGGCCCACGATGCCGGCGCCTTCGGAATCCGGGGCGATTCCGTATTCGGGTGAGGCCGGGCGGAGTGGGGCTGACGTTCCGCAGCAGCGTTCGCGGCGGACGCCTCGGACTGCGCACGTGTTCCTGTCCGAGGGGGACGGGCCGTGGGCGATGGTTCCGGATGACAACGCGCAGCCGCCTGCTGGGATGCGGCCGGTCTCGCCGGCTGCGGCTTGGCCTCCCGCGGGTACGCCGGAGCAGGGTGCGGGGCGGCCGGTTCCGGTGGCGCAGCCGGAGAGCGCTTGGCCGCCGGCTCCGCGTCGTGAGGAGCAGCCGGCCGCGGGTGAGACGCAGCGTGCGGTTCCGGGCGGAGTGCAGGGTGCGGCCGCTGTCGCGCCGCAGGGCCCGGTTGCGGTCGGGCCACAGGGTCCGGGAGCCGCTGGGCCGCAGGGTCCGGGAGCCGCTGGGCCGCAGGGCCCGGGAGCCGCTGGGCCGCAGGGCCCGGGAGCCGCTGGGCCGCAGGGCCCGGGAGCCGCTGGGCCGCAGGGCCCGGTTGCGGTCGGGCCGCAGGGACCGGCGGCCGTTGCGCCGCAGGGACCGGGGACTGCCGGGCCGCAAGGGCCGAGCGGGCCTGGTGCGGCCGGTTCGGCGCAAGGTGCTTGGGCTGGGCCTCCGCCGGTGGTGGTGCGGCCGGTTTCGGGTGGGTCTTCGAGTGTTCGGCATGCCGAGTCTGTCTGGAACGAGCAGCAGGCGGCGATGGGGCAGAGTGCCCCGCAGACTTCCGGTGGGCAGCCTGGAGCGGGTGTGGAGCACGCCTGGGCGGCGCCTACTCCGCCGAGCGTGCCGGATCAGCGAGGGATGGTTCCGGCCGGCGGGATGGTTCCGCCCAGCGCGCCCGTTTCGCCCGGTGCGACGGTTTCGCCCGGTGCGATGGGGCCGGTTGGAGGGGCCGGGAGCGGGCAGGACGCGCCGGCGGGCTCCGAGAGTGTCAAGACCGCGGAGGGGGCAAGTGCCGCGGGGGCTAGTGTCGCTCCTACCAGCGGTGCGGGGGCCCGGGCGGGTGCCCGGTCGATTCTGACGCCGGGGCAGCGGCCGCCGTCGCAGCCTGGGCAGCATCGCGGTGGTCAGCAGGCGGATGGTGAGAGCCAGCAGGCCGAGGCGGTTCGCAGTCCGTGGGAGACGCCCCGGCCCGGTGCCCCGGCCGAGGACAGCTCCGCTCGGAGTGAGCAGCGGGACGACGCGCCCTACATGGATGCGGACGGAACCTGGCACAACCTGCGGCCGATCGCGAAGCTGGCGTTGTCGGGGCCGGATCAGGAGCCTCGGCGGTACACGGATACGGCTCTGGGGCGGGGCTGGTTCGCCAGCAAGAATCCGGAGCCGGAGGACGCTGAGCCGACGCAGGCTGCGGACGGGCCGGTCGAGGACGGGCCGGTCGAGGACGAACCTGCGCACGCGGCACCGGCGCCGGCTGAGATGCGGGAAGGCGCGGCCCAACAGGATGCGGCGCAGCCGGACGATGCCCACCAAAGTGGTACAGAACAGGGCGAAGAGCAACAAAAACAGGCGGAGCAGGGTGAGGACGAGCCGCCGGCCGGGCCGGAGCTGGCGCCGCATCTGCCGCTGACGGCGGCGGATCTGTCCGCCATCCGGTGGCGGCTGGACGGGGCCACGCTGCGTGAGGTCGTGGATGACCGGGACGCGTTGCGGGCTCTCGGGGAGCGGCTCGACGGGCCGCTCGCGGATGAGGCCGACAACATCGTCAGGGCCGGGTTGCTGAGTGTGCGGGCGGAGGTCTACCGGCTGCTCGGTGAGCTCGGGATGGCCGCGGCGGCGAGCCGGCTGGCGCTGGCTCACGCGGAGTCGGCGCACGATCTGCAGTCGATGGTAATCGCGCAGGCGGAGCTGGCGCATGTGCTGCGGCTCCGCGGGGACTTCCTGGAGGCCGATCGGCTCTTCCAGCGGGCGGTCGATGCGGAGGTGTCTCCCGCGGTGCGTAGCGTGGTGCACGAGAACGCCGGGCGCAGCTGCTTCGACCAGGGGCGGCACATGGAGGCGCTGGACCACTTCGCGCGGGCGATCCGGCTGGGTTCGCCGGAGGACACCGACCTGGCGGAGCGGATCGGGGTCTGTCTCGAGTCGGTCTACATCCACGTGCTGCGCGACGGGTGGGGGCCGTATCCGCGGAAGGCCGCGGAGATCCTGGGGCTGCTCAGTGAGCGGGCCACCGACGAGGGTGAGCCGGGCGCTCTCGACGAGGCGACCGCCGAACAACCTGTGGTGCAGCCCCGGCAGCGGCTCAGTTGAGCGCGACCGCGTCGCCGGCCAGGACGCTGCGGCCCCGGCCGCCCGCCTTGGCCCGGTAGAGGGCGGCGTCAGCAACCCGCTGGAGATCCTCGGCGCCGGTCGCGTGGTCCGGGACGACCGCCACGCCGATGCTCAGGCGAGGCGGGCCGCACGGCAGGTCACGCGCTGCCTCGACGAGGGTGCGGGCCTGTTCGGCGTAGCGGATGGCCTCGTACGGCCCGGCGCGCAGCAGCACCGCGAACTCGTCGCCGCCGAGGCGGGCCACCAGGTGGTCGTTGCCGGAGGCGGAGTCGCGGAGGGCTTCGGCGACCGTTCGCAGCGCACGGTCGCCGGTGGCATGGCCCCAGGTGTCGTTGATGCTCTTGAAGTGGTCGACGTCGATCATGACGAGGGCCAGCGGGCGGCCGCCGTGCGCGGCTTCGTCGGCGGTGCCGGCCAGGCGGTCGTCGAAGGCGCGGCGGTTCGCGGCGCCGGTCAGCGCGTCCTGGGTGGCCTGGACCTCGAGGACGTCGCGGAGGCGGTCGTTGCGCTCGACCAGTGCGGCCACCACGAACGCGACCATCGACATGGCCACGGTGAGGGCGCTCCAGTCGTTGAAGGCGTGCAGGCCGTCCATGAACGAGAAGGCGAGCAGCGCGTGGCCGGCGGAGATGGCGGCGACCGTGGCGGAGATCATCACACGGCTGAGGAACGAGGCGGCGTAGAGCAGCGGCCACAGATAGAAGAGCTGGGCCCCGGTGCTGGTGTCCCGGGTGGCCAGGTTCAGGCCGGTCACCACGCCGGCGGACACGAACGGCACGGACAGCCAGAACAGCCGCGGCAGTTTCTCCGGTGTGCGCAGGCAGATCAGGCCGACCAGGAGGAAGGCGACGGAGACCACGCCGAGGGCGGCCAGTTCGACGACCGGATCGCCGAGCTTGAGCAGGACGCCGGTGACGAGGAGGTACACGGCGGCGACGAGCATCAGGTAGGCGACGGCACGGGCAGCGCCGTGCGGGTCGCGTATCCGGAGCCGCAACGTTCTTCTCCTCCTGGTTCGCCACACCTATTTCGGTACCGCGCGCGAACACCTGAGCGGTTGGGACTACTCGGTGCGCAGCGCGACCACCGGGTCGAGTCGTCCGGCCCGTTGCGCCGGTACCACGCCGAAGATGATGCCGACCGCCGCGGACACGCCGAAGGCGAGCGCCATCGACCACCACGTGAGTGCGGCCGGCACCGGGCTGAGCCGGTCCACCAGCAGCGCGGCTGTTCCGCCGAGCACCATGCCGAGTACTCCCCCGGTGGTGGTCAGCAAAACCGCTTCGAGCAGGAATTGCAGGCCTATGTCGCGGTGTCGCGCTCCGACCGCCTTGCGCAGGCCGATCTCCCTGGTGCGTTCGCGTACCGAGACGAGCATGATGTTGGAGACGCCGACGCCGCCGACGAGCAGGCTGATCCCGGCGATGGCGGCCAGGACCCCGGTCAGTACGCCCAGGATGTCGCCGAGCACCCCGAGGATCTGCTCCTGGGTGACCGCGCTGAAGTCGGTGTCCGGGTGGCGCTCGGTGAGGGTCGCGACCACGTCGGCGCCGAGACGGTCGATCTCGTCGCGGTCGGGCGCGCGGATGGCCAGCCCGTCGATGCGCTCGGTGCCGAGCAGGCGCTGCGCGGCGGTGACCGGTACGTGCACCTCCCCGTCCCGGTCCACCCCGAGGCTCTGCCCGAGCTTCTCGAACGTCCCGATCACCCGGAACCGGACACCACCGATGGTGATCTGCCGGCCGATCGGGTCCCGTTCGCCGAAGAGCGTGCCGGCCAGCCCCGCGCCGAGGACCGCGACGCGCCGGCCGGTGCTCACGTCGGTGCGGGTCAGGTACGCGCCCCGGTCCAGCCGCCGCACGAAGACGTCCGGTGTCGTCTCGAGCACCCCCTGCATGCTGGCGAAACCCGAGCGTGCTCCGGCACGTACCGTCTCTCCCGAACTGATCGTGACCGCGACGCGCGTCCGGTCGCCGACCACCCGCGTGACCGCGTCCACGTCGTCCAGCGTCAGCGGCGACGAAGTCGGCGCCGCGCCCGCGGTCAGGCGGCCGGGAACGACGATCAGCAGGTTGGAGCCGAGGCCCTCGACCTGCCGTTCGATCTGCTCCTTGGTGCCGGTGCCGATGGCGACGAGGGCGACCACCGCGGCCACCCCGATGACCACGCCGAGCATGGTGAGGATGCTGCGCAGCCGGTTGGCGCGCAGCGCGTCGAGGGCGACCCGCCAGGCTTCAGCGAATCTCACGATGCAGGCCTCATGACACGATCAAACCGTCCTTCATGACGATCTGACGGCGCGCCCGCGCCGCCACATCCTTGTCATGGGTGACCAGGACGACCGCGACACCGTCGGCGTTCAGGGACTCCAGCAGCGCGAGCACAGCCTGCCCGGTGGCCGAGTCCAGGTTCCCGGTGGGTTCGTCGGCGAGCAGCACCGACGGCCCGGTCACCAGGGCACGCGCGATCGCCACCCGCTGCTGCTCGCCACCGGAGAGCTGGTTGGGCCGGTGGTCCATGCGATGCGACAGCCCCACCCGTTCCAGCATCGCGGTGGCCCGCTCGCGGCGTTCGCGGCGGCCGGCCCCGCGGTACACCAGCGGCAGCCCGACGTTGTCCCGTGCCGTGGTCCGGGCGAGCAGGTGGAAGGACTGGAAGACGAATCCGATCGTGGTGTTGCGGAGTTCGGCGAGTTCGTTGGGGCTGAGCCGCGCCACGTCCCGGCCGCCGATCAGCAGTGTGCCGCCGGTCGGGCGGTCCAGCCCGCCGAGCAGGTGCATGAGCGTCGACTTGCCGGAACCCGAGGTGCCGACCACCGCCACGTAGTCGCCGGGCTCCACGGTGAGCGAGACGCCGCGCAGCGCGGGCACGGTGAGCCCGTCCAGGTCGTACGTCCTCGACACGCCGGTCGCGACGATCGCGGGGACGCTCATCGTGCCTCGGCGCCGGCCTCGACCCGGTCCGCGCCGCCGACGACGATCTGCTGCCCCGCGGCGACACCGGAGACCACCTGCACGGTGTCCTCGCCCTGTACGCCCAGGGTCACGCCGGCGGCCTGGTAGCGGCCGTCCCGGACCACCCAGACGGTGTCCTGGCCGCCCCTGCTGACCACGGCCGACGCCGGGACGGTGACCGCGTCCGCGGCCTGCCGCACGCTGAGCCGGATCACCGCGCTCATCCCGGGCCGGGGCCGGGGTGCCGCCTCACCGCTCTCCGGAAACGTGCCCTCACCCAGGTCGAGCCGCACCTTGTAGGAGATGCCGCCCCGGGCCGAGGTGGTCGGCAGCAGGTCGGCGGCGCGGACGGTGGCCGGATAGCTGGCGCCGGGTGCGGCGTCGAGTTCCACGGTCGCCTTCACGCCAGTCGATACAAGAAGAATGTCAGTCTCGTCCACTTCAGCGGCCAGCCCGAGATGACTGGTGTCGACAACGGTGACGACCGGGGTGCCCGCAGCGACGTAACCGCCCTCCGGAATTGCGGAGTCGACACCGCCTTGCGGTATTTGCCCGGAAGGAGCAGAGCCACCGAGCAGATCGGAGAGCGAGCCGGTGGACGTGGCGCCCGAGGAACCACCCAGCTGCACAACCCCGGCGACCGGCGCTCGAAGGGTCAGCGCGTCGACGGCCGCGTCGGCAAGCTCGTACGCTTGCTGTGCCTGAAGCCTTTGCGCCTCGGAGAGTGCGCCGACCGCCTGGCCGAGTGACGCCACGCCGCGTTGCACCGATCGCACCGCGGCTCCGGCAGCCGCGGACGCCGCCGCATATTGCACCCTGGCCGCGTCCAGCTGACGCCGCAGCGCCTCCTTGACCGCGGGGTCGGCGATCTGGTCGACCGCCTTCTGCGCCTCGTCGAACGCCTCGGTCGCCTGATCGTCGGTGCGCTGCCGGACCAGGGTGAAACCCTCCGCGCCGGGAGGCGCACCGCCACCGCCCGAGGGCGCCTGGTCGAGGGCCTCCTGCGCCGAGTCGCGGCGGCGCTCGAGCTCGGGAGAGTGGATGACCGCCAGCACGTCGCCCTTGGCGACCCTGTCACCGGGACCGACGAGGAGGTCGGTGAGCGTGCCGGAGGCGGGCGCTGTCATCGTCGCCGCGGTCCGGGCGGTCACCGAGCCGGGCGCCTCCACGATCTCGTCGACCGAGCCGACCGTCGCCGTGCCGAGGCGGACCCCGGAGTCCTCGTCGTCGCAGGAGGCCGCCGTCATGGGAAACAGCACCACGAGACCGGCGGCGACGATCGCGGTCCGGGAACGGGGGTGAGACACAGAGGTCACTCTATGCCGGTCGGAAACGAACAGGCCGCCCCCGCGTCGCGGGAGCGGCCTGTCACATCAGGTTCCGGGCCGGCGCCCGATGACCTTCACCGTCATGCCGATCTTGCCGATGCTGTAGTACTTCTTCGCATCCTGCGCGAGCAGGTTGACGCAACCGTGCGAACCCCGCCACTTGTCGTGGAGGTAGGTGGTGGTCTGGTGGAAACCGCGCCCGCCGATGAAGCGCTGCCAGTACGGCAGCCACACCTCGTACGGGTCGGACCACTCCTTCTTCGTCCGCTTGTTGATCTTGAAGGTGCCCGCCGGGGTCCGGTAACCCTTGTAACCGGTCCGCGTGACCGTCGGCTTGACCAGCACCTTGCCGTTCTTCATCACCCAGGTGGTCTGCAGCGTCAGGTTGACGCAGAAGGTGACGCCGCTCTTCTTCGCCTTGCAGGCCGCCGTCTTCGTCGACGCCAAACGCTTGGCGACGTCGTAGGTCGTCGGGCCCGCCAGGCCCTTGGCCGGCGAGATGCCGAACCGCTTCTGGAACTTCACGATCGCGGCGCAGTCGGCGGCGGACTGTTTGCCGTCGACCGTAACCGTCCCGTATCCGCCCAGTTGTTTGAGGTAACCCTCGACCTGCTTCTGGTACTTGCCGGTCGCGCACGACGCGGCAGCCGCCTTGGTGACCACGGTGGTGGCCACAGAGGCGGTCACCGGAGCACTGCGCACCGCGGCACCGGCGCCGGCCGGTGACAGCGCGAACGCCCCGAGACCGCCGCCCACCAACACCGACAACACGGCGCCGGTGAGCCGGGCGGTAACCCGTCTCACTGACAAATCACATCCTCCCCAGGAGTGGTGTCCGCACATCGAAGCACAGCGGCCCCACCTGTGACGTGGCGGGAAGGACGCTGACATGAAACTGGGATGCCATCGGCATCCCAGTCGTGTGCTTGAGGCGAAAACCGCTCCGGGGAGTCAGTTCATGATCAACGCGGCGTAGCGAAGTCCTGAACCCAGTACGGAGTGTCATCGTCGTCGAAGGCGAGCCCGACACCCATCTCGTCGAGGCGGCAGTCGAGGATGTTCTCCCGGTGCTCGGGGCTGTTCATCCAGTCGGTCACCACCTCGTAGGGGGTGTTCTGGCCACGGGCGATGTTCTCGCCGTAGCGCTTCCAGTCGTAACCGGCCCGCGCGACCCGGCTGCCGGCCCGGTCACCGCGCGGGTCCTCGTGGTCGAAGTAGCCGCGCCGGGCCATGTCCGCCGCGTGCCGGTTGGCCGCGTCGATCAGCCGCCGGTCCACCGCGATCGTGCCGCAGCCGTGGTCGCGGCGGTTGCGGTTGACCAGGGCCAGGACCTGCTGCTGCACCGGCGCGGCGGGGCTGGCGGAGATCGAGGCCGTGGTGACCGCGGTGCGGGCGGCGGCGAGGGGGTCGGCCGCCGGGGCAGCGACGGCGGCGGGCCGCGCGAAGCCGGGTGCCTGCCGGACCCGCAGTTGTGGCTCCGCACGCGGCCGGGGCTTCTCCACGACCACGGGCGGCGGCGTCGTGGGCTCTTCCGACGGGGTCCTGACGATCCTTGGCCGTTGAGCAACCGGCTCCGGAATCTCCGGGAACGGGCCGAGGAGGTCCTCTTCCCCCTCATAATAGGAGAAGTCGACTATTTCGGAAGAGCTCGGCGTCTCCTGCGCGAGCGCGTTGGCGGCGACACCACCCGCGGCAAGCGCCGCGGCAGCCGCACAGAGCACAACCAGAGGTTTCCGCATACCCGGTCTTTCCCGTCGATCCACGCGCCGCGGCCCTTCCACGGCGCTCTCGTCAGTTGACCAACGGTGCGGATCCGGGCCGGTCACTTCGCCGCCGGGCCGCGTTCGGTCACCCTTTTCCAGAAAAACCTTCATGGGTACGCGCTGAGCTGCGCCGATTCGACGTGGAGCGAGACACACGCGTCGCACAATCGCACCGCGAACCGCGTTTCTTCCCCCGACCGGGGTAACCCGCTCAGGCCCTCTCTGCGGTCCTGGCGGCGGTCCCCGCGGCATGTTCCCCATCGCTACGGTTTCGCGGTGCGTAATCGATACCTGGACCTGCTTCGTGCCGCCGCCATCGTCCGGGTGATCGTCTATCACCTCTTCGGCTGGCCCTGGCTGTCGATCGTGTTCCCGGCCATGGGTGTCATGTTCGCGCTCGCCGGTTCGCTGACGGCGGCATCGCTGAGCAGGCGCGCGGCGGGTCAGGTGGTCACCTCCCGGCTGCGCCGCGTCCTGCCACCGCTCTGGCTGCTCGGCGTCCTCGCGGTACCCGCGATGATCGGCCTGGGCTGGGCCCGCGAACAGGACGGCACGCACCCGTTCACGCCGTGGCAGCTGGTCTTCTGGGTCCTGCCGCTGAGCGATCCGCCGGGCAGCGAGACGGGCATCGACGCCTGGGAGCCGCTCTGGTACATCCGGGCGTACGTCTGGTTCGTCCTGCTCTCCCCCGTGCTCTGGTTCCTGTACCGGCGGATGGCCGGGGCCGGCTGGCTGCTGGTCATCGCGCCGATCGGGGCGATCGTGCTGCTCGACAAGACCGGCTTCGAGCTGCCGGAGACCGCCGACGTGGTCCTCTGGGACCTGGTCACGTACGGCGCTTGCTGGATCGCCGGGTTCACCCACCGCGACGGCAGGCTGGGCCGGCTCAGCCCCGGCGCCGTGCTCGCCATCGCCGCCGCGCTCGGCGGGCTGGCGCTGTACTGGCAGCGCGGCCATCAGGGCGCGGATCCCTGGGACCTGAACGACGTCTCCGAGTCGCAGGCGCTCTGGTCGCTCGCGTTCGTGCTGGTGGTGCTCCGCTTCCAGCCGGACATGGCCTGGCTTTCCCGGTTCCGGCTGCTGGACCGGGCGGTCACCCTGCTCAACGCCCGCGCGGTCACCGTCTACCTGTGGCACAACCTGGCCATCGCCGCGCTCTGGCCGGTGCTCACCTACCTGGCCCTCGACGACCTGGGCCGCGCAGAGATGCCGGTGACGCTCGCGGTCACGTTCGTCCTGACCGGTGTCGCGGTCGTGCTCTTCGGCTGGGCCGAGGACCTGGCCGCCAACCGCCGCCCCCGGCTCTGGCCGTCCACCGGGGCACCCGCCCGGCCCGTGCGGGACGCACCGGCACCGGCCGGGCCGGTGCCGGCCGGCTGGCCGGAGGTCGCCCGGGACGGCTCGCCGGTCAACCCGGTCTTCACCGCGCACGTTCCGGACCAGGGCTCCCCCGAGGACGCGAGGACGGCGTCGTTCGCCCCCGCCGACATGCCGGTGGCCGGCCGCCCCGCACCCGGCCACCCGAGCCGTGGCGCGCGGGCCGGCGACGCCCGCCCGCCCGGGCAGCACCGGCCACCGCACCACCCCGACACGACGGCGCCGACCCGCTTCCCCGGTCCCCGAGACCACTCCTGAGCAGGCTGGTTCCGGCGCGCGGAGGGCGGCCGCGCGCCGGAACCGGCCGAGTGGGGCCGCACTGCCTCGCAGTTGAGCGAAGCTCGCATATGCCCGAAAGATCCTGGCTAGCCTGAGCCCGTGAGCGAGCAGTTCGACCAGCTGGTGGCTCCGGCGACCGGCGCCGGAGTCGTCGCTCTGGTCTTCCGGGCCGGGCCGCTGTACTGCGCGCTGCCGCTCGACGAGATCGTCGAGACCATGCGGCCGCTGCGGACCCGCCCGCTCGCCGGAACGCCGCCCTACGTGCGCGGGCTGACCATCATGCGCGGCGCGCCGGCGCCGGTGATCGACGTGGCCCGGCTGCTCACCGGGGTGGAGGGCGAGATCGCGCGGTACGTCGCGGTGCAGGCCGGACCCGGGCTGGTGGCCTGCGCGACCGGGCCCGTACTGGGCGTGCAGAAGATCCGGGTGGCGCCGCCGGAGGGACCCGCCGCGCTGTTCACCGGGGTGTCGAAGGCGCTGATCGCGGCGGTCGGCACGGTCGGCACCGATCCCCTGCTGCTGTTGCGCAGCGTCGGCGCGGTGCCGGACGAGGTGTGGGAAGCGGCCGGCGAGGTGGCCGCGTGATCACCGGCCCGGTGCTGAGCCGGTTCCGTGAGGTGCTGCAACGACGGCTGGGCTGGACGTTCGCCGACGCCGACGCCGGGCACACCGCGACCGTGCTGTCCGAGCGGGCCGCCGCACACGGCCTGGCCGTGCGCGACTACCTGGACCGCCTGAACGGCCGGCGCTGGGCCGCCGAGACAGCGGAGCTGGCCGAGGCGCTGAGCATCACCGAGACCTACTTCTTCCGGCACGGCGAGCAGTTCCGGGTGCTGCGCGAGAGCGCGCTGCCGGAGCGGATCGCCGCGCGGGGCGGGCAACGCGTCCTGCGGCTGCTGTCGGTGGGCTGCTCGTCGGGCGAGGAGGCGTACTCGCTGGCGATCGAGGCGTACCGGGCGCGGCCGTCGGCGGACTGGATCGTGTCGGTGGTCGGTGTGGACGCGAACCGGCGGATGCTGCAGCGCGCGGCGTCCGCCACCTACTCGGAGTGGTCGCTGCGGGAGACCCCGGACGAGACGCGGCGCCGATGGTTCCGGCGGGTGGGCGACGACTACCGGGTGGACGAGGACGTCATGGCCACGGTCCGGTTCGCCGAGCACAACGTCGCCGTGGACGACCCGCAGCTGTGGCAGGCCGGCCGGTACGACGTGATCTTCTGCCGAAACCTGCTGATGTACCTGACCCCGGACGTGGCGTCCGGGCTGATCAGGCGGATGACCGGTGCCCTGGCACCGGGCGGGTACCTGTTCCTCGGCCACACCGACTCACTCGGCAGCGAGCCGGAGGGCCTGGAGCGGCGGCACCTCGGCGGCACCGTGTACTACCAGCGGCGGGAGAATCGGGTCTCGCCGCCGCCCCGGCCGGCGCCTCGGCACGCCCCGGCGATCCGGCACGCGCCGCCCCCGGAACCGGTCGACGCGGAGATCCGCCACCGCGCGATCGGCCTGATGCGCGACGACCGGTTCGCCGAGGCCCTCGACCTGCTGCTGACCCGCGACCCGGCGGGCACCCGCGACCTGCTGCTGCGCGGGGTGCTGCTGACACAGGTCGGGCGCCTCGCCGAGGCGCGTGACACCGTGCACCGGCTGATCGACGCCGGCGGGCCGCACCCGGACGCGCACCACCTGCTCGGCGTCTGCCACGAACTGGACTGCGCGGAGCAGGCCGCCGGGCAGTACCGGCTGGCGGCGTATCTGGACCCGGACTTCGCGATGCCCCGGCTGCGGATGGGACTGCTGGCGCGGCGCCGGGGTGACGACCGGGGCGCGGCGTCGCATCTGGAGCCGGCGCTGCGGCTGCTGGCGTACGAGGACGACGAACGGATCACGCTGTTCGGGGGCGGGTTCGGGCGGCTGGCGCTGACCACACTGTGCCGTACCGAACTGGAGGCCTGCGGGGTGCGGCGGTGACCGGGCCGATATCGACCGCGCAGTCGGTCGCCGATCGGGTGGCCGGGCTGCGCACCGACTTCGACACGTCGTTCGCCGAGCCGGCCCGGACGCTGGACGGCGAGACCGTGGAGCTGCTCGCGATCGGTGCCGGCGGGCGCCCGTACGCTCTCCGCCTCGACCAGGCCTCCGGCGTCCACCCGGACCGGCCGGTGACCGCGCTGCCCACCACCCTGCGCGCGCTGCTCGGGGTGGCCGGGTTCGCCGGTGCCGTGGTGCCCGTCTACGACCTGGCCGCGCTGCTCGGTCACGCCGTCACGCAGCAGCCCCGCTGGCTGGTCCTGACCGCCGGTACGCCCTCGCTGGCGCTCGCCTTCCACGAGCTCGACCACCACCTGCGGGTCCCGGTGTCCGACGTGATCGACGACGGCGGGCGGAAGGGGTACCTGCGCGGTGTGGTGCGCCTGCCCGACGGCAACCGGCCGATCATCGACGTGCCGGCCACCCGTGCCCTGGTCCACCAGCTGGCCGGTCACCCGTACCCGCAGGAGGAGTCCCGATGATGGGTGGACGCACGTATGGCAGCAAGCTGGCGGCCGGTGTCACCGCGACCGTCGCTCTCACCCTCCTCTCCGTGGTCACGTCGGTGGCCGGGCTGATCATCGTGGTGAACGCCAAGGACTCGGCGATCACGGCGGCGTCCCAGGATCTCGTCCGGGTGGAACGGGCCGGACGGGTCCTGGAGGCCCGCCTCGCCGACTTCCGCGGCTACCTCGTCTACGGCACCGCGGAGTACGCCGAGCGGACCGCCGCCGAACGGACTCAGCTGCGCAGCGAATTCAGTACGCTGCGGTCCTCGCTGAGCAGCGGCGCCGCGAACCTGCTCACCGAGGTGGAGGCGGCCGAGGAGCGGTGGGCCGGCGCGGTGGAGCAGGTCATGGCCCGGCGCGCGTCGCAGGACACCAACGTGGACGCGGCGCAGCTCAACGAGGAGATCGCCGTGCCGCTGCGCGAGGCCCTGGAGACGTCGCTCGCCAAGCTGACCACCCAGGTGCAGGCCGACGTGGCGAGCGCGCGGAAGAAATCCTCGCAGCGGGCCGCCCAGGCCATCGGCCTCATCATCGGGCTCGGCGTGATCACGGTGATCAGCGCGATCGTGGTGGCCTGGCGGCTGAGCACCAACCTGCGCCGCGAGGTCGGCGCCGCGGTCGGGCACATCCAGAGCTCGTCGGCGCAGCTGGAGGCGGCCGCCTCGCAGCAGGTCACCGGCGGCCGTGACCAGGCCAGCGCGATGAGCGAGATCACCACGACGATCAGCGAGCTGCTGATCACGTCCCGGCAGATCGCCGACTCGGCGCAGCGGGTGTCGAAGATCGCCGAGGAGACCGAGGCGGCGGCCCGCTCCGGTGACGCGACCATCGACCAGACCCGTGCGTCGATGGCGGCCATCCGCGCCCAGGTGGACCAGATCGTGCAGCACATGCTGGCGCTCGGCGAGAAGTCGCAGCAGATCGGCCTGGTCGTCGACCTGGTCTCGGAGCTGGCCGAGCAGACCAACATCCTGGCCATCAACGCCACCATCGAGGCCAGTGGCGCCGGCGAGTGGGGACGCCGGTTCGCCGTGGTGGCCGAGGAGATCCGCAAGCTGGCCGACCGTACCGCCGCGTCGGCCAAGGAGATCCGCGCGCTGATCGAGGACGTCCGCGGCGCGGTGAACACCACGGTGATGGCCACCGAGATCGGGGCGAAGGCGGTCGACGCCGGTGCGCGGCAGTTCGACGACGCCACCAACTCGTTCCGGGAGATCGTGCAGCTCGTGTCCACCACCAACGACGCCACCCGGGAGATCGAGCTCTCCACCAAGCAGCAGACCACCGCGGTGGAGCAGGTGAACGTGGCCGCCTCGGACACCGCACGGGTGTCGCGGGAGACCGAGGCGAGCGCGGTGCAGACCAAGCAGACCGCGACACACCTCTCGACGCTCTCCGGCGACCTGCTGGAGCTGGTCGGCACCGGACGGCGCTGATGGCCGAGGGCCGAGATCCGCTCCGCTACTTCCGCGTCGAGGCCCGGGAACTGATCGACCAGATCAGCGCGGGCGTCCTCGACCTGGACCAGCGGCCCGGGCCGGAGCCGGTGGCACGACTGCTGCGTGCCGCGCACACCCTCAAGGGCGCCGCCCGGGTGGTCCGGCAGAAGGAGATCGCCGATCGGGCGCACGCGTTCGAGGAGATCCTGGTACCGCACCGGACCCAGACCGCGGCGCTGGCCGCCGAGGACATGCGGGAGCTGCTGCGGCTCAACGACGAGATCGCGGAGCAGGTGGCCGAGCTGGAGCAGCCGGCACCCGCCCCTGCGGAGGCGCCCGCCCCCGCCGGGCCCGCGGCACCCGAGCCGGCCGCCGAGCACGTGGAGCACGTGGAGGCGGCGGCGCACGTCGTGGTGCAGGCCCGCAGCGCCACCGCCGACCTGGACGACCTGCTGGACGCGATCGGTGAGGCGAACGCCCGGATGGCGCCGCTGCGGACCGGCTGCGAGACCATCGAACGGCTGCGCCGCAGCGCCGAGAACCTCGCCGACCAGCTGCGGGTGGGCCGGGCCGCACCGGCCGTCGCCACCCGGGCCGGCGCCGAGCGGCTCGCCGGGGAGCTCGGCTCGGCCGGCCGCCAGTTCACCGACGCCGTGGACCAGATCGAGCGCGAGCTGGAGGACGTCCGGGCCAAGGCGGAGGGGCTGCGGCTGATCCCGGCCGGGAACATCTTCACGGCCCTGCGCCGTGGGGTCCGCGACGCGGCCGACGCCGAGGGCAAGCGGGTGCGGTTCGAGTCGTACGGCGGTGGCGTCCGGATGGGCGCCCACCTGCTCGGCCCGGTCAGCGGCGCGTTCCTGCACGTGGTGCGCAACGCGGTGGTGCACGGCATCGAGTCCGAGCAGGAGCGGCTGGCCGCGCGCAAACCGGCCGAGGGCACCGTCGCCGTGGAGGTCGAACGGCACGGCCGGTACGCGATCTTCCGGTGTGCCGACGACGGCCGCGGCTTCGACCTGGAGGCGCTGCGGCGCACCGCCGAGGCGTGCGGCCTGATCCAGCCGGGTGCCCGCCCGCCGGACGCGCAGGAGCTGCTGGACCTCGTGCTGCACGGCGGGATCAGCACGTCCGAGCAGGTGACCGAGGTGTCCGGGCGCGGCATCGGCATGGACGCCGTCCGCGAGGTGGCGGCACAGCTGCACGGCGAGGTGGCGGTGCGAAGCACTCCCGGCACCGGCACCACGGTGGAGCTGACGATCCCCCTCGCGCTGCTGGCCATGACCGGCCTGACGGTCGAGGCCGGCGGTGCCGTGGCCACCGTCCCGCTCGACGCGGTCCGCGGCTGCCTGCGGCTCGCCCCGGAGGAGGCTGCCGCCGCCGCGTCCACCGGCCGGCTCGTGTACGACGGCAGCGCCGCACCGTTCATCCCGCTGGCCGAGGTGCTGCACACGGGTGGCGCGGTCCCGGACTCGCCGGGACCTGGCGCGGTCGTCGTGGTCGCCGCCCGCACCGGCACGGTGGCGGTCGGCGTGAACCGGCTCGCCGGTACGTCCGCGCTCGTCGCCCGGCCGCTGCCCGACCTGGCCCCGGCGAGCCCGGTGATCGGCAGCGTCGCGGTCGACGCGGACGGCAACCCGCGACTCGTGCTGGACCCGGACGGTCTGGTCGACGAGGTGCTGCGCCGGCATCTCGCGGGTGCTCGCGCGGAGCGCACGCAGGCGGCGGCCCCGCTGCCGATCCTGGTCGTGGACGACTCGCTGACCACCCGGATGCTGGAGCGCAGCATCCTGGAGTCGGCCGGGTTCGAGGTGGACCTGGCCGCGTCCGGCGAGGAGGCCCTGGAGAAGGCCCGCACCCGCCGGTACGGCCTGTTCCTCACCGACATCGACATGCCCGGCATCGACGGGTTCACGCTGGTCGAGCGGACCCGCGCCGACCCGGAGCTGGCCTGCGTCCCGGCCATCCTGGTCAGCTCCCGCGCCACCGCGGCCGACCGGGACCGCGGCCGGGCGGTGGGCGCGGCGGCGTACGTGATCAAGGGCGAGTTCGACCAGGAGGCGCTGCTCGACCAGATCCGCCGGCTGGTGGTGCGGTCATGACCCGGGTACTGATCGTCGAGGACTCCGCGACCATGCGCGGGCACCTGCGGGAGGCGCTCGCCCCCGACCCGCAGCTGGAGGTCATCGGCGAGGCCGCGGACGGAGAGCGTGCCGTGGAGATGACCGCCCGCCTGCGCCCCGACGTGATCACGATGGACATGATGCTACCCGGGATCAGTGGGCTGGCCGCCACCGAGCAGATCATGGCCGAGTACCCGACGCCGATCCTGGTCGTCTCCTCGGCGGACCGGCAGGAGCTGTTCAGCACGTACAACGCGCTCGCGGCGGGCGCGGTGGACGTGATGGAGAAGCCCCGCGGCGACGACTCCGACGTGGACTGGTCGCAGCGGCTGCGGACGGCGCTGCGGATGGTCGCCCGGATCCGGGTCATCACCCATCCGCGGGCCCGCCTGGACCGCCGGGGCGAGCCGCCCCGGGCGTCGTATCCGCCGGCGGCGCAGCGCCCGGTCGACGACTCCCTCGCCGTGGTCGCGGTCGGCGCGTCCACCGGCGGGCCGGCCGCCCTCACCGAGCTGCTGACGATGCTGCCGCCGAACTTCCGCACACCGGTGCTCTGCGTGCAGCACATCGCGGCCAGCGAGCAGTTCGCGGTGGCCTTCTCCGACTGGCTGGCCGGGCAGACCGGCCGCAACGTGCGGTACGCCACCGAGGGCACCCCGGTCGGCCGGGCCGCCGGGCAGATCCTGCTCGCGCCGCCGGACCGGCACCTCTACGTCCAGGACCACCTGCTGCGGCTCAGCTCCGGCCCGCCGCGGCACTCCTGCCGGCCGGCGGTGGACGTGCTGTTCGAGTCGGTGGCCGTCGAGTTCGGAGCCGCCGCGGCCGGCTGCCTGCTCACCGGAATGGGCCGCGACGGCGCGTCCGGGCTGCTCCAGATGCGCAGCCGGGGGGCGATCACGTTCGCCCAGGACGAGGCGAGCTGCACGGTCTACGGCATGCCACGGGAGGCGGTGATGCTCGGCGCCGCCGTGCACGTCATGGCACCCGGCCGGATCGCCGCCCGGCTGGCCGGGCTCAAGCCCGCGGGGGTACGCCGATGACCCCTACCGTGCTGATCGTGGACGACAGTCTGACCGTCCGGATGGACCTGAACGACGCGTTCTCCGACGACGGCTTCCAGACGATCCTCTGTGCCACCGGGGCCGAGGCCCGCAAGGCGTTCGCCACCGCGGTGTTCGACGCGGCCGTGCTGGACGTGATGCTGCCCGACGCGGACGGCCTGGAGCTGCTCACCGAGTTGCGGCACCTGCCCGGCCGCGAGGAGGTGGTGACCATGCTGCTGTCCAGCGAGAGCGAGGTCGCCGACCGGCTGGCCGGGCTGCGGATCGGCGCCGACGAGTACGTGGGCAAGCCGTACGACTCGGGGTACGTGGTCGCGCGCACCCGCCAGCTGCTCGGCGAGACCGACGGCAAGGGCGCCGACCGGGCCACGACCGTGCTGGTCATCGACGACAGCACCACCTTCCGCGAGCGGCTGCGCGACCTGCTCGAACCGGAGGGCTACGCGGTGCTGACCGCGGCCAGCGGCGAGGAGGGGCTGCGCATGGCGGCCGACCGGCGGCCGAACGCGGTGATCGTGGACGGGGTGATGCCCGGCATCGACGGCGCCACGGTGATCCGCCGGGTGCGGCTGGACCCGGCGCTGAGGGACACGCCCTGCATCCTGATGACCGCGGCCGACGACTACGCCACCGAGATGCAGATGCTGGAGGCGGGCGCCGACGCGTTCGTCCGCAAGCAGCAGGACCTCGCGGTGGTGCTCGCGAAGCTGGCCGCGGTGCTGCGGCAGAGCGCGGAGCAGCTGCCGATCGAGGTGATCGGCAGCCTGCACGGCCCCGGCAAGGTGCTCACCGTCAGCCCGTGCCGCGAGGAGCTGGAGCTGTGGGCGGAGGCGCTGCGCGGCGACGGGTACGACATCGTCCGCGCCACCGGCGTCGAGGACTCGCTCGACCTGCTCGCGGCCCAGCCGGTCGACTGCATCGTGCTGGGGCTCGACGACGACGTGGACCAGGCACGGGAGTCGTGCCGCCGCCTGCGCGAGGTGCCGGGTGTCGGCGAGCTGCCGCTGGTGATGACCGGTGACGAGTCGCGGATGCTGGACTGCCTGGCGGCCGGTGCCGACGACTACGTCCGTGAGACCGATGTGCCGGAGGGGCTGCTCGTGCACGTACGGGCGCAGATCCGCCGCAAGCAGACGCACGACGAGTCACGCCGGATCCGCGAGGAGCTGATGCGCCGTGAGCTGGACGCCGCCGAGGAGCGCGCCGCACGGCAGCTGGCCGAGACCCGCGCCGCCCTGGTCGAGGAGCTGGAGTGGCGCAACCGGGAGCTGGAGGCGTTCTCCGGGTCGGTCTCGCACGATCTGCGCGGCCCGCTGCAGGTGATCAGCAGCTTCGCCGAGCACATGCTCGGCGAGGAGGACGGCGAGCCGCTCGGGGAGATGACCCGGCACCGGCTGACCCGGGTGCAGGCGGCCGCCATGCGGATGGCCGATCTCGTGGAGTCGCTGCTGATCCTGGCCCGCGCCAGCCGCGGCGAGCTGCGCCGCGCCCGGTTCGACCTGTCCGCGACGGCCCGGTCGGTGGTCGCCGAGGTGTCCGCCCGGGAACCGGACCGGCGGGTGGACTTCATCGTGCTGGACGGCATGACCGCCGACGCCGACGAGGGCCTGGTCCGGGTGATCCTGGAGAACCTGATCAACAACGCGGTGAAGTTCAGCCGCAAGGTCGAGCACCCGGTGGTCGAGGTCGGCGTCGCGGATCAGGGTTACTACGTCCGCGACAACGGCGCCGGATTCCCCGCCGAGCAGGCCGGTCAGCTGTTCCGCCCGTTCGCCCGGCTGCACGACGCGCGGGACTTCCCCGGCACCGGGATCGGCCTTACCACGGTGCACCGGGCGATCGAGCGGCACGGCGGGGAGATCCGAGCGGAGGGCGGCGAGGGCCGCGGTGCGACGTTCTGGTTCACACTGCCGCCGGCCGGGGAGCACAACGGCCCGGAGCGGCGAGGCACGCCCCGCCGCTGAAGGATGATCAATCATTTGACGTACGCGAGACCGTCCGAGATGACCGTCGGGCGTCCCGACGTCCCGAGCACGACGATCGCGACCGTGTGCTTGCCGTACCCGAGGGTGCGGGTCCACACCGCCTGCCGGTGCGCGTTCCTGGACGCCTTGAGGTCGATCGTGTTGACCTTCTTGCCGTCCAGGTAGATCGCCACCTTGCCGGACTTGGTGGTGCGCGAGAAGATCAGCGACGCCGAGCGACCGGTGAACTTCCAGGTCAGCTTGCGGTTCTTGGCGGTGGCCGAGAGCGCCTTGCCACCCAGGTAACCGCTGCCGGTCTTCTTGGTCCACGACCCGGTCTTCGTCGCCGCGCTCTCCGCGGACAGCACCACGGTACGGGTGAGCGAGGTGGCGCGGGCGTTGCCTGCCACGTCCTTGGCGGTCACCGTGTAGACGGTGGCGCCCGGCCGTACCGTGGTCGCCCAGCTCTTCGCGGTTGCGGCGGCCGACCCGGCACGCGGCCGGCTGATCGTGTAACCGGCCAGCTTCGCGTTGTCGGTGGCGGAGAACCCGAAGGTCACCGGCACCGCCGTGGCGTTGACCGTGCCGGTGCGCAGGACCACCGACGAGGCCGTGTTGTAACCGGGCGGCGTCACGTCACCCCAGATGGTGGCGGTGACCCGGGCCGTGCTGCCGGAGGTGTGCACCGCGCGGACCGCCACGGTGTGCCGTCCCGGCGCGAGGGTCACGGCCACCGTCCGGGCGGTTCCGGGCAGCGTGGTGACGGTCGCGCCGTCGACCTGGACCTCGAACTGGGCCACCTTCTCCGAGGCGGTGCTCATCGACCAGGTGAGCTGGGCGCGGTTCTTGACGTACCAGGCGCCGGCCGAGTAGCCGCCGCCGGTCACCGACTGCAGCGTCATCCCGGTGACCATCTCCTGGGAGACGGTGCGGATCGCGGCGAGGCGGGAGTAGAGGTTCGCACCCGGGCAGGCGGTCGCGTCGGCGTCGCGGTGCCCGGAGACCCGCGGCAGCGTGACGCTCTGTCCCGCCTTGAACTTGCCGTTGGCGACGCCCGCGGTCACCGTGACGCTGCTGGTCGGGTTGTAGTTGTACTTACCCAGCCGGGCCGCCGCGACCTGCGCGATCATCGTCTCGACGGCCGTGTTGCTCTTCGCCGACTCGAAGTTGCCGATCACCGAGATGGCCGCGTAGTTGGTGTTGAAGCCCTGGGTGTGCGCGCCGATGACCGGGTTCTCCACGCCGCCCCAGCGCCCCTCGAAGAGCCGCCCGCATTTGTCCAGCAGGTAGTTGTAGCCGATGTCGGACCAGCCGTTGCTCTTCACGTGGTACGAGTAGATGCTCCGCACGATCGCCGCCGACTCCGAGCAGTCGTAGTCGTTCGTGGTCGCGGTGTGGTGCACCCAGAGCAGCTTGACCTCGTTGGCGATCTCGATGTTGCCGCGGATCCGCTCGTCCGCGCCCCACGAGTACCGCGTGAAGTACGCCGGGAACTGCGCCTTCACCGGCACCGTCGAGGTGGGCACCGGGGTGACCGTGGTCGGTGCGGTGGTGGGCGCCGTCGTGGTCGGTGCCGTGGTCGGCGCGGTCGTGGTCGGCGCCGTGGTCGGTGCCGTCGTCGTCGGGTCCGTGGTGGCCGGCGTGGTGGCGGCCGGGGTCGTCCCGGTCGGCTCCGGTTCGGTGGTCTCGGTCGGGGCCGGGTCCGTGGTGGTCGCGGCCGGGTCCGGCACGGTGGCGCTCGGGTCCGGCTCGCCGCCACCCGTGCCGCCCCCGGTACCGCCGCCCTTTGTCTCCTCGACCGGCTCGCCGCTCTCCGCGCCCGGGTCGATCAGGTCGAGGCGCAGGCCGGACGGGAGCGCGGCGCCGGAGCCGGCGATACGCGCGGCCACACCGTCCGACGGGCCAACCCAGAGCGGCTCGGTGCCGCCGCGCCGCTTGTCGGCGGCCGCCTCGGCGCCGTCCGGGCCGATGTCCGACTTCTCCAGGGCCTGCCAGCCGGACCACTCACCGGTGGCGACGCTGCGGGTGCGGACCTCGACGGTGCCCTTCGGGGCGTCCTTCGGGTCGGCCCAGGTGAGGCCGAGCAGGCTGAACTTCTTGGTGTCACGCTGCGGCAGGTCGGCGCTGCCGCCGGTGCCGGCGATGTCGACCGTGTGCAGCTCGGTCTCGATCCGCGGTGGTTCCGCGTTCGGGTCCGGCGGCAGAACGGTGATCCCGCTCGCCGCCGAACCCGTGTCCGAACCGGACGACAGGGTCAGCGCCGCGACCCCGCCTCCGGCTGCGAGCACCGCCACCGCTGTACCGATGCCGATCGCCCAGCGCCTCTGCATTCCGTTCCCCCGTGTCGATCGAAGATCTTGCGGGCGTGAACGCTACCGGACCGTCCGGTCGATTTCCGAACCACAGCGGTCGATCGTTATTTGTCGTTCACAGGGCGCTTTCTTTTCGCTTACTCCGCGCTTTCAGCCCTGCTCGCTCCGTGTTTTTTTCGTCCGCTCACTCCGTTCCCAGAGCGCTCACCGGGCTGACTCGCGCGGCGCGGCGGGCCGGGAGGACACCGGCCAGCGCGGTCAGCGCGACCAGGGCGGCGAAGACCGCGGCCAGCTGCCACACCGGCAGCGTGAAGGGCGCGTTCACCCCGGTGGCACGAAGAGCGAGCCATGCGTACGGGACCCCGAGCGCGAGCCCGAACGCGGCGCCGATCACTCCGTACAGGGCGGACTCGGTGGTGAGCATGGCCCGCAGGCTGCCGCGGGACATCCCGACCGCCCGGAGCAGGCCGGACTCACGGACACGCTCGACGACCGACAGGGCCGTGGTGGCCCCGACGCCGACCACGGCGATCAGCACCGTGAGCCCGACCAGGCCGATCGCGATGGCCAGCAGGACCGTGAGCGCGGTCTTCATCTGATCGCGCTGGTCGGCGAGCACCACGACACCGAACTCGGGCTGGCCCACGATGGTCGTCCGCAGCACCCGCAGCGCCTCGGTGCGGCCCTCCTCGCCGGCGCGGGCGGCGTCGGCCAGCAGCCCGGTCGGTGCCGGTGCGACGCCCAGCGCGGTCAGGTCGGCCGGGTCGAGCACCAGCTGGGTGTGCAGCGGCGCCATGTCGGAGAGCACGCCGATCACCTCGAAGCGCACCTTCTTCGGCCCGATCGCGGCCTCACCGGTGTCGCCGACGGCCAGGTTCGCGTCGTCGGCGAGGAAGCCGGCGATGACCGCCTTGCCGGGCCCGGCGCCCTCGGCGGAACCGGACCGGAAGTCCAGGTCGGCCAGCCGGGGCAGCGCCTTCACGGACAGGTCGGTGGCGCTGAGGTCGGAGAGCGATCCGACGGTGACCGATCCGGTGCGCCGGTACGGCGTCGCGCGGGCCACCTCGGTGCTGCCCTTGGCCCGGTCCACGACCCCGGCCGGCAGCGGCGCGCCCTCGGACGACGACAGCTCGAAGTCGGCCGGCGCGGACGCGGCCAGCTCCCGGTCGCCGAGCACCTGGATCGACGCCCCGCCGACCAGGACACCGGCGATCAGCGTCACGCCCAGTGCGACCACGACGGAGACCGCCGCGGCGCGGCGGGTGCTGCCGCCGACGCCGCCGACGGCGAGCTTGCCGACCGGGCCGAGCCGGCGCAGCGGCCAGCCGGTCACCGCGAGCACCGGGCGGACCAGGGCCGGGCCGAGCGCGATCAGCGCCAGGTAGGCGAACCCGCCGGAGACGACGACGCCGAGCAGCAGCGGCAGCGGGTCGTAGTTCTCCGGGTCGGGGCCGGGCAGGTTCACCTGCACGTACCCGGCGGCGGCCACGGCGGCACCGGTGAGCAGCAGTCCGGTGATCCAGCGCAGCACACCGATGCCGCGCTGGGCCCCGGCGGAAGCGGCGCTGCGCAGCGCCTCGAGCGGGGCGACCCGGGCGGCGGAGACCGCCGGGGCGAGCACGGCCAGGACGGTGATCACGACCGCGAGCAGGACGGTCGCGGCGGCCTTGCCGAGCGGGAAGCCGGGCGAGGCGACCTTCCAGCCGAACGCGCCGGCCAGCAACGGTACGAGATGGCCGGCGGCGAGCGCGCCGAGCACCCCGGTGACGCCGGCGACCAGCCCGGTCAGCACGCCCTCGGCCGCCAGGGCGCGGGACAGCGACGCCTTGCCGGCGCCGACCGCGCGGAGCAGGGCGAGCTGGCGCAGCCGCTGGGCGAAGACGATCCGGAACGTGGAGGCGGCGATCAGCCCGGCCGCGATCACGGCGACCGCGACGAACGTGGCGACCACGGCGAACACCTGGTCGACCTCACCGGCCGCCTCGCGCGCCTCGGAGAGCCGGACGTCGGCCCCCGTGGCCACCTCCGGTGCCTCCGCGCCCTTCGTCAGCTCGGTGAGGCGCTGCTGGATCGCGCCGGCGTCCGCGCCGCTGTCCAGTCGTACGTCGATCTGGCTCAGGAAGTCGGCGCCGGCCAGACCGGTGACCGTGGTGATCGGCGCGTACGCCAGGAAGCCCCAGTCGTCACGGGTGTCCGCGATCCCGGACACCTTCAGCGGGACCCGGCGGCCCTCGCCCATGTCCAGCTCGGCGGTGGAGCCGAGCGCCAGGCCGAGCCGCTCGACGGTGCGCGGCGTCACCACGATCTCGCCGGGTCCCGTGGGGAACCGGCCCTCGCGCATCGTGATGATGCTCAGCGGGCCGGAACCCGGGTCGGACAGCACGGAGAGGTAGTCGTTGCCGAACGGGCCGCCGGACTCGGTCCGGGCCGCGGTCTCGGCGACGCCAGGCAGCGCGCTGATCGCGGCCAGTTGCTTGGTGTTGATGTCACCGTTGCGGACGACCAGGTCGACGGCCTCGGGGGTGCCGCTGAGCCCGTTCAGGATGCTGCGCTCGGTGATCTGCTGGGCGAGCACGGTCGCGTAGACGACGAACGACGCGACGAGGACCGCCAGCCCGGTGAGCAGCAGCCGTGCCGGGCGCCGGGCCACCCCGGCCATCTGGGTGCGCAGAACGGGGTTCACCGGCCGGCCGCCAGGCTCTGCAGGGCGTCGGTGACGGCGGCGATGTCGGGGCTGTGGATCTCCCCGGCGAGGCGGCCGTCGGCGAGCATGACGACGCGGTCGGCGTACGCGGCCGCGCCCGGGTCGTGGGTGACCATGACGATGGTCTGGCCGAGGTCCCGGGCCGAGTCGCGCAGCAGCCCGAGCACCTCCGCGCCGGACCGGGAGTCCAGGTTGCCGGTCGGCTCGTCGGCGAAGATCACCTCGGGGCGGGAGACCAGCGCCCGGGCCAGCGCGACCCGCTGCTGCTGGCCGCCGGAGAGCTCGCTCGGCAGGTGCCCGAGCCGCCCGGCCAGGCCCAGCGTGGTGACCAGCCGGTCGTACAGCTCGGCGTCCGGCCTGCGGCCCGCCAGGTCCAGCGGCAGCGTGATGTTGGCGGCCGCGGTGAGCTGCGGGAGCAGGTTGAACGACTGGAAGACGAAGCCGATGCGCTCCCGGCGCGCCTTGGTCAGGATCCGGTCGTTCTGCCGGGTCAGATCGGTGCCGCCGAGCAGCACCTGACCGGAGGTGGCGGTGTCCAGGCCGGCGAGGCAGTGCATGAGCGTCGACTTTCCCGAGCCGGACGGGCCCATGATGGCGGTGAACCGGCCCCGGTCGAAGCCGACGGTCACCCCGTCCAGAGCGCGTACCGCGGTGTCGCCGGTGCCGTACACCTTCACCAGGTCGACGGCCGCGACCGCCGCCAGGGATGCCTGGTCCGGCCGGCGTGAGGGCTGCGTCTGCATGCGAGCTCCAAGGATGCTGTGAATTGACTTCAGGCATCCTGATCGATCCGTTCGGCTGCCACATCGGCCCGGCGACCGGCTCCGGACGCCGGCGACTCTTACTTTCGGCCGATATGACCCGGCGGTACGCCGCCTACGCTGGGTCACGATGGTGAATCGTGCTCTGATGCGCACCGGCCAGGCAGGGGTGCTCGCGATCCTGGCGCTGATCGGCGTGGTCGACCTGACCGCCGGCATGATCAGCAGCCCGCTCGTGCTGCTCCAGGTCGCCGTGGCGGTCGCGGTGGCCGCTGCCTGGCTGCCGCTGCGCCCGTCGGGCGGCCGGGCGCTGCCACTCGGCGCGATCGCGGTCTCCTCGGTGTCGCTGCTGGTCACCGCGGCGCTGATGCTGTCCGGCCACCCGTACCAGGGGCTGTGGGGCCTGGCCGAGTCGGCGGGCATGCTGGGAATGCTGATCGTGGTGACCCGCAACGCCCGGCCGCGCTGGGCGCTCGCCGCGGTCGGGGTGACGTTCGCGGCAGTCAGCCTGATGCCGCTGCGGACCGGGCACGAGACCGTCTACATCACGTTCTGCCTGGTCCAGGCGCTCGGGGCGACCGGCGCGATCGGCGTCGGATACACCCTGCGGTCGGTGGAGGGCAGCCGGCGGCGCGCCCTGGACGCGGTCCGCGCCGAGCAGCGCGCCGAGTTCGCCCGGGACCTGCACGACTTCATCGCCCACCACGTGACCGGGATCGTGGTGCAGGCGCAGGGCGCCCGGTTCATCGCCGAGCAGGACCCGAAGCGGGCGATGCTGGCGCTGGAGCAGATCGAGCAGGCGGGCGCCGAGACGATGGCGTCGATGCGGCGGATGGTCGGGGTGCTGCGCGACCCGCACTCGCGCCCGGACGCACCGCTCGCGCCGATCGCCGGGGTGCCGGAGTTGCCCGCTCTGATCGAGCAGTTCACCGCGGCGGGCGGGCCACCGGCCCGGCTGCACCTGGAGGGTGCGGCGGAGGGGCTGCCGGTGGAGGTGTCGACGTCGGCGTACCGGGTGGTGATGGAGGCGCTGACCAACGCGCGCCAGCACGCCCCGGGCGCGTCGGCGGTGGACGTGTGGTTGCGCCGTACGCCGAAACTTCTGCAGCTGCGCGTGGCGAACGACGGACCGCCGCCCCGTCCGCCCGCACCACGGGACCGCCCGGGATACGGTCTGGCGGGCCTCACCGAACGCGTCCGGGCGGTCGGCGGCCAGATCTCCGCCGGCCCAGGAGTCGACGGCGGCTGGGTAGTAGACGCCGCCCTCCCCCTTTAAAACTTGCGTGTGGAGTTGAGGTGAGTATGACGGCCGAACTCAACACGCAACGGGGTGAAGACCTTGCGTGTGGAGTTGCGGTCAGTATGAGGGCCGAACTCAACACGCGGAACGCAACGGGTGCAGAGAGCGCTTGCGTGTGGAGTTGGGGTCAGGATGAGGGCCGAAATCCACACGGAATGGGGTTGGGGGGTGGCGGTTGATTCGGGTACTGGTGGCTGATGATCAGGCGATGGTCCGGACCGGGTTCGGCATGATTCTGGGGGCCCAGCCGGACATGGAGGTGGTCGGCGAGGCGGCTGACGGGGTGGAGGCGGTTGCCGCTGCCCGGCGGCTCAAGCCGGACGTGGCGCTGATGGACATCCGGATGCCGAAGATGGACGGGCTCCAGGCGCTGCGGCTGCTCGCCGGGCCGGGGGTGCCCGAGCCGGTCAAGGTGGTCGTGGTGACGACGTTCGATCTCGACGAGTACGTGCACCAGGCGCTGCGCAACGGTGCGGTGGGTTTCCTGCTCAAGGACTCCGGGCCGGCGCTGCTGATCGAGGCGGTCCGGGCGGCCGCCTCCGGGGACGCGCTGATCAGTCCGTCGATCACGGTACGGCTCCTGCAGCACCTGGCTCAGCCGGTGCGGTCCACCGACGACGGCGGTCTGTCGCCGCGGGAGCTGGAGGTGGTGCTGCTGACCGCCCGTGGGCGGACCAACGCGGAGATCGCCGAGGAGTTGTTCATCTCGATCGGGACGGTGAAGACCCACCTGAGCAGCATCCACGCCAAACTCGACACGCGGAACCGGGTGGAGATCGCGGCCTGGGCGTGGGAGCGGCGCCTGATCAGCTGACCGCCGGCGAGAAGTCCGCCGGCGGCCGGGCGATCAGATCAGCCCGCCAGCTGGGCGGAGGTCAGGCGCGCCGCCACCGGCGGCTCGTCCGAGTTGCGGACCTGGGCGATCAGCTCCAGGGCGGCCTTCTTGGCCGGGCCCAGCTTGTCCTTGGCCAGGTACTTGGCGTCGGCGGCCATGCGCGCGCCGCGCGGGACCGGGATCGACGGCTCGTAGCCGAAGCGGGAGAGGCGGTCGCCGAAGGCGGCCTCGCACTTGCGTACCTCGTCGTCGGTGAGCCGGCTGCGCCAGCTCGCCACCCGCTCGGTCGTGGGCGCCTGATGCGTGAGGGTGTGCCAGGTCTTGTACTCCGGGACGGCGACCGAGGCGAGCTTGTTGGGCGCGGTCATCGCCGGGTCGTATTCCTCATCGAGGAAGTCGCAGATGGCCCGCAGGTGCGGCTCCGGGTCGGCGACCAGGTCCTCGTAGCGCACCTGGTGGTACTGGTCGGTGCGGTAGTAGCGCGCGGCGGCCAGCGAGGAGTCGGCCGATTTCGTCCAGTAGTCGATGAGCGTGTCGAACTCGTCCGGTTTCCACGGCGTCTCCTTGAGCGACGCCACGCAGTCCCGGCCGTCCCGCATGATGTTGATGATCTGCGCGTCCGGGAACAGCTTGAGGATCGTGCCGAGGTGCCGCAGGTACAGCGGGCGCTTGTCGCCCCAGCGCGGCTTGCCGAACCGCTCCGCGTACATCTTGAAGACGATCCCGAAGGCGGAACCGAGCGTGGGCGGGCCGGCCACGATCGCCTCGACCGTCGCCTCGCTTTCCAGGCCGAGGTCGCCGAACTGGGACGACTTGACGATGTACTCGCCCAGCGCGCGCCGGTTGCCGGACTCGTTCAGGTCGCCGAAGTCGGCCCTCTGCTGATACGCCGTGAGCAGGAACCGGGTCTCCGGAGGCAGCGCGATCCGCGGATGCGCGTGCAGCATGAGCTGGAGCATCGTCGTGCCGGAGCGGGGGCATCCGACGACGAAGATCGGGCGATCACTCGGCATGGCGACCCCCGTCGATATGGTCCACTGGGCAAGCCCACCCCAGCCGCGTCATGTCGCTCCTCTCCTCGTCTCCGGTGGAATCTTGAAGACTCGGAAAAGATTTCGCAAAAAGTCTGTGGAGCCAAGACGTCCGGGCTGTCGTACGGCTGTGAATATTCTGTCAATCTTCACCGCAAAGGTGAAGAAGCCCGCCGTCCGGATCGGACTGTAACCGATCCGCTACGGCGGGCTGGGACATCATCGGAGAAAGTCCCACATTCAGGCGGCAATCGGCTCCGGCTCCCGGATCCGAGCCGGGCGGGTGGAGAGCCAGCAGCCGGTGGTTACCAGGGCGAAACCGGCAATCGTGGCCGGTCCGATCGGCTCGTTCAGCAGCACCACACCGAGCAGGACCGCGACGACCGGATTGAAATATGTCACCAGCCCGGCGCGGTTGGACCCGGCCAGCCCGATCAGCTTGTAGAAGGCCAGCAGCGCCGCCGCGGTGCAGAGGACGCCGAGGACGCCGAGCGCGGCCCAGGCGTCGGCACCGACCGGCTCGGTGGGCAGGGCCAGGAGGCTGAACGGCAGCAGGACGACGGTGGTGATCGCGGTGGTGCCGAGGGTCAGCGACTCCGGCGGGATGTCGGCGGCCTTGCGCTGCACCAGCATCGTGGCGACGGCGTAGCTGATCGCGGCGAGCAGGACCATGCCGGCGCCGAGCAGGCCGTACCGGTCGCCGGAGACGTCCAGGCCGACCAGGACCACGACGCCGGCGAACCCGGTGACGAGCCCGGCGACACGGATCGGGGTGAGCGGCTCGGTCCGTGACATCAGCAGCGCGATCACGGCGGGCTCGACGGCGATCAGGATGCCGGTCAGCGAGGAGGTGATGTGCTGTTCGCCGTACGTGATGAGCAGGAACGGGCCGACGATGTGCACCATCGCGATCAGGGTGACGACTCGCATCCGGCCGCGCAGCGCACCGAGCGTGCCCCGCATCAGGGCGACCGGGATCAGGACGGCGGCCGCGATGGCGGTGCGGCCGGCCACGACGAGGACCGGCGACATGTCGTCGATCGCGATCTTGATGAGGAAGTACGGGATGCCCCAGAGCACCGAGACGGCGACGAAGAGGAGCCAGGCGAGACGATTCACACTTACAGACTTCCAACGTACGGTAGTAAGCGGTAGTGGTGACTTGCTGATGTGGTGTTAAGGAAATCTGATGATCGACGCGCGTCGCCTGCAGGTGCTCACCGAGGTCTCCCGGCAGGGCAGCTTCAACCGGGCCGCCGCCCAGCTGCGGCTCACCCCGTCCGCGGTCTCGCAGCAGATCAGCGCGCTGGAGCGCACGGTCGGCACCCCGGTGGTCCGGCGCAGCACCCGCGGCGTCGAGCTCACCGAGGCGGGACTGGTCCTCGTGGAGACCGCCGAGGCGATCACCGCGGAGCTGCTCTGCGCGGAACAGGAGATCGCGAAACTCGCGGTCGCGCGGACCGAGCGGCTCACCGTCACGACGTTCACCAGCGGCGGGCAGCGGTTGTTGCCACCGGCGCTGACCCGGTTCGCCGCCGAGCACCCGGGCGTCGAGCTCACGGTGATCGAGAGCGAGCCGGAGGAGAGCCTGCCGATGGTCCGCGCCGGGCAGGCCGACCTGGCGCTGGCCTACCACTTCGACGGGCCGCCGCCGGTGCGGCCGGGCGACCGGTCGGGGCTCACGTGGACGCCGCTGATGGACGACCCGATGTGGATCGTCCTGCCGTCCGGCCACCGGTTCGTCGGCCGCACGTCGCTGACCCTGGCCGAGCTGGCGGCCGAACGCTGGGTGCACGGGTGCCTGTCGGTCGGCGAGATGCTCGGCCACTACGCGGCGATGGCCGGCTATCTGGTACGGACCGCGTGCCGGAGCACGGACTACCAGTTCGCCCAGTCGCTGGTGCGGGCCGGGATCGGCATCAGCCTGATCCCGGAGGTGGCGCTGACCGCCGACTCGACCGGGCTCAGCGCGGCCCGGCTCGAGCCGCCCGGGCCGTGCCGCTTCATCGGGGTGGCCACGGCTCGGCGCCGGCGGCCCAATCCGCTCCTCGACGATCTGATGCGCGTCCTCGACGAGACGGTCCGGGCGCTGCCGGCCACGCCGCTCACAATTTGATCCAGTACCTCCTGGTCAGGCCCATCCGGGTCTCGCGGACGTCCTCCAGGACGCCGCCGCAGCTCTCCGCGGTGCGCGCGGAGGCGACGTTGCTGTCCTTGCAGGTGATCAGCACGCGGTCGATGCCCAGCTCGCGGGCGGTGCCGAGGATCTCGCGGACGGCCCAGGAGGCCAGGCCGCGGCGGCGCTCGGAGGGACGGATGCCGTAGCCGATGTGGCCGCCCTCGTGAAGCAGCATCTCGTTCAGTTCGTGACGCAGCGCGATGGTGCCGAGCACGCGGTCACCCTCGGTGATCCAGCGGTAGGTGCAGTGCACCCAGCCCTCGACCGGCGGAACGGCCGGGTCCTCCTCGCCGCGGAGCCGGCGCACCCACGCCGCGAAGCCCTCCGCCGAGTCGCGGTCGTCGCCGTCGCGGAAGCCGGCGCCGTCCTGATGGACGCCACGGCCCCACTCGTCACGGGCGGCGAGCCAGGCGGTGTGCAAGCGGGTGGTGGGTGCGATCAACTCGGGCATCATTGAATTGTCGGTGCCAGCGCAAGCAGGCGCTGGATCTGCTTCTGCCGCGCCGCGGCCATCTGGTCGGCAAGGCTCTTCGCCGGAGGGTACGCGCCACCCGCGCTCTCCATCCGCATCGTCTCGACACTGTTGTGCAGATTGCCCAGGATGAGCGCCACGGCGGTGCGGTCGAAGTCGGCGCCCCGGGCGGCGTCGAGCGTTGTCAGGTCGTCGGGTTGCAGCGCGTGCAGGTCGCCGTGTCCCGCGTGGACGCCGGTGGAGGGGTCGGCTGCCAGCGGGCGTTCCCAGCCCATCAGCCAGCGCTGCATGGTGCCGGACTCGGTCTGCCACTGCTGCCTGAGCTCGGTCGCGACGGCCTTGAGCTCGGCGTTGGTGGACCTGTCCTGGGCGCGCTGGGCCAGCTGTTCGCCCTCGGTGATCTGCGCCAGGCCCATCTGGAGGAACATGACGTCGGTGTCGTTGAACGCCTCCCGCGTCTCGGGCTCGCCGGATCCGCACCCGGTGAGCAGCGACAGCAGCACGAGGAGGGCCAGGGCGGCCCGGCGCAGAGCCGGGCCGCCCGTTCCTCTTACAGAGCGGACCACAGCGCGGGTACGTTCGGCGGCTCCCACCCGTTGAGGGCGGTGTGCGCCTGCCGGCACTGGTAGGACCGGCCGTTGTAGGTCACGCGGTCGCCGGCCTTGTACGCCGTACCGGCCGCCCACGTCCCGGAGCCCGGGTTGGTCGTGGTGGTCGGGGTCGGCGTGGGCGTGGTCGGCTGCGGCGTGGTGGGCGTCGGCGTCGGGGTGGTCGGCGTCGGGTTCGAGCCGCCGCCGATGTTCAGGTCCACGCAGGAGTAGAACGCGTTGATCGTGTCCGAGATGTTCCAGCGCGCGAGGACCGTCTGCCGGCCGGAGAAGCCCTTCATGTTGACGGTGTGCGACTTGGTCGCACCCGGCTGCGCGCCACCGTCGTTGAAGGACGCCAGCAGGGTGCCGCCGATGAAGTACTCCCACGTCGCGGTCGAGTGCCGGGCCGTGAGGACCCAGTTGAACGTGACGTTCTGGCCGACCGACGCGGCCGGCCAGCCCTTACCGTTGTCGTTGAGCACAGTGAAACGGCTGCCGCCTCCGTTGCACTGTGTCGAGCCCTTGGGCGCCTCGACGCTCTGGGGCTCGTAGACGATGTCGCCGCAGCCCGAGACCGCGCCGCTGGCACAGTTGGCCTGGCGGCTGGGCGGGGACGAGATGTATCCGTGCGCGGACGCCGGGGAGACGGCCACGAACATCGAGCCGGTGACAGCCGCGACGGTCAGCGCGGGGAGGGTGAATCTACGCCTCATGCACTTGCTCCTCGGATCAAGTTGGGGGATGACGTGTTCACCAACGTAAATTAAAGGCTGTTAACAGTAAATAGTGTTAAGGATTCTTTAGGGTCTCCGTGGACGGCTCCGTCGTGTAGGTGACGACGCGTTCCGCCCAGGAGCGGACGAGATCGCGCAGCTCATCCGGCCGGCGGATGGCGAACGGCAGTTCCAGGCCGGCCAGCAGGGCCGGGAACCAGTCCAGCCGTTCGGCTCGCATGTGGACGACGACCCACCCCGGGCGGTCGTCCGGCTCGATGGCGGGGATCGCCGCGATCGCCTTCGGCAGGCGGGCGCGGACCTCCTCGTCGGTGCCCCGGACCGCGACCACGACCTCGTGCCGCCACGGTGCCGTGGCCAGGCTGGTCTGCACCGCGGCGGCCGGCTCGAAGTCGTCCGGAACGGTGAACGCTCCGGAGACGGTCCGGACCTGCTCGATCCGGTCGAGGCGGAAGGTTCGCGTCTCGCCGGAGAGCGAGTCCGGGCCGGTCACGTACCAGCGGCTCCAGCGCGCGACGATGCCGTACGGATGAAGTGTCCGCTCGCTGAGCCGGCCGGTGCGGTCACGGTAGGTGATGAGCGCCGGCCGCCGCAGCCGAGTCGCCTCGGCGAGCTGCAGCATGACCGAGGCCTCGGGTGCCGCGCGGGACGGAGTGGGAATGTCCGCGGTGGCGAAGAGCGCGTCGAGGCGGGCGGCGAGCACCTTCGGCAGCACCCGGCGGACCTTCGCGGCGGCGCTCGCGGCGGCCTCCCCGGAGCGGCCGGTGGTGAGCAGGCCGAGCAGGACGGCGAGCGCCTCCTCGTCGGTGAGCATCAGCGGGGGCATGCGGAAGCCGGGCGCCAGGCGGTAACCGCCGTACCGGCCGCGGACCGCCTCGACCGGCACCTCCAGGTCCAGCAGGTGCTCGGCGTAGCGGCGCACGGTCCGCTCGTCGACACCGAGGCGCCCGGCGAGGGAGGCAGCGGTGTGGACGCCGCCGCTCTGCAGGATCTCCAGCAGGGTGAGCACGCGTGCGGTCGGCCGGGTCATGAGTTGAGATTCTCCGTCATACCGGGCGGAAGTTGTCCGGTATCGCTTCTAGCGTGGCCGTCACCACGAACGAAGTGGCCGTCACCACGAACGAAGTGGCCGTCACCACGAACGAACAGGAGCACTGCCGTGAACCAGGTATCCGTTCGCCTCATCACCGGCGACGTCGCCCACCTCACCGAGTTCTACGAGCGGCTGACCGGCGTCACCGCCCGCCGTTTCACGCCGGACTTCGCCCAGCTCCTGCTGCCGGGCGCGATCCTCGCGATCGGCAGCACCACCACCGTTCCCGGCTCGGCCGCCGAACCGGCCGCCAACCGGAGCGCCCTCGTCGAGTTCCGCGTCGACGACGTGGACGCCGAGTTCGAGCGCCTGAACGAGGTGCTCGACGATGTCGTCGTCGTCCAGGAGCCCACCCTCATGCCGTGGGGCAACCGCTCGCTGCTCCTGCGCGACCCGGACGGCACGCTGATCAACCTGTTCACGCCGGTCAGCGCGGAGGCGATCGCCCGCCAGCCCGCCTGAAGGCGCGGCGACCGCCGCGCGGCAGACGTCAGGAGCGGCGTTCGAGGAAGTCGTAGACGTCACGGTTGTCGACGCCGGGGAAGGTGCCCGGTGGGAGGGCGGCGAGCAGGTGGGAGTGGACGCGGGCGCTCGGCCAGGCGTTGCCGGACCAGCGGGAGACCAGCTCGGCGGGTGGACGGCGGCAGCAGTCGGGGTCGGGGCAGGTGGAGACGGTTCGGCCGGTCACGTCGCCGCCGCGGAACCAGCGGGCGTGTTCGTAGGGGGTGCCCACGGTCACCGAGAAGAGGCCTGAGCTGGTGGCTTCGACGTGGACGGTGCACCAGTACGTGCCCGCGACCGTGTCGGTGAACTGGTAGAAGCTCGAATACGGGTCGTCGGACTCGAAGACTGTTCGGGAGGCCCATTTGCGGCAGACCGGCTGGCCCTCGATGGCGCCGGTGACGTCGGCGGGGAACCGGACGTTGTCGTTTTCGTAGGCCTTGTAGACGATGCCGCTCTCGTGCACCCGGGCGAAATGCACCGGGATGCCGAAGTGGTGGGTGGCCAGGTTCGTGAAGCGGTGGGCGGCGGTCTCGTAGGAGACGCCGAAGGCGTCGCGGAAGTCGTCGATGGCCAGGGCGCGGTCGGCCTTGGCCTCGGTGAGGAACTCGACGGCGAAGTTCTCCGGCATCAGCAGGGCGGCGGCGAAGTAGTTGACCTCGACGCGCTGGCGCAGGAAGTCGCCGTAGTCGGCCGGGTCCTCGTGTCCCAGGACGAAGTGTCCCAGGGTCTGCAGGACGACGCTGCGCGGGTCGTGGCCCTTGCCGCTGGCCACCTGCGGGAGAAAGATTCGCCGATTTTTCAAATCGGTCACGGAGCGCGTGGAGCTGGGCAGGTCGTTGACGTAGTGCAGGGTGAAGCCGATCTGCGCGGCGATGTCCAGGATGCCGCGCTGGGAGAGCGGTCCGGTCGCGTGCCGGACCGACTGCAGCACCCGCGCCGCCGCCTTCTCGATCTCGGGGAAGTAGTTGTCGCGCTCGCGCATCTCCGCGCGGAGCTGCGCGTTTGCCCGCCGGGCCACCTCGGGTGTCGCGCTCTGCTCGGTAAGCAGCCGGTTCAGCTCGCGGTGCAGCCCGATGAGGGATTCGAGCGCGTCGGCCGGCAGGCGCCTTCCGGCGCGCACGGCGGGAAGGCCAAGAGCGGAATAAGCGGGATTCTTCTGAAAGTGGGCCAGCTCGATCTCCAGCCCGGCGCGCCGGCTCGGCGCCTCCGGGCGAAGAAGATCCTGCATGGGTACGCCCAGAGCCTGCGCAATCGACTGGAGAACCGACAGCTTCGGCTCCCGCTTCCCGTTCTCGATGAGCGAGAGCTGCGACGGAGCCCGTCCCACCGCCTCGCTGAGCTGGTCGAGTGTCATGCCCCGGGTCCGGCGGAGATGACGGAGGCGCTGCCCGAGCGTTACGAGGTCCACGGTCGACTCAGAAGGTGAAGCGGTCACGGGTTTCAACCTAGCAGAATTTCTTCACTTCTTCTTCTCACAGATCCCTTCAAAGGGGCTTGCGTGATCCCTGAGAGTGAAGTTCTTCCACACGGAAGAACGCGACAGGGCAGGAAAGGGATTTTTCTGATGACTGAGCTGACCGAAACCAGGGGCGGTACCGCTGCGGACCTCACTCGGGAATGGGCCGGCGACCCCCGCTGGACGGGCATCAAGCGCGACTACACCGCGCAGGATGTCGTGCGGCTGCGGGGAACCCTCCAGGAGCGGCACACGCTGGCCGAGCGTGGTGCGGCCCGGCTGTGGCAGCTGCTGCACTCCGAGGACTACATCAACGCGCTCGGCGCGCTGACCGGCGGCCAGGCGACCCAGATGGTGCGCGCCGGCCTGAAGGCGATCTACCTCTCCGGCTGGCAGGTCGCGGCGGACGCCAACCTCTCCGGCCACACCTACCCGGACCAGTCGCTCTACCCGGCGAACTCGGTGCCCGCGGTGGTCCGGCGGATCAACAACGCGCTGCTGCGCGCCGACCAGATCGACACCGCGGCCGGACGGCACGAGCGCGACTGGTTCGCCCCGATCGTCGCCGACGCGGAGGCCGGCTTCGGTGGCCCGCTGAACGCGTTCGAGCTGATGAAGGGCATGATCGCGGCCGGCGCGGCGGGCGTGCACTGGGAGGACCAGCTGGCCAGCGAGAAGAAGTGCGGCCACCTGGGCGGGAAGGTTCTCATCCCGACTCAGCAGCACATCCGTACGCTCAACGCCGCCCGCCTCGCCGCCGACGTGGCCGGGGTGCCGACGCTGGTGATCGCACGTACCGACGCTCTCGCGGCGGACCTGCTCACCACCGACGTCGACGAGCGCGACCAGCCGTTCCTGACCGGCGAGCGCACCTCCGAGGGCTTCTTCCGGGTGCGCCCGGGTGACGACGCCGCGATCGCCCGCGGTGTGGCGTACGCCGACTACGCCGACCTGCTCTGGGTGGAGACGGGCAAGCCGGACCTGGACTTCGCCCGCAAGTTCGCCGAGGCGGTGCACGCCAAGCACCCGGGCAAGCTGCTCGCGTACAACTGCTCGCCGTCGTTCAACTGGAAGAAGAACCTGGACGACGCCACGATCGCGCAGTTCCAGAAGGAGCTCGGCGCGATGGGCTACAAGTTCCAGTTCGTCACGCTGGCCGGCTTCCACGCTCTGAACCACTCGATGTTCGAGCTGGCCCGCGGGTACGCCGAGACCGGCATGACCGCGTACGTCAAGCTGCAGGAGGCGGAGTTCGCGGCCGAGGCCGACGGCTACACCGCCACCAAGCACCAGGCCGAGGTCGGCACCGGCTACTTCGACGCGGTCTCCACCGCGCTGAACCCGGACTCGTCCACCACCGCCCTCTCGGGCAGCACCGAGGCGGAGCAGTTCTGACATGGGCGGCGAGGAGATCACCATCACGGGCACCACCGCAGGCCGCTACTCCGAGATCCTGACCCCCGAGGCCGTCGCGTTCATCGTGGCGCTCGACCGCGAGTTCGGATCGCGCCGGGTCCAGCTCCTGGAGCGCCGCCGGCGCCGCCGGGCCACCCGGACCACCGACCTGGACTTCCTCGGGTCCACCCAGCACATCCGCGACGACGCGTCCTGGCAGGTCGCTCCGGCCGCGCCCGACCTGATGGACCGGCGCGTCGAGATCACCGGCCCGCCCGAGCGCAAGATGACCATCAACGCGCTCAACTCCGGCGCCAAGGTGTGGATGGCCGACTTCGAGGACGCCACGTCACCCACCTGGGAGAACGTGGTGCTCGGCCAGCTCAACCTGCGGGACGCGCTGGACGGCACACTCGACTTCACGGCCGCTGACGGCAAGCGCTACGAGGTCGGCTCGTCCGTTCCGACGATCATGGTGCGGCCGCGGGGCTGGCACCTGCCGGAGTGTCACCTGCGCATCGGCGGCCGGGCGGTCTCCGCGTCGCTGTTCGACTTCGGCCTCTACCTGTTCCACTGCGGGCAGAAGCAGATCGACCGGGGCAGCGGGCCGTACTTCTACCTGCCGAAGATGGAGTCGCACCTGGAGGCCCGCCTCTGGAACGACGTCTTCGTCTACGCGCAGGAGTACCTCGGCATCCCGCGCGGCACGATCCGGGCCACGGTCCTGATCGAGACGATCAACGCGGCGTTCGAGATGGACGAGATCCTGTACGAGCTGCGCGAGCACTCGGCCGGCCTGAACGCGGGCCGCTGGGACTACCTGTTCAGCATGATCAAGAATCGTCCGGACGCGGTGCTGCCGGAGCGCTCGCAGCTGACGATGACCGCGCCGTTCATGCGGGCGTACACCGAACTGCTGGTCAAGACGTGCCACCGGCGCGGCGCCCACGCGATCGGCGGGATGGCCGCGGTCGTGCCCAGCCGCGACCCGGTCGCCGCCAAGCGGGCCCTCAACCAGGTCCGCCAGGACAAGCGGCGCGAGGTCGGCGACGGCTTCGACGGCTCCTGGGTGGCGCACCCGGCGCTGGTCGAGACGTGCCGTGAGGTGTTCGACCAGTGGCTGGGCGACGAGCCGCACCAGATCGTGCGCAAGCGCGACGACGTGCGGGTCACCGCGACCGACCTGCTCGACCTCAAGGCCGGCGAGGTGTCGGTCAGCGAGGTGGCGCTGCGCAACAACGCCAGCGTGGCCCTGCGCTACATCGCCGCCTGGCTGGGCGGCCGGGGCGCCGTCGCGCTCGGCGGTCTCATGGAGGACGCCGCCACCGCCGAGATCTGCCGCGCGCAGCTCTGGCAGTGGATCTCGGAGGGTACGCCGACCGACTACGGCGTGCCGATCACCGCGACCCTCGTCACCCGGATGCTGCGTGAGGAACTCGACGTCCTCAGCGAGACCGGGGCGCTGGACGAGGAAGCGGCCCGGTGCTTCGGCCAGGCACGGACGCTGCTCGTGGTCCTGCTGACCGAACGGACCTGCCCGGAGTTCCTGACCCTGCCGGCCTACCTTCGGCACCTGTCCGGTGGGGCGTCGGCTCCGGTCATCGATCAGGCTCCTGTCGCGGCCTGAACGGTGAGATGAGGCGGGGCGGCTCGGGGCTGCCCCGCCTCATCGCTGTCTGCTACTTCCGCTCCTGCCACGTGCAGAGGCAGACCCTGTTGCCCTCGGGGTCGGCGAGGACCCAGAAGCTGGGCGACTCGGCGTCGCTGACCAGGCTGCCGCCGGCCTTGATCGCCGCGTCGATCCGGGGCCGCACCTCGGACGGGTCCACCCACAGGTCGGGGTGCCAGCGCTGGCGCGGCTCCTCGTCGCCGGACTCCTGGAACCAGACCGACGGCAGCAGGCCGCCCGGGTCGCTCAGCTCGTCACCGAACTCGCTGCTGCGGTGCTCCAGACCGAGGACCGCCTGCCAGAACGGCAGCACGCGGGAGAAGGCGGGGCTGTCCAGGCCGAGCTCCAGGCGCACGACCCCGGCGGTCTCCGCCGGGACGCCCGCCCGGGTCGCCAGCTCGCTGATCGTGGCCGCCAGCCGCAGGTCGCGAGCGGTCACCTCGCCCACGTCGTGGCTGACCAGCGTCACGTCGAGGTAGGTGTAGCGCAGGTCGAGATCGGGGTGATGGTTCGCCTCCTCGGCCGCCGCGCCGATCGCGTTCACCAGCTCCAGCCCGGCGGCGAAGGTCCCGGTCCGCAGACGGGTCCGCAGCGCGCCCGGCAGATAGACCCAGCCTTTCGGCGCCCGGTCCGCGATCTCCTGTCCACTCAGCTTCGTCATGCCCCCATCCTCACACCGGGGAAGCTCTAGAGTGCGTCGCGTGCTGAACGGAATCGACGACGTCGACTGGTCCTCGCTCGACGGGGCGTACGGCCCGTGTGACGAGGCGCCGGAGATTCTGCGGGCGATCGCCTCGCCCGACCCGGAGGTCGCCGGGGAGGGCCGGTACGACTTCCACTCGAGCATCTGGCATCAGGGCACTGTTTATCCGGTGACCGCCGAGGTGGTGCCGTTCCTGGTCGAGCTGGCGGCGACACCGGGCGTGCATCACCGCGACCATCTGCTGCGCACGCTGGGTGGGCTGTGCGACCCGGCGGAGGCCAACGGGCCGGAACAGCCCATGGTCCGGGCCGCTGTCGCGGTGCACAGCGGGCCACTGCTGCCGCTGCTGGGCGATCCCGACGCTTCGGTACGGGCGTGTGCCGCCTACGCGCTCGCCTGGAGCGGGCCGCACACCCTCGACGCGCTGCGGGACCGGTGGGCCGCCGAGACCGACCCGAGGGTGCGCGCGTCGATCCTGCTCGGCCTGGCGCTGCTGGGTGACACGCCGGTGGCCGGCGATCCGGCGCCGGAGGTCCGGGCCGCTGCCGCGCTGACGGCCGTCCGGGCCGGGCGGCGGCTGCCGGTGGAGGACCTGGAGGCGGTCATCCACGCCGACGACGAGGACAGCCCGTGGCGGGCCCGCGAGTCGGCGTTCGGCGAGGTGTTCCTCGGCGTCGACGAGGCCACCGCGCGGGATCTCGCCGAGCGCGTCATCCGGTCCGGTGTGCCGGCGGTCCGCAAGGAGCTCGCCGGGATGATCCGGCAGCGGTTCCTGCGGTCGCGTTCAGCGCCGGGAGATCTGCTCCCGCTGGCCCGGGAGCTGCTGGCTGACTCGTCGCCGCGGGTGCGCCTCTCCGCCGCCTATGCCGTGTCGGCGGCCGGTGAGGCGTCCTCCTCGGTTGCCGGCGCGGTGCTCACCGCCTCGCGCGACGAGGACCGGGAGGTGGCGCGGACCGCCCTGTCCGTGCTGATCCGTCTCGGACATCCGGGTTACCGGGAGGCGGTGCTCGCCGGTCACCAGCTCACGCTGCCGCGCGGTGCCGAGCCGCCGCCGTTCGACCCCGAGGTGCTGGAACTGATCCGCCGGGAGTTGGGGCGGCCCGGGGCCGGCTCGGCTTACGCGGCCGCCGCTGACCCTCGTGACGATCTCCTGACGATCCTGGCCGGGTGGGGTCCCTCGGCGGGCGGCGCGGTTCCGGAGATCGTCGCGCTGTTGCCCGAGATGCCGGTGCCCGCGGCCGGCGCTCTGGTGGCCGTCGGTGCGGGCGCTCTTCCGGCCCTTCCCGCGCTCGCCGAGCTGGCCGCCCGGGGCGACGTCCGGGCCGGGCACGCTGTTTTGCGGCTGACCGGTGACAGCGGCCCGCTCGTCGCGGCGGCTGCGACGGCGCTGGCGGAGAAACCCCGGTATTTCGCCCACGATCTCGGGTTGATCGCTGACGCCGGACCGGCTGCGGCGGTGCTGCTGCCCGCGCTGCGGCCCTGGCTGACGACCGAGACTGATCCGCGGCACGAGCGCCGGTACGAGCAGGTCGCGGCGGCCCGCCTGGCCTGGCGCGCGACCGGTGACGCCGAGCTCGCCAGGCCGGTGGTGGGCGCGGTCGTCCGGGCCGGGTTCGCGCCGGCCGGCACGGCGGCGGCGCTGCTGGCGGAGCTGGGCGGTGGCGAGGAGCTGCGGCCCTCACTGGAGAAGCTGCTGCGGGCGGAGCTGCACGCCCGGCCCGGTGCCGCCCGCGCCCTGCACGGCCTGGGTGTCGACGCGGACGAGCTGGCCGAGCCGCTCGTGGCGGTGGTGGCGTCCGGTGCGGGCGCCACCTGGGATGCTCTGGACGCTCTTGTGTCCGTCGGGGCCACCGCCGCGGTGCCCGCTCTGACGGCGCTGACCGAGAAGGACGAGCGCGTGGGCGACGACCCCTGGGCCGACGACCGCCTGCGCCGCCGGATTCGAGCAGCGACAGAACGCCTTATCCAGCGATAAATCGGGTATGCCGGAGGGATGGCGCCGTCGGGCGAAAGCCCGGATCATGCTCGGGTGACATCGACCTGGGCAGCCCGATGGTTCCTCGTCCTCGCGGCCCTCTACGTCTTCGGCGGCGACGTCCTGCCCTTCGGCGCGACGCTGACGTCTGCCGCCCTCCTGGCATACGCCCTGGCCGGTGACGCGCCGGCCACCGGGGCCGGCCGGCTGCTGACCGGCGGGCTGGCCACGGGGACGGCCGCCGCCGCGATCTGGGACACCGCACCCAACGGCGCCGAGGGCCACGCACTCGCCGCGGAGTTCCTGGCCACCGCCGCGGCAGCCCTGCTCGCGACCTCGGTGCTCATCCGGGCCCGGCGGCCGCGGATCGCCATGCTGCCGGCGGCCCTCTTTGCCGTCGCCGTCCTGGTCCTGGCCGGGAACCTGATGCTGGACATGCCGTCGGACCCGTGGATCATCGCGCCCGACCCCCTCGACCGCGCGATCGCGCTCTCCCTGCCCGCCCTCGCCCTGATCCTGCTCGGCTTCGCCATCAACGCCGGCCTCCTCACCCGCCCGCTGCGCCTCGCCGCGACGGCGCTGGCACCGGTTCTGCTCGCGGCCGCCGGCCTGCTGTTCCTCGTCGAGGAGAACGATCTGGTGTCGAGCCGATGGGTGACCAACCCGGGCGAGGGGGCGAACCAGGTGATCCTCGTCCAGGTGGCCGCCGCACCGGCACCCCCGGCGACCCCGCGGCCCGTCGACCCCGCACCGGCGCTCAGCCTGACCGTGCTCCTGCTCGGCCTGGCCACCCTGACCGCCCAGACGCTGCCCGGTCCCACATCGCGGCATCTCCTTTAATCCTATCGGCTCGATGGATAATGTCGGCGGGGCATTCATCGATCCACTGGAGACATCGTGAACAACCGTGGGACCACCCGGCGCGGCGTGTTCGGCGCGCTCGCCGGGGCCGCCGCCGCGACCGCCATCCCCGCCGAGGCCGAAGCCTCGGCCACCGAACGGCCCTTTCAGGCGAAACCGGGACAGTCGAAGCGGCCGAACATCCTGTTCATCCTCGCCGACGACCTCGGCTGGGCCGACCTCAGCAGCTACGGCTCGCCGAACATCCGCACGCCCCACCTGGACCGGCTGGCCCGCGACGGCGTGCGGTTCACCAACGGCTACTCCTCCGGCGCGGTCTGCTCACCCACCCGGGTCGCGTTCTACACCGGTCGCTACCCGGGCCGCACCCCCGGCGGCCTGCCCGAGCCGATCGGCGCCGCCAACGACCGCGACGGCATCCCGTCCACGCACCCCACGCTCGCCTCGCTGCTGAAGAAGGCCGGGTACGCCACCGCACTGATCGGCAAGTGGCACGGTGGCTTCCTGCCGCACTTCAGCCCGCTGCGGGCCGGCTGGGACGAGTTCTTCGGCAACTACTCCGGTGGCGTCGACTACTACTCCAAGTACAGCCACACCGGGAAGTACGACCTGTACGAGGGCGAGACCCCGGTCGAGAACGACGGGCGGTACTACACCGACGTCATCGCCGAGAGGGCCGAGGCGTTCGTGCGCCGCGGGCACGACCGGCCGTGGCTGCTCAACCTGAACTTCACCAGCCCGCACTGGCCGTGGGAGGCGCCCGGCGACCGCGCGGTCAGCGACGAGATCACCGCGAAGATCAAGGCCGGCAACGCGCAGGCGATCTTCCACAACGACGGCGGCTCGCTGGAGACGTACCGGAGGATGGTGGAGAACCTGGACCGGCGCATCGGCCAGGTGCTCACCGCGCTGCGGCAGACCGGCCAGGACCGCGACACCGTGGTGGTCTTCCAGAGTGACAACGGTGGGGAGCGGTTCTCGTGCAACTGGCCGCTCACCGGCAACAAGGCCAGCCTCAGCGAGGGCGGGATCCGGGTGCCGACGATCCTGCGCTGGCCGGCCCGGGTACGCGGCGGCCAGGTCAGCCACGAGCCGGTGGTCACCCACGACTGGACGGCGACGCTCCTGGAGATCGCCGGGGCGAGCCCGGACCCGGCGTACCCGCTCGACGGCACCAGCCTGGCCGGTTACCTGCTGCGCGGCGCGGAGGTGCCGGAGCGGGACATCTTCTGGCGTACCCGTGCCAACCGCGCCCTGCGCCGGGGCAGATGGAAGTACCTGCGGCTGAGCACGACCGACGCGCTCTACGACGTCGAGGCCGACCCGCGCGAGCAGGCCAACCTCGCCGCCAAGCACCCCGAGCTGGTCGCCGAACTGCGCGCCAGCTGGGAGGAGATCGACGCCCCGCAGTTGCGTTACAGCTGAGCCAGCCAGGCCACCGCCGTCTTCTCGAAGGCGGTGGTGGCCGTGGTCAGGCGGGCCACGAGGTCGTCGCAGGTCGCGCGGGCCTGCGCGACCACCTCGGCCGGATAGCCGTAGAGCACCCGGTGCTCGTCGAACTCGTCCTCGTCGAGCACGCGTACCGAGCCGTCGCGCAGGCGCACGACGTCCAGGTCGAGGTCGACGGCGTGGATCACGTCGCCGTCGACCTCCGGCCGGGTCGTCACGTCGATGTAGACGGCGATGTCGGTCTCCGCCGCCACGTCGTTGAAGGCCGCGATCCAGCAGCCGTGTGCCGGGATCAGCTGGACGAAGTCGTGCGGCTGGGTGACCGGCTCCTCGTACCCCCGGCGGAGGGTGATGCCCTTGCGGCCGCCGAACCACTCGCCGTGCTCGTCGGAGCCGAGCGGCTCCATCGGATAGACCCAGTGCAGTTTTCCGCCCCATTTCGTGAACCGCATCTGTGAAGTCATCCGGCCGACGCTACCGGCGTGGTCACCCCCGCGCGATCCAATACCGCGCGGGACATCACGTACAGGCAGATGCCGCCGTTGACGAACGCCGCGACCACGTCGCTCGGGTGGTGCATGCCCCGGTACATCCGGGCGAACGCCACGCCCACCGGCACCAGGATCAGCATCCAGCAGAGCGCCTTGAGCCACGTCTGCCGGGCCATCGCGGCGAGCACCACCGCCAGCCCGATGTAGAGGGCGACCGCCGCCGACGTGTGCCCGGACGGGAAGCTGGAGGTGGGCGGTGAGGCGTCCATCCGCTCGACAGCGGGCCGGGGCCGGTCGATCGCCTTGGTCGTGAAGAAGAAGACCAGCGCCTGGGCCGTCACCGCGCACGCCAGGAAGATCGCCTCCCGGCGGCGGCGCAGCAGCCAGAGGATCACCGCGGCCACCGCCGTGGCGGCCACGATGCGCGGTGTGTCGGCGATGCCGCTGACCAGGTGGGAGATGTCGCTGAGAGTCTCGGTGCGGTCTCCGGCGAGCTCGCGGTTCAGGCCGTCCTCGACGGTCAGCGGCCAGAGGTGCTCGGCCGTCCCGGTGAGCAGGAGACCGAGCCCGATCATGAAGAGCAGCAGCGCGGCGATCGGCAGGATCACCCGCTTGAGGACCTGCCCGGCAGTGATGAGCATTGCCGCTCTCTACCCAAGCGGGCGCTCGGGAACACGTCTCCGTTCGATGATCTGGCGGGCGAGCACGGCCAGCGCGACACCGAGCAGCAGGCCGCCCACCACGTCGCTGGTCCAGTGCACGCCGAGCAGCACCCGGCTGAACGCGGTGACCAGCGGAATCCCCACCGCGGCCGGCCACAGCGCGACACGGGCCCACCGACCGGCCATCGGGAGCAGGATCATCAGGAAGACGGCCGCGCCGAGAGCGTTGGTCAGCGCGTGGCCGGAGGGAAAGGCATAGCCGGCGGCCTGCGCCACCGGATCGAGCAGGTCCGGGCGGTGCCTCCCGAAGAGCAGTTTGAGGAGTACGCCCAAAAGCGCACCAGCCGTCATGGCCACCACCACGAACACCGCCTGTGCCCGCTCGCGCCGCCGCCACAGCCAGACTGCCAGCACCGCCGCCGCCACCCGCCACGTCGTCGGGTGGAAGGCGAGACTCCACCAGTCCATCACCCCGACCCAGCCGGGATGGGCGAGCGCGAACTCGTTCAGCCGGTGCGTGACCGTCTCGTCGAGGTCGTGCAGCGGTCCCCAGCGGCCCGCGACCAGAGCCGCGATCAGGGCGAAGGGCACCAGGAGCAGCGGTATCGCGACAACGGCCGCTGTCGCGCGTACCTCTGTGGTGGTTGTTGTCTCCCTTGATGGCCGCATGGCGGCCAATTACCCCACAGCCTGACTGGCAAGCACCTGTGGGTCTTGAGCTACTCGCGAGTAGGGTGCGGGGCATGACCCACGAGGTGTTCAACCAGCCGCCCCCGCTGACCGGGCACGACGTCGCCGAGGACGCGGCGCTGCTGGCGGCCGCCGACCGGGAGGGTGCCGGCTGGGCGGCGGGTGACCTGCATCGTCTCGGCAAGCTGGCCGGGACCGAGCAGGCACAGCGGTGGGCCGAGGAGGCCAACCGGTTCGAGCCGCGCCTGCTTACCCACGACCGGTACGGTCACCGCCTCGACGAGGTCGACTTCCACCCCTCCTGGCACCACCTCATGGACGTCGCCGTCACCGAGGGCCTGGCCGGCGCCGCCTGGGCCGACGAACGCTCGGGCGCGCACGTCGCCCGCGCCGCCGGGTTCTTCGTCTGGTCGCAGGTCGAGGCCGGCCACGCCTGCCCGATCTCGATGACCTACGCCGTGGTGCCCGCCCTGCGGCAGAACCCCGGCCTGGCCGCCGTCTACGAACCGCTGCTCACCAGCCGCGTCTACGACCCGGGCCTGCGCACACCCACCGGCAAGCGCGGCCTGCTCGCCGGGATGGGCATGACCGAGAAGCAGGGCGGCTCCGACGTGCGGGCCAACACCACCACCGCCACGCCGGGTCCGGACGGCACCTGGACGCTGCGCGGGCACAAGTGGTTCACCAGCGCGCCGATGTGCGATCTGTTCCTGGTGCTCGCCCAGGCGCCCGGTGGCCTCTCCTGCTTCCTGGTGCCCCGCGTGCTGCCGGACGGCACCCGCAACGTCTTCCGCATCCAGCGCCTCAAGGACAAGCTGGGCAACCGCAGCAACGCCAGCAGCGAGCCGGAGTTCGACGGCACCACGGCGTGGCTGGTCGGCGCGGAGGGCCAGGGCGTTCGCACGATCATCGAGATGGTCGCGACGACCCGGCTGGACTGCGTGATCGGCTCCGCGTCCGGGATGCGCGCGGCGCTGGTCCAGGCCGTCCACCACGCCCGGCACCGCAGCGCGTTCGGCGGCCCGCTGATCGCCAAGCCGGCGATGCGCAACGTCCTCGCCGACCTGGCGATCGAGTCCGAGGCGGCGACGGCCCTCGCGATGCGGCTGGCCGGGGCGGTGGACCGCGGCGAGGATCTCTTCCGGCGCCTGGCCATCCCGGCCGCGAAGTTCTGGGTGTGCAAGCGCCAGCCGGCCGTGGTGGGTGAGGCGCTCGAGTGCCTCGGCGGCAACGGTTACGTGGAGGACTCCGGGCTCCCCCGCCTCTACCGGGACGCGCCTCTCAACTCGATCTGGGAGGGTTCCGGCAACGTGCAGGCCCTCGACGTGCTGCGGGCGCTGAACCGCTCGCCGGACTCCGGGGAGGCCTTCCTGGCGGAGGTGGACGTGGCGTCCGGCGCCGATCGGCGCCTCGACGCGGCGGTGGCTGATCTTCGCGATCAGCTCGCGGATCACACCGATCTCGAGGTACGCGCGAGACGCGTCGTGGAACGGATGGCGCTCGTGCTCCAGGGGTCGCTGCTGGTGCGCCACGCGCCGGCCGCGGTCGCGGACGCGTTCTGTGCCAGCCGGCTGGGCGGCGACTGGGGCCACACGTTCGGCACCCTGCCCGCGGGGGTGGACACCGAGGCGATCCTGTCGCGGGCGGCACCCGCCTAGCAACTCCGGGGTTCTCAGGACCGCCCCGGGTCAGACGATTTCCTGGCGTGCGGAATGGACGGGTCCCCCTGTGGCTGGGATGGCTGGCCGTGGCGGCCGTCGCCGCACTGTGCTTCCCGCTCGTGCCGGACGACTCGTTGCAGGCGAAGCTGTACGTCAACACGATCGGTTCGTCGGCGGCGCTCGCGACCATCGTGGGGATCCTGCGCAACCGGCCCGAGAACCGGCGCGGCTGGCTGCTGTTCGCGGCCGGGGTGGCGACGATGGTGTCCGGCGACATCACGTTCGACGTGATCGAGTACACGACGGGTGAGTACCCGTACCCGTACTACGCCGACGCGCTCTACCTCTCCGCGTACCCCCTGCTCTGGGCCGGCATCTGGCAGCTGGGCCGCGGCAGCGGCAGCCGCGACCGGGGCGGACTGCTCGACTCCGCGGTCATCTCCACCGGCGTGGCCCTGGTCTACTGGGTGTTCGTGATCGGCCCGACCCTGCAGGACAGCGGCGCGTCCTGGCTCGAGCGCCTGGTCACCATCGGATACCCGCTCTCCGACGTGCTGCTGACCTCGGCGGTGGCCCGGATGCTGTTCCGCGCCGAGAACCGCACGCCCAGCCTGCGCCTGCTGGCGGCCGGCTCCTGCCTGATGCTGACCGGCGACCTGTTCTACACGGTCATGTCGGCATCGGCGGAGTACACCGGCGGGTTCGTCGACTCGGGTTTCCTGCTCGCGTACTCCTGCTGGGCGGCGGCCTCCCTGCACCCGTCGATGCGGCGCCACCCGGACGCCAAGGCCGTCGCGCACCGCGTCGGCGGCCGGCGCCTCGCCCTGCTGGCCGTCGCCACCCTCCTCGCTCCCGCCATGCTGTTCTGGCAGGGCTCCTCCGGCGACGGCATCGCCTGGGCCGCCATCGGGTCCGGGGCGGTCGCCCTCTTCCTGCTGGTCGTCGTCCGGATGTGGGGCTTCGTCAAGCAGGTCGAGGTGCAGGCCGGCCGTCTGGAGGGCCTGGCCATGCGCGACGAGCTCACCGGCCTGGCCAACCGCCGCCTCTTCGGCCACCGCCTGGAGGAGGCCGTTGCCGCCGGCAACCCCCACGTGCTCCTCCTCGACCTGGACGGCTTCAAGGCGGTCAACGACCGCTACGGCCACGGCGTCGGGGACGACCTCCTCACCGAGATCGCCCACCGCCTGGGTGCGGAACTGCCCCCGAGGGCCCTGGTGGCCCGCATGGGTGGCGACGAGTTCGCCGTCCTGGTTCCCGCGGAGTACGCGGCTCCCACCTGCGACGAGCTGGCCGTCCGCCTGCGCGCGGCGGTCAACCGGCCGGTCCGGGCGGGTGGTCACGAACTGCTCGTCGGCACCAGCGTCGGCGTGGCCGACGGCTCCGGCAGCCCCATCGAGGTGCTGCGCCGTGCCGACGTGGCCATGTACGCCTCCAAGGCCGCCGGTGGCCGCCCCCGCCGCTACTCCCCCGACCTCGACAACCAGGCCGGCGAGGAGAGCCGCCTCGCCGCCGACCTGCGCATCGCCCTCGACCGCGGCGAGTTCCACCTCGTCTACCAGCCGATCGTGGAACTCCCCCACGGCCGCGTCCTGGCCGTCGAGAGCCTCATCCGCTGGCGGCACCCCGACCACGGCTACATCGGCCCGGACCGCTTCATCCCGGTCGCCGAGCGCAACGGCCTGATCATCGAACTCGGCGAGTGGATCCTGCGCACCGCCTGCACCCAGTACGTCACCTGGCAGCGCGACGGCGTCGCCCCCGGCCGCATCGGCGTGAACGTCTCCGCCCGTCAGCTGGCCGAACCCGGCTTCGTGGACGTGGTGGCCGCCGTCCTGTCCGAAACCGGCATGCACCCCCGCAACCTGATCGTCGAGGTGACCGAGACCGCCGTCTTCGGCGGCGGCGCCGCAGTCCGCACCGTGTCCGGCCTGACCGCCCTGGGCGTGGAGATCGCCCTGGACGACTTCGGCACCGGCCACTCGTCACTGGGCCTGCTGCAGACCCTCCCGGTCAGCATCCTCAAGGTCGACAAGTCCTTCGTCGAGAACGTCACGATGGCCGGCCGCCACGCCGTCATCGCGACCTCGCTCATCCACGTGGCCGGCGGCCTGGGCCTGATCGCGGTGGCCGAGGGCGTGGAGACGGCGGAGCAGGCGGCCGAGCTGTACCGCCTGGGTTACCGGCGCGCACAGGGATACCACTTCGGCCGCCCCGCCGAGGTCCCCGACTTCCTCGCGGCGAAGCCCGCCCTGACCGGCTAGCTAGATCCGGCCCCGGAGGTCTCGTACCGCGTCCAGCAGCTCCTGCTGGGAGATCGGCTCCGCCCGGCCCGACCGCGCCTCCTGCATCGCCTTGCTCAGCTGGACCCGGCGCAGGATCTCCTTGATGTCCGCGCCGGTCATGCCCGTGCTGGCCACCCCCAGCGCCGCGGCGTCGAGATCCTCGGCGAACATCCGGAAGTCCGGGTTCTCATGGGCCGCGATCAGGCCGCGGATCATCTTGCGGAAGATCTCGGCGCGACTGGACTCGTCCGGCTTCGGGACGCTGATCTTGACGTCGAAGCGGCCGGAGCGGATCAGCGACTCGTCGACCCGGTGCGGGAAGTTGGTCGTGGCCACCACGATGACGTTCGGATTGACCTCGATCAGGTCGTTCATCTCCTGCTTGAAGATGCCCGCCACCGCGTTCAGCGCCTGGCTCGCCGCGTCGCCGCCGGCACCCGCATAACTCACGATCGAGTCGAACTCGTCGAAGAGCATCAGGGTCGGGACACGATAGCGGCGCGCGTCCCGGAAGATCTGCTTGATGTTGCGCTCCGAGCCGCCCAGCCACTTGTCGAGGATCTCCGGCGTGCGGATCTCCCGGAAGTCGGCGCCGATCTCGTTGGCGAGCGCGCGCGAGAGCATCGTCTTGCCGGTGCCCGGAGGCCCGTACATCAGAATGCCCTGAGGTCTCCGCGCGCCCCAGCGTGCCATCGCCTCCGGATGCCGGAACGAAACGGCTATCTGGCGCAATTCGGCGACCACGTCGGTGAGCCCGCCGACCATGTCCAGGGTGACGGCCTGGGTGGTGACCGGAACCTTGGGCGGCGCGGCCTCGCGGCTGATCACGATGCGGCGGCCGCGCAGCGTGTCCGGGCCGGTCAGCTCCAGCACCGCCTGCAGCGTCAGGGTGACGAAGGCGCGCAGATGTTCCGAACTGACCTCGTCGCGCGGCACGCGGGCCTTCAGCCGCGCCACCGTGCCCTCCTGCTCATAGGTCACCGAGGCCTGCAGTCCCACGGCGGCGTCGGCGAGGACTCCGGGTTCGCGCCCGGCCGCCGGGCCGCTGGGACGATCAAGACCCAATTTACGGTACGCCGCCGCGGCGGCCGACCCGACTCCGTCGACGATCCGCGTCGCCACCGGGTCGCCCTGTGCGATGCGCTTGGCCAGCAGCACGCCGAGCGGGTCGTTGCCGAGCACGATCTTGCGCATCCGCTCGCTGGACATCGGCTCGGCGCCGGTGCTGATCAGCGCGGTGAACACGTGCACCGGGCCGGACGGGCCGTCGGCGCCCGCGACCGTCAGATCAACGCGCTGCACCGGCGACGGCCAGGCCGACCGGCGCAGCAGCTCGACCGGATTCACCCGGGCCGCCGCCAGCAGGGTGGTCACGTCCACCATTTCGACTGTCGCTCCGGCGTACTCGAAGATCTCGCTGTTCAACCGTGCGAAGCTCGCCTCGGACATGCTCTCCTCCGCCTCGCTCTGGCGTTCGGGACACACCTAGCGTGACACGGCGGCACACGCGGAGTGCGGATCCACTTTCGACATCGATCGGAGTCGGTTAATCTCGGCCCGCTGACCACCCTCGATGCCGCGGGGTACGCGCCGGTCCCCGGCGGCGACCTGTGGCCGTCGCACGGAGGAGGAGTTCCCGTTGCGCAAGATGGCAATCCCTTTGATCGCAACACTCGTCGTCACGCTCGCCCCACAACCGGCGACCGCGGGCGGGCACCACGGTGACGACAGCAGCAAGCGGCTCCGCGAGGCGGTGACCGTGGACGGTGTGTACGACCACCTGAAGGCACTCCAGCGCATCTCCGACCGCAACGGCGGCACCCGCGCGTCCGGCACTCCCGGTTACGCGGCGTCGGTGGCCTATGTGGCGGGCAAGCTGCGCAAGGCCGGTTACCAGGTGACCGAGCAGAAGTTCCTGTTCCCCTTCTACCAGGAGCTCGCGCCCGCCCAGCTCACCCCGGTCTCACCGGCCGGTCCGGCGTACACGACGCACACCTTCGACTACTCCGGCAGCGGTGACGTGACCGGCCAAGTCGTGCCCGCGCTCGACAACGTCCTGCCGCCGACGCCCGCACCCAGCTCGAACGCCGGCTGCGAGCCCGAGGACTTCACCCTCGCGTCACCCACCGCGCCGCAGATCGCGCTGATCCAGCGCGGCGGCTGCGACTTCGTGGTGAAGGCGACCAACGCGCAGACCGCCGGATACGACGCCGTGATCATCTTCAACGAGGGCCAGCCGGGCCGCGACGAGCTGATCGAGGGCACCCTCGGCGAGCCGGTCACCCTGCCGGTCGTGGGCCTGAGCTTCGCCGACGGCAACGCGCTCGACGCCGCCGCCTCGGCCGGTCCGGTCACCGTCCGGGTGCAGACCAGCACCGAGAACCGCGAGGGCGAGACCACCAGCAACATCATCGCGGACAGCCGCACCGGCGACCCGAACCGGGTCCTCGTCGTCGGCGCCCACCTCGACTCGGTGGTCAAGGGCGCGGGCATCAACGACAACGGCTCCGGCACCGCCACCATCCTGGAGATCGCCGAACAGATCTCCAAACTGAAGATCAAGCCGCGCCAGAAGCTGCGCTTCACGTTCTGGGGCGCCGAGGAGGCCGGCCTGCGCGGCTCGGAACACTACGTCGGCCAGCTCACCGACGCACAGCGCGCCACCATCTTCGCGAACCTGAACTTCGACATGGTCGGCTCACCGAACTACGTCCGCTTCGTGTACGACGGCGACGGCTCGGACACCGGCATCGAGGGCCCGGCCGGCTCCGGCGACATCGAGAAGGTGTTCACCGACTACTTCGCCAGCCGGGGCCAGGCCAGCGACCCGACCGCGTTCGACGGCCGCTCCGACTACGGCCCGTTCATCGCGGTCGGCATCCCCGCGGGTGGCCTGTTCAGCGGCGCCGAGGGCGTGAAGACGGCGGAGCAGGCGGCGGCTTACGGCGGCACGGTCGGCGCGCCGTACGACCCGTGCTACCACCAGGCCTGCGACGACATCAAGAATCTGAGCAAGCGCTCGCTCAGCGAGCTGGGCGACGCGGCGGCACACGGCGTCTACGAGCTCGCGCGAACGAAGAAGTCGTTCCCCGCGCCGGCCCCGGCAGTGGCCGCTCTCAGCTCGGCACGCTGACAATTCGGTGGCCGGGCGTCCGGCCCGGCCACCATCATCTCCGCATGGATAAGGTGACTGCGGAAGTTGTCTCGTTCTACGCCGGTTACGACGAGAACGGGCGGCTGGACGGGCGACCCCAGGCCCGCCTCGAACGGATCCGGACCCTCGAGTTGCTGCGGGAGCTGCTGCCGGCGGCGCCCGCCTCGGTCCTGGATGTCGGGGGCGGGCCGGGTGCCTACGCCCGGCCCCTGCTCGCCGCGGGCTACCAGGTGCGCCTGGTGGACATCGTCGCCTCGCACGTCGCACAGGCCCGGCCGGAGGTCACCGGGCTGGTGGGCGACGCGCGATCACTCCCGGTCCCCTCGTTCTCCTTCGACGCCACGCTGCTCCTGGGGCCGCTCTACCACCTGCTGGAGCGGTCCGACCGGGTCCAGGCGCTGCGCGAGGCGGTGCGGGTGACGCGGCCGGGCGGACGGGTGGTCGTGGCGGCCATCTCCCGGTTCGCGGCGCCGCTGGACTTCGCGGTCAACGGACGCCTCAGCGGCGAGATCCTGGAGGAGACACGGCGGCTGGTCACCGACGGGATGAACAATCCAGCGACCGGATTCACCCACGCCTATTTCCACCGGGTGCCGGAGCTGGTCGCCGAGTGCACGGAAGCGGGCCTGCGCGACGTCGTGGTGCACGGCGTCGAGGGCCCGGCGTGGATCGCGGCGGAGGCGGCGGAGACGGCGGAGGTCTTCGAGGGAGCCCTTGAGCTGGCCCGCCTGCTCAGCACCGAGCCCGAGACGGTGCCGACAAGCGCCCACCTCCTGGCCGTCGCTACCACTCACCGCTGATTCAGGAACCACTTCACGTCGGCAAGTTGCCGCGCCGTCAACCGGTCCTCGAGATCGGCGATGGAGGACGCGCCCAGGAGCCTGTTCAGGGTGGACATCGACCCGGCGTGACCCAGCCTCGACTCGTCGCCCATGACGTGGGTGATCATCGCCCGGTCACCGCGGAGGTGAGCCGCGCGCAGCAGTCCCAGAAAGTGCGTCAAGGAGAAGTCGTGGCCTCGGCCGCGAAACCGATCCTCGCGCCGCAAATCCAGGAAGAGAAACGTTGCCAGCACCAACGCGCGGGACAGGTCGTCATCGCCCGCTGCCTCAAGACGTGCCGCGACAACCTGCTTCATCCTGGCCGTCGAGGCCGGCGCGTACGACGGATCGGCCAGCATCACCAGCAGCCTCACCAGCGAGTCCTCGGGCAGGCAGGAAAGGTCGCCGAAGTCGGAGAACGATTCCGCGAACATCGTGTCGACTATGGTCCGCCGGTGCTCCCCGTAGGTCAGGATCAACAGCTCGGCGGCGACGTCAGCCTGCGACTCCGACGCGTAATTCAGGGTCAGGTGACGTTCCAGACTGTTGACACCATCCCTCCGCAGATGGGCCCTGGCGTGACGGAGGACATCGGCAACCATCGGAAGACTCGCCGGATCGCGCGTGTCCGCCATCGCTCCGGCCAGTGAATCGAGGACAGCCGGCCCCAGCTGAGCCTTCGCCGAGATCAGGCGCCGCACGTGGTAGGAGGGCATGGTCAGCAGTGTGTCGAGATCCTCGGGCGCCAGCGGGCCCACCGCCTCGGCCGCGTCCTCGGATCCACGCTCGGCGTCCAGGATTTCGAGGGCCTCCAGGTCCGCGCCTCGCAGTTGTCGTCTCATCGGGTGACGGAATCGCAGGAGGCTGCTCGCGGGCAGCCGGAGACGGCGGTCCGCGACCTTGCGGACCAGCATGTCGATGAGGTCGTCCGCCGGAACACCTCCTTCGGCCAGACCCACCCTGGCCATCTCCAGGTCGGCGCTCTCCAGGTGGTGCAGCTCGGCCAGGGCGAGCCTGGACGCCCCGCTGGTCAGGTTGTCGCCGAGGAGTTCGGCGGCGATCGCGTGCGTCTCCAGCGGTGATCGGCTGCCGGGCGTGACGAACCGCGGCCGCGAGCTCACCGTCACCGTGGTCTCGTCCTGGTCCCGAATCCACAGGACCGCCGCCGCCTCCCGGAGCCCGTCCGTCGTGAAACCGGCGCGCCACAGGCCGGAGAGGACGTTCCAGACGTGCCCGGGCACGGAGTAGCCGGCGGGCGTGACCGCGGCGCCGACGACGACCAGGTTCAGTGTGTAGACCGCGAGCTGGCCGACGAGTGAGAGCTTCGGGTACGGGGCCGTCTCGATGCCGTCCAGGAACCAGGCCGATGGGCGGCGGGTGGCGATGTCCAGAAGCTGGCGGTCGATGACCCGGTGGACGGCGGCGGCCACCGCGGCCGGGGTGACGCCGTCCACGGAGATCCGCTGCGGGAGGCGGCTGCGGATCATGTCGACGATGACCGGGCGGCCGTGGAGCGCGGCGAAGGCGAAGGTGGCGAACCAGTGGTCGCCCGGACCGGCCAGGTGGTCGTCGAGCATGCGCTGGAGGGAAGCGCTGCGTTCGGCGGCGGAGACGACGCTGAAGCAGTCGATGAGGGCGGAGACGATGAACTCGGCTGCCAGGAACTCGCCGAAGGTGTTGTGGAGGAACTCGAACGACGAGGACAGTCCGGTGTCGCCGGTGCGGCCCTGGGACTGGTGGATGAAGAAGAAGCTGCCCAGCAAAAGGTCTGCCTGGGACAGCAGGGCGCCGGTCGTCGGCAGTCCGTCCACCCGCTCGGCGCCGAAGTAGACGAGGTCGGCGCCGATCTCGTCGCGGCGGGCGTGGACCGCCTCGCGGTTGAACATGCCGATCGCCACGACGCCGAGGCGTCGCATGTCCTCGGCGACCGCGGCGGCCGTCTCCGCGCGGCGGCGCCGGCCCGTCGCGTTCTTGTCGTGTTCGCGGCGGATGAACCGTTCGAGGAGGTTGTAGTAGAGCTGGGTCCGGTCCAGGCCCGAGCCCGCCAGCTCGTTGCCGGTGGAGTCGTAGAGGGCGAGCATCAGCAGGAGCAGGGGCTGCCGTGCCAGTTCGAGGAGGCGCTCCGAGACGGGTACCTCGAACGGCCGCACGCCGGACCGGGCGAAGTACTCGCGGTTGGCGCCGTTCCAAATGGAAGCCCACTTCTGCCGTCGGACGCCGTCGAACTCCAGCAGCCGGACGACCGTCGCGCCGAGCGGGACCGGGGCCTTGTCGATCAGCGTGATCCGGCTCGTGATGATGACGCGGACGGGCCGGTTCTGGACGAACTCGCGCTCCTGGAAGCGGCGTACCCGGTCGAGGTAGCCGGCGTGCACACGGCCGGTCGACTGGAGCAGCTCGTCGAAACCGTCGAGGATGACGAGCGGCGGCTCGTCCCGGAGCCCTTCGGCGAAGTCCGCCCAGTTGACATCGCGTCCGGTGTCGGCGCGGATCTGATCCTCGATCTGCTCCTGCAGGTCGGTGTCCGGGTCGATGTCCCGCAGCTCGATCCGGACGGTGGTGAAGGCGGGCGGGATCAGCCGGGCCGCGAGCACCTGCGTGAGCAGCGACTTGCCTGATCCAGGGTGACCGAGCAGCACGAGCGGATGCTGGGTGCTGTGCACCGAGCCGAGGTAGTGGACCAGGAAGACACCGAGGTCGTGCCGCTCGGGGACCTCGTCCCAGGTCGGCTCCTGTTCCAGGCGCAGTTCGTCGTGGTCGAACACGACCGTTTTGAACGCCTGTGGGATGTAGGCGTCGGCGCGCGACGGAAACACCAGGCCGGTGGTGTCGTCCTTGACGACGGGCTCGTCGGCCCGGTGCTGGTAGTAGCGGTTCAGGTCGTCGGCGACACGGGTGGCGTCGGTCGTGTGGCCGTCGGTGCGCTTCAGGAACGCCAGTGCGACCGAGAGATCCTTCAGCCCCTGGTCCAGCCCGTGCAGCGCCCTGTGCACACGGCCGAGGTCCGCCGTCGTCCGCTCCGACAGTGCGACCGCGATCTCCTGGGTCTTCTGGTGCTCGTAGTACATCGCGTAGCCGAAGAAATCCCGGTAGTCGAGCATGAGCTGCAGATATTGCGCGTGGTAGTGCTCCACGGCGCTCTGCGCGAGCGCTGCCTCGTCCAGATCCGGGATCGGTTGACCGAACCCACGGTTGATGTCGCTGAGCGTGTGCGCCATCTGCTGGTACAGCCGGAGTCGATCCTCGGCCTCGGCCTCGAAGGAGGAGGCTGGATGCGGCAGCGAGACGGGCGGCAGCGCGGCATGGTCAGGTTCGCCGACTTCCCCCTCGGGCGGTCCGATGTGAAATTCGAGGTGCCGGCTGTCGATCTTGCGGTGGAAGCAGAGGTTCTGCGCCTGCGCCAGCGTGCTCGGGGCCGCGAGAAGCGGTTGGAAGCGTTGGAGAGCCTCGAAGAAGGCGGAATAGGTGATCAGCCAGTGCGCTGCGGCGAGCGCTCGGCTCCGGTCCAGGAAGTCACCCTTGGTGCCGGCCAGCTTGCGGGCAATGTCGATCGCGTGCCGTACCAGATCGTTCTTCATGTCGAAGAGGGCGAGCAACGGGATCGCACCCGCCGGCCCCAGCGCCACCGGCGACAGGATCAGGGCCGCGGAGAACAGGCGGTCGACGACCTCGACCGCTCCCCCGCCAGGTGAGACACTCTCGACGATCTGGCGGACCGCCTTGAAGCCGATCTCGTTCTCCGCCTTGCGTCGGGCTTTGCTGCGCATTGATCGGCACCCCGACTGCCATCAGAGCACAACGGCAGGCCACGGCACCATGGACGTAACACGTCGGTGTCCAAAAAGGCTGGTGACGAATGCGGGCGGCCGATGGCACTATGGCGAAATGCTGGTCGTGTTCGCACACAGCAACACCGGGTCGACGGTTGCCACGGTGCACCGGAGCGACGGGGTCGTTCTGCAGTTGCCCGGCTTTGACCGGAAATATCGGGTTCCTCATGACCTGGCGCACTTCGCTACCGAGCGGAGTCTGGGGATGGCCGGTGGGGTGTTCGGGTCGATCGCGGGCGGCGGGGTCTTCTCGAACATGCGGGTGCTGAGTGGCAAGCAGCGGCATGACGCGGCGGCGCGCAGCAAGAGGCTTCTCGATGCGAACAAGCGCACGCTCACGATGGCCGAGGTGCTGGCCGGTGTGGTGCACCGCGTGGTCGAGGACGACGAGGCGGCCAAGGCGCCGGTGCTGTGCCGCAACGCGTGGGGTGTCATCGACCCGGGTGAGTTCCCGTGGGCGGACGAGCAGATCGCGCAGGCGATCCGGGATCTGGTGGAGATGTCGGTGGACTGGGAGGCGACCGGGACGGTTCGGGTGACCTGGCCGGAGAGTCTGGTCGCCCCGATGCCCGCGCCGCAGGGCGTGAAGCGCGGGCGCCGGGGCCGCAGTTGACCGTCAATTCACATAGGTGACGGTCACGTTCGGGTCAGGGGCCGGATAGAAGCCACGGCCACTGGTCTGTGCCAGCAGCCACCGCGCCGACCAGCGGGCAATCGTCTCGACGCCCACCGCCTGGTCGAGGGTCTGCGCCGAGGCGTCCGGGAGCGCGCCGGCCGGGTTCTGGCCGTTGGTGACGCCGTAGTGGTTGGCGCCGGTCACCGAGATGAACGCCTTCGGCGTGCCGGCTGTCAGGTTGTAGGTGGTCTGCCCCTCGGCGGGGGTGGCGACGCCGTCGGCCGTGCCCTGGAGATAGCCGACCGGCACCGTGTTCAGCACCGGCAGCACCAGATCGGTGCCGTAGAGAACGTTGTTGCCGCCGTAGGTCACCACAGCCGAGAGCTCATCGGGAGCGACGTCGGCGATCGCGCAGAACGGGATGACGCAGAGTCCCGCGCTGAGGCTGAGCGCGGTGGCCGCCCCGAACGAGTGCCCGGCCACCACGAGGGTGTTCTCGTCGACGCGCCGGTACAGCGGTGACGCCGGGTCGTCGTCCTCGGCTGACGCCCAGTCCACCGTCCACGAGGCCTGCGCGCCCTCGGGGTAGAGGCCGGACACGCCGAACAGCGAGCGGGTGTGGTTGGGGACGGCCACGACGAAGCCGTAGGACGCGAGTCGGCGTGCGAAGGACGAGTAGTGCGCCTTGTCGACGTTGGCGCCCTGCAGCAGGAGCGCCACGGGCAGGCGGGTGCCGGACGCGGGGTAGTAGACGTCCGTGTCGTCGCCGTTGATCAAGGTCGAGTAGACAGCCGGGGCAGCGGCAGCGGCGGGGGAAGGAACGGCCAGGGCCCCGGCAACCAGGACCACGGCAGCCAGGTGTTTCCAAGAACGGAACAGCGTCACATTCATGGATACGAACTATGGCCATCGATGAAGCGGCCGTCGGGCCACGATCCAGGGATTGGTCGTCGCGGCCGGCACCGCGCCGGGCGAGGCTGGGTACGTGGTAACCCTGTCGTCGATACTCGCCGTCTCCGCCGTCGCCCTGGGTATGGTCCTCACCCCCGGGCCGAACATGATGTACCTGGTCTCCCGCAGCATCACCCAGGGCCGCCGCGCCGGCATCGTGTCGCTGGCCGGGGTCGCGCTCGGCTTCCTCGTCTACCTGACCGCCACCAACATCGGCCTCTCCGCGATCTTCGTGGCGGTACCCGAGCTGTACACGGCGATCAAACTGGCCGGCGCCGCCTACCTCGCCTGGCTCGCGTTCAAGACCCTGCGGCCGGGCGGCACCTCGGTCTTCGAACCCCAGCCCCTGGAACCGGACTCCAACAGCCGACTGTTCGCCATGGGCCTGCTCACCAACCTGCTCAACCCGAAGGCCGCGGTCATGTACCTCTCGCTGATCCCGCAGTTCGTCGAGCCCTCAGCCGGGCACGTGATGGCGCAGGGTTTCCTGCTCGGCGGCGTGCAGCTGATGGTCAGCATGGCGGTGAACCTGACGATCGTGGTCGCGGCCGGCACGATCGCGGTGTTCCTGGCCCGGCGGCCGGCGTGGCTGCGGGCCCAGCGCTACCTGATGGGCACGGTTCTCGGCGTCATCGCCGTGAAGTTGGCCACCGATCGCGCCCGCCCGATCGCCGCCTAGATCGCTGAGACCTGGATCACATCAGGCAACGGAACCGCTCTACCAGGACACCTTAGAGACAGAGGCGCCACAGCGGCTTTGTCCCCAGCATTCCGCCGGCGCCGATAAGGCCCCGCCTGTCGCTTCCCTCCGCCAAGGGAACCGGGCGGGGCCTTTCCTTATGGTCTGCGTTCCCCAAAGATTGACTTCTGTATTCCTCCGGTCCACCAGGCACTTTCATGATCCACAGCGCGCACCGGTTTCGGTGTCGCAGAAGGAGGAACCGAACGTGCGTACCCTGCCCCGCGCGGCTGCCGCCACCCTGGCCGCCGCGACCGTCATTGCTCTCACCAGTGCATGCTCCCCGCCCGAGAAGGAGTCCGAGGCGGCCTCCAGCAGTGCGGCCACCGCCACCAGCGCGGCCGACCTCGGCGGGCTGGACTCCCTGATCGAGGCGGCCAAGAAGGAGGGCCAGCTCAACGTCATCGCCCTCCCGCCCAACTGGGCGAACTACGGCGAGATCATCAAGGCCTTCGGCGACAAATACAGCATCAAGGTCAACTCGGCGCAGCCGGACGGCTCCAGCCAGGACGAGATCAACGCGGCGAACCAGCTCAAGGGCCAGGACAGCGCGCCCGACGTGTTCGACCTCGGTGGCTCGGTGGCGAGCGCGAACACCGCGATGTTCGCGCCGTACAAGACGGCCAAGTTCGAGGAGATCCCGGCGAACCTCAAGGACGCGAACGGCGCCTGGGTCAACGACTACGGCGGCTACATGTCGATCGGCTACGACAGCGCCAAGGTCCCCGCACCGACCAGTGTGGACGACCTGCTGAAGCCGGAGTACAAGGGCAAGGTCGCGCTCAACGGCGACCCGACCCAGGCCGGCGCGGCGTTCGGCGGCGTGCAGATGGTCGCGGTCGCCAAGGGCGGCTCGGCCGAGGACATCAAGGCCGGCGTGGACTTCTTCGGCCAGCTGAAGAAGGCCGGCAACTTCCTGCCGGTCGACCCCAACCCGGCGAGCATCGAGTCCGGCCAGACCCCGGTCGTCTTCGACTGGGACTACCTGAACACCGCGGCCGTCACCAAGGTCACCACCTGGAAGACGTTCGTGCCGGAGAACGCCGTGCTCGGCTCGTACTATGTCCAGGCGATCAACAAGGACGCCCCGCACCCGGCCGCCGCGCGGCTGTGGCAGGAGTTCCTCTACTCCGACGAGGGCCAGAACCTGTGGCTCAAGGGTGGCGCCCGCCCGGTGCGCGCCGAGGCCATGCAGAAGGCCGGCACCATCGACGCGACCGCGTTCGCCGCACTCCCCCAGGTCGCCGGCACCCCGGTGATCCCGACCGAGGCGCAGAGCGCCAAGGCGAAGGAGTACCTCGCCGCGAACTGGGCCAAGGCCATTGGCTGAGGCCGCTCTCGCTCCGCAGCGCGTGACCACCCGGTCACGCCTGCGGGGCACCGCTCTGCTGGGTACGGTGCCGTTCTTCGCGTACGTCACGATCTTCCTGGTCATCCCGACGCTGGTCGTGGTGATCGGTGCGTTCGCCTCGGACTCCAACACCTTCACCCTGGACAACGTGCGGTCGCTCGGCGACGAGTACGTGGTCGCGGCCTTCGGCCGCAGCATCGCCCTGTCGGCCTCCAGCGCGGTGATCGGCGCGGTACTGGGCGCGCTTCTGGCGTACGCCCTGGTCACCGCACGCCCCAGCGGCCTGCTCCGCCGCACGGTCACCGCGGCCTGCGGGGTGCTCGCGCAATTCGGCGGCGTCACGCTGGCATTCGCTTTCCTGGCGACGATCGGGCTCAGCGGCTTTCTCACCGTCTGGCTCCAGGACAACGGCTTTGATCTGTACGCGAACGGAGTCTGGCTGTTCGAGCTGCCCGGCCTGACCCTGGTGTACACGTACTTCCAGATTCCCCTGATGGTCATCGTCTTCCTACCGGCCCTCGACGGCATCCGTCCACAGTGGCGTGAGGCGACCGAGAGCCTCGGCGGAACCACCTGGCAGTACTGGACCCGGGTGGCCGGTCCACTGCTCGCCCCCGCGTTCCTCGGCTCGACGCTGCTGCTGTTCGCGAACGCCTTCTCCGCGTACGCCACCGCGGCCGCGCTGGTCAGCCAGGGCAGCCCGATCGTGCCGTTGCAGATCCGCGGCGCCCTGACCAGCGAGGTGGTCCTGGGACAGGCGAACCTCGGCAAGGCCATGGCACTCGGCATGGTGGTCGTCGTGGCGGTCGTGATGACGCTCTACTCCCTGCTGCAGAGAAGGACCGCACGATGGCTGGGGTAGCCGTACGCCGAGCCCGCCGCCAACGGGCGTTCCGCTGGACCGTCCTGCTCCTGCTCGGCGCGTTCTTCCTGTTCCCGCTGTTCGCCATGATCGAGTTCAGCACCCGGGACGTGGAGACGTGGCCGCTGCTGGTCGACTGGCCGCGGCTCACCGAGACGTACCCGGATCTGGCCGCCGGTATCGTCGCCTCGCTCGGCCAGGCCGCGCTCACCTCGCTGCTCATGCTGGTGCTGCTCGTGCCGACCGCCATCTGGGTACGCCTGCGCCTGCCGAAACTGCGGCCGCTGGTCGAGTTCCTCTGCCTGCTCCCGCTGACCATCCCGGCGATCGTGCTGGTGGTCGGACTCGCGCCGGTCTACGCATGGGTCAACTACTTCCTGGGCGGGTCGTCGCTGACGCTCGTCTTCGCGTACACAATCCTGGTTTTGCCCTATGCCTACCGTGCGATCGACGCCGGGCTGTCCGCCATCGACGTGAAAACCCTCGCCGAAGCCGCTCGCAGCCTCGGTGCCGGCTGGACCACCGTGATCTGGCGGGTCGTGCTGCCGAACATCCGCTCGGCGGTGCTCTCCGCCGCGTTCCTCACCGTGGCGCTGGTGCTCGGCGAGTTCACCATCGCCTCGCTGCTGCACCGCACCAACCTGCAGGTCGCCATCGACTACCTGGGCAAGAGCAGCGCCACCATGAGCGTCGCCGTGTCCCTGGCCGCCCTCCTGCTGGCGTTCCTGCTGCTCCTGCTGCTCTCCCTGTTCGGCTCGCGTAAGGAGAAAACTCGATGAGCGGTGTCGCCGTGCACCTCGACGGGCTGCGCCGCACGTTCGGCGCCACGCACGCCCTCGACGACCTCGACCTGTCCATCGAGCCGGGCGAACTGATCGCCCTGCTCGGGCCGTCCGGCTGCGGCAAGACCACCGCGCTGCGGATCCTCGCCGGGCTCGACGAGGCGAACGCCGGCCGGGTCCTGGTGGGTGGCAAGGACGTGACCCGCCTGCCCGCGAACCGGCGGAACATGGGGATGGTGTTTCAGGCGTACAGTCTCTTCCCCCATCTCGACGCCCAGCGCAACGTGGAATTCGGCCTCCGCCTGCGCGGCCGCAAGGGTGCGGCGGAGCGGGCCCGCGAGATGCTCGACCTGGTCGGCCTGGCCGGGTTCGCCAACCGGTTCCCGCAGCAGCTCTCCGGCGGGCAGCAGCAGCGCGTCGCGCTGGCCCGCGCCCTCGCGATCGAGCCGGAGGTGCTGCTGCTGGACGAGCCGCTCTCGGCGCTGGACGCGAAGGTCCGGGTGCAGCTGCGTGACGAGATCCGCCGGATCCAGACCGAGGTCGGCACCACCACGCTGTTCGTCACCCACGACCAGGAGGAGGCGCTCGCGGTGGCCGACCGGGTCGGCGTGATGCGGTCCGGGAAGCTGGAGCAGCTCGCCGCGCCGTCGGAGATCTACCTGCGCCCGGCGACCGCGTTCGTGGCCGATTTCGTCGGTCTCAGCAATCGGCTTCCGGGCACTGTGGACGGCGACGTCGTGGAGGTGCTCGGCCACCGCCTTCCGCTGGTCACTCCGCATGATGGAGGATCAACCACAGCTTTGGTACGACCGGAGTCCGTGCAGGTGACACCGGATGAGAACGCGGAGGCCCGGGTCCTGACGAGCAGTTTCCTGGGACCGACCAGCCGGGTGACGGTGACCGTGGGCGATCAGCTCGTTGTGGCCCAGGTGCCGAGCGGGGATCTGCCGGGATTGACCCCGGGTACGCCGGTTCGGATCACTTTGCGGCCGGTCGCGGTGGCGCTGGAATAAGCCCACCGTTTTACACACCTCGATCGGGAGGCTAGAGTCGGAGCCCCTGGGAGCGCTCCCAGCGCGGAATCCCCCAACGCCGCGTCCCGTCCCCCGAGGTGAGAACTTGCAGCGCAGATCGAAAACCATCCTAACCACGGTGCTCGCGGTCGCGGTCGCCTCCACCGCCGCCTTCTTCGCGCTGCCGGCCAGCGCGGAGACGGCGGCGTTCACCGTGCAGAACTCGTGGAACAACGGCTACCAGGCCCAGGTGACCGTCAACAACGAGTCCTCGTCGGCTCTGAACACGTGGAAGGTCGAACTGGTCATGCCGGCCGGCACCACGGTCGGCCAGGCGTGGAACGCGACGATGAGCGCATCGGGCAGCACGTACACGTTCACGCCGGCCGGCTGGAACGCCACCATCCCCGGCGGCTCGGCGACCAGCTTCGGCTTCATCGCGAACGGCTCCGGCCGCCCGACGTCCTGCCTCGTCAACGGCAAGGCGTGCAGCGGGACCACGACACCCCCCTCGCCGTCGTCGCCCGCGCCGTCGTCGCCCTCGCCGTCGGCCTCGGTCTCCACTCCCCCACCGCCGACCGGCACCACGCCGGTGGCGATCAACGGGCAGCTCCGGGTGTGCGGGACGAACCTGTGCAACCAGTACGGCAAGCCGATCCAGCTGCGCGGCATGAGCACCCACGGCCTGCAGTGGTTCCCGAGCTGCTACACCGACGCGTCGGTGCGGGCACTCGCCACCGACTGGAACGCCGACCTGTTCCGGATCTCGATGTACGTGCAGGAACAGGGCTACGAGACCAACCCGAGCGGCTTCACGGCGCAGGTCAACAGCCTGGTCGACAAGGCCGAGGCCAACGGGATGTACGCGCTGATCGACTTCCACACGCTGACCCCGGGCGACCCGAACTACAACCTGGACCGGGCGAAGACGTTCTTCGGCCAGGTCTCGGCGCGCAACGCCGCCAAGAAGAACGTGATCTACGAGATCACCAACGAGCCGAACGGCGTGAGCTGGGCGGGCATCAAGAGTTACGCCGAGCAGGTCATCCCGGTGATCCGGGCGAACGACCCGGACGCCGTCGTGATCGTCGGCACCCGCGGCTGGTCGTCGCTGGGCGTCTCCGAGGGCTCGAACTCCTCCGAGATCGTCAGCAACCCGGTGAACGCGTCCAACATCATGTACACGTTCCACTTCTACGCGGCGTCGCACAAGGACAACTACCGCGCCGAAGTGGAGCGGGCCGCGGCCTCGCTGCCGCTGTTCGTCACCGAGTTCGGCACTGTCACCTACACCGGTGACGGCGCGGTCGACACGGCCAGCAGCACCGCCTGGCTCGACCTGCTGGACCGGCTGAAGATCAGTTACGCCAACTGGACGTTCTCGGACGCGGGTGAGGGCAGCGCCGCACTGCGGGGCGGCACCTGCAACAGCGGGACGTTCACCGGCACCAGCGTTCTCACGGACTCGGGGGCGTTCATGCGGGCGCGTATCCGTACCGCGGACAACTTCCCCACCTCCTGATCCGCCACGGTCAACCGGTTCCGCCCCGCCAACGGCGGAGCCGGTGGGGCGGCCCGGGCCTCCCACGACCGGGCCGCCTCCCACGGCGCCGGGGTTCGCTTCCGAGGGCGAGCCCCGGCGCTCCCGCACATAAAAAGACTCCACTTATATAAGTGGTTCCTGATAAGGTGAGCCCGTGCATGCGTTCGACGTCCTCGGCGATCCGGTCCGGCGCCGGATCCTGGAGCTGCTCGCCGACGGTGAGCAGTCCTCCGGCGCGGTGACCACCACGATCCGCGCGGAGTTCGGCATCACCCAGCCGGCCGTCTCCCAGCACCTCAAGGTGCTCCGGGACAACGGCTTCGCCACCGTCCGGCCGGACGGCGCCCGCCGGCTCTACGCGGTCGACGACACCGCGCTGCGGCAGGTCGACGAGTGGCTGGCACCGTTTCGGCGGTTCTGGGCACCTCGCCTGGCCGCCATGGCGACGGAGGTGGCCCGGGGCAAGCGCATGCGGCGACTCGAAGGCAACCATCAGGAGCGAGGATTCATCGATGATTGACGTGAAAGAGCAGATCAACAGCGTGCGGCGGGACCTGGGCACGCGGACGCTCGAGGCCGGCGAGGCGCGGGTGATGACGATCAGCCAGGCGTATGCGACCCACCTCGAGGATCTGTGGGAGGTCGTGACCGACCCTCAGCGGATCGAGCGATGGTTCCTGCCCGTCTCCGGCGAGCTTCGCGAGGGCGGGAAGTACCAGCTGGAGGGCAACGCCGGCGGGACGATCACCAGCTGCTCCCGCCCACGGTCGTACTCGGCGACCTGGGAGTTCGGCGGGCAGGTCAGCTGGATCACGGTGACGCTCACCGAGGAGGGCGACCGGACCCGTTTCGAGCTGGAGCACGTGGCGCACGTCGACGACCACTGGAATCAGTACGGCCCGGGCGCGGTCGGCGTCGGCTGGGACTCCGGGCTGATGGGCCTGGCCCTGCATCTGTCGAACCCGGAGGCGCCTCGCGACCAGGACGCCATCATGGCCTGGAGCGCCTCCGAGGACGGCAAGCTGTTCATGAAACTCAGCAGCGACAGCTGGGCGGAGGCGGACATCGCCACGGGCGCGGACCCGGAGGACGCCCGGACCCGCGCCGAGAACACCTACAAGGCGTACATCGGCGAGGCCTGACCCCCGTCAGCCGGCGGCCGGCTCGGTCAGGCGGGCCGCCAGCGCCGGTCCACGGTGGCGCCGGAGGCGGCCGCGGACGTCCTCGGCGCGTTCGCGGGCCGGGCCCAGCCGATCACGAACGGTCAGCCACGTGCGCGTGGCCCGCACCCGCGGGCCACGCCTCGGCCCGGTGGACAGCTCGTAACCGAAGTGGCTCAGGCGGTCGCCGAAGACCGCCTCGCAGCGGCGGATCTCCTGGTCGGTCAGGCGGTACCGCCAGCTGCTCACGCGGGCCGTGGTCACCTCGGCCCGGGTGAGCGAGTGCCAGGTCTTGTACTCCGGCACGGCCACCGGGGCCACCTCGGACGGGCGCGCCATCGCCGGGTCGTACTCCTCGCCCAGGAAGTCGCAGATCGAGCGCAGGTGCGGCTCCGGGTCGGCGACCAGGTCCTCGTAGCGCACCTGGTGGAAGACGTCGGCGGGATACTCGCGGGCGGCGCGGAGCGAGGCGTCGGCGGAGCGGGCCCAGAAGTCGATCATCTCGTTCAGGTCGGCCGGCGCCCACGGCGTCTCGCGCAACGACGCGACGCAGTCCCGCCCGTCGCGCATGATGTTGATGATCTGCGCGTCCGGGAAGAGCCGGAGGATGACGCGCAGGTTGCGCAGGTAGGCCGGCCGTTTGTCGCCCCAGCGCGGTTTGCCGAAGCGGTCCGCGTACATTTTGAAGATCGTCCCCAGCACCGAACCGAGCGTGGGCGGTGCCTCGCCGATCGCGTCCACCACCGCCTCGATGTCGAGGCCGAGGTCGTCGAAGTGCGGCGTGCTCGCGATCCACAGGGCGAGGTTGCGGCGCTGTCCGGAGTCGTTGAGGTCGCCGAACTCGTGCCGCCGCAGGTACGCGGGCAACAGGAAGCGGCTCTCCGGCGGAATGGCGATCCGCGGATGGGCGTGCAGCATCAGCTGGAGCATCGTCGTGCCGGAGCGGGGACAACCGACGACGAAGATCGGGCGTTCACTGGACATGCCCAGGGACGGTAAGACATGTTTTGTCCGTTTTGCAAACCTTCACGCGGTGGTGTTGGTTTCGATCATCTTCTTGAGCGCGTCGACCTGTCCGGAGTCGGCCCGGCGGATCGCGGTGCGCAACAGCCCGGCGAACGGGCGCCAGATGCCCTCGACGCGGCAGTCCGCGGTCAGGGTCACCCTGGTCCCGCCGCCGTCGGGCGCGCAGGTGTAGGTGTACGCGGGCGGACACGCCGCCCTGCGCCGAGTGCACGACGACCGTGCGGCCCGGCTCGACGGTCTCGAACCAGCCCGTGCGGTCCCTGCCCCGGCTGTGGAAGATCAGCTCCTGCCCGCTCACCCGGATGCTCTGCACCCCGGGCATCCAGGCAGCGGCGGCGGGCCAGTCGGTCAGCCGCGCCCACACCTCGGCGGCCGGGCGTTCGATGACGGCGGAAGCGGTGAAAGCAGTGGTCACGCCGAACAGCGTCCCGGGCCGGGCCGATCCGCGTCTTGGACGGATTTCACATCGACGCTTGTCTCCGTCACCGGCACGAACCCCGGTGCGGCCTGCTCAGGGGTGTAGGCGGCCCGCTGCGCCGCCACGTAGGCGGACGGTGTCACACCCGTGTGCCGCCGGAAGTCCCGGATGAAATGACTCTGGTCGAACCAGCCGTGAGCGGCGGCGAGACCGGGCCAGTCCACCGGTGCGTAGACGTCGATCTCCGCGAGCAACGCCCGCAGCCGGAGAATCCGGGCCACGATCCGGGGGCTGAGTCCCACGGTCTCGGTGAACTCCCGGTCGAGGTGCCCGTGCGAGACGCCCAGCGCGGCAGCGACCCCGGCGATCGGCCGCAGCGGATCCGCTTCGAGCATGTGCACGGCCGCCTCGCAGCGCACCAGGGCGTGGCTGGGCGCGCCCGGCGACAGCGCCTCCGCGACGAGGTCCAGCGTGCCGCCCTCGAGCAGCCCGCGCCGCAGAGCCGCCGCGGCCGGCCAGACGCCGGCGAGGTCGACGACCCTTCCGCGTACGGATGCCGGCCGCACTCCGAACAGCGCCCGGCATCCGACCGCGGTGGTGACCATCCCGAAGCACCAGGTCTCCCCGAGCGGCTCGTTGACCACCGGCCGGTCGTGCGGCCCGAGCAGGAAACCCTCCCCCGCCACGAACGGCGGCCCGTCCCCCGCCACCAGCCGGATCGGATCCCCGAGAACGACGACGGCGACTGTGGAGCCGGTGGGCGCGATCCGCTCCCGCCGGTAGTCGATCCGGCCGCGCGCCGACCAGATCGACTCGACGAAACGAGCGAGTGCGGCCGGGCGCCGCTCCTCGTAGGCGAACTCCACGCCTGACCCTATCGGGGAGCCGCTCCCGGCATGACCTTCAGGCGGCGCAAGCGGTATAAGGAGTGTCATGAACGGAGCCGAACTGCTGGGTCACTGTCTCGCCAAGCCGGGTGCCTGGCAGGACGAGCCGTGGGAGGGTGACGTCGTCGCCAAGGTGGGCAGCAAGATCTTCGCCTTCGTCGGTACCGGGGAGGCGGTCGGCGTCAAGTGCGGCCGCAACCGCGACGAGGCCGACGAGTGGCTGCGGAGATATCCGGAGGATGCGCGGGCCAGCGCCTACATCGGCCGCTACGGCTGGAACAGCCTGACCGTCGGCGGCGCCATCCCGGACGACGAGATCCTCGAGGCGGTGGACGCGTCCTACGAGGCGGTGGTGGCGGCGCTGCCGAAACGCGAGCGGCCCTGATCCCGCGAAGCCGGGACGGCGGGCACGCGGCCCGCTGGAGCGCTTGGTTACCGGCGAGGAACCAAACATTCTGAGTGCGCCCAGCCGGACATGCTTGGATGGCGCACTATGTCCATCCCTTTGCAGCGCCGCGCCGGTCATCCCGGGTCGCGCATCCTGAGCGTCGCCACGTACCGCCCACGGACCGAGGTGGGCAACGAGTCGATCGCCGCCTTGATCGACTCGAGCGACGATTGGATCCGCCGCCGCTGCGGCATCGAGTCGCGCCGGCGCGCCGCACCCGACGAGGACCTGGTCACGATGGCCGCGGCGGCCGCCTCCAAGGCGCTGGCCGGTGCCGGCGTGGATCCGCACGAGGTCTCGGCCGTCCTGGTGGCGACGATGTCCCATCGCGGCCGCGCGACCACCGCGGCGCCCCTGGTGGCCGACGCGCTGGGCGCCACCACCGCCGCCGCGATGGATCTGGGAGCGGCATGCGCCGGATTTCCGTACGCACTCGCGACCGCCGACGCGCTCGTCCGCAGCGGCTCGGCGGATCACGTGGTCCTGGTCGGTGTCGAGCGCATGACCGACATCATCGACGAGCGCGACCGGGGCACGGCATTCCTCTTCGGTGACGGCGCGGGCGCGGTAGTCGTCGGCCCGTCGGAGACGTGCGGCATCGGCCCGGTGGTGTGGGGCGCCGACGGTTCGAAGAGCGAGGTGCTGCGGTACGACGAGGCGGGCATTCTTCGTATGGCCGGCCCTGAGGTCTTCCGGTGGGCAACCTCGCTCATTCCCGACCTGGCCAGGCGCGCGCTGGACGCGGCGGGCATCTCCGCGGGCGACCTCGCGGCCTTCATCCCCCACCAGGCCAACCTGCGCATCACCTCGGTCGCCGCCAAAGCCCTGGAGCTCGGCCCGCACGTCCGGGTGGCCACCGACGTCATCACCAACGGCAACACCGGGGCGGCCTCCATCCCCCAGGCAATGGCAGCCCTGCCCGGCACGACGGGTCCCGCGTTGCTTGTCGGCTTCGGCGCAGGCCTCTCGTACGCGGCCCAGGTCGTCATGCTGCCCTGACCTGCCATGGTTTTGGGTGACCGGTTTTGGCCTGGGTATCGTGGCGGATGTGTATCGGACAGCCGCCGTGGACGGGTTCCGGCTCGCCTACGATCGGACCGGAGTTGGTCCCGCCGCGGTGTTGTTGCACGGGTGGCCGAGCGACCGGACCGAGTACCGCGATGTTGTCCCGCTCCTGCCGGCGGTGGACGTCGTGGTACCCGACCTACGGGGCTTCGGCGCGTCCGACAAGCACCCGGTGGACCCGGCCGGCGGGTACAGCGCCGAGGCGCAGGCACGCAGCGTCATCGCGCTGATCGAAGAACTCGGCCTCGACCGGCCGGTCCTCGCCGGCCACGACATCGGCAGCAGAGTCGCACAGGCCGTTGCCCGGCAACGCCCGGACCTGGTCCGCGCACTGGTGCTCACGCCACCGCTGCCGGGCATCGGCGAGCGGATCCTGACACCGGCGGCGCAGCGGGAGTTCTGGTACCTGCCCTTCCACCAGCTCCCGGTCGCCGACGAACTCATCGACGGCCGGCCGGACGCCGTACGCCACTACCTGCGCCATTTCTGGGCGCACTGGTCCGGCCCGGGGTTCACCCTCACCGATGACCACCTCGACCACCTCGTCTCGGTGTACGCCGAGCCGGGCGCGTTCGCCGCGTCCATCGGCTGGTACCGCGTCGGTGCCGGCGGGCTCGCCCGGGTAGTGGCCGAGCGAGCACCGCGGCCGGCAGAACGGATCGCAGCGCCGACCACGGTGCTGTGGCCCGACCACGACCCGTTGTTCCCGGCCGCCTGGTCCGACCGGCTCGACCAGTTCTTTGCCCACGTCCGGCTGCAGCACATCGACAGCGGACACTTCCTACCGCTGGAACGCCCTCGGGACTTCGCCGCATCCGTGACTGCCGCAACGTCTGCTTGAGTGCCCGGTCGCCGGTGTCCGACCGCTAAGAACGGATCCCCTGTACCGGGCGACCGTCCTCCAGATAGCGCACCCGTTTTGCCTTCCAGGCCGCGCGCACCCGACGCCGGACTGGCCCGCTGAGCAAAGGCAGCGCCTCGTCGATCGGCAGGATCCGGCTCTCGGCGATCTCGATCGGCTGGACGACCACCGTGTCCAGGACGGCGTCGTCGAAGACGCCGCAGTCGAAAAGGAAGCGCATGCCACCCGGACGGTCAGGCCGTGGGCGGAGGAAGTCCACGCACTTGAGCCGCCCCGTGGTGACGTCGAGGCCGCACTCCTCCCTGGTCTCGCGCCGGCACGCGTCCCAGGGTGACTCGCCGATCTCGACGATCCCACCCGGGATCGTCCAGCCGCCCTTGTACGTCGGCTTCAGGATGAGCAATCGGCCCTTGCGGCCCCGCACCAGAGCTCCGGCCGACGCCGGGATCCTCGGCAGCTCGAACGTCAGCACATTCAGCCCAGGATCGCTCGGATGACCGCGGAGTCCCCGTCCAGTTTCAGCAGGTGTACGACGTACCCTCCCGGTTCCGGCTCGCCTCCGGGTTGGTCGCATCCGACTCGCCCGCCGCCGTCGGCGTGTATTGCGACGGAGCACCCGGGCCCTGCCATGAATCCGCCACCGCCGCCCCTGCCGTTGGCGTCGGTCAGTCGCACCTTGACGCCGCCGTTCTCCACGTCGGCCGACACCGTCCACTCGGCGAGTGGAAATTCGACCGAACCGGAGAACGAGACTTTGCAGTCGCCGTCGGCGCACTCGGGGTGCTTGGTGCCGGTCCCTTTCGGCGCCTCCGTCTTCGGTGGCGCTTTGGGTTTCGGTGACGCCTTCGCCTTCCGTGACGCGGAAGGTTCGGCGTCACGGGGACCTGCGGGGGAGGCAGCGCGGGAGGCGATCGCGGTAGCGGCGGTGTCAGGGGCCGACTCCGCCTTGGCGTCGCAGCCGGCTACGGCTGCGAACAGCAGTAGCGCCCCGATCGCTGTGCGTTTTGCGGAGGAACGTCGGCAATGCATGCGCGGGAGTCTAGCGGCCGGACTTCTGCCCTGAATCCTGGTGAACCATCGCGCCGAGTTGTGTGCTCGCGCATCTGCGGCTATCCCGGACTACCTGGCTCTGGTCCAAGCCGCTGAAGTTTTCGCCGGGCATGAACGTCAGTCCCGGTGGGAGTCCTTGCTGAAACACTCGGCGTACGCGCCGGCCAAAGGCAATCGCGGTGGACCAGTCTTCGGCAGCCTCCGCCGCTTCCTGGTCGAACGGAACGTTCACGGCCCCGAGTATGGCCCGGCCGGCCGAGCCCCACGCAACCGCCGGCCATGAACCGATCAGCTTCGACGTCGATTGGTTGCGATATGGTCGCCCGGGCGCTTCAAGAAGGGTATGAACGTGGTGACGGCGACGGTGGAAGAGTTCGATCGCAGGATCGATCCGTACCGCTCGGAATTGCTGGCCCACTGCTATCGGATGCTCGGCTCGGTCCACGACGCGGAGGACCTGGTCCAGGAAACCTATTTGAGAGCGTGGCGCGCGAAGGACCGGTATGACGAGAGACGCGGTTCCCTGCGGACCTGGCTGTATCGCATCGCGACCAACGCCTGTCTCACCGCGCTTGAGAGCCGCAGCCGCCGTCCGCTGCCCTCCGGTCTGGTCGCCGAGAGCGACCCGCGTGGACCGTTGGTTCACGGCGGGGAGATCACCTGGCTTCAACCCCTTCCAGACTCTCTGTTGAGCCTGGGCGAGCCGGAGACTGCCACGATCGACCGCGGGAGTCTCCGGCTCGCCTTCGTCGCCGCCATGCAGCATCTCTCCGCGCGGCAGCGCGCGGTGCTGATCCTGCGTGAGGTGCTCGACTTCTCCGCGGCCGAGGCGGCAGACATCCTGAGCACCACGACCGCCTCGGTCAACAGTTCCCTGCAACGGGCCAGGGCCACGCTGAAGGAGACGGGGATCATGGAGGAGCAGGTCGCCGAACCGTCCGCAGCCGAGCAGCGCGCCTGGGTGGACAAGTACATGAAGGCCTTCGAGAAGGCTGACGTCGAAGGGCTTAAACGGCTGCTCACCGACGACGTGCGCATGGAGATGCCCCCGATGGTCAACTGGTTCGTCGGGCGCGCAAACTACGGGGTGTTCATGGACTGGGTCTTCGCCAAGAACGGCGACCAGTGGCGCTTCCTGCCGGTCGGCGCCAATTCGCAGCCGGCGTTCGCGGCCTACAACCGCGGCCCGAACGGCGCGTTCGAGCTGCACACACTGCAGGTTTTCACGGTTACCAGGAACGGCATCAGCCGCAACTCGGTCTTCCGGGACGCCGAGGTGTTCGCCTCCTTCAAGCTCCCCGCCGAACTCGAAGGCTGACCGGGCGCTCCGCCCGTCCTCCTCACCGGCGGTTGCGGCCCACAACTGTCCGGCGGGCTACCGGTCAGCACCCTCGCTCTCTGCAGCACGCCCAAAACTCCTTCACCCGGACGCGATGAGTTCCGACCCGACCGTTGGTATGTATTCGCGAGTTCGCCGGAGTACCTGGCGGGCCGAGCCTGAGGGAGAATCTGATGTCAGATCGTCATGCGGAAGACGAGGCCGCCATCCAAGCCGTGCTGGACAACTCCTACAAGGCGTGGGAGGCAGGCGACGCCGACGGCATGGTCGCCGACTACACCGCGGATGCGACCGCCATCATGACCGGCTCGCTGCGCGACAGCCGCGACGTGATCCGCGAGAGCATGGCCTTGGCCTTCACGGGGCCGCTCAAGGGCAGCTCGACCCACAACAAGCAGCTCAGCCTGCGCTTCGTCGGCAGAGACGCCGCGATCGTAGTCAGTGAATCAGGCATCTTGTTCGCCGGCGAGACCGAAATTCCGGATACGCGCAAGGTAAACGCGACCTGGGTTTTCGAGAAGCGGAACGGCCAGTGGCTGATCGCTGCCTATCACAACAGCCCGGCGCTGACGCCTGAACAGTAAGCATTTCCTGCAACCGGCAGTGCAATATGTGGCGACACAGCGGTCTGACTCCGCTGACCTCGATATTTGAGCTCCGTTGCCGAGTCGCGTGAAACCCCTGTTCAAAGTAGGTCTTGACTAGAGATCAACTTTGAACCGGGTCTCACGTGCACTGTTCTGCCGCCGCTCTGCCGCCGCGAGCGTGATGGGGCGGAGGAACCGGTGGCCGTCGGAAGACGATGCGGCGCCGAGCAACGGTCATCGCCGGGAGAGACCCGCACGAAGGTGCACCGCTGCCCGGCACCTGAACAGGGCCGGCGCCTCGTAACAAGGTCGGTCCAGCCTGTCAGGGCCAGCGCCGGCCGGTCGAAGCGAGCAGCATGACTACCTCAACAGCACTCCAGCCCAACCCGACCACTTCCGACCCACGTCTCTATGGCTGCCGCAAATGGTGTTCGCCGGTCATGACTTCGCTGCTCCTAGGCGCCGGGACCGCTCCGGCTGGACGGCCGTGGCAGCGGTGCTTGCCGCAGGCCTGCGCTACGAGGGGTTCGAGACCTGCGGCTGCAGACGCGAGCCGAAAATTCCGGCCGCGCACGAGCGCGCAGTTGCGCCGGTGTCGTCGGCTGGCGGTCCGTCGTGGCGTCCCGATTGCCGACATTCTCGCAGCTCGCGATCCCTACGGCACTGCCTGAAGGCCATTCCCCCAGCGTGCCCGGACCCCGTTTCGTCTGGTCTATAGCGCCATCGACGGTACGCGACGGCCGAATCGACGGTGAGTGCACCACTTTGCCGAGTAAAGTGAGTGTTTCTATCGCATCTATATCTTATGACATGGTTCCTCAAGGCTAACGGTGGACATCGCGAAGAGTGGACCGCAAAGCATTATGTAATTAAGTTTGTCAGAAGACCGAGCAAGGCGCCGATAAGCACAAAAATGATCTGGTCCCGGCGGCCTTTCTTGTCCATCTGGTCGAGTTTGGCAGCGAGGCTACCCAGAGTCGTGTATGGGATCTCCGTTGTCGTCTGGGTCCGGTAGATCGTGCCACTAGCGCCGGGTTGTCGTTGCTGGAGGTTGTCGAGTTCGTTACGCAACGATTCACTCGATTGTTTCCAATCTTGGCGTAGGGCACCTGCAAGAACCCCCAGCACGGCGATGCAGAAAATGACAATGAGGGAGTCGACCCAGTTCGGAAAATCACGCTGTACGGCGACGATCAGGAGAACAATAGGTATTGAAAAGATAGCGAAACCCACTATTTGGTTCAATCTACGTCGATCTGGACTCGCTGCCATGCCACAAAGAGTATCGGCAGATTCCACGCCAGCGAATAAGGCGGGGCGAGGACTTATTCAATTGCTGAACTGACCCAGGATCAGGCAGGCTCTTCTGCCGCGGAGGGGCCTCGTGGTCGGTGGGTTACGTCAACATTCAGCGGATCCAAATCCGTCGAGGTAACCCACCCTCGGATCGCCCGAAGCAACGCGAACCGGATAGTTCCAGCGCCGGAGGGCCTGCGCCATCTTCGCAGCACCCGCGGGATTGGCTGAGTGGATGACGACGACACCGACATCGAAAGGCCGGCCCTCGAAGGCAGCCCGTTCGAGGACTTCTACGACCGGCCAAATGGTGTCAGTGTCGCCCAGGTCATGGTCGAGCCAGAGTTCATCGAGCCGGTGGCTGCGGTGGCGGTCGAGTAGCTTGATGCCAGCCGAGCTGGTGCGAGCCACTTCAGCCAGCTGGCCGTCGACGAAGGAACGAAGATCGTCGACGAGGACGATCGTCGGCTTGCGGTCGGTCATCGCGCAATGATGGCTGGTCTTTGCCAGCGCCTCGATCCAACATCCGGATCTGCCGCAAGTCGGTTGCTGATCGGTGGAATCCCTGCCCTCACGAACTGCGAGGCGTGCGCCACGCCGAAGACCGAGGGTTCCCTCAGGCCGGACGCCAGCCGGATATCCGCCAAGGCTCACCTACGGTGTAGGGCTGCGGTTGGCCTGAGATGACGAGATTGTGTCCGGAGTCTGTTGCCAGCCGCAGGCAACCGTCGTGCTCGACTCGCGCACTTTCGACGGTCCGCCCGTTCAAGACGACGGCTGCGGTCAGCCAGGCTCTGTCGTCGTCGGCGCCACCGGTCGTCCGTGTGATCAACTCGATCGCCCACTCGGCATCGATGTAGAGGCGAGTCTCCCGAGCCTGCGCAGGTCGACTGTCGCAAATGCCGAGGAACGGCCATGCCTGACGAATGCCGATCTCTACTACGAAACAGCCTGCGAGTTGTTCCAAATCCACGGACGAATGATCCCTGACCGCGACGAGCGTGTGCACTCTCATAGCCGCCGCGAGCGTGATGGTCGTGCGAGAGGACGAGTGGGCCGAGCAGCGGTGATCGCTTGGGGAGAACCTCACGAAGGTGCACCACCGCTCGACAGCCGGATCGTAGGCGCCGGTCTTGTGGAGCCGGAGGTGGACTACCCGGCCACCTGATCAGGGCTTGGCGGGCCGGGCCGGTCGTAGCGTGGGGTATGACGATCTCGACAGCACTCGAGCCCAACCCCACCATCTCTGACCCACGGCTTCTGCCAGCTGCGGTGGCCGCGTACCTCGGCCGCTACCGTGGCCAGTCCCGTATGCACACCGACTCCGACCTGAAGGTCTTTCTGCGCTGGTCGGCCGACCAGCCCTTGGACTCCTTCGCTGCGACGCGGGTGGATGTCGAGCGCTACGTGCGCCGGTTGCAGGATGTCCGCTGTTACCAGCCGTCGACGGTGTCGCGGCGGCTGTCGGTGGTGATTGGCTTTTACCGGGTCTGCGTCATCGACCAGATCCTGGCGCACTCGCCCGCCGACTACGTCCGTCGGCCACCGGTCCCGCCCGAGTCACCCACCCTTGGCCTGAGCCACCTGCAGTTCGAGGCGATGATCACCGCAGCCCGGCTGTCGGCCAACAGCAACGACTTCGCTCTGGTCGCGATGCTCGGCCTACTCGGGCTACGGATCTTCGGAGCCTGCGGCACCAACATCGCCGACCTCGGCGAGGAACACGGCCACCGCGTACTCAGGGTCCGCGGCAAATGCGGCAAGGCCGTCCTGGTGCCGCGACCACCCGCGGTAGCCCGAGCGATCGACCGCGCCGTCAACGAGCGTGACGACGGCCCCATCCTGCGCAACGCCCACAGCGCCCGAATGGACCGGCACGCGGCGACCCGCCGCCTCAAGCACCTGGCCGAGACCGCCGAGCTACGGATCCCGAAGATGCACCCGCACATGCAGCGGCACACCTTCGTCACCACCATGCTCGACGCCGGCGTCAGCCTCCGCGACGCCCAGATCGCCGCCCGCCACGCCGACCCCCGCACCACCATCCGCTACGACCGCGCCCGCAAGAACCTCGACCGACACCCCAACTACATCCTCGCCGCCTTCATGGCCTCCGGAACGTAGCCGCGGACGAGGCGCCATCGTGCTGAGCGGATGTTTCGCAGGTTCGTGGGTGTCATGATCAGGAACGATGAATATCAGTGATGGCTCCGAGTCTGCGGCGGTGCCCCTAGGCCATTCGACGGCTCCGTCAGGGACCGTTGTGTTGGCGTGCGCCGGGTTCCTTGATCAATGGAGTGACCTTGGAGACTCGTTGTCGGTTCGTGCTGCGCGGATGGCGGAGACCGGCGGCGGTCACCTGAAAGACTGGCTCGCAGAGGCGATCGCCGTGCCGGCCGGGAGCGGAACGTTGACGGCGACTGCGCGCACCCGCACGGGCATATACGAGACAACCGACACCATCGCAACGATCGATATCAACTTGAACGTGCCATGGTCGGCGGTGCCAGCCGGAACGGAACCGGTGGTCCTGGGCGATCTGCCCGTCGACCCCTGCGGAATGGTCATCGGGGACGCTGCTGCGCTCGACTCATGGGTAGGCTTCCTGCCTGTGGCCCGCAGCGTCGACCGCCTGGCTGACCTGCGCGTGTGGGGCAAGGGCGACGAGGAGGCCTGGTCGCACTTCGGCGCGCAACCGATCCCGGCCCTCCGTAACAGCCGCCTGCACGGCTGGCTGGATCTACCCGTCGACGTGGCATATGAGCGGGCGGCGACGATCAACGAGTGGGCGGTCGCACACGGGCACTTCGCACACATGGCGTCGGTAGATCTGCACAGCCATCACCATCTCGGGGTGCGAGCCGGCTGGCAGCATCCCCTCGGCGCCGGAGTGATCGAGGTAGCCAGCAGTTCCATCATCTATGTCGCCTGGGAACCGAGCGAACTCCAGCGATTCAAAGGGGGTCGGGCGTTCGGGCAGGTCTACCCAGTCACCCTGGAGCACGTCGACGGCGAGACCGTGCTGCGATGGAGCATTACCGCCGCCGCTGACGACCTCAAACATATGGGAAGCGAATCAACCAGCCGAAGCCGCCACACGCTCCGCCAGGGGTAAGACCCCGACTGGCGCTCAGAGCTCCGTCAGACGGCGGTGATCGACCTGGATGCCGTCCTGCTTTGCCGATGTGAGTGCGTCATACGCGGCTACGTCGCCTTCTGCCAGAATTGTGCGACGAGGAACGCTTCAGGACCCTCACTGTCCGGATCAATCCAGTCAGGATTCTCACGCCATGCGAATCGGGCAGAATAGCGACCAGGCGCGCCGACATTGAAGACGTCACTCAAGCTTCCGCCACTGAGCATTTCCACGCACAACCACCCAGATGGAAACTCCAGGTCGACCACTTCACTGACGGACCAATCGAGATGGTCAAGCGGTGATGGCTCCACATCCCACAATTCGAGGGTGAATAGCGACGGGCCAACGTCTTCGCCCAAGGCGAGAAGAACGGAGGCGGTTCCAGCGCGCAGCCATGAGCCTTTGCTTTGGTTCGGCGTTGGGAGCCCTTCATATAAGTCGCGGTCGAACACGCCGATCTGACGGTAGGCGACTATGACATCAATTATTGCTCGGTTCAACATACGAGCCACGGGTTCTCCTGCGTTGCCGACACAGATTCCGATCTACGCCGACGGCCTTCACGACGCCCGGCGAGTGCCACTATTCCAGGCGAGTCCGTGTACAGGCGCGTGTTCGGCTCATCTCGGGAGAGATCCCGAACAGGCTGCCCTCACATGCCGCGATGCGCGCGCTACTCGGCTTGGCGTTGGCATCTCGACTGCTAGGTCCGTGACGGTTGGATCGGATGAGGCTCAGGTGCCGTTTGGCGATGCGAAGGGCGCACTTGTGGCGGGAGTCGGCTGACAGCAGTTTCGGTCCCACTCCTCTTCATCCTTCAAAGCCAGCCACGATGGGAGCATGAATACGAGGTAGGCGAGGACTGCCGCACCGATCAAGCCGAGCACGCCAAATACGATGCAACTGCGGCCACTGCTACTGGGGGCGCCATGCCCGATGCCTGGCTGCGGCGGGTTCGGCATAGATTCGAGGGTAGTAACGAGGAGCGTCCGCCTTCCCGCCTTTGCCGATCGAAGTCCTGCTACCCGACGACATTCTCGTACCGCGTAGAGGATCACTATCGCGCGCGGTTCCACAGCGGTGATGCCGCGAGAGCGTCGAGAACGGTGCGTTCGAGGGCCGCTGCTGCCGGGCGGTCCGCGGTGACTGCCCAACTGATGTGCAAGTCGGCCCGCTTCAGCGCATCTTGACCACACATCGGCTCACCGACCGCAACGGCCGATGCGTGTCATCTCTCATGTCGCAATCCGCACGTGGCGGGCAGAGAC